>CAIULA010000018.1 GCA_903899945.1 uncultured Alphaproteobacteria bacterium | reverse complement strand
TCTCTCAAATATCTTCAACGCTACCTGCTTACCATCCCTTTTTCTATCTCTTCTCTACTTTTCAATGATCGCGCCGCTTCTCAAGCGGTATGTGTAGTTATATCTAATCATCACACTCCAGTCAATAATTATTTGTGGAAATTTTAATTGGATGTCAAAAAAAACTTCCTTACCAGTTGAAAGTTAAAAGGAAACCCTACTATTTAGACTTCCCTTGACCCCGACCTTTTAGAGAGATAAATTTAGATTATATACGTATAAAGAGTAACTTTTGTGAGCTCTGTTTCTTTTTCAGCCTTAATCGATCTTTTTCATGAGATTTTATCTCCTGATCTCATTGAGATTACTTGTGATTTTGACGAACCTGTTTTAACAGTCTATGCTGGCGCAAATGTGCGCGTTCTCACACTCTTAAGAGATAATAAAAAGTGCCGTTTTCGGCAGCTTGTTGATATTACGGCCGTTGATTACCCAGAAAAACCTCAACGTTTTGAGGTGATCTATAATTTGTTAAGTCACAAAATAAATACGCGTCTCAGGGTAAAATTAAAAGTTGATTGCAGAGCTTCAGTAAGCAGCGTCATAGGAGTTTTTCCAGCCGCATCTTGGTATGAACGTGAAATTTGGGATCTTTTTGGAATTTCTTTCTCAGACCATCCTGATTTAAGAAGGATTTTGACTGACTATGATTTTGAAGGGCACCCTTTACGTAAAGACTTCCCCTTATCGGGTTTTACTCAAGTTGCATATGATTCAAACCTGCAACGTGTTGTTTATGAACCAGTGGAGCTCAATCAGAACTACCGTTCCTTTGACTTTCTAAGTCCTTGGGAAGGAATACTGCAAAAAACGGACACAGAAAAAGCGTCATGACACCAACAACCTACAGTCTTAATTTTGGCCCTCAACATCCTGCTGCCCATGGTGTGCTTCGCCTGGTAATGGAGCTAGAAGGAGAAATCGTTCACAAAGCAGATCCGCATATTGGTTTCTTGCATAGAGGAACTGAAAAACTCATTGAACATAAAACTTACTTGCAAGCCCTTCCCTATTTCGATCGTCTGGATTATGTATCCCCCATTTGTCAGGAACATGCCTATATTCTAGCCGTTGAAAAACTTTTGGACATACAGCCCCCAAAAAGAGCGCAATATATTAGGGTTCTGTTTTCTGAATTGACGCGCATCTTAAACCATTTACTAAATATTGCTACTTTCGCCATGGACGTAGGTGCGATGACACCTTTTTTGTGGGCCTTCGAGGAACGCGAAATTATTATGGAATTTTATGAACGAGTCAGCGGGGCTCGTTTACATGCTGCTTATATTAGACCTGGTGGAGTTCATAAAGACTTGCCGCCATTATTATTGGAAGATATTCAAAAATTTATTAATCGGTTCCCAAAAGTCATTGATGACATCGAAAACATTCTAACTGAAAACAGAATTTTCAAGCAAAGAACAGTGGATATTGGTGTTATCACCGATGAACAAGCTATCGATTGGGGATTTTCAGGGCCTATGTTACGAGGAAGTAATGTGGCCTGGGATCTACGTAAATCACAACCTTATGAAGTTTATGAAGAACTTGATTTTGATATCCCGGTCGGTAAGAACGGGGATTGTTACGATCGTTATTTAGTGCGCGTAGAAGAGATGCGCCAAAGTATCAAAATGATTGAACAATGTCTGAATCAAATGCCAAAAGGGCCTGTTTTGGCAAAAAACCCTAAAGTTGTCCCCCCAACTCGCTTAGAAATGAAGACATCTATGGAAGCAATGATACATCATTTTAAGCTTTATACTGAAGGCTTTCATGTACCCAAAGGAGAGATCTACAGAGCTATTGAGGCTCCAAAAGGAGAATTTGGGGTATTTTTGGTATCGGACGGAACCAACAAACCTTATCGCTGTAAAATTCGTTCCCCTGGTTTTGCCTTTTTACAAGCGTTAGAATTTATGTCAAAAGGACACTTGCTGTCAGATGTTGTCGCTATTATTGGTTCCATGGACATTGTATTTGGAGAGATTGATCGTTGAGTTTTACGTTTACACCTGAAAATCAGAAAAAAGCTGACGCCTACATCAAACGGTATCCAAAGGGAAGGCAAGCAAGCGCTGTTTTACCCCTGCTTGATTTAGCACAAAGGCAATCGGGGGGATGGCTTCCCCAGAACGCACTTGAAGGAATCGGAAACATGCTTGAGATGCCATTCATAAAAGTCTTGGAAGTTGCAAGTTTTTACACGATGTTTAACCTAAAACCGGTTGGGACTTATCATCTGCAAGTTTGCGGTACAACCCCTTGCTGGTTAAAAGGCGCTGAAGATTTAAAAAAGGCCTGCGAGCATCATTTAAAAATTAAAACCGGAGAAACAACAAAAGATCAAAAATTTACCTTGCATGAAGTTGAATGTTTGGGCGCTTGTATCAATGCCCCAGTTGTGCAGATTAATGATGATTATTATGAAAACCTTTCCCCGGAAAGCATTGTTAAGCTTTTGAAAAATTTACCAGATCAAGCGACATCATCTTCAGAGGATGCTTCTGATGCTTAAACCTGAAGACCACATTTTTACAAATCTGCATGGTATAAAACCGTTTCAACTAAAGAACGCAAAAGCAAGAGGAGACTGGGAAGGAACCAAAGGCCTTATTAGCAAAGGAAAAGATTGGATTATTGAAGAAATCAAAAAATCGAATCTAAGGGGACGCGGAGGTGCCGGCTTTTCAACGGGAAAAAAGTGGGACTTTATGCCGAAGATCAGCGATGGACGGCCACATTATTTGATCATTAATGCTGATGAGAGCGAGCCGGGGACCTGTAAAGACCGTGATATCTTGCGATTTGAGCCGCACAAGCTTATTGAAGGTGCACTGTTAGCTGGTTTTGCTATTGGCGCCAACACAGCCTACATTTACGTGCGCGGCGAATATTATCACGAAACCTTGTACCTAGAAGATGCCATCGACGAAGCTTATCAAGCCGGACTCTTAGGTAAAAATGCAGCCAAGTCAGGATGGGATTTTGATTTATATGTTCACCGTGGGGCCGGAGCCTACATTTGCGGCGAAGAATCAGCACTTTTGGAAAGTTTAGAGGGAAGAAAAGGGATGCCCCGCTTAAAGCCGCCTTTCCCTGCTGTCATTGGATTATATGGATGCCCGACAACAGTCAATAATGTTGAATCCATTGCTGTTGTGCCCACTATTTTGCGAAGAGGTGCCGATTGGTTTGCTGGTCTTGGACGTCCCAATAATACAGGAACAAAGATTTTTTCTATTTCAGGGCATGTGAATAAACCTTGTAATGTCGAGGAAGAAATGGGAATCCCTTTACGTGAACTGATCGAAAAACACGCAGGCGGTGTTATAGGGGGTTGGGATAATTTAAAGGCAATTATTCCAGGAGGATCTTCAGTCCCATTAATTCCAAAATCAATATGTGATAAAGTTTTAATGGACTTTGATAGTTTAAAGGATGTAAAAACTGGCCTTGGAACCGCCGCTGTGATTGTTATGGATCAGTCCACGGATATTATCAAGGCCGTTGCCAGGTTAAGTAAATTTTACATGCATGAAAGTTGTGGTCAATGCAGCCCGTGCCGGGAAGGAACAGGGTGGATGTGGCGAATGTTAGACCGTTTAGGAAAAGGCCAGGGACGCATCGAGGATATTGATTTATTAGAGGATGTTAGCCATCAAATCGAAGGTCATACAATTTGTGCTCTGGGAGACGCCGCAGCATGGCCGGTACAGGGATTAATCAGGCATTTTAGACCAGAAATAGAAGACCGCATTAGGCAATCAACCAGAGGATAGGAATAAACCAATGTTCACAGCTGCAAAAATAAAACTAATTTATTGTTATTTAGTGTGCCTTTTTTTGACAATTTTCCTTGTCATTAAGACAGGATCTATGACTCAAGATTTTTTAAGATTAAAGAATTTCGATGATAGTTATCAGATAGCCTACAACCTAACAAAAAGCTCTTTTTTTATAGAGAAAAATAAAAAACTAGCACCTGAGAAAATTGAACAACTTCGCTTAGAAGCCATTGAAGAAGATAAAATAAGGGAATATAGGCGCATCAAAAGTAATATTATGCTGGACATACCTTATGTACTTTATTCCCTGCTTGCTTTGGGAATCCATATAATATTGATTAGAAAAACGAAGGCATCTTAAAAAACATGGTCAAATTAACAATTGATGGCAGACCTGTTGAGGTAGAGCCTGGAAGTACCATTCTTCAGGCTTGTGAACAACTGGAGATTGAAATTCCGGTATTTTGCTATCATTCCAAGCTCTCGATTGCCGGAAATTGCCGCATGTGCCTCGTTGAAGTGGATGGATCCTCAAAACCTGTTGCCAGCTGTGCTATGCCTGTCACTGAAGGAATGGCTGTATACACTCAAACCCCTATGGTGGAAAAATCGCGTAAAGGGAATTTAGAATTTCTTTTAATCAATCACCCTCTTGATTGTCCGATTTGTGACCAGGGCGGTGAATGTGACTTACAAGATATCACCGTCGCTTATGGCCGAGGAGAAAGCCGGTTCGACCTAAACAAACGAGCCGTCGCAGATAAATATATGGGCCCCCTGATCAAAACCACGATGACGCGCTGCATTCATTGTACGCGTTGCGTGCGTTTTGCCGATGAAATTGCAGGCGTTTCTGAGATAGGAACGCTTGGGCGGGGCGAGAACATGGAGATCACAACGTATTTAGAAAGCGCTGTCAGGTCTGAACTATCGGGAAATTTAATTGATGTTTGTCCCGTTGGCGCCTTGACCAGCAAGCCCTATGCTTTTCATGGCAGGTCTTGGGAACTAACCAAAACCGAAAGTGTGGATATTTTAGATGCGGTGGGTTCAAACATTCGTATTGACACACGTGGCCGCGAAGTAATGCGCATTTTGCCCCGCTTAAATGAAGAGATCAACGAAGAATGGATCAGTGATCGAACTCGTTTTGCTTATGATGGTCTTAAATACCAACGTCTTGACACGCCCTATATTCGCGTCAAAGGAAAATTAAAGCCGGCCAGATGGGAAGAGGCTTTTGCAGTGATTCAAGACCAATTAAAAACTTTAAAAGGAACCGAAATCGCCGCAATTGCCGGCGATTTAGTTGACTGCGAATCGATGAAGGCCTTAAAAGATTTGATGATCAAAATTGAAAGTCCTCATCTTGATTGTCGTCAAGATAGCTCTCTTATCCCCCATGATTCACGTTCGCATTACATAATGAACACGACGATTGCAGGGATTGAAGAGGCTGATTGCATCCTTTTGATTGGGACCAATCCACGTCATGAAGCCCCTTTGGTCAATGCCAGAATTCGCAAAACCTATTTAAAGGGCGGTGCGTCGATTGGAGTCATTGGCCCAAAAACGGATCTTACTTATCAATATGAATGGATTGGAGATTCTCCTGCAATTTTAGAAGGATTGTTGAGCGGTGCGCATCCTTTTGCTAAGAAACTTAAAGATGCAAAGCATCCTGTTTTAATATTAGGTCAATCTGTCTTTAAACACGTTGACAGAGTGGCTATTCTTCATAATGTGCAAGCACTTTTAAAGGATTATAAATTTATCCAAAAAGATTGGAATGGATATAACGTTCTGCATAACGCAGCATCGCGCGTAGGCGGACTTGACGTTGGATTTGTTCCTCAAGAAAATGGTTTTGATACCTCTCAAATCCTAACAGCTTGTCAAAAAGGGAAAATTAAACTCCTTTATTTATTAGGAGCCGATGAAATCCCCATGGATCAATTAGGAGACACTTTTGTTGTTTATCAAGGGCATCATGGTGACAAGGGGGCGCATCTGGCAGATGTGATTTTACCAGGATGCGCTTACACTGAAAAAATGGCCACTTATGTGAATACCGAAGGCAGAGCTCAATTGGCCCTTCAGGCTCTGCCACCTCCCGGAGAGGGCAAAGAAGATTGGTTAATCATTCATGCTCTGGCTACGTCATTAGGCCTCTATCTTCCCTACAACAATTGGGATGAGATTCAAACGGCTCTTGGAAAGATCCATCCTGCGTTTGATAACAAGGGTAAGATTGTAAAAACAGTCTGGCAAGATTTTGAATTGCCTGCTCCAATGGCATATTCGCATGAGCCTTTTGTTCTACCCATTCAAAGTTTTTATATGAATGATCCCATTTCAAGGCATTCTACAAACATGGCCGCTTGTGTTCGAGAAATTGCCAATGGAGATAAAATTGATGATTAACGCATTTCTCCAAAATCCGATTGTTTTAGAATTGTGGCAATATGCTGAAGTTATCTTTTTTATCGCCATCAAGGCATTTGCCTTTATCGTTGCACTTATTTTAGGGGTTGCCTATCTAACCCTTGCTGAACGAAAAGTTATAGCTGCTATGCAGCTAAGGGTTGGGCCGAACAGAGTCGGTCCGTTTGGTTTGCTGCAACCAATTGCTGATGGTATAAAACTTTTGCATAAAGAAATTATCGTTCCCGATTCCTCTGATAAGTTGCTTTTCGTTTTTGCTCCTATTTTAACATTCAGCCTTAGTCTTGCCGCATGGGCAGTTGTTCCCTTCGGTCCAGGACTTGTTTTTGCAGATATTAATGTTGGGATCCTCTATCTTTTGGCGATTTCATCTTTAGGAGTTTACGGCATTATTATTGCAGGTTGGGCAAGTAACTCTAAATATGCCTTTTTAGGGGCTCTACGATCAGCCGCCCAAATGATATCTTACGAAGTTTCCCTTGGTCTTGTGATTGTTTGCGTGCTGCTCTGTGTAGGTTCTTTAAACTTAACCGATATTGTTTTGGCCCAAAAAGAGGGATGGTTTGCCTTAAAACTATTACCGTTTTTTGTCATTTTCTTTATATCTTCCTTAGCTGAAACCAACCGCACTCCCTTTGACCTTCCAGAGGCAGAAGCTGAGCTTGTCGCAGGTTATAACGTTGAGTATTCTTCATTTCCCTACGCTCTTTTTTACCTTGGTGAATATGCCAACATGATTTTGATGAGCGCGATGAACAGTATTTTATTCCTTGGCGGATGGTTGCCACCTTTTGATCATCCATGGCTAAATTGTTTACCGGGAACTGTATGGTTCCTTTTAAAAATTTGTTTTATGTTATTTATGTTTTTATGGATTAGGGCTACTATGCCCCGTTACCGATATGATCAATTAATGCGGTTAGGGTGGAAGGTGTTTTTGCCCGTCTCTCTACTGGGTGTTGTTATTATTTCTGCTTTGATTGTCTATGCACCAGGTCAATCTAACTCGGCACATACAAGCGAAGAAATACATTACCCTAATCATGAAGAAGGGTATAATCAAGATTTATGAATAATCTTTTAAAACGTGCATATCGTTATTTTCAAACTTGGTTTTTGCTTGAACTATTGCATGGTTTATTTATTACCTTAAAGTATTTTTTCAAAGCAAAAATTACTCTGAATTATCCTTATGAGAAAGGGCCCTTAAGTCCAAGATTTAGGGGTGAGCATGCTCTAAGGCGTTATCCGAATGGAGAAGAACGCTGTATCGCTTGCAAGCTATGTGAAGCCGTCTGTCCTGCCCAAGCCATCACCATAGAGGCAGAAGAAAGAGAAGACGGAAGCCGCCGAACGACTCGTTATGATATTGATATGACAAAATGCATATACTGCGGACTATGCGAAGAAGCATGTCCTGTAGATGCAATTGTTGAAGGACCCAATTTTGAATTCGCCACCTATACTCATGAAGAATTGATATACAATAAAGAAAAATTATTATCAAACGGCGATAGATGGGAACCTCTATTGGCGGAAAAAGTAGAGGCTAAGGAAAAATACAGATAGGGCGCGAAGCCCTCTCCTGGCTGAAAAGGTTAACACTATAAAAGGTAATGCTATGCGTATTTTTAGCTGTTTCTTTGTATCGCTCGTTATCAGTTTTTCGGCGTTCGCTGGAGAAAACGAAGTTTTACATGACAAGATTGTGCAAGACCTTTTACCCCTCCAAACTTATCAGGCAATTGAAGGGAAATTAGGTAATAAATTAAGGGAATATCTTCTTGGAAATCCGAATGTAAAAACGGCTTTAGAACAGATCAATCCATTTGCAAATGATCCTTTTTCCTTAGATGCTTTAACTCATCACAAAGACCCAAAAATAGCAAAAGCTGCAGCTTTCTTGCGTCGGTTTTACTTATACGTCCTTTATTCAGGTCCCAGCACAGAGAAAATTATTCACCAAACAGACCAGGTTTATCCTGAAAGTCATATTCACTTGGAACAAGATACCCTTACCTTTGATGGCGAAGATGTCGATTATTTAATTATTGGCAGCGGTCCTTCTGGCAGCCTTATTGCATCGCAACTTGCTGAAGCTGGAGTTAAAAGAATTCTTCTTATCGATGCCGGACCTTTTGTAAAACCAGGAAGCATCAATTCTGAATATGATACAGAACTTATGGAATCATTTAATCAGCGTTTCACAGTCTCTGGCGGAATTGCAATTCGAAATGGCAGGGTCATTGGCGGCGGATCCACAGTTAACATTGATCTTGCCTTTTCCCCACTTCTTCCCACCATTAAAACCACTCTTACACGATGGATAAAGCAAGACCTTATCCCCTCTCATTTCGTGCATCAAAACGGCGAAGATTTTGTGACTATTCATAACCTTTATAAATGGGTTCGAAAGAGCATTGGCACCCGTCCTGTTGATTATCAAGAAATTAATCCAAATAATTTAATACTTTTAAAAGGTTATTCTTCGGCAGTGCCTTACGAATTGAATGCAAAAAAGCCATTGGGTCAAAAAGGAGAAATCCTTAAAATATCTGCTGTGGATGCATATTTATGGCCGGCTATGAATAAACACGCTCAGACTTTTCAGGTCGTTTCAAATCTACAAGTTTCAGATCTAAAATTGTCCAATAACCAGGTTACGGAAATCACTGTAAGACCAACTCAATTAATGGCGAAGGATTATATATTCGCTGACCCCCACAATTTAAATCTAGACCCAACAAAAACTTATAAAATCAGGGCAAAAACAATCATTGTAGCGGCCGGAACAATGGGGTCTGCTGAAATCCTTTTAAGGTCAAATATCCCTAATAGCAACATTGGTAAGGGATTGATTATGCATCCCTCTATTGGTGTTTTGGGTGTATTTCCCCAACCCATTTTCAACACAGAAGGATTATTAGCTGCGGTTTACGCCCCTTCAATTCCTTTATCAGATGGTTATTTTTTTGAATCCATGTCAGCCGATGCAGGATTTATTGCATCCATTCATCCAGGGGTGAAAGATCACATCAACGAAAACATATCTCAATTTTCACACATTGGTGGATTTGGCGTAATGCTGGTAGATACCGTTACTTATGGCAATCGTGTTTTTATCGATGAAGAAGGTCAAGTTCAGGTGGATTATAAACTTTCTAATCAGGACAAAGGGCGATTTAGAAAAGCCATTATCACAGCCACCAAAGTCCTATTCGAACAAGGCGCTAAGGAAGTTTTCATTCCTTCTTTAGAGGCAATCTATGAGACATCATCAAAGCGGTCTTTTAAATCTTATGGGGAAGCTAAAAAAGCAATTAAGAAACTTAAATTCAAGGATAACTTAACTCTTTTATCTTCAGCGCATATGCAAGGAACCAATAAGATGGGAAATGACCCAAGATCGTCAGTTGTGTCGAAAAATTTCAAAGTCTGGAATCAGGCAACAGATTTGGAAATTGATAATTTATACGTTATCGACAGTAGCATTTTCCCAACCTCAATCGGTGCAAATCCCATGCAATCTATTTATACTTTTGCCAAGATTTTTGTTGATCAGCATTTAAAAAAGGTTTCTTGAGATCTTGTATCAATTTTCTGAGCATAAATAGAAAATTTAAAGAACAAGATATTTTTGCCTCAATGTCTAAGCATAATTTCATCAATCAAGGCTCTTCGTTACTGACATAGACCTTATAATCAGGCATACTGATGCAAGGTCTTTTATTCATTTTATATTCACCCAGGCACTAGAGATGGCACCGTCTTTACTTTTTTACGTGTTTGCAACCGCGTTGATTTTCTCAGCAAGCGGGGTTGTTTTTATAAGAAATCCGCTTTATTGCGTTTTGTGCCTTATTGTAGCTTTTTTTAATTCTGCAGCACTTTTTTTATTAGCTGGTGCTGAATTTTTGGCATTAATTTTGGTGATTGTGTATGTAGGTGCCGTAGCAGTTCTTTTTCTATTTGTGGTTATGATGCTTGATATTTCAGAAGAAAACAGCGAAAAGAGATCTTTATCTTCCTATATAAAAGCAACCGGTTTCCTTGCTTTCGTTTTTGCACTTGAGCTGGGTTTTACAGCTTATCAATGGTGGCATTCAACAAAAGTAAATGATCTGACAGCCTTCTCTTCGTCTTTAAAAACCTCAAACACACACGCTCTTGGAGAATTGCTTTATACTCATTATTTCTATGTATTTCAAATGGCGGGTTTGATCCTTTTGGTTGCCATGATTGGTGCTATTGTTTTGACTCTTCATCCTCAGAAAAAACAGCAAGTAAAAAAACAAAATATTTCTGAACAGTTAAAAAGAAACAAAGAAAATAGTTTGAAACTGGTAAAAGTTGAATTTCATAAGGGACTGGAAAAATAGATGTTCATTGGTACGTCACACTATCTTATTTTATCGTCTTTGTTATTTTGTCTTGGGACTTTAGGTGTCTTTTTAAATCGCCGTCATGTTATCAATGTATTAATGTCTATTGAGCTGATCCTTTTAGCTGTTAACATTAATTTTATAGCTTTTTCAGCTGATCTAGGAGATCTGAATGGTCAGATTTTCTCTTTATTTATTTTAACCGTTGCTGCAGCTGAAGCTGCTATTGGGCTTGCTATTCTGGTTGTTTATTTTCGTAATCGTCAAACAATTTCCATTGATGACGCTAGTCAGATGAAAGGGTAAGGGAAAAATTTGAGTTATTTTCTTCTTTCTCTTTTAATTGTTTTTACACCATTAGCAAGTGCTGTAATTGCGTTATGCGCTCATAATAACCCACGTTTTGCTCAAAGCATTACTTGTTTTGGGGTTTTTATTTCTTTTATCTCTGTAGTTCTTCTGTTGATTAATCTTGGGCCTGATCTGTACTTTCAAATTGACTTTTTTAGATGGCTCAAGGTGAATAGTTTAAGAGTTTATTGGGGAGTTTTATTTGATCCTTTGAGCCTTGTCATGTCTGCAGTTGTGACTTTTATCTCCCTTCTTGTGCATATCTATTCAATTGGTTATATGAAACATGATGAAGGAATAGGCCGCTTTATGGCATATCTGAGTTTGTTCACCTTTATGATGTTACTTTTGGTATCTGCCCCCAATATGGCTCAGCTATTTGTAGGATGGGAAGGCGTTGGGTTATCTTCTTATCTTTTGATTGGTTTTTGGTATGAAAAACCAAAAGCCAATAATGCTGCACTCAAGGCATTTGTTGTCAATCGTATTGGAGATGCAGGACTGATCCTTGGTATTTGCGCTCTTTATTGGTGCTTTGAGTCTTTGGATTTTTCTGTGATTGTCACGAATTTGGCACGAAAATCCGCAACCTATATAGAATTTTTTGGCTATTCAATCCATGTGCTCACATTAATAGGAGTTCTGCTTTTCATAGGAGCTATGGGGAAGTCAGCTCAATTTGGACTTCACACCTGGCTTCCTGATGCCATGGAAGGACCCACGCCTGTATCGGCCCTTATTCATGCTGCCACAATGGTAACAGCTGGAGTTTTTTTAATTGTGCGATTTTCTTCTCTTTACGAGTACGCTCCCATTGCCAGAGAGATGATGATTATAGTAGGTGCCTTTACAGCTATATTCGCAGCTACCATAGCGCTCACTCAAAATGACATTAAGCGCATTATTGCTTATTCAACCTGCAGTCAACTAGGGTATATGATTCTGGCTTGCGGGTGTTCAGCTTATGCAGCAGCAACCTTCCATCTTGTGACTCATGCATTTTTTAAAGCTCTTCTCTTTTTAGGAGCAGGATCGGTTATCCACGCTATGTCAGATGAGCAAAATATTCAAAAAATGGGAGGAATTCATAAATTTATTCCAGCTACATATAGCATGATGTGGATTGGCAGTTTAGCCTTAGCAGGAATCCCTTTCTTTTCAGGATATTATTCGAAAGATCTGATTATCTCTTCTGTCTTTTTATCCGGTCATTACGTTGCGCTGACAGTAAGTTTGATTGCTGCATTATTAACAGCATTTTACACTTGGAGACTATTGATCGTTACTTTCCACGGCAAACCCCGTGCTGATGAACAAGTTATGGCCCATATACATGAATCCCCAACCAGCATGCTGTTTCCTTTGTATTGTTTAGCATTTGGCGCGATTCTCAGTGGTTGGTTGGGATGGAAATGGTTTATTGAGGGATCTTGGGGCTTTCATTGGGGACATGGCATTATGGCACAAACAGCCGCACATTCACATTTACCTAACTGGGTTGAATATGCTCCTATTTTAGCCGGTGTTTTAGGAATTACCCTTGCAACGCTTTTTTACAGAACCTTCCCTTTTATTCCTGAAAAATTAGGAAAAGGTCTTTTTTACAAATTCTTTTATAACAAATGGTATATTGATGAAATTTATCAATGGCTTTGGGTAAAGCCAATTTTTACAATAGGAAGTATTCTCTGGCGCCAAGGAGACCGAAAAACAATCGATGGACTGGGCCCTGAAGGGATCAGTCAAATCACGCTTTTTCTTTCTAGAAAAAACAGCTCAGTTCAAAGTGGATACACTTACCATTATGCGTTTGCGATGCTTTTTAGTGTTATTTTTATAATCACATACTATTTTTTCATGCTTTATAAAACTGAGCTTGTCTCATTCATTAATACCTTAAGGGGGCATATATGAGCTTTCCCCTACTAAGCTTAATTATTTTCCTTCCTGTTTCTGGGGTGTTTTTCATTAGCCTTATAAAAGAAGAAGATACCAGAAATGCTAAAGCTGTTGCTTTGTGGATTTCAAGTCTTACTTTTTTAATGAGCTTAGTCCTTTTATTTCAATTTGACTCATATAACGCTGAGTACCAATTTGTTGAAAAACATATTTGGATCGAATCTTATAACATCCATTACCATCTTGGAATTGATGGGATCTCTCTCTTTTTTATTCTGCTTTCTACCTTTTTAACTCCGCTTTGTATTCTAGTCAGTTGGAACAACGTCCAAAAGCGTGTCAGAGAATACATGATGGCGTTTTTGCTGCTTGAAACACTTATGATTGGGGTATTTTGTGCACTTGATATTTTGCTTTTCTATATTTTTTTCGAAGGTGTTTTGATCCCCCTTTTCTTAATTATTGGAATTTGGGGTGGGGAGAGAAAAATCTATGCCTGTTTTAAGTTTTTTCTCTACACTTTGCTAGGTTCCGTCTTTATGCTGCTCGCTATTATCAAGCTTTATAATGAAGCGGGAACGACAGATATTGCGGCAATGGCTCATCTTTCATTGACTCCTTATTTGCAAAAATGGTTATGGCTCTCTTTCTTTGTGGGAATGGCTGTAAAAATTCCAATGTGGCCTTTTCATACGTGGCTACCTGATGCTCACGTAGAAGCTCCAACAGCAGGTTCTGTTTTGCTAGCTGCTGTTCTTTTAAAAATGGGTGGCTACGGGTTTTTACGCTTTTCGATCCCCTTACTTCCTGATGCCTGTCAATTTTTTGCTCCTTATGTTTTTACTTTAAGTATTATCGCGATCATCTACACCTCATTAGTAGCTTTGGTTCAAACTGATATTAAAAAACTTATTGCGTATTCTTCTGTTGCACATATGGGATTTGTCACTCTTGGATTGTTTACTTTCAATCTAATTGGAATGACAGGAGCTGTTGTTCAGATGATAAGCCATGGCTTGATTTCAGGCGCACTCTTTCTTTGCATTGGAATGCTTTATGATCGTTTCCATACTCGTGATATTGCAAGCTATGGTGGATTGGTCAAAGTAATGCCCGTTTTCAGCGCATTTTTTATGTTTTTTATCTTTGCATCGATTGCCTTACCAGGGACCAGTGGATTTATTGGTGAATTTTTTGTTCTTCTCGGTATCTTTAAAGCTAATTCTGGCTTTGCATGCTTGGCTGTTCTTGGGATGATTTTCGGAGCAGCATATTCTCTTTGGCTTTATCGCAGGATCTGTTTTGGTAAACTGGTCCCAAGTCTTGCAGAAATGAAAGGAATTCAAGATCTTCATTATGGTGAAAAATTGGTTCTTGGCTCTTTAGCTATTTTAATACTGTTCCTAGGCATTTATCCTAAACATGTGACAAACATTATCAACAGATCAATGAGAATAATCATTGATGTTTATGATATGAAAAAAGGAACAGGGGAAAATTAGAAAGAACTTTTTGTAAAAAAATGGTTCAAGGATATAAGTAAGTAAAGGAACTTGCTTCAGTTTGATTACTTAACCGTCATAGAAAAGCTTAACCTGCGGGTGCAGCTCACTATTTGAACCGCACCGGTTAAGAGACGTATATAATTAACTATCTAAACAGTCGCTTCTTGGCTAATTTTGTCTTCTTTCGCAAGGTCTATTCTTTTCAAATTTAGATAGAGTAATAATGGAGAAGCAAGGAAAATAGAAGAAAACGACCCCACCAAAATGCCCACAATAATCGGCAAGCTAAAAGTCGAGATAACTTTGCCTCCAAAGAAATAGAGCGCGAGCAAAGCCAATAACGTCGTTGTTGCCGTTAATGTTGTTCTTGAAAGGGTCTCATTAAGGCTCTTATTAATTAACTCACTAAGCGCCATTTTCTTGTATTTTTTAATATTCTCTCGAATACGGTCAAAAATCACAATCGTATCATTAATTGAATATCCAGCCGTTATCAGGGTTGCAATGATTGCTGTTTCATTAAACTCAAGCGGGAAAATAGAAAACAATCCAAGGATTGCCACACAGTCATGAGTCAGTGCCATAATAGCGCACGCGGCAAACTGCCATTCAAAACGAACAGCAATGTAAATTAACATAGCAATCAAAGCAAAACCTACTGCTTTAACCCCATTTTTTACAAGCTCGCTCCCTACTTTTGGACCAACAGTCTCAACTTTTCGGTAATCCACGTTCGCACCTAAGGTTTCCTTAACTTTTCTAATTGCTACTTCTTGACTGGTCTCTTCATTCTCTTGTTTTTCAACTTTGATGAGGATGTCTTTATCGGCGCCAAATTGCTGCAAAGCAACTTCGCCTAGATGAAGACTTGATAGCTTATCGCGCAATTCACTGATATTAGGAACTTCTGGCATGCGTACTTCAAAAATATAACCGCCCTTGAAGTCAATTCCATAATTGAGCCCCTTAAAGGACATACTCAAAACAGAGGCAATAATAACAATCGACGCAATTGTGAATGTAATAAAACGCATTCCAACAAAATTAATATTGGTATTGTAGGGAACCAGGTGTAACCGAAACCGACGCATAAAAACCTCTTTAAATTGGAAGCTCAGTAACTTTTCTTCTTCTCATCCAACTAGTAATAATAAGACGTGTCAAAGAAAGTGCTGTAAACAATGAAATTAAAATACCCAAAGCTAACGTTACCGCAAAACCTCTGATTGGTCCTGTACCAAATTCAAAAAGAACCGCTGCCCCAAAAAGAGTGGTAAGGTTTGAGTCAATAATAGTGGTCATAGCTCGTCTATAACCAGAATCGATAGCCAAAGCGGGTCTAGCCCCCGCTCTTAACTCTTCTTTGATGCGTTCGTAAATTAATACGTTTGCGTCAACAGCCATACCAATCGTCAAAGCAATACCAGCGATACCCGGAAGAGTTAGCGTAGCTTGTAATATAGAAAGACCGGCAAAAAGCAAAATTAAGTTAAAGATAAGTGCAATGTCTGCAAAAAGCCCAAAAACGGAATAAGACAGAAACATAAAAACAGAAACCATGATAAAGGCCAAAATAGTTGCTCTTTGTCCATCATGTATCGAATCCGCACCCAAGCTTGGACCTACAGTTCGCTCTTCAATAACCTTCAAAGGTGCAGGAAGAGCACCAGCTCGGAGCAATAAGGATAACTCGTTGGCCTCTTTAACTGTGAAATGACCGCTGATCTGTCCATTACCATCATGAATAATATCTTGGAAAACAGGTGCACTAATAACTTTATCATCCAGCACAATCGCAAATTGCTTTTTTAGATTTTGAGCTGACATTTCAGCAAATTTACGAGCGCCGATTGAATTAAATTTCAAACTTACAGCAGGTTGTCCATTCTGATTAAAAGTAGCTTGCGCATCAATAAGAGTTTCACCACTAACCATGACTTGTTTTTTAACAGCAATATAAGCTTCTTCACCGGTTCCTCTTGTTTCAGTTAAATAATCACTACCTAAGGGAGCCACTGGACGAGAAGATCCAGGGGTAACCGGAACAAACGGCGCGTTGCTATCAACAAGACGAAAACTCATTTTAGCAGTACGGCCAATCAAAGCTTTTACCTCAGCAGGATCATCGACACCTGGAAGCTGCACAATAATTCGATCATCGCCTTGACGTTGAATGATTGGCTCTTTGGTCCCGGATTCATCCACGCGGCGACGCACAACCTCAATAGATTGCTCAATAATAGCCTTATTGCGCTGTTCTAAAGTTTCTGCACTCAAGGTAGCATGAACCATCACTCCTTCAATGTTGACATCAAGGTGAGGATCGATTGTTTTCAGAACTTTCTTCGCTTTATCTCCATCTTCGGGATTCCGAAGAGTAAAATTCAAAGTTGGAGTTTTCGTTTTGGTATCCACTGAAAGGCCAGAATAACCTATCTGTTGTTTGCGAAAAGACGCACGCGTTTCATCCAAAAGGTTTGTCAAATACTCTTTAGCAACCGCATTCAAATCAACCTCTAACTGAAGATGAGATCCCCCCCTAAGCTCAAGGCCAAGATTCACTGTATTCCGCATCCAATGGGGAAGATGCTCTAAAGATTTTTGTGTTAAGAGGTTTGGCAATGCAAATAGCATCCCCAAAAAACAAACGGTTATAATTGTCCAAAATTTCCAACGTGGGATAGCCAGCATAATTTTATCTCAATCTATTCACTACTTTTTTTCTTAGTTCCCTTTGATTGTGCAGCATCTGCATCATCATTTGCAACAGGATCTGTCTTTGACATAACATCAGAAATCATGGAACGCATAACGCGCACCTTAACATCATCTGCAATTTCAAGTTGAACTTCTTGATCGCTTACCAATTTACTGACAGTTCCTATGATACCACCATTGGTTACAACACGGTCCCCGCGCCTTAGATTTGCTAGCATTTGTTGATGTGTTTTAAGTTTTCTTTGCTGAGGACGCAAAATCAAAAAATAAAATACGGCAAAAATAAGAATAAGTGGCAAAAAGCTCATTACATCAAAACCGCCAAAAGATGATGCTGGAGTATCTGCGAAAGCATCGGTTATAATCAGACTCATAAAATCTCCTTAATATTATACGCCTCTTTAATGAGAGGGTTAGTTTCACTTAGTATCAAATTATACACTGCAAATCCTATGGAAGCAGGGTCAGTGGGTCTTTCGGTTTCAAATTGCTGCCACGAACTTGAAAGAAAAGCTGAGTTTCATTAGAGCCGGGAGGACTTCCCGCAACGCCAATCACGTCCCCTGGCGCAACATTGATAACTTGCCCTTTGCCAGGCTCTTTAACAAGAATTTTTTTCAGATTTGCATAAATTGCCATATTTCCATCGTTTTGCTTAATAACAACCATATTGCCGTAAGCAGGAATCCTAGCCCCGGCGTCCTTTACAACGCCTCCAGCTGCCGCCCTGACCGTTGTTGCAGCCTCACCTGTTCCTGTTGGTTTAATAATAACCCAGTCACTAATAGTATTGTCTGGCAATTTCTGACCAAATCCTTGGACAACTTTTCCTTTAATTGGCCATTGGTATCCGGTTGCTGAAGATACCTCTGCGGCTGTTGAGCTAGCAATACCACCCGCAGGGACACCAACAGTGCCCGAAGGAATTACAGAGCCAGCTCCATCAGCCACATTTCCCAACGCAGATTGAGCAGCATCAGTTCCTGGAATCTTTGGATTTAAGCCGACGCCATCACCTGACGCTGCTACATCTTCAATTGGACGAACGGCAACATCGCCTTCTTCTACAGGGACAGGAGCTTTATTGATATCCGATTCATCCTTAACATGCACAACTAAACGCTGACCAGCGACCAATTTAAAAGGTTCCCTTAAGCGGTTAATTTTAATCAATTCGTCTTCGTTCATTCCATATTTTTGAGCAATACTCGAGACAGTCTCATCCTTTTTTACAATATGATAAGGATTTAAACGCTTTACGTACACAACCTCAGAAGGCGGCCCCTCACGCATACAAGCAGAAACCAACGCCGCTAATAAAATGGTCATGTAAATCTTTTTTGTCATCCAGCAAATACTCCTTTAAGCATATCTACAGTCGGTGCATCAGTAAGGTTTAAAGAAAGGGGGGTAACAGACACATACCCATTCATTAATGCATCTAAATCAGTGCCAACAGCAGATGTACCTTCACAATTTTGGTAGCGATGATTTCCAGGTCCAACCCAAAAATAAGGACGCCCTCTTGGATCTATGCCTTCTACGATAAAGTCCTGACTTTGACGATGTCCTTGCGTTGTCACCTTAATTCCTTTAATAGAAGATACAATCATATCGGGAAAATTAATATTAATTAAAACATTTGAAGGAATGCTGCCTATTTGTCCAGCAAGATTTTTTAGAACAATTTCCCCATAATGCTCGGCCGTAGCCCACTTAGCCGGATGCGGACGAAGAGTTACCATGCTCAAAGAAATAGAAGGAATGCCCAAAAGTGTTCCTTCAATCGCTCCAGCAATTGTACCTGAATAGGTCACATCCTCTGCAATATTCCCGCCGTTGTTGACACCTGACAGCACCAAACCGGGTAAATTATTTTTCATAATATGGTACACCGCTAATAAAACGCAGTCAGTCGGAGTCCCACTTACGGCATATTTACGATCTGAAACCTCTCGAATTCTCAGAGGTTCATGAAGGGTTAAAGAATGACTAGAGCCACTTTGTTCATGCTCAGGCGCCACGATCCACACATCATCAGAAAGAGTGCGGGCTATTTTCTCTAAGACTTTTAGACCAGGCGCATGGATGCCGTCATCATTAGTTAAAAGAATACGCATAATAAGTCGCTTTTTTCCTTTTGCCTTTAGTAGAAAATGCCAGAACTCTGAAATATTTACTCAAAATACACTAACAGCCCGCTCAATACCAGTCATCAAAATAAACTTGTTGAAAAATAAAAGAATTATCTCTTTTTTGAAGGATTTTAGGCTCTTATCTTGCTTCCTAAAAAAATTTATAAACGTAGTTGATAACAAGCTTTATTTTGTCGGATGGCAAGCTATAGTGCTGCAAAAACTTGACTTTTCTTCTTCACATCTTGTAGAATTCCCCTTAATCAGGTGACTGGGTGATCGCTGGAATTTTTAATTCTGGAGGAAAGTCCGGGCTCCAAGCAAACAGAGTGCCGGATAACGTCCGGCGGGGATAGCCCAAAGGTTATCTTTAGGGAAAGTGCCACAGAGAATATACCGCCTTATAAGGATTTTCTTTAAAAGGTAAGGGTGAAAAGGTGTGGTAAGAGCGCACCGCGCGTTTGGTAACAGGCGTGGCAGGGTAAACCCCACTCGGAGCAAGACCAAATAGGAACAAAATGCTGTTATTTTTTTCGGAAAATAACGGCGAGTGAGTTTGTACACTTTTGTTCGGGTAGGTTGCTAGAGGTGATTGGTAACAATCATCCCAGAGGAATGATCATCCAAGGGGGATAACCCCTGGACAGAACCCGGCTTATAGGTCACCTGAATTTCTACGAATATGCAAGAGCTGTACTTGCTTTGCTTGCCCATTTCAAAATTGCATCTGGAAAAATTAAAAGCCCGATTAATATAGCGACAATCCCAGTTAAAACTAAAGTTACTGGTAAGTTATTTTTTCGGGAACCAGTTACGCTTCTTAGTTCTAAACCTACAGGTTTATCCAAGAATATAGCTTTAATAATTATGAGATAATAAGCTGCCGCAATAACACTATAAATCACAGCAAATATCGACAGCGCATAAGAATTGTGATTCACTGCAACCCTTAAAACCAACAATTTTGGCAAAAGCCCAGGTAATGGCGGAATTCCAGCCATAGAAAAGAGAATAAAACCTAACAAAAAAGCGATAAAAGGATACTCACGACCCAAGCCATTTAAATCAGACAAAGAATAAATATCCTTTCCCTTTTGCTCCAGGTACAACAATCCTCCAAAAAGTCCAATCGTCATAAGCATATAAAAAATCAAATAGATCAGAGATGCCTTTAACCCACTTTCATTTGCAAGCGTAATACCTATTAAAGCAAACCCTATATGCCCAATTGAACTATAAGCGATAAAACGTTTTATATTTTTCTGAGTTAAGGCGGCAATCGCTCCCCATAACATGGAAATTATGGCCAAGATAGCTATGACTGAATACCAGATAGGAGAAAGTCCTCCAAATGGGTGAATTAAGACACGCATTAACAAGGCAAAAGCAGCAACTTTGGGGACTGTTGCCAAAAAAGCGGTGATAGCTGTTGGAGCGCCCTGATAAACATCCGGAGCCCACATATGAAAAGGAGCAGCTGAAATCTTAAAGGCCAGTGCTGAAATAATCAAAATAAGTCCAATACAAGGACCTATGAAATGGATATCAAATTTGGAAATATTTTTGAAAAATCTATCTAATACATCAAAGTTTGTCGTGCCTGTAAATCCATATATCAAGCTGCAACCATAAAGTAAAATTCCTGTTGATAAAGCCCCAAGAATAAAATACTTAAGCGCTGCTTCACTAGATCCAGAATTCTTTCGCCTCATCGCAACAAGAATATAAATGCTCAAACTTTGCAACTCAATACCCATAAACATAGACAATAAATCAGCAGCGGAAATCATAAACATCATGCCTAGAATGGCTAAAAGAATGAGTATGGGATATTCAGACACTTGCAGCCCTTCGGTTGGTTGCGAATGACTTGTTAAAATAAGAACAACAATCCCTCCTAAAATTAAGAGAAGTTTAATAGCAATGGTGAAATCATCATTAATGAATAATCCATTAAAGGTTATTTGAAGAACAGAAGGCTGCATCCATAGCAAAATAGCTGCAATTAACAAAGAAACTTTGGCAATCAAAAAACTCCACCGAAAAACGTTTTTGCTTTTAACTAAACTTCCTATTAACAATGCAAATGCTACTACCATTAGAAAAATTTCTGGCACGGCTGGCATTAAAACAGGAATGGTTGAGGCGATCATAAGTTTTTGAGATTGTAATCGGTGATTTTGTCTTTCAGGCTATCCTAACCCCATAATCAAAGAGATTCAAGATAAGAGCAGTAACATTAGTGCTATTGCGAAAAGAGATAGAAAGAAACCCTTGACGAGCATTAGGTTCATGGCTACCAATAAAATACGACAATACATATAGATTTGCTGTAAAATCAAAATGATAACAGGTTTTAATATATGACACTAAGATCAATAACTCTACTTGTTGGAAGCGTTGCCGCTTTAGGTCTTATTTTATATTGTGTTTTTCCTATTATGTTTCCATCAAAACCGAACCCATCTCGTCTTCTGCTCGCTAAAATTAGAGGAGGAGATTACGCTCATGCCGGTGATAAAGATGCCTTCAGAGTCGTCTTACCAAAAATTGTTGATTATTTTAAAGAACAGCTCGTGGAACAAACTGTTTTAGATGTGGGCTGTGGTCTCGGAGGAACAGCTGATTACTTTTACACTCAAGGATTCTATAACATATGGGGCATTGATATCGATGAAGGCGCAATTGCTTATGCCAGCTCAAAATATCCATTTATCGACTTTAGCGTTTTCGACGCAACAAAGGTCGACCAGAAATTTGAAAAAAACTTTTTCTCACTTCTGTATTTATTTAATGTTTTTTACGCTTTATCCGATCAAGAAAAAGCGCAAGCCTTAAATAGCTTGGCAGAAGTTGCAAAACCAGGAGCCCTTTTAGTCATTTTTGAGTGCACGTCTCCAAAACCTGAGGATCCTCAAGAAATTAAAGATCTTGCTGGAAAACCAATGCGCCCGATTGTTCTGCCCCTGTTTCATGATCAGATTAAAAAAAGTAAATGGGAAATCATTGAAGCAATTGACCTAAGTGACAATTATATCAAGTGGTATAAAGATCTTCTTTACAAATTAGATCAACAGAAAAATTCTTTTAGCAATGAATTTCCCGTAGAAATCATCAATCGCCTTACCAGCACATACACAGCTATCCTTGCAAAATTAGAGGAAAAGACCTGGGGAGGAATTGTCGTTTACGCAAGAAGGAAAGCTGATTAAGGGAAACTACACAGCGATGCAGACAACCTGGACCCTTGGGCCGGGGCCCCAAGGGAAACGACAGGTTCAGAAAACGCTTAAACGTATTTTACTTCTTTAATATTATAAGCCTTACTACCGTTTGGAGTGGTAACTTCTACACCATCACTTGCTTTTTTACCGATCAGTGCCCTGGCCAAAGGGGATGTTATTGAAAGAAACCCTTGACGCACATCAGCCTCATCACTGCCAACAATCTGATAAGTATTTATTTCATCGGTATCCTCGTCTTGCAAAGTTACAGATGCGCCGAATTTAATCTCTTCACCAGAGATTTTACTAACGTCTATCACGTCAGCACGGCTTATCTTGTCTTCTAGTTCAGCTAATCTTCCCTCTATGAAACTTTGACGTTCCTTGGCCGCGTGGTACTCTGCATTTTCAGACAAATCACCATGTTCTCTGGCGTCAGAAATTGCTTTTATAACAGCTGGGCGTTCCACATTTTTCAAGTGGCGCATTTCTTCTTGCAAACGCTGATACCCTTTTTCTGTCATTGGGATCTTTTTTTCCATTATTTTATCCGTCTTTATCAATTAGAGGTCAGTTAAAATGATTTACAAACTTAAATTCTAAAAAAATTATGAGATTTATGCAATATTTTTTTGCACTTCCCGGGCCGCAATAATTGAACACACATTATTTACCATTTCCAAATATCCATAAGAAATTTGAAAATCTATCTCCGGTTCATCATTTACAAAAATCCGTACAATTCCTTCCTTAAGTTTTGCCAGAAATCCTATATGATTAGCAAGAATTCCAAGCTCTCCTTCAAAACCGGGAACCATAACCAATGTCGCAGGCCCCTTATAAAGACGCCTCTCAGGCAAAAGAAGCTCAACTGTAAATAAATCCAAAGTCTTTCACTCTATTCTGTACGTTCTGATTTCTCTGCCTTTTTCAAGACCTCTTCAATCGTGCCTGTCATGTAAAATGCCATTTCAGGAATGTGGTCATACTGACCTTCAATAATTCCTTTAAATCCTTTTATTGTATCTTCTAGTTTCACAAAAATACCAGGAGATCCGGTAAACACCTCTGCTACATGAAAAGGCTGTGATAAAAAGCGTTGAATCTTACGAGCTCTCGACACCGTTAGTTTATCGTCTTCTGATAACTCATCCATACCTAGAATTGCAATAATATCTTGCAAAGATTTATAATTTTGAAGAATACGTTGTACATCTCGTGCAACACTATAGTGTTCATCACCAACAATTGTGGCATCCAAAATACGAGACGTTGAATCAAGAGGATCCACAGCTGGGTAAATACCCAATTCAGCGATTTGACGACTAAGAACCGTGGTTGCATCAAGGTGCGCAAAAGATGCGGCGGGCGCAGGATCTGTCAAATCATCAGCAGGAACATAGATTGCTTGAACACTCGTAATAGATCCTTTCAAAGTTGTGGTAATACGCTCTTGAAGCGTCCCCATCTCTGTTGCAAGAGTCGGTTGATAACCAACCGCAGAAGGAATACGACCTAAAAGTGCCGACACCTCAGCACCGGCTTGTGTAAAACGAAAAATGTTATCGATAAAAAATAAAACATCTTTACCCTCAACATCCCTAAAATATTCAGCAAGCGTTAACCCACTTAAAGCAACCCGAGCACGAGCCCCTGGCGGCTCATTCATTTGACCATACACAAGAGCCGCTTTTGAACCTTCGTCTTTTAGATTATTAACACCTGATTCAATCATTTCTCTGTATAAGTCATTGCCTTCACGGGTTCGTTCTCCAACTCCGGCAAACACAGAATAACCACCATGCGCCTTTGCAACGTTATTGATTAATTCCATAATCAATACAGTTTTTCCAACGCCTGCCCCACCGAAAAGACCAATCTTTCCGCCTCTGGGATAGGGTGTTAAAAGATCAATAACCTTAATGCCCGTCACCAAAACTTCAGTTACAGGTGATTGATCAACAAAATCAGGAGCATCGCGATGAATCGGTGAATATATTGTGGAATTAATAGGACCCCTTTCATCGATAGGTTCGCCTATTACATTGATAATACGCCCCAACGTTCCAGGCCCGACAGGAACTTTAATCGGCCCTCCTAAGTCAATGACATGCCTTCCACGACTCAGTCCATTGGTTGAATCCATAGCAATTGCCCGAACTGTATTTTCGCCAAGGTGCTGAGCAACTTCTAATATTAAACCTTTTTCGTCCGTTTCTTCTGATTCAATTTTAAGCGCATTTAAAATAGGTGGTAATTGCTTTTCAAAATAGACATCAACAACAGCCCCTATGACCTGAGAAACAATCCCATAATTTCCCGACGAAATTAATTCTATTTTCTTCTTTCTTGGAGCCATACTATCCTCTTTTTTATAATGCTTCTGCACCTGAGATTATTTCAATCAACTCATTGGTAATATGAGCTTGTCTGGTTTGATTGTAAACCAATTGTAATTTTTGGATCATTTCCCGTGCATTACGCGTTGCATTATCCATCGCGGTCATTCTAGCCGCTTGTTCACATGCCACGCTTTCGATCATTGTGCAATACAGCTCCATGATCAGGTTCTTTTTCAGTAATCCGGGAAATAGAGTTTCAGCTTCTGGTTCAACAAGTATATAAGGAACATAATTCTTTTGCGGCCGATGAAAAGGAACTAATGTTCTGCTTTGCGTTTCTTGCACCAGAACACTTTTAAACACACTTCCCACAACAGTAACTTTTCCTATCTTACCAACCTCTAGCCAATTAATTATTTGGTTGGTTAACTCTTGAGCAAAGATATAACTTGATTTCATCTCATCTTTTTCAAAAATTAATATATTTTGAGGGTATTCCTTTTTTAATACATCTAAGCCCTTACGCCCCACGACAAGTAAATAGAAAGATTCACCTTTTTCATTATGTTTTTTTATGTGCTGACGTGCTTCTTTCAGGATTAGTGAGTTATAACTACCACATAAACCCTTTTCAGAGCTCATTATAATAATTAAATCAGCTCCGTCACTTCCCGTCTCCAGCAAAGATGGAACTTCCATTTCAAAATCCTGAGAAATCAGGTGACTGATCATCTGATGAACTTTTTGAACATAGGGCTTTGTTGATGCAACTTTCTCCTGGCTCTTGCGCAATTTCGCAGCAGCCACCATTTTCATAGCAGCTGTTATCTTTTGCGTTGATTTAATACTTTTAATTCGTAAGCGAAGTCCTTTTAAACTGCCCATTTTTTCACATACTCAGTCAAAAATACTTGTAATTTTTTCTCATTTTCTTCGCTCAAAAAATGACTCGCCTCGATTTCTTCGAAAATTTCCGGATGATAATGGTGGATGGCGTCTAAGTATTCAATTTCAAATTTAGAAATCTTTTGATTGGGAATAGAATCAAGATACCCCCTAACACCGGAAAAAATTGAAATAACTTGCTCTGAAACAGATAACGGTTTTGCCTGCGGTTGTTTTAAAAGCTCGGTTAGCCTTTTACCTCTTTCTAAAAGCTTTTGAGTTGCTATATCAAGGTCACTTGCAAACTGAGAAAATGAAGCCATCTCACGGTATTGAGCCAATTCAAGCTTAATGCTGCCGGAAACTTGTTTCATAGCTTTTGTTTGTGCAGCTGACCCCACACGACTTACCGATAAGCCAACGTTAATTGCCGGCCTGATCCCTTGATAAAATAACTCAGACTCTAGAAAAATCTGACCATCAGTGATTGAAATAACGTTGGTTGGAATATAGGCTGACACATCTCCGGCTTGTGTTTCAATAATGGGGAGAGCCGTTAAGGAACCGCCCCCTCTTTCATCACTCATCTTAGCGGCTCTTTCAAGAAGTCTGGAGTGAAGATAAAAGACATCTCCAGGATAAGCTTCACGGCCAGGTGGACGCCTTAATAAAAGCGACATCTGCCTGTAAGCGACTGCATGTTTGGAAAGATCATCATAAATAATCAAAGCATGCATGCCGTTGTCTCTAAAATACTCGCCCATTGCACAAGCTGTATAAGGTGCTAAGTATTGTAAGGGAGCCGCATCAGAAGCCGTCGCCGCCACCACAATTGTATAATCAAGAGCACCGTAATCTTGCAATGTTTTTACAATTTTAGAAACAGAAGAGCGTTTTTGGCCTATGGCAACATAGATACAAAATAATTTATCTTTTTTATCGCTATTTAAGTTGGCTTTTTTTTGATTCAAAATTGTATCGATTGCAATGGTTGTCTTACCCGTTTGGCGATCACCAATAATTAATTCTCTCTGCCCTCTTCCAATGGGAACCAAAGAATCAATAGCTTTAATTCCTGTTTGCATCGGCTCATGAACAGAGCGACGCTCAATAATCCCAGGCGCCTTGCGTTCAACCGGCGCAAAATAAACATCATGAAGCGCGCCCTTGCCATCAATTGGATTCCCCAAACCATCAACAACACGCCCCAAAAGCCCCATTCCCACATTAACGTCAATAATTTTGTTCGTTCTTTTAACAAGATCGCCTTCTTCAACAAGCCTGTCGTTACCCACAATAACAGCACCGACATTATCTACTTCAAGGTTTGTGGCAATTGCTCTCACGACCTCTTTGGTCTTTGTAGAAATAATATCTATCCATTCTCCGGCTTGAACTTTATCTAAGCCATAAATCCTTGCAATTCCATCACCAATTGCTAAAACACGACCTGTTTCAGCAATTTCCGCATTTGGTTGAAAATTTTCTATTTTTTCCCTTAGAATGGTTGAAATTTCAGCAACGCGCGTTTGCATAACTCTTATCCTTTTAACGTCTTAGTCAAATGCTTTAACTGGTTCCTATAACTAGCATCTAGAATGAATGTATCTGCCTTTACCACAATACCAGACAATATTGATTCATCAATGACAAATGTCATTTCAATCTTTTCAGAAAAATGCTGCAATAAACTTTTTTGCAAATCACTTTTTTCCTTATCTATCAAAGGAGATGCGCTAAAAATAGTCAGCTTTCGCTCATTATTATAAAAACAGGTGAGCATCTGATATTTTTCATAAATGCTATAAAATAAAGGCAATCGGCGCTCTTTTATTAAAAGCCTTATAAAGCTTAAGAAAAAAGGCAAAAATTTCATTTTTTTGCCGACTTCTATCCAAACTTCATCCAATCGTTTTCTATTAAGAACGCTGCTTAGGAGTGTACGTTCAAGCTCTTGATTTTCCTTCAAAAAACAAGAAAGAACCTCAAAATTTTTGAGAGTTTCCGTCCGGTCACTTTGATTTTTTGATGTTTCAAATAAAGCTTTCGCATATCGTCCCGGCAAAGACGTCAGAGAAGTCAATAAAAGCTCCGGGCTCATACAATTTTTCCCTTATTAAAAATAATTTTTATAGTACTTCATGTACTCTAGCATATTCAAGTTTTGGGTGCGAAGCTCTTGTCAACTAGAAAATCTTATCTTAAAAAAACTCGTTTATGTATATGAGACTAACAACACTTTTTTCCTAAAAATTGGGGGTTGTTTTTTAAATTTTAGAGGCGTATAGAAGGGGTGCAAGTTAAGTTAATTGGAGGAGAAAATTCCATGTCTACTGGAACTGTAAAATGGTTTAATCAAACAAAAGGTTACGGCTTTATTCAACCCGACAATGGTGGCGAAGATGCATTTGTTCACATCACGACTGTTCGAAAAGCAGGATGGGATACTTTGCAAGAAGGACAAAAAATACAATTTGACACTTTTGATAATCACGGGCGTTCAGCTGCTACTAATCTGAGCTTACATTCTTGATCTTAACTTTAGACTGCCTCGAGGTTCACCCTCGGGGCAGTCTTCTTTTTGTAAAGCTCGAAAACTCGTCAATCTCTTTGATTGTTTTGTGTATACATACAAGATGTTTCTTTTGTTTTTTGATATGCGCTTTAATTGTTCTTTTGATTTCTTGAGGCAGATCTTCCTCAAGCGCCTTTTCGTAACTTTCATTAGCAATGTTCTCGTTCTTTTCCATTGCTTTTAAAGCATCATTGATATCACTTGTTATATTGCGGATAGGAATATAACCTGATGTTAAGAAATTCTTGAAATCACGATTAAAGGCCTCGACTAAGAAACTTTTAAGATCGCGATTAAATGTAATAGGTTGACCATTTAGTTCTTTAACCGCGTTGGCTAAGCTTTCAACATGCTTTTCATAGTCTTTCTGAAAAGAACGGAATGTTTTTCTTATAATATCGTCTCTGATAACTTCTGTAGACTTACGATATGCATGATAAGCAGCAATATCAACATGGGCAAGATTATTGAGCTTTATAATAAGAGTATTAGCATCCACTGCGATTCTCCTTTAAAATGACACATTGAAACTGTGCGCATTGCATTAAGAGGCTTTAGGGCTAAACTACTCGGAAAACATCAGGAATCTAACACATCCTGATCTTTGATAGTCTAACATTCCTTAAGTCTCTTCGTCAAGATTACTCTCGGTTTTAATGCATAGCTTGCATCTTAATTATATTTTAGTTTTTGCAACTCTAGCTTATAAAAAGGGGAATCCAAAAATGATGAAATGGTATAGAAAATACATGACTGCGGTCGGGATACTGGGTCAGCTCTTGTTCTATTCAGAATTTGTAACCATCTCTAAAAATCAAAGTGCCCAAAACGTATCTTTGTTTGGATTCATCTGTAGCTTAATAGCTGTTTTTAGTTGGCTTGTTTATGGCTTACTAATAAAAGATAAGGTCCTTATTACATCAAATATAGTTGGTGCAGTTGGAGCTATACTAACCGTCGCCGCAATTTTAATTTATCAGTAGAAAATTAAGAGAAACGACTTCGTGAGTGGCTAGATCTATCTTCGATATGCTTCCATCATAGCGGCTTGCAATATAAGCATGTTTTTTATCTTGAGCCATAGCAATTGCAAAGGGATGACTGCATACGCTTATTCTTTTCTCAAACACCTTATTTTCAGCTACATCTACGACTGTCACATTATTATCATTGTAGTTTACGATGTACAGATAACGGTTATCCGGAGAAACGGCTAAACGTCTTGGTGAAAGCCCAACAAGTATTGGCTCTCCAACCACCGCCCCAGTTTGTGTATCTATCGTGGATACACTTAAATCCCCTCTATTCACAACGTAAATCCTTCTTTTATCAGGAGACAGGGCCATAGAACCGGGTTGAGATCCAACTTTCAAAATTTTAGAGACAAGCCTTTTAGAGAGATCAATGACTGATACTGTACCATCTGTGAAACTGGAAACATAAGCGCAATTGTTTGCAATAATAATATCTAAAGGAATGCGCCCAACTGCAATACCGGCGTCTTCTACTTTATTTTTTACTAAATCTAAAACAGAAACTGTTCCTTCATAAGAATTTACAGTATATGCGTGCTCTTCCGTAGAATCTAAAGCAATAGAACGAGGCCTAAGACCTACACTGAAAAAAGTGTTTGAAACTTGGTAAGTTTGTAAATCTATATACGTCACTGAATCAAGATTTTTTCTGGTTACGTAAGCACGTTTCCCATCAGAGGTAAGCGCTACACCCTTTAAAGATCCAGGAACTTTAATTTTTTCAATCGTTTTTTGTGAATTTAGATCGATCACATTAAAACTGCTATTAACACCGTCAACAATGTATGCATACTTACCGTCACCAGAAAACAACAGAGCTATTGCGCTAACTTGTTCATTTTTCATCTCTTTATTAGATTCAGAATTCTCATTTTCATGTATTTTTTGATCACTCATACTGCTCAAATACGTTACTATTTGATGAAAGTAATAGGATAACCATCCTATTATTCCTTTGTTTTTTTGGTTAGGTAACAGAGCAATTCCCTTTGGTCCCGAAGGAATTATTATAGAGTCTTTTAAAAAGGCTTGCTTGTCTAAATCGATAATAGAAAGAAGATTATCACTTGTTTTTGTAACATAAGCTTGATGTCCATCAGGATTTATAATTATTTCTTGGTTATTAGTGCCATTTCCAATAATGCTATGAGTGATCGAACGAGATTCAATATTGACAACAGCAATATTAGAATTATCTCGATTAGTGACATAACATGTTTTGCAATCTGGACTTATTGCAACTGACATAGGATGATTACAAACTGCTACTTTCTCGACTTTGTGAAGATGATTTTGAAGATCAATAATTGAGATTGTTCCGGAGCCAAAATTAGCAACGCAAGCAAAATGTCCATTAGAAGCTACATCAATAGAACGAGGTAAATTACCCACAATAATAGGGGTTCCTACAACTGCCTTTTTCCTAATATCAATAATCGACACCGAAGAATCACTATAGTTTGTAACGTACGCAAATTTGTTGTCTGGCGTCGTCATAATTGACCAAGGATGAGATCCAACAGGTATATCGCGACATATCAAGGCACGCATTGACGCATCAACAATAGAGACAGAATGATCACCTAGATTACTGACCAAAACATACTTTCCATCTGGCGTTATAGCAACTGCCCATGGAATTTTTCCAACCTTAACAGGGCTACCAACCTCTTTGCCATATTTCAAATTTACAACGGATAGAGTGTTATCATAGCTATTTACAACGTAAGCATACTTACCGTCTGGGCCAATCGCAATAGCACGAGGCCTAGATCCTACAGAAATAAGGCTTTCTACAATAGCACCCTTCCCTGCATCTACTTTAACAATGGCATCACAATCAGCGCTTGTCATATATAGGATTGGTTCAGCATTCGCCATGAACCAGCTATTTATCAGCAAAACAACAATACACTTTATCATTGCGCCTCTTCGTTTGTGAAAACTGGCCTTGTAAGTTAAGCTGAGTATCATTGTTTTCAATTGAAAACAAGGTATTTTACGAAAAAAGCAAGCGAATTTTAATTAACGACAACCGTTGACAAGGTTTTTGAAAACATAAGATTTCCTATAGACTAAAGCCTTATCTACTAAAAAATAGATCTGATTTTAAAATAAAACCTCTTTTTACCTTTTATTAAGCTTGTGGCTATAAACTTAAGATAAAAGAAAACCATAAAAATTGGAATTGCTTGTGCCTGATCATCCCCTATCACTTGAACATTCTTTTGCATTGGAAGGAGTGGTCCATCCAGATCTTGATTTTTTATCACTTTCTCTAACGGCGTTGTGTATTATCTTTCTTTTATCGATTCACTGGGCGGTTCCTCGCCTTCGAAAATTAAATATTTTTGATGACTCAATTTTAAATTCAATCACAGGCGGTGTCGCTCTCGGGTATATTTTGCTTCACCTTTTGCCAAGTCTAATGCTTAATTTGGATCAACTGAGAGAAGAAACATATTCAAATTTTTTAGGAAATGAAAAAAACTTTACTTTTTTAATTTTTATGTTTGTTTTGCTGGGTTTTCTTACCCTTTATATTTTAGAAAAACTGGCTCATGACAAAACAAAAAATGGCCTGGAATCAAACCAAATTGTCTATATAGCTCACGTTGGTACCTTAACATATCTTAATTTTATAATCGCGCTTATGATGCCCGCCGTAGCAAATGAAAGCTTATCAGCGATGATTGTTTTTACCTTTATTATGGGCCTTCATTTCGTTCTACAAGATCATTCGATGCGTCATCATTTTCCAAAACTCTTCGATGAACTTGGAAGATACATCATTATGGTGGGTATCGTTATTGGGTGGCTGGTTGGGGTCTTTTTACTTCCTCATACCTATAGTGTGCCTGCAACATTGATGAATGCGTTTTTAGCTGGAGCCCTTATCTTGGGTACCGTTAAAACTGAATTTTCACTTTTTGAAGGACATTCTCATTTTCCAACATTTATTGCAAGCCTAAGCCTAGAAGCAGCTGTCTCGTTCATTATATTGCTTTTGGAAGCGATTGGATAAGATAAAAAGCCACTATTGTCTCAAGATGAAAGAATTCTTGCATCTTTATGAGAAATTGTTTACCTTGGGCTATCTGTCCCCTTCGTCTAGAGGCCTAGGACATCGCCCTCTCACGGCGGCAACACGGGTTCGAATCCCGTAGGGGACGCCAAGTTTTTATCTAGATACAACCTATCATCTTTTTAGGATCGACCCATTTATCAAACTCTTCCGGTTTGATAAATCCAAGTTCTGCAGCCGCTTGCTTAAGGCTGATATTTTCATCAAGTGCTTTTTTAGCAACCTTAGCGGCCTTGTCATATCCGATAACCGGATTAAGGGCCGTTACCAGCATCAATGAATTTTCCAGATTTTGCTTTAGGCGACCTTTGTTAGCGATGATGTCTTTTAAACAATTATTAGTAAAGCTATTACAAGCATCCGCTAGCAAATCAATTGATTGCAACACATTATAAATGATAACCGGCTTAAAAACATTTAGTTCAAAATGTCCTTGGCTGCCGGCAATACTGACCGTGACGTGATTGCCCATCACCTGACAACAAACCATCGTCATAGCTTCCGACTGAGTTGGGTTCACTTTACCTGGCATAATTGATGAACCCGGTTCGTTTTCTGGCAAATGAATCTCTCCAAGCCCGCATCTAGGTCCCGATCCCAGCCACCTGATATCGTTCGCTATTTTCATGCAGCTTACAGCCAAAACATTCAAAGCCCCTGAAAGCTCAACCATGGCATCATGGCTGGATAGGGCTTCGAATTTATTAGCTGCACTTTTAAAGGGAAAACCCGTTAAACTCGCGACTTCTTTAGCAAAAGTGTCTGCAAAACCAGGCGGACAATTAAGGCCGGTACCAACTGCCGTTCCCCCTTGGGCAAGTGGGTATAAATGGGTCAAACAGTCCTTTATCCTTTCAATACCAAGCCCTATTTGACACGCATACCCACCAAATTCTTGCCCCAACGTGATGGGTGTTGCATCTTGCAAATGGGTTCTCCCCACCTTAATGAGATCTTTAAATTCTTCCGATTTTTTCTCAAGATTTTTTAAAAAGTGCTCTAAGGCAGGAAGTAGTTTTTGGTGAATTTGCGTTACTGCGGCGATGTGCATTGCGGTTGGGAAGCAATCATTCGAAGATTGGCCATAATTGACGTGATCATTGGGATGAACAGGTTTTTTGGATCCCAAGGTATAACCCAAGATCTGGTTTGCACGGTTAGCAATCACCTCGTTAAGGTTCATATTGGTTTGGGTTCCAGATCCTGTTTGCCAAACAACAAGTGGGAAATGGTCATCAAGCTGCCCATTTGAAATTTCTTTGCAGCTTTTGATAATGGCATTACCAAGCCCTGGTTCAATTTTTCCAAGATGAATATTTGTCAAAGCCGCAGCGTGTTTTAAAATCGCAAAAGCATGAATAAGAGGAATTGGCATTCTCTCAAAACCAATCTGAAAATTCTGCTTTGAACGTTCAGTTTGAGCGCCCCAGTATCTGTCATTTTTTACTTGGATTTCGCCCATTGAATCGGTTTCAGTCCGGAAAGCGTTCATTTTTTCTCTCATGTGAATGTTTCTAAATTAATAGAATGTGCAAGTTATTTAAAGACCGCTCAGCACCAGTTTCCCTGTGGCCCCGACACAGGGTCAATTCTTTGATTCAAATGGATCCTGCGATCAAGTCGCAGGAAAACTAAGGCAACAAGTAAACACTTGCATACTGCGTAAATTAGGATACAAACATTCATGCTTAAGACCAATAGGTTTTCGGGATTTTTAAGGTGTGAACTGCAAAAACAATCCACACCCATTTTAAGGAGAATATTGAAATTATTTATCGTACCAGAGTTATTTCATGTGATGTTCCCTGTTATGCTTTTTCATTTTAAACCTCATAAAAAAATATTAACTTCCAAGATTTAAATATAATTCATTCTGGTTAATATTTAAGGGGCTGTCCCAGATAACAAGAAATAATGTTATAAGGGAAGCATGAGAAAGAGCCGATTAAGTAAAAATATCCAAGGAAAGCTAATAGAGCATTTTGTAGCCGGTACGACAGCTCGGTGTGCAGCTGAGATT
>CAIULA010000017.1 GCA_903899945.1 uncultured Alphaproteobacteria bacterium | reverse complement strand
TAATAGTTTTTAAAACTTTTAAACCAGCTTCGAAAATCACATTCCATTTCTGACTTTACTTCATCAACAATAACCCAACTATATTTATCACTAACTATACATTTACAAGCAAGTGATTCTCGTCGAGATTTAGAATCAGGGCTAGAGTTGACAGATCCTCATCAAGTCTCATCAGCACTCCATTCAGTTACTGAACTTTTTGTATCCCTTGATGCTATTGATGGTAATTCGTCATTTCACCAAACAACACCCAGAACCACCGTTGAACTTGAAGTCGCCCCTACAGCACCTTCTTCATTAAAAGACTCAGATCAAAAACCAATTAATGAGTGGCGAAACTTTGCTGCCTGGGGAGAGCGTATTACGGGAAGCGCATTTTCCATTATTGGACTCCCCATTTCTGCAGCAGGGACAACACTCGTCGCGGAATATTCCGATGTTTCTAATCCTCGCGCACAAATAGGTATTGCACTTGCTGGTTTTGGGGTTTTTCTGAATGAATTCGGACAAATTCTTTTGGAAAATTCACGAAACGAAGCAGCAGAGATAGAAAGTGAAATTGAAAGACATGCAAAGAAAATTAGAAAAGCTGCAGACTTAACGCCCGAAGAAGTCGATCAACTAAGCGCAGAATTTTTTGGAATGAGCCAAACATATCAATCCTATATAGGCTGTGCCTCAAAGGCCGATCGAATCCTTAGCAGAGTTTTATCACTTGTTGGACCCACAGCAGCTGTAACCGGAGCAGTTTTAACGCTTTCAGGGGAAACCACAATAGGCCCAATTCTGGCTGTTGGCGGCGCTGCTGCCATTACTGCAAAAAACGCCTTGCGAGAAAGAGCTGATGCGCATGATGCCCAGCTAAAACGCTTTAAAGTTGTAGCTAATGCCCAAGAAAAAGCGCGACAGAAATTAAGTCTAAGATCAACTTCTGGGTCTTCTGTACTACAAACTGGTGATGTCTCTGCGTAAGAACAAGAGTCACTTTTTATTTTTCTGACGAAACTTAGTGGCCCAGTTAGGCTTAATTGTTTGAACAGAGCGCGCTACAACCAGCGCATTCTCCGGAACTGACTCAGTGACTGTGCTACCAGCCGCAATAATGACTCCTTCGCCAATTGTAAGGGGAGCAATAAGGGAAGCGTTTGCACCAATCATAGACCCGTCCTTTATGACAGTTTTAGACTTTTTAAAACCATCATAATTACATGTAACGGTCCCAGCTCCAATGTTAACTTTTTCACCAACCTCAGCATCTCCAATATAGGATAAATGCTTGGCTTTGGATTTTTTACCTATTTTAGAACCCTTGACCTCGACAAAATTACCAATGCTGGAGCCTTTTTGTAAAAGAGTATTGCCGCGCAAATGCGCAAATGGACCAACAGAAACACCCTCTTCGATTGTTGCATGTTCAATATGACAATAAGGTAAAATAGTCACATCTTCTTGAATGCAAACCTTTTCACCAAAGGTTACAAAAGGCCCAATACGGGAATCCTTACCAATCTCTGTATCATGCGAAAAGAAAATGGTTTCGGGTTGAACTAAGGTAACTCCCGCCATCATTTTTTCATGGCGCCATCGATTTTGCAGGATCATTTCTGCTTTGGCTAATTCTACGCGATTATTAATACCTTGAAATTCCTCCTCTTCAGCCTCGATCATATGAGTGTGATAACCCCTGTCATAGGCAAGTCCCACTAAATCTGTTAGATAATACTCACTCGCTGCATTGTTATTGTTTAAAAGAGGCAAAAGCTCTTTTAGTAATGATGTTTTAATTTTATAAACGCCAGCGTTACCAGATCGAATTTGCCTTTGAGTCGTCGTGGCATCTTTGAATTCAATAATTTGCTTGGGTTTTTCTTTAATATCTTGAAAAACCAGGCCATAAGCATGATTTTGACTTTGAAGCCTCATTGAAACCAGGGTAAGATCAGCCTCACTGTCGTTTAAGGTTTGCAATGTGTGAGGGTGAATCAAAGGTGTGTCTCCACATAAAATCATCACCTCACTAGCTTTTTCATCCACAGCCGCTAAAGCAAGCTCAACAGCATGCCCTGTTCCCTTAGGGACCTCTTGAATTACTGTTGTGTGACCTTTAAATTCAATAGCCAAGGAAGGTGAAGTCACCAAAATAATCTGATAAGGGTTCACCTTTTGAACAGATTTAAGAACATGCTGAATCATCGGCAATCCACCAAGCAAGTGCAACACCTTTGGTACCTTTGAGTTCATGCGTTTGCTTTGACCAGCAGCTAAGATGATGACAGAGAGCATAGGTGAATCTAACTCAGATAATGTTTTAAGAGACTATAACAAACTTCTAAAGAGGCGCCTATATGCTTCGTCTTTCAAAAAAATCTATGCCTCGAATTTTTCCCCAACAACATCTTTTCAATTGTCTGGTTGATTTTTCACAAACTTGAGCTTATTACAATTCTTATTTTAGGTAAAAAATTAGGTATCGATTTCTTATCTTCTCTAATAGACAAAATATTAGAAGCAATTAAAAGCAGATAACATCACGTTAAATTAGAAATACAACCCATCTCTTCCTTTCCAATAGACGTCAACCTCTAAAAAAACTATGATATCTTAATCAGTTTTCCAACTCCTTTGACTTCTTTCAAAATATTGAGGTTTTCACGTGTCCTTATCTCCTGAACAACAACAAGAAATAGAGCAACTCCAACAGGCCTCTTATGCAACGCGCAGAGCAACCGTTCCAGCCCTAGAAGACGTTTTATACAAAGCTTTTCCTGTTTTGGATCATGGCTTTGTCAGAGTTGTTGATTATATGGGCGATGACAATGCCGTTGTTCAAGCGGCTCGGGTTTCCTATGGAAAAGGCACTAAAAAAATCAGCGAAGACCAAGGTCTGATTAATTATTTAATGCGTCATCGCCATTCAACGCCATTTGAAATGTGCGAGATTAAATTTCACATCAAACTGCCTATGTTTGTAGCGCGTCAATGGATTCGCCATCGCACCGCTAATGTGAATGAATATTCTGCACGTTATTCTATTTTGGATAAGGAATTTTACATTCCAGCCCCCGAACACTTAGCCGCACAATCCACCAACAATCGCCAGGGACGCGCTGATGTTTTAACAGGGGACTATGCCCAAAAGATATTGCAACTCCTTAAAGAAGATGCGACACGTTCTTATGATCATTATGAGTACATGTTGAACTTAGATAACCAAGACCCTGATCGTTCTGGTCTTGCCCGTGAACTGGCCAGAATGAATTTACCTGTTAATTTTTACACCCAATGGTACTGGAAAATTGACCTGCACAATTTGATGCATTTCTTAAGTTTACGTGCAGATTCGCACGCACAATATGAAATCCGGGTTTATGCTGATATTATGCTCGATATTTTAAGACTATGGCTGCCCTTAACCCATCAGGCCTTTATGGATTACCGCATGGGAAGTACAAATTTATCAGCAAAGGCTATGCAGGTTATTAAGGCAAAATTAAAGGGACAAGAAATTGATCAGACCTCTAGCGGCATGAGCCCTCGCGAATGGCGTGAATTAATGGAAGTGTTAGAAGATTAAACCTATGAAGCTTTACACTTGGCCAACCTCGCCCTTTGGTGCAAAAGTATGGGCTGTTGCCATTGCAACGGGGTTAGATGACAGCATCACTAAAGTTCTTTATCACCCTTGGCAAACAGATCCTGAGCTTTCAAAACTAAATCCTTTGAATAAAATCCCTGTTCTAATAACACAGGAAAATGAAACCCTTTATGATTCGCCGGTCATTTGCGAGTATTTGATTGAACAGTCAGGAAAAAAAGAATTGTTAGAAAACAAATGGTGTAATTTGCGTTGGCAAGCGCTTGCCGATGGCATTATGGATGCAGGAGTTTTGGTACGTTATGAAACCTATCTTAGGCCTGGCCATTTACAATGCCAAGATTGGCTGAACCGTCAGTTAAGCGCTATTCACAGGGGACTTGATATTCTGAGCCAAGAAAAACTTTGCGACGCTTTAACCCTTGGAACGATTAGTATTGCATCAGCCTTGGCTTATATTGATCTTCGGTTTAAGGATAGCTTTGACTGGAAAAAGGGCAGAGAACAATTGGCTGGTTGGTACAGCGCTCTAAGCCTTCACCCTACTTTGGTACAATCCAAACCAATCGATTGTCCCTTACCGACTAACCTATGTTCCCTGCAAAAGTAAACTATCATCATCAACTGATGTACCAAATTGTTTAAGCAGATCCTGAGACGTTAGCTTTGATCTTTCTTCGCCTTTAACATCATAAATTATTTTACCTTCATGCAACATGATGGTCCGTGTACCATAGCGAAGCGCTTGCTGCAAACTGTGTGTCACCATAAGGGCCGTCAGTTTTTTCTCAGTGATGATGGCTTGTGTTAAGTCCATCACATAGGCTGCTGTCTTGGGATCAAGGGCCGAAGTGTGCTCATCAAGCAGCAAAATCTTTAAGGGACTTAAAGTTGCCATTAATAAACTAACCGCTTGTCTTTGCCCACCAGACAAAAGAGACATGGATGTATCCAGACGATCTTCAAGGCCAAGCTTTAGGCGTTTTAAAACTTCTTTAAGCTCTTGTTTCAAAGACCTGGATAATGCCCATGACAGACGACGACTCTTACCTCGCCTTTGAGCAAGAGCTAAATTCTCAGCAATTGTTAAATCGCCGCAACTGCCCGCTAAAGGGTCTTGGAATACCCGAGCCACAAAATGAGCACGCGCATAACCGGAAAGTTTCGTCATATTATCGTCATCAATGTAAATTGATCCCGATGTTGGTAAAACTTCTCCGGCGATTGAGTTTAAAAGTGTTGATTTCCCAGCACCGTTGCTGCCAATAACAGTAACAAACTCTCCTTCATTAATACTTAAATCAAGTCCACGAAGACCTTTTTTTTCCATCACAGTGTCTGGAGCAAAAGTGACATGGATATCTTGTAAACGAATCATTTTACTTGGCCCCTTTTAAGAAAATGCTTTAACACGGCGTTTTAAGGAAGGCAAAAGCATAGCACATGCCACCAAAATAGCCGTGACAAGATTTAGATCCGAAGCCTGCAGGCCAAAACCCCCGACGTTAAGCGCATAAGCAATAACCAAACGATAAAAGATGGTCCCGATCACACATGCCAAAAGCGCTTTAAGAATCGTTCCGGTGGGAAGGATGGCTTCGCCAATAATGACAGCAGCAAGGCCAATGATAATGGTACCAACACCCATTGTTACATCAGCAAAACCATGGACCTGGGCAAATAATGCCCCCGCTAACGCTACCAGAGCGTTAGAAACGCTCAAGCCAAGCCAAATCATTTTATGATCGTTGATTCCCTGTGCCCTTCCCATTCGAGGGTTGCTTCCCGTCGCACGTACAGCAAGACCGAGGCGTGTATTGAGGAAATAATAAAGTAAAGCTCCAAATAAGAATGTCGCCAAAAATAAAGGTAAAAAATGCGTTGAAACAAACGCAGTCGTCCCGGAAAACCATTCTGTTAAGATTGTCTTTTCACCCAGTAATGCAATATTTGGACGACCCATGATGCGCAGATTCAATGAATATAAAGCTGTCATAGTTAAAATACCGGCCAAAAGATTCAGCATATTAAGGTGGGTTGATAGCCATGCGGTTACGAAGCCAGCAAAAGCACCAGAAAAAATAGCTGCTAATGTTGCTATACCGGGATCAACTCCAACTGTTACAAGCGAAGCAAAGACAGCAGCACCAAGGGTAAAACTACCATCTACTGTTAGATCTGGAAACTGCAAGGTACGAAAAGACAAGTATACTCCAAAAGCAACCAAACTATAAATAAGCCCCATCTCTACAGAGCCAGTAAATTGAATCCAATTCATAATTAGTCTCCAATTACCGTTGCTGTTTGTAGCAAAGCTTGGGAAATGGTAACGCCCATTCTTTCTGCTGCGGCCTTATTGATCATTAAGGATAAAGGATGATTCACTTCGACAGGCAAATCGCCAGCTGGTACACCATTTAGAATTTTTAAAACAAGTTCACCTGCTTTTTTGCCCAACAAAAAGCGATCATATCCACGAGTCGCCACTGCTCCCGCCACAACAGAACCCGTATCACCCGCAAACACCGGAAGTTTATGTTTTTCACCGATTTGCACAATACCGTTCATAGCAGCAACAGCTGTATTGTCATTGGGAACATAGACAGCTTGCACCTTGCCAACCAAATTATTCATAGCAGAAACAACATCACTTGTTTTACCAGCAACGGCTTCTACAATCTGAATACCTCTCTTAGAAGCTTCTTCGTGCATAGCCTTGACCATTTTAACCGAATTCACCTCGCCTGCGTTATAAATGATTCCTAAGGTTTTAAGGCCTGGGATAAAATCCTGTACAAGCTGAATTTGCGATTCTATCGGTAAATTGTCGCTAACCCCCGTAACGGCTTCCGTTCTTTTATACAAATCTTTGACAAGCTTTGCCCCTAAAGGATCAGTCACCGTGCTGAACACCAAAGGAATGTTTTGTGCCAAACAAGGGCCAAGCGCCGCTTGTGCAGATGGAGTTGAAAGAGCCAAAACTAATTTTGGTTTAAGGCTAATCATCTGCGTTGTGATTTGTGCCGCAGTTCCAATGTTGCCTTGAGCATTTTGATAAATAATTTTGACAGTTTGACCATCGATGTAGCCAGCTTTGGCAAGAGTATCAATAACACCTTCACGTTCTTGGTCAAGGGCTTGATGCTCAACGATTTGTGTAATAGCGATGATAGGTAGATTATCTTTAGATAGCGAAACTGAATCTTGTTTATGGGAAAGGTATTTGAGGGATAATACAATTAAAGCAACAACTGTAAGACTAATTAGAATTTTTTTTAAATTACTCATGGTGATAGAGGCTTTCTTTTTCGTAAATTGGTATCAGGTGCGATTAGGTTTTTTTTGGTAAAGTTGCTAAATCGACCGTAATGTGAGTAATCATTTTGAAACCAATAGCTATGCATAGTACCACCTGTGTCAAAGTAAAGACCTATTTACTATAGAACAATATGTAACAAATTACTTAGCTTTTTCAAGCTAAGTTTCATTTCTTTTAGCACGTAAAACAGGAAACGTTGCAAAAAATCCCCGTCTTTTACAACTCTTTCCAGCAATGCGAATGCCTAATCCTTCGCCTTTCTTTCTTCTTTTTTACGTTCATGCGGACAAAGGGTCGCTTTACGAATACGGATAGATTTTGGCGTTACTTCGACCCTCTCATCATCTTCGACATAGGCAATCGCTTGTTCCAATGTCATCAGTCTTGGAGGAGTTAAGCGAATAGCTTCATCTTTTCCAGAAGCACGAACGTTACTTAATTGCTTTGCTTTTAATGGATTAACTTCAAGATCATTATCACGGCTATTTTCACCGATGATCATGCCTTCATAAACTTGCGTACCCGCAGAAATGAAAAGCACACCACGTTCCTCCAAATTCCAAAGTGCATAAGCAACAGCCTCCCCATCACCATTTGAAATCAGAACGCCGTTATGGCGCCCTCCTACAGCACCGCGGTATGGTCCATAAGAATGGAATACTCTGCTCATAATACCAGTTCCACGTGTTTCAGTTAAAAACGGGCCATGATAACCAATCAAACCGCGCGATGGGCCATAAAAAATGATTCTGGTTTTACCACCGCCGGATGGGCGCATATCTTGCATTTCCGCTTTGCGTTGGCTCAAGGATTCAACAACAACGCCCACATATTCATCATCAACGTCAATCTGGATTTCTTCAATAGGTTCCAAGCGCTGGCCATTTTCATCTGTTTTATAAAGCACGCGAGGACGGCTAATTGATAATTCAAAACCTTCACGACGCATGGTTTCAATCAAAACACCTAACTGTAATTCACCGCGCCCCGCAACCTCAAAAGCATCTTTATCTTCGGTTTCGGTAATACGAATTGCGATGTTGCCTTCAGCTTCTTTCATTAAGCGATCACGAACAACACGTGATGTTAACTTTGTTCCTTCTCTCCCCGCTAAAGGAGAATCATTAATAGAGAATGTCATTGCCAATGTTGGCGGATCAATCGGCTGCGCTGGAATCGGAGTTGTGACTTCAGGAGAAGCAATCGTTTCTGAAACCGTTGCCTTTTCAAGGCCTGCAAGCGCTACGATGTCGCCGGCTTCTGCCATTTCGACAGGAACACGCTCAAGCCCACGGAATGTGAGAAGTTTTGAAATACGTCCTGACTCAACCAAATTTCCTTCACGATCCATAACCTTAATGGGCATATTTAATTTCACAATACCGCTTTTGATACGGCCCGTTAGAACTCGCCCTAAATAAGGATCATATTCACGAGTTGTGATCAACATTGAGAAAGGACCCTCTTTATCAGCTTCCGGCTCTGCAACATGCGATAAGATTAAATCAAACAACGGTTCAATATCTTTTCTTTCGTGATCTAAATCACTGACCGCCCAACCGCCACGGCCAGATGCATAAATAACTGGAAAATCAAGCTGTTCATCATTTGCGTCAAGTGCCATGAAAAGATCAAAAATTTCGTCCAAAACTTCATTTTGTCTAGCATCTTGACGATCGATTTTATTGATCACAACAATTGGTTTTAGCCCCAATTTTAAAGCTTTGCTTAAAACGAATTTAGTTTGCGGCATCGGACCTTCGGCAGCGTCAACCAGCAATACCACACCATCAACCATACTCAAAATTCGCTCAACTTCTCCGCCAAAGTCCGCATGTCCGGGAGTGTCAACGATATTAACGCGCACGTCCTTCCAAGATAACGAGGTACACTTTGCAAGAATCGTAATTCCACGTTCCCGCTCTAAATCGTTAGAATCCATGGCACGTTCAGCAACGTTTTGATTAGAACGGAAAATTCCGCTTTGTTTGAGCATAGTATCAACGAGGGTTGTTTTCCCATGGTCAACGTGGGCAATGATGGCGATATTACGAATAGAAGTCATTTTTGAGACAAAACCTTAAACTGAACAAGGACTTTACAGCCTTGTTGGAAATTAAACGAATGATTTCGTTGGAATAGTACAATGGCGCGTCCTAGAGGATTCGAACCTCTGACCTACGGCTTAGAAGGCCGCCGCTCTATCCAGCTGAGCTAAGGACGCAACTGCTGTAAACTTAACCTTAATCGCAAATTTATTCAACCAAAATCCTGAGTTTCTAATAATTTTGTATGGTTTCTTTTTAGGATTTATTGTAAAAGATGGGTTCCTGATCACAGTTACTTTGATTTACCTTCACATTAAATAAAGCGCTTTATGACTTTTGAAATCGATTATACCCTTATCAAAAAAGCTTGTAATTTACTGCATCAAAGCGACGTTGTCGCTATGCCAACAGAAACTGTGTACGGCCTTGCCGCTGATGCAACAACGGATCAGGCCATTGTTAAAATCTATGAAATGAAAAACAGACCTAGTTTTAATCCCCTAATTGCGCATTTTCCCGATATCGAAGCCGCTAAAAAATATGTTCACTTTTCAAAAACAGCAGAATTACTCGCAAAGCATTTTTGGGGCTTAGATTATCATCGCCCCTTAACGTTGGTTTTACCGCGCCTGGAAAATACAAACCTTTCACACCTTGCAACCGCTGGCCTAGACACAGTTGCTGTTCGCGTTCCAGCCCACCCCATAGCTTTAGAACTTTTAAGACAATTCAGAAAGCCACTTGCAGCCCCCAGTGCTAATCGTTCCAATCATATCAGCCCAACAACAGCAGAGCATGTTCGGATGAGCTTTGGTGAAAATGCCCCTTTTATTTTAGATGGTGGAGCTTGTCAAATTGGCCTTGAGTCGACAATTTTAGATATGACCCAGGATCAACCAGTTTTGTTAAGGCCCGGCGGAGCAACTGTTGAGGAAATCGAAGACGTTTTAAAGCTCCCTGTTTTAAGGCACAATGATCCATCCGCAACGATTAAAGCTCCTGGCATGCTTAAACGCCACTATGCCCCCAGCTTGCCATTGCGTTTGAATGTAGTTAAGCCATTACATGGCGAAGCGTTTTTAGGATTCGGGCATGCAGAGAATGCTATCCTCAATTTAAGCCCTAGTAGCAACCTGAGCGAAGCCGCATCTAACTTATTTTCTATGTTAAGAGATTTAGATAATCCAAAATTCAATGGTATCGCTGTTATGCCCATTCCCCATGAAGGATTAGGTCTTGCCATTAATGATCGCTTGAGCAGAGCTGCAACGAAAAGTTAGAAGCTCAATAACTTACACGAACAGAAAGCGGTGCAGTCCTAGGCGCTAGGAGCTTTATATCATCTTCAATAAACCAGTCTAACTAATTGGTCTAGTTTAACTGGTTTATTAAAAAAGTCAAAGTTTAGATGAAAGACTTAAGCTCAACCAAACTTATTTGTTCTTGGAAATCCAATTGGCGCCAATCTGCCAGAACCAGCTCTTCGGCCCTGCCAGGTGCGTAAATCTTTTTCGGTGATGGTTTTGCCTGCTCTCGTCCAGGTAAGCCCATTGCTTAAGGAAAAGATAGTCAGATCACTCATCTTGCCATCGCGATATTTTTGGAGAGTCACCCCACGCCCCTTGGTCATGGTTGGAATCTCTTGAATCGGAAACACCAATAATTTACGGTTTTCACCAATAATGGCAATATGATCCCCTGTGATAGGAATACAAGCTTGGGCCTTTTCGCCATCTCCCAAAACCAACACCTGTTTACCGTTTTTGGTTTGGGCTAATGCGTCCTTTGCATTCACCACAAAACCACGTCCATCGGTTGCGGTTAAAAGAAATTGCGCCTGGGCCTCTGGGCTTATAACAAATGCACTTAAGATATCTTCGGTGTTCTCAAGGTCAACCAGCAAGCGTAACGGTTCACCATGCCCTCGAGTTCTGGGCAATTTATCAATACCAAGCGTATAAAACCGGCCATTGGTTGCAAACAGCAACAATTTGTCTGTTGTTTGGGCCGTTAAAACAAATCGTTCGGCATCGCCCTCTTTATATTTCAAATCTGTCGCTTGATGACCTTTGATAGCCCTGATCCAGTTTTTAGCGGATAAAATAACCGTGACATCTTCTTTTTCAATTGCATCCATGGATGGAATATCAATAGCTTCAGGAGCTTTTGCAAGCATCGTGCGGCGCGCACCCAATGCCGTATCTTGGCCGAATTTTTTGCGCAAAGATTCAAGCTCAAAGCCAATCTTTTGCCATTGTAGTTTAGGGCTCGCCAAAAGTTTTTCTAAAGATTTTCGTTCTTTTTCTAAGGTATCATATTCTTTTCGAATTTCAATTTCTTGCAGTTTGCGAAGTGACCGAAGGCGCATATTCAAGATGGCTTCAACTTGATTAGCGGTAAGGCCAAACTTTTCCATCATTACGGTTTTGGGATCATCTTCATCACGGATGATGCGAATGATTTCATCCAAATTAAGGTAAGCAATCAAATACCCGCCCAAGATTTCCAGGCGTTCAGCAATTTGCTGAAGACGATGACTCGTTCTACGTTGCCCGACAATTAATCGATGGTCCAAAAAAGCCTGTAAAACTTCCTTTATGGACATCACCTTTGGTACGTTCTGATGGTCCAAAACATTCATGTTTAATGGAATACGCACTTCAAGGTCTGTGGCACGGAACAATGTTTCCATCAAAACTGCAGCATCAACGTTGCGGCTTTTTGGCTGCAGAACTAAACGAATTTCATCAGTTGATTCATCCAATACATCATCTAAAAGCGGCAATTTTTTATCATTTAAAAGCGTTGCAATTTTCTCAATCAGCTTAGACTTTTCAACCTGATAAGGAATATGGGTCACCACAATCCGATAAAGGCCGCCCTTTTGTTCTTCGACTTGCCAATTGGCCCTTAGGCGAAAGCTTCCCCTACCCGTTTCATAAGATTTTAAAATAGATTCAGCATCCTCAACCAACACACCGCCTGTTGGAAAATCAGGTGCCGGAATGAAACTCATCAGGTCACGAACCGTCGATTCGGGATGATCAATCAAATGAATCAAAGCCTTACAAATCTCATCGAGATTATGAGGCGGGATAGACGTTGCCATACCCACAGCAATCCCGGTGGCACCATTGGCTAACAGATTTGGAAAAGCGGACGGGAAAACAATCGGTTCTTCCCCTTCGCCGTCATAGGTTGGCCGGAAATCAACAGCGTTTTCTTCCAGACCTTCCATTAAGGAAATCGCAACGTCACTTAGCCTGGCTTCAGTATACCGCATAGCGGCTGCCCCATCACCATCGATGTTACCAAAATTCCCCTGTCCCTCGATTAAAGGATACCTTACTGAGAAATCCTGAGCCAATCTGACCAGGGCACCATAGATTGCTGAATCGCCGTGTGGGTGGAACTTACCCATAACGTCACCCACTACGCGGGCACACTTTTTAAAACCAGAATTGGGATTCAGCTTTAGCTGCTGCATCGCATATATCAGCCGCCTGTGCACAGGTTTTAATCCGTCCCTAACATCCGGCAGCGATCTGGACATAATCGTTGACAAAGCATAGGCCAGGTAACGTTCGCTTAACGCTTTTTCAAAATCAACATCATGAATAGAATTTATTTGCGACATAAAAAATTGAGCATCCTAAGTAGGGCCTTAGAATACTTTAAAAAAAACGTTCTGTCACTTGGGGATTTGAGGGAAACACGGGATCAGTGTGCCTTTTACGAAAAAATATACAAAATATCGTTTTAATTTTTTAAAATACTAAAAATATATGCTGTTAAAATTACTGAGGTAATTTCCTAAGGCATAACCTTTTGACTCGCCTTGGATCTGCATCCAAAACTTCAAATTCAATGCCGGACGGATGGGTGACCAATTCGCCTCTAATAGGCACTCGGCCTGCTAAGAACGCCACCAACCCACCAAGGGTATCGATGTCCTCTTCATCATGCTCATTTAACGGCAGCTTTTTTGAAAGGGCTTCTTCCAATTCCTCTAAAGTCGTCCTTGCGTCTGCCACAACGGCACCATCGGCCCTAACGACAACATGGCTTGTCGGTGCTTGGTCATGAGCATCTTGAATGTCACCAATAATTTCTTCAATAAGACTGGCAAAGGTCACAAGCCCGTCCACACCGCCGTATTCATCAACAACAATGGCCATTTTGCTTCCGGTTTCACGCATCTGAAGCAAAAGATCAAGAGTGCGCATCGAAGGCGATATAAATAAAACTTCTCTTATTAACGTATTGATTTTAAGCGCTTTTTTACTTTGCAGCCATCCAAGAACATCTTTGATGTGTACCATACCTACGACATGATCCAGGTTCTCACGATAAATCGGCAATCTGGTGACTCCAGTTTTAACAAACTGCGCCACGAGTTCTGTGGCTGTGATCGTGATTGGCGCTGAAATGATGTCAGCTCTTGGGATCATGACATCATAAGCTGTTAAATCCCTTAAGTTCAGAACGTTTCCAAGCAACTGGCGTTCATCAGAGGCAATGGATGGTTCCTCTTCTGTGCTTTCTTCAATAAGTTCTTCCAGGGCTTCTCGTAGATTATTATCACTATCACTCAGTTTAAGTTTTCGTGATAAATTTTTAAAAAATTGCCACATGCTATGTAAGGGTACTCTTTGTCGGGAAAAGTTATAATTTTTCATTATTGATATGGGTCGCTAATGCCTAAATTTTCTAAAATAGAAACCTCCAAAGCCTCCATTGCATCGGCCTGTGTGTCTTCCACGTGATCATATCCAAGCAAATGTAATGTGCCATGAACAATGAGATGCGTAATGTGATCCAAAAAGCGTTTTTTCTGCTGCTCCGCCTCTTTTAGCACAGTTTCAAGCGCTAACACAATATCACCTAATATAATCGGAGGTTGTTTATAGGATACTTTTTCTAACTCTTCTCGTGTCAAAGCCGGGAAAGAAAGCACATTTGTTGGGCTATCTTTCCCGCGGTAAGAATGGTTGAGCTCTCTTGAGTAAGCATCATCAGCTAAAAGCACACTAATTTCACTAGAATGACGCCATTTAATTGCCTTTAAAGTGCCTTCGATAATATTTTGAATACGATCTTGCCATTCATCAATTGTATACCATGCTAACCAAGGATCGTGGGAAATTTGTAGGGCAATTTCATGACTCATGATTTACGATGGGTGCTTCTTTGTGTACTGATCATAGGCATGAACAATTTTACCAACCAGCGGGTGACGAACAACGTCGCTTTCATCAAACATTGTGAAATGAATCTCATGAATGTTTTTTAAAACAGTTACAGCTTGATTGAGACCAGACGTGACACCACCAGGTAAATCAATTTGCGTCATATCGCCATTAATGACCATTCGTGAATGACTACCTAGGCGCGTTAAGAACATTTTCATTTGCATGACAGTTGTGTTTTGGGCCTCATCCAAAATAACAAATGCATTCGATAATGTCCGCCCACGCATAAATGCCAAAGGAGCCACTTCAATCTCACCGTTACTCAAAAGCTTTAAGACTTGATCAGGGGGAAGCATATCATTCAAGGCATCATAAAGAGGCCTTAGGTAAGGATCCACTTTTTCTTTCATGTCACCAGGTAAAAACCCAAGATGTTCTCCTGCTTCAACCGCAGGGCGGGTTAAAATAATACGATCAATTTTCCCGGCTAAAAAAAGCGATACAGCCGTTGCTACAGCTAAATAAGTTTTCCCCGTACCAGCAGGGCCAATTCCAAAAACCATGTCATTATTTTGCATGGCTTTTATATAGTCAGCCTGCCTTGGGCTACGAGGGAAAACGATTCTTTTCTTGGTAGCAATTGATACTTCGTGTTCCTGCGGATGAACATCGCCATTGGGAATAGAAGATTTGGTAGTTGCTAACATAATAGCCGTATCTATTTCGGACATCTCAACGATATGCCCCTTAGAAAGTTCATTATAAAGATGCTGAAGAGCATTCTTGGCAAAAGTCACTTCAGGTTCATTACCACTAATAGCAACCCTATTACCACGCAATGCTAACGTGACACCCAATCGTTGCTCCAATTGCAAAAGATAACGATCTTGCGGCCCCACCAACTGTGATAAAAGGTGATTATCTCTAAATTCTAAAAAGTAATTCGGTTCTGATATTGTGCTACTCAAACTGGGATTTCCCTCTCTTGTCCATTATGTGAAGGGTTAATGTTACCAATATATTCTTCAGTTACAATAGATCCTGCCAGGCTTCCCGCGTAACCATCTTCAATTTTAACGTCCACAATCTTACCAAAAAGCCTTTCCGGTATCATCATAGGAACGGATTGCATATATGGCGTTTTACCCAACATTTGCCCTTCAAGTTTTGCTTTACGATCAAATAAGACCGGTTGAATCGTTCCAATCTTACTTTTATTAAACGACAATTGATGGTCACCTAGCAAGTGTTGTAATTCGTGAAGACGCATCGATTTAACTTTTTCTTCCACCTGCAGCTCCATCGCACCGGCTGGGGTTCCGGGACGAACGCTATATTTAAAAGAATAAGCTTGCCCAAATTTTACTTCTTCAATAAGCGCAAGTGTCGCTTTGTGATCTGCGTCTGTTTCACCAGGAAAACCAATAATAAAATCAGAAGAAAAAGCAATGTCTTCTCTAGCTTTTTTAAAGAGTTCAATGATTTTTAAATAATCCTTTGCGCTGTGTTTACGGTTCATAGCTTCCAAAATACGATCGCTGCCAGATTGAACGGGCAAATGAATAAACGGCATCAATTGAGGAATATCCCTATGCGCATCGATTAAATCTTGATCCACATCTCTTGGGTGCGATGTTGTGTAACGGATGCGCTTTAATCCTTCGATATTAGAAAGTTCTTGTATTAGTCTTGCAAGTCCCCACTCATTTTTTCCATGCACAGAAGCATAAGGTGCTGCTCCATGATAAGCATTTACATTTTGCCCTAACAAAGTAATTTCAACCGCACCCAAACTAACAAGACGTTTCGCATCTTCAATAATTTCTAGAGCAGGCCTTGAAAATTCAGCCCCTCTAGTATAAGGAACAACACAAAAAGTGCAAAATTTATCACATCCCTCTTGGATTGCTAGAAACGCCGAAGCAGGGGAAATTGTAGGGGGAGTTAAACTATCAAATTTACTTTCAATAGGAAAATCTGTATCCACAAGGCCGCGCGAACGTTTTTTACTATTGGCATCTTTTTGACGAACAAGCTGCGCTATCATTTCAGGTAAACGATGATAAGTTTGCGGACCAAATACCATACTGACATAAGGGGCTTGCTTAATAATCTCTGCCCCCTCTGCTTGACCAACACACCCGCCCACACCAATTAACATATCATTGCCTTCAAGGCGGCGCTGATCTTGTTGCAGTTTAAGACGACCTAAATCCGAATAAACTTTCTGCTCGGCCTTTTCTCTGATATGGCATGTATTTAAAATAGCAATATCTGCCTCTGAGGGCTCTTCAGTAAGTTCATACCCCAAAGGTTTGAGTAAGTCGATCATTCTGTCAGAATCATAAACATTCATCTGACATCCGTAAGTTTTTATATAAAGTCTTTTTGACATTATTGGATTTGCTATTTAATAGATTTTAAGATTTGTACCAAAATAAAAGCAAAACTATTTTTTGTATATAATAAAGATGTAGTCAGGAATCTGTTTTAATAAGTTTTATAAAAACAAGTTCCTAACAAAAGAATACCAAGAGTATTTTAACTTTTTTGAGCTAAGATCGCCATTTGATTTTGACCTTCATCGCTGTGCTGTCCAACAACAACTTTTAAGTTTCGGCGGCGACGACCATTGATGCCAAGACCTGTATTTTTCGCGATTTGGCTACGTCTTTTTGCGTAATTCGGAGAAACCACAGGATAATCAATAGGAAGTCCCCAGCGTTCTTTGTATTGATCCAAAGACATCTTATAAACTGTGTTAAGATGACGCTTTAACATCTGCAACTTCTTACCATCTTCAAGACAAACAATATATTCATCCGTCACTGATTCTTCAATTGGCACGGCAGGAACCAGAGGTGTCCTACTTTTCAAACTACTTGGATTTCGATTTGCATCCGATAGCGTTTGATAAACTCTAGCAATAACCGAAGGCATCTCTTCTAGCGCAATCGAATGATTGGATATATATGCCCCCACAATCTGGCTGGTATAATTAAGTAATTCAGCATGTGTTAAAGATTCGGTCATTATTTAATCCTTTTTAAAAACAATCTATTTTCATAAAGTTATAATTATTCATTAAATTTTGTTCAATCATTATTTACATTTTTTTTAAAAAAATTCTAAAAATTTGTATAAATACGTCAAATTTACTCTACAGCTCCAGTTTCTAAATGAAAAGCCCACTTAATCGTATGGCTTTTATCCGCGACTAAAGGAGTCAAAAGCAATAAATAAGATAGTCCCGTTTCAGCTGAGGTTTGACAGATAATATTTTCACATCCACTCGCTATAAAACGCCAAATTTGATATGAGCGTTTATTTTTTTTATGAAGATTTACCTCTTCGTCAGATGGACGAGTCCGAATCCGAATTCGCTGAGGATTATCTGAAACAATTTGTACCGTATTGGAAAAGATAAATCGAATCGCCCCCATTGACGACTTTGAGAGTGTAAAAGTATCGTGCCCCCTAAAATCCCCCTCTTCAGGGGCCAAATAAAGCTGGCGCTTATGATGATACGTTAAATCATAGATTGTTTTTTCAAGCTCTACTTCGATATAACCATTTTTATCTTTATTATGCCTTTTAACGATAGGCTGATTGCTGTCAACGTCTTTGATCTGTAACCAAGAATGATCGGCAAGTTGAATCACAGCATCAGATCGACTAACGATCCTTTGACGCCCTGAGCTCCATTCAAAATCGAGAATATTAATTCCCGGCTCTTCACTGCGCATAAAAGACGGAAGATCATATAAAGATGGCTTGACATTTAAAAGCACAAGACCGGCTTTACTGACACATCTTTCAAATCCAATATGCGGGGCTCTTCCAGGGGGACGACCTCTCACATCAGCTAAAGATAAAGCCATATCAACCGACCCAGGAGAAATATCATTCGTACCGATTCCCATGTTGTATGGATTATTATTTCCCATGAAACTAGCCAGACCTCCGTCTCCATGACGAAACAGCCTTACCAGTGGGGCCATAGCATGGATAGCTTGTTGAATAAAAAGCGGATCTTCAAGTTCAGCTCCTTTTAAAAGAAGACGTATATCAATTAGATCACGAAGCAAAATAAATTGAACTAAGGGAGAGCGGCTGATATGCCCTCCATCAGGTAAGAGTTGTTTTTGTAAAACGAATTGTAATTCCTTCAAAAAATTAGGAATTCGATGTTTTTGACGTGGCAAAGTACAAGCACAAAAAATCAATCCTTTCAAAGTTAGAAATACCTCTAGAGGGTCTTCTTTGACACTGTAATTTCTTCTTAAGTAACGGTACTGTCGAATGAGACTTTTAAAAAACGCCTGACGAAACGAATCATTGGCCGTTGCCCCAAAAAAATCATACAAAGCCACCCAATTTGCAAGACGAGTCCCTGCAATGCTATTACTCCAAGCAGGTATCAGCCAACTCTTTTTTATAATGGAATGATTGTGATCAATCCAATGACTCACCAACCCTCGAGCAAACTTTCGGCTAGGATTCGTATTCACAATCCTAAGATCTCTGAGCCATTCAAAACTATGTAGGCGACTTAGTAAAGCTGGCGGACACGTCTTGGAACAGGCTAAATAAGATAGATATTCTTTTAAAGGAATCAATTTTCCATCAATAGGAAAAGACCCATCTAATAACCTTTGCGCTATTTGAAGATGGCCAGGCCAAGGATCAGTTGGAATTGTTATCAGTTCGGATGTTGAGCGGCCAAATAAAGATATCCCGTATAAAAGGTTCGTCTTAAATAACTTATGCAGGCCCTTATAAAGGTAATTTAGAGGATTAAACATCAGTTTATTTTTTACCCAAAGATTCTATGCGCGAGCGGTAAACTTGAACAGACACAGGGTGATCTTTAGAAAAGATATAATTCCCAACAACCAAAACATCCGCCCCTGCTTTTAAAACATCAGGTGCTGTCTGATCATTAATGCCTCCATCAACTTCGATTAAAATTGGCAAGTTTTTTGCGTCAATAAGCGCGCGTAATTCTTTCAGCTTTTCCAAGGGAGAAGTAATAAATTTCTGCCCTCCAAACCCAGGATTGACTGTCATAATCAAAACAAGGTCCAGCATATCTAAAAGCGAAACGACAACCTGGATGGGCGTTCCTGGATTAAGAGCAAGACCAGCTTTGATACCGTGATCTTTAATTTTTTGTAAACTTCGATGTGTATGGTATCCCGCCTCAGGGTGGATGGTTAAACAACTTGCACCCGCAATAGCAAATTGATCAATAAAAGCATCTGTTGGCGCAATCATTAAATGTACATCGATTGGCAAAGAAGAAACAGCCCTGATATGACGAACAAAATCAGAACCAAAACTTAAATTAGGAACAAAATGACCGTCCATAATATCGAGGTGAATCCAATCAGCCCCTGCACTTGTGAGCATCTCTATTTCCTTTTGAAGGTTCAAAAGATCAGCAGCTAAAAGAGAAGGAGCAATTCGGACATGACGGCCATTTTTAGGCATTTTTTAAAAACAATCGCTAATAATTTAATAGATTAAATATACCCAATTCGTCTTAAGATGCCTAGGGTTATCAAGCCAGGAACTAAAGGGACTTTTAGCTAAGCTTCAGTCATCTGGTAGCATTGCCTCTACGGTCTAATAATCTGTATTTACAAATATCTATAAATATTAGTAAACATAATTAAGTTTCAATGTAAGCATTCTTTGTAATTTAGGAGGTTCTAATGCCGATATCAGAAATTCCTAGTAAATTTCTTGAAAGAGCAGAAGCATTGACGGAGGCTAAGCTTAATGTTGCAGCCAATCTAACTGCAATTAAATGTTCTCTTGCCAAAGAAGAATGGGATGAAGAAAAAATCCTCAAAACATATCTTAAATTTTATCACGGCATCAAAGAGATCAGTCCACCTCCTTTAGAAAAGCTTTCACAAAAAAAAATTAACATATATCTAGTTGGTGGAACTATAGTTGTTGCCCTATTACTCGGTACGCTTGTATTTTTTAAGTATAGTGACTTTTTGTTGAAATAAGGAGACACATCTACAAGGATGAAGGGAATTAAGTTTTATGTGTGTTAGTTTAGACCTTTTATGGCACTTAGCTTTTTTGTGAGATAGTGGTTACTGTGGACTAATTTAAACGAAGGGCGACATTTCTTATATAAATTAGTCCAATTAAGCGGCCTTTTTCTTTCCTGCTGCTTTTCCGCTCTTACGACCTCCTTTTACAGAAGGTGATTTATCAATTATTTCCTTATAGCCAGAACCGCCTTTAGCTCTCACGCCATACATTTTACTAACAGTAGCCCACCCACGCTTTGCAGCCTCTGGCTTTGAAACGCCCATCTCTTCATAGGTTCTGTCGCATCTGCTAGAGTCAGTTGTAAATTTTCAGAAAATATGACCATCTAGGCATAGCTACGCCATTACAGCACAAAAGTTTTGAAAAGTAGATTGGACTGAATCGCATCCTTGAACTTGTCCTTTTTTGAATTATGCGAATATTTCGTATGCCTGTAATTGTCGCTGCAGCTGAATAAAAGTTTTTAAACCCAAGAGTTAGCCGTGTTCGTTTTTGATGAATCGATGGTCTTGCTCAAGGATATTGTTCAGATATTTGATTTGGCGAATTTCAATCGTTTTGTCCTCTTACATTCCTTGATTACAAGCATCAAGAACAGCTTTGTTACTACCGCTCTTATCGGCTATCCCTTGAAATAAAAGAAACTTAAGGGCCCTATGATCTAATAATTTTAAAAAAATTAACTATAGATTTACTTTTTTCAAGCTCGTATAGTTTTTACAATAGTTTAATTTTGTAAAGATATCACTACTTTTCCTAATGTTGTTGCTTGTTGCTATTGTTTTCACAATTATTCTAGCTGGCGCTGAAGTTGATATTTTTACTCCTAGCTTTCCCGAACTACAGCGTCACTTTGGACTCACTCCCTTCATGGTTCAATTAACCTTGAGCATGAACTTTGTTGGTTATTGTGCTAGCTCTCTTTATGTGGGCCCTTTGGGTGATCGTTATGGAAAAAGGCCCATTATTCTTGGCAGTCTCATTATTTTTATTGTCGGTAGCATTTTCTGCTTAGCCGCCCCCACATATTGGATTCTTATTTTAGGCAGATTATTACAAGGCCTTGGAATGAGCGGCCCTGCTGTTCTAGCCTTTGTCATCATTGCCGACGTTTATCCCCTAGAACGACAAGCATCTTTAATGGGGACCATGAACGGACTCATTGCCTTTTCAATGGCTCTAGCCCCTGTGATAGGTAGCTTTGTTAACTTATATTATGGATGGAGAGGCAATTTCTTTGTTCTTTTTGCCATTAGCATTATCTCATTTGGTTTATGTTATTGGGCACTTCCCCATGACAAACCCAACCCAGCCGCTAAGGTATCTCTGACATCTTACATCCCCTTAATGAAATCAAAATTACTGATGAAATATGTTTTTGCTATCTGTTTTGCTATTTCAGGATATTGGGTGTTTATTGGAATATCCCCCATTTTGTATATGGAAGATTTAAACGTCAAATTAGAGCACTTTGGATTTTATCAAGGCGTAACTGCAGGTGCTTTTGCTTTAATCAGTACGATTAGTCCCCTATTTCTAAAACGCTATGGACCCACAAAATGCTTAAAAGTAGGAACAATCATTACCACTCTTGGCGCTCTTTCCTTACTTTTCACAGGCATGTTTATCCCTGACCATCCCATGATTATTACTGCCCTAATGGTCGTACATACTCTTGGCTTGGTATTTCCTGTTAATATCCTCTATCCAATATCTTTAAGTATTTTCCCAGAAGACAAAGGCAAAGCTGCAGCTTTGGTATCTGCAGGACGCTTAATCATTATCGCCATCGTCTTGGAATTTTTAGGATACATCTATAGTGGAACTTTTTATTCACTCGGGATCTTTATCGGTCTTGTTACCTTAGGAGGATTTGTCATTATCCGTTCTCTTCCGCAATGGAAAAAGCATTATGAAATTTCTTCTCAAGATAATAGAACTAGTGCTTAATACTCAAATTGTTCTCTTAAAATTCTCTCTTCAAGATTATGACCGGGATCAAAAAGAAGATTGTAACTAACACTTGTATCTTGAAAAACATCAACAATTTTTACAGATGAAACCGTCCTGTCATCAGCCGTAGCACTAACGCCTCTAAAATCGGCATCCAAAATTTCAAACCTAACTTTAGCTGTATTGGGAAGTAAAGCACCACGCCAATTACGAGGACGAAAAACGCTAAGGGGAGTCAACGCCAAGAGCTGTGCATCAAGTGGTAAAATAGGTCCGCGTGCCGAAAGGTTATAAGCTGTACTTCCGGCAGGAGTCGCTAGAATAATGCCATCAGCAACTAAGCTCTCTAATCGAATAATGTCATTAATACAGATCCGAATCCTTGCTGCTTGCGAAGTTTGGCGTAATAAAGATACTTCATTAATTGCATGATAAACGGCTGTCTTCCCATCACAAGTTTCAACATTCATCTTAAGCGGATGCAAAAAGGTCGTCTTAGCGTTTTCTAACCTTTCTAATAATTCATCTCTAGATTTAATATTGGATTCATTCATTAAAAATCCAACTGTGCCGCAATTAATACCATAGACAGGTTTGCCCAAAGCTTGAAATTGATGGAGACTATGAAGCATAAAACCATCTCCCCCAAACACCACAAGAAGATCCGCATGATATGGATCGTTTACAGACAAACCCTCACTGAGTTGCTTTGCGTATCTTTCGGCCTCTACCGTGGGAGCCGCTATAAAAGCAAGATTTTTTTGCATCAATGTTAAGATAACCCCTTTAGTAAATCATCGACCATTTGGTTCATAATTTCGAAATACGCTCTTGGTCCAGAAGAAATGTCTTGCCCCAAGTAATCAAGCATATGATACCTTAGAGAAAATTGTTCGGCCAGGTTAATACTTGCATCATTTTCAAATTGTGGTTCTGTAAAAATACACGCAGGGTGAAAAGGGGATGATTTGTCACCAAGCAATGTCTTTAATCTCATAAAATGCTGCGCCTTTGGAGGATGTCCTGGCTCTATCGTGATCGCCCCAATTGCTTTTGTGCCAAAATGATGATCAAAGTATTGCATTGCATCATGATAAAGAAGATAAGGTTTGCCCTTAATTGGCTTAAGGCGTTCTTGAAGGCCATCATCCATATGTTTAATTTCTGTAATTGTTTTGGCTGCATTCTCTTTATAACGCACTGCATTAGACGGATCGATACGACTTAATATTTGAGAAACTTCGTTTACAATAATCATGGCATTGTTAGGATCTAACCATAAATGTCCGTCTATACTGTCAGAGGAATGTGAATGTCCGTGGTGTTCATGTCCTTCATGAACATGTTCATCACAAGTACCACAATCACAATTATGCGAATGTTCATGAGCCTCCTCAAACTCACCTTCCCAAAAACTTTCTTTGCGATAAGGGTATAGGATCAATCCTTCTTTATCGCTTAGAGTGAAAATTTTTGGAACAGGAACTGTTTTTTCAAGAATTTGTTTCATATGGGCTTCGTAAATCTCGCCCACCCAAATAACAAGATCGGCACTTCGAAGCATTTGAACTTCATCAGGAGATAAAGAATGCGTATGCGGAGAAGCGTTCCTATTCATTAGTAGTTTAGGTGTGAAAATACCATCAGCAACCGCTGAAACCAGACTGTGAATTGGTTTAATTGTAACAACAATTGATAAAGAAGGGGAAGACTCTAGGTTAGGTTGCTTATGATACCAAGCATAAATAATGCTCAAGAAAAGGAAAAAAGGAATTAGGATTTTGAGAGAACGCATATTAGAAATCGCTTAAGAGAAACATCTGATTTCATTCTTAAACAACCATTTGCTTAAAGACAAGGGCTTAACCTTTTAATCTATTTTGTGATAGTTTTGATTGTGAATTTATACAAAAGGAAAAAGTTATGACAATTCAGTCAACAGTTCTACCTAACGGTCTTCGTGTTGTTTCAGACTTTATACCCAGCGTTGAAACAGCTTCGTTGGGTGTTTGGCTTGATGTTGGCACGCGCAATGAAACAAAAGACATAAATGGTATTGCCCATATGTTAGAACATATGGCCTTTAAGGGAACTGAACGTCGCACAGCGCTGCAAATTGCCGAAGAAATTGAGGCTGTGGGCGGTTATTTAAATGCCTACACTGGCCGTGAAACAACTGCCTATTACGCTCGAATTTTGAAAGAAGATGCCCCCTTAGCTGTTGATATTCTCTCAGATATCCTGCAGTACTCAACTTTCGATGCGGCTGAGTTTCAAAAAGAACAATCCGTTATTATCCAAGAAATAGGCCAATCTAACGATACTCCCGATGATATTGTTTTTGATTATTTTCAAGAGACCTGCTTTCCGGGGCATTCTATGGGATGGACCACTTTAGGAACCGTAGATGTCATTCAATCCCTTAAACCTGAAACCGTTAAAGATTACATGAAACGTCATTATGGGGCTAAGCAAATGGTGTTTTCAGCTGCTGGCAACATTGATCATGATGATTTAGTCCAAATGGTTTCAAAAGGGTTTACAAACTTAACACCCGATTGTTCGCACAGCCCAACCCCTGCGCGTTATCAAGGTGGTGACTATCGTCAAGATAAAGAACTTGAACAAGTTCATGTGCTGTTGGGCTTTGAAGGCGTTCCTTACGGTCATAAGGACTATTATGCTTTGTCAGTTCTTTCAACCTTATTAGGTGGCGGAATGTCATCTCGTTTGTTTCAAGAAATCAGAGAAAAACGGGGCCTTGTTTATACTGTTTATTCTTACATGTCGAGTTACAAGGATTCTGGTGTTTTTGGAATCTATGCCGGCACCGGAGAAGATGAGGTTAAGGAGCTGTTCCCTGTTGTATGCGAACAACTCAAAACTTTAGGATCGACCCTTAATGAAACAGAAATTAATCGAGCAAAAGCCCAGCTAAAAGCATCTTTAATGATGGGCCTTGAAAGTACATCGAATCGATGTGAACGTCTTGCTAATCATGTTTTAATTTATGGTCGTCCGCTTTCTTCGGCAGAAATTATTAAATCCATTAATAATGTCACTAAAGAAGATCTAAAAAACTTATCGGATCGGTTATTTAAATCGCCATTAACTTTAACAACTTTAGGACCAATTAAAAATGTAATCAGTTTTGATGAGGTTCAAAAACAATTGCTGTGGTAAAGTTTTTTTTCTGCTTTTTTGCTCTTTTGATCCTATCGGGATGCGGTGGTGGAGGGTCTGGCAACCGCACAAGCGTTACAGGCGTTTGCAAATCCTGCAAACCTTATTTTGTCAGAGGCTCATGGCATCATCCTCAAAACCATTATGAATATGATGAGGTTGGCCTTGCTTCCTGGTACGGTCCAGGATTTCATGGTAAACCAAAGCCTTATGGTGAAACATTTAATCAAGATGCCATGACCGCAGCCCACAAAACACTACCTCTTCCAACAATTGTTAGGGTTACAGATGTAAAAACTGGAAAATCAGTAGTCGTTCTGGTTGATGATAGAGGTCCGTTTGTTTATGACGGCCGAATTATTGACCTTTCAATGGGAGCAGCTAAAGCCCTTGGCACCTATCAAAAAGGTGTTGTTAAGGTGCGCGTTCAATCACTGGTTAATGAAAGCAAAGCCTTAGCAGATTACCTATCCAGACATGGCAATAAATCAGGCAGAGATAAAAGTGGTAGAACGTGGCTAGAGGTTTATCACCAAGAAATCGAAGGACGCTATGGACATGAATCTTTTGAAAAAAGTCCAATCGTTCCAACGGAGTCGTTGAATAGTAAGGCTCCTGCACTGTCTCAAAAGTCTAAATCAGTTTCTCCTCCTTCGATAGATGATTTTTTGCAAGGACTTGAAAAAGCAAGTCCAGGAGCAGCAAATGTAACGCCCCAAACAGCAGCCTCTGCTGTGGTTTCTAAGGCCAAGCCAATTGCAGCCGTCTCTTACACGCCTTCTTATATTTCGGTTGGAGGCGATTTTGTACAAAAGGCAAATGCTGAAAAATTAATGCTTCAAGTCCAAAATAACAATCCAGCACAAGTCATCGAAACAATACACCCGGGAGGACAAAAGTTTTATAGTGTCCGCTTAGGCCCCTTTATGGATGAGAAAAAAGCACAGACTGCTTTAAATCAACTTGCTGGAATGGGCCAAACTGATGCAATAATTGTGAAAAATTAAAATGATGAGATTTATCTTGGTAAAACGGTTTCTTTTTATTCTTTTTGTTTGTTTAATGTGCGTATCAGAAGTAGCCGCCGAGAAAGCAAAAAACCCATCTGCCCTTCAGTCCCAGAAAATAAATGCAGCAACTCCGGTTACTGATACAGTAAAACCGGAATTACCGAACAGCACGATCCCGATGGACGTTGATGTTTTAGCAAAACAAGCTATGCTGGTTGATTACCAAACCGGCACTGTGCTTTTACAAAAAAGGGCCGAAGAACCCATGCATCCTTCATCTATGACGAAAATCATGACGGCTTATTTAGCTATTGAGAAAATAAAAAACAAAATCGTTTCTTTAGAGACTCCAATTACTGTGGGTCCCAATGGCTGGCGGGTTGAAGGGTCCTCTATGTTCTTAAACATCAAAGATGTTGTTAAAGTTGAAGACCTTTTGAAAGGTATCATTATCCAATCTGGAAATGATGCTTGCATTGTGCTGGCTGAAGGCCTCTCGGGCACTGAAGCTGCTTTTGCAGCTGAAATGACGAGAACGGCTCATCAAATGGGGGCAACTCAGACAACGTTTAAAAATGCGACAGGCCTCCCTCATCCTGAACATCTTACAACTGCCAAAGATTTGATAACGATAGCTATCCACGCATTAAAAAACCATCCGGAATTCTGTCATCTTTATGGGGAGAAAAATTTCACTTATGGTGGTATCACCCAAGGAAATAGAAACCCTTTGCTTTATAAAAACATAGGCTGTGATGGTATTAAAACAGGAAAAACAAACATTGCTGGTTTTGGAATGGTTGCCTCGTGTATGCAGCAAGGACAACGTTTCATCCTTGTGATTAATGGCATGCCTTCTATGCAGGCACGTGCGGATGAAGCAACTAAACTGATAACTTGGGCAATGCGCACTTTTGCAAATTATCGCTTGTTTAGTGCCGGTCAAACAATTGATCAAATTCCTGTCTGGAACGGAAAAGAAAATGTGATGCCCATAACGGTTGAAAAAGATGCGATTATTACTTTGGCTCGCGTTGGTCGTCCTGATATGAAGGTTAAATTGCAATATAACTCGCCTATTCAAGCACCAATTTCAAAAGGAACAAATGTAGGAAAAATTATCATAACCTCAAGTGCTTTACCAAGGCCCATAGAAATTCCATTAGTCGCTGCAGTATCTGTTGAAAAAGCTAACTTCTTTAAGCGCTTAACAGATTCAATATCTCATCTTTTTGCCAGTTCTTAGGAATGGTGCTGATTTCTTCTTAATTCATCTCTAAGCTTTTAGTTCGTTTTTACAGGCTGACTTTTGTTTGGGTCATTTGGCGCGGGTTTGATCTCTTGCTTAGAGGGAACCTGCGCTGCTTTAGCTGGAGCCTGTGTCGGTTTCGTTGAAGCGGGCGCAGGAGCTTTTGGTGTGGCCTGTGGAGCAGGCGCTGTTTGTTGAGCAGGCGTTACAGACTTATTAGCCGCTGGCGACGGTGTTTGAGCTGGAGCTGCTTTAGCCGCAGCTGGTTTAGCTGGAGCCGGGACCGGTGCAGACGCTTTTGGTGTGGCCTGTGGAGCAGGCGCTGTTTGTTGAGCAGGCGTTGCAGGTTTATTAGCCGCTGGTGGCGGTGTTTGAGCTGGAGCTGCTTTAGCTGGAGCTGCTGGAGCTGGTTTAGCTGGAGCCTGTGCCGGTTTCGTTGAAGCGGGCGCAGGAGCTTTTGGCGGAGCCTGTGGAGCAGGTGCTGGTTGTTGAGTAGGCGTTGCAGGCTTATTAGCCGCTGGTGGCGGTGTTTGAGCTGGAGCTGCTTTAGCTGGAGCTGCTGGAGCTGCTGGAGCTGGTTTAGCTGGAGCTGCTGGAGCTGGTTTAGCTGGAGCCTGTGCCGGTTTCGTTGAAGCGGGCGCAGGAGCTTTTGGTGTGGCCTTTGAAGTAGGTGCAGGTTGAGCTGGAGCTGGTTTAGATGCAGCGGGTGCTGATGTAGGTTTAGCTGTCGGCGCTGGTGTTGATTTATTTGCCACCGTCGCAGGTGCTGGTTTAATAGCTGTCGGCGCTGGAGCCGCAGCAGTCACCGAAGCTTTTGGTCCTGCCTGTGGAAGGGGCGCTGGTTGTTGAGTAGGTGCCGATTTAGGTGGAGCTGCTTTAGCCGCAGCGGGCACTGGTGTAGGTTTAGCTGCCTGCCCTGGCTTAGTAGGCGCTGGTTGTTGAGTAGGCGCCGATTTAGCTGTAGCTGGTTTAGCTGGAGCCTGTGCTGGTTTCGTTGAAGCGGGCACAGGGGCTTTTGGTGTGGCCTTTGGAGTAGGTGCAGGTTGAGCTGGAACTGGTTTAGATGCAGCGGGTGCTGATATAGGTTTAGCTGTCGGCGCTGGTGTTGATTTATTTGCCACAGTCGCAGGTATTGGTTTAATAGCTGTCGGTGCTGGAGCCGCAACGGGCGAAGACGCTTTTGGTGTGGCCTTCGGGACTGGAGTCGCAGCAGGTTTATTTGCTGTTGGAGTAGCAGACTTAGTTACTGGCTTGGTCGCCGGACTCGTTGGTTTTGCCGCACTCGGTGTCTTAGATTTATTTGCCACCGATGCAGACGTTTTTGGCGCAGCCTTCGGGGCTGGAACCGCAGCAGGTTTATTTGCTGTTGGAGTAGCAGACTTAGTTGCTGGCTTGGTCGCCGGACTCGTTGGTTTTGCCACACTCGGTGTCTTGGATTTATTGGCTGCTGATGCAGACGCAGACGCAGACGCTTTTGGTGCAGTCTTCGGGGCTGAAACCGCAGCAGGTTTATTTACTGCCGGAGTAGCAGACTTAGCTGCTGGCTTGGTCGGCGGACTCGTTGGTTTTGCCGCACTCGGTGTCTTGGATTTATTGGCTGCTGATGCAGACGCAGACGCTTTTGGTGCAGAAGCCAATGTTGGTTTATTTGCTACTGATGATTTTGCCTTAGCCCCTGACTTGTTAACCATTGGAACTGAAGATACTGGAATTTCTTGCTCAACTGACTCTTCTGCATTACCACCATCATCACTTGGATTTTCTGTTGGCGCTTCTTCTGCAGGGTCGGAAGCCGGCACCTCATCCTCGCTCGCCTCTTTAGGTAATTCGCTCTCTGTAGGTGTATCCTCTTCTGAAACAACAGCTTTTTTATTAGCAGTTTTCTTTTTAGGAGCGGGTGCTGGGGCTTCTTCTTCAGTTGAAGGCTTTCGTGCATTATTGGCATCATCACTTGATTTTTCTGTTGGTGCTTCCTCGACAGGGTCAGAAGCCGGCATCTCTTCTTCGCTTGCCTCTTTAGGTGCTTCGCTCTCTGCAGGTGTATCTGCTTCTGAAATAACAGCTTTTTTGTTAGCAGTTTTCTTTTTAGGAGCCGGTGCTGGCGCCTCTTCTTCAGTTGAAGGCTCTCCTGCATTACTACCATCATCGCTTGGATTTTCTGTAAGTGCCCCTACTTCGGAAGCAATTGATGATGATGCTCCAGTTAAAAT
>CAIULA010000016.1 GCA_903899945.1 uncultured Alphaproteobacteria bacterium | reverse complement strand
GTTATAAATCGCTTATTGTGCGTCCCCGAAATTGCGTTAAAAAAAAGGCAGGTATGGCGTATGAGGTTAACTGGTCTTTTATCGAAGCCTGGATTCAGCCTCCGTTAAACAATTTAACGGCTAGTGAGGCCCAAAATAAACTGGAAACCATTCCTGTCCATCTTATTTTTTCATCATGGCTAAATAGCGCCCTTCCAGGCTTTTTCCATCCCAATTACGCCATTTTGATTGAGGACTGTAAAGAAGTTGCGATTCCTTAGAAGTGTTGTATAAAATTACCCTTCAAACAACCAAATATACTTTTGATTGTTTGAGGGGGTATAAGTTAAGAAGCTAAATGGTTCAAATTATATACTCAATTAGTAATCAAAATGAAGAATTTGGAGTAGTTAAAAATTGGAGTTCTTCTTCTGTGGACTTTCTCCCCAAAGCATTATTTCGATGAGGAAATCTGCCAAACCTTTCTATTATTCTTAAATGCATTTCTGCATAGTGCTTTTCTTTAGGATTATCCTTAAATAATTGCACACATAGCTTTTGATCCTCTAAATTTTCACTATGCATTAGAGGCATATATAAAAACATTTTGTGATCTGTACTTAATTCTTCATCCAATTTTTTGGTTATTGCATATTTCGTAATGGATAAGGCTTTAGAATCCTTAGCATAGCTTTCAGGCAGTTCTCTAAACATGTTCCTAGAAAATTGATCTAAGGTAATTATTAATGCCAAAGATCCTAGAGCTGATTCTTTCCAATGATCCAGAACGCCTGAAGCTATGATTTTATATAAATCAGTGAAATTTTCCGTAATAGCCGTATCGAAATTTTCATCCTTATCAAACCATTTTGGCTTATTTTCCTCTGCAAACCAAAAGTTCAAGACATCATCATATGAATACTTACCTTGATCTGATTGAGCCATATTCCTGAAGCCTGCAACACTCATCTTTCTTAGATTGTTCTTTTTAAATAAGTGGAGTGTACTCTGTCAAGCTCAAGCATTTAAATTTTCTCTTGCTTCAAAGAGTATCTGATACCTTAACTTTCAGATTTATAGGCTATAGTTTTAGAGGATTGGCTGATTTAGCAAAAGCGTAGACTAAGCCCTACCCATTTGCTGAGCCGGGCTCCTCGATGGTAGGGTCGAATAATTGGCGCGGTGGCTTGTTAGCTCCGTTTCCATCACCCATCGCATCAAACGTAGCGTGCGGATTTCCCGCACTACGCTTTCCTGATACCTTCTATCAAAGCCTATGGCCTATTGTGCTGGTTTTGCTTTCAAAGAGCTATAACATGATTTGGTAATCTTTATATAACCCCATCTCATATAGCTGACTTCTACTCCACCTTTTCCAGCCAAATCCTTTCAATCTTCTCGATCTCATTAAATGATGCCTTATTTTCTTTTCAACCCAGTCCTTCACATATCCAAAACATTGGCTGGAGTTGCCAATCCTAAAATAATTTATCCAACCCCGCAAAACAGGATTAATAAGGTATATTCTATCAACCGGTTGCAATATGTCTCTTCTAAATATTTCTTTTAGTTTTCTTAACAAGGCGGTGCGAGCTTTTTATTCTCAGTTGTAAATTTTCACGCAATAGAAGTTCTTGAATTTCTGTCGGCAGTGTTGACAGTTTTATTCAAGTCTTTGGACTTACCAAAAAGTTCTCTAACCCTATAACTGAGATTGCTTCTTCTAGCTTATAAGAGTGATTACCTGGATTAATAATCGTTAGATTTGATAAGCTTAAATCTTGTTGAGCAATGCGCATCGACTTACTAATGGTAGGGGAATCCGAGAACTTAAACTCATAACCATATCGTTTATCTCCTTGGATGACTAATAAATCCAATTCTGCACCTTTCTCTGTCGCCCAGAAATAAACTTGAGCCTTATCCAAATTAAGAGATCTTATAACCTCTTCAAGGGCGTACCCCTCAAAAGAAGCTCCAATTTTTGGGTGAGTTGTTAAATTACTTGATGTTATGTCTAATAAAGAATGTAAAAGCCCACTATCCCTTACATAAACTTTTGGACTTTTCACCTGCCTTTTACCAAGATTCTCAAACCAAGGTTTAAGCAGCCTTATCATAAATGCGCCTTCTAATATTTCCAGGTAACGTTTAATTGTTTTATCTGTCAGATCTAAAGATCGTCCTATTTCAGAATAGTTAGCTGTTTGCCCATGATAATGAGCAACCATTGCCCATAAACGACGCATAAGTGAAGGATTAGCTGAGAAACCTATACTCGCCAGATCTCGTTCAAGAAAGGTGGTTATATAATCAAATCTCCACCGTTCGCTTGCCGTATCGGAAGAAGCAAGATAGGATTTGGGAAATCCTCCCCTTTGCCAGTGTTTCCTGAAATCTCCTACTTCTTTAAGCCAAAAAGGATTTAATTCAATATAAGAAATGCGACCTGCTAAAGTTTCTGAAGATTGGTGAATGAGATCACGAGACGCACTCCCTAGAATTAAGAATTTTTTATCACTGTAATCAGACAAATAGCGCAGATATGGAAAAAGATCCGGCCTCCGTTGAATCTCATCTATAATAATTAATCCATTTAAGGCTTCTAAAGCGAGTGCGGGAGAAGATAAGGCATTTAAGTCCCTTGGGTGTTCCAGGTCAAAGTAATGGACTTCTGCTTTGTTTTTATAAATTTGTTCCGCATATAATCGCGCAAGTGTTGTCTTTCCACACTGTCTAGGTCCCAATAGAGCACAAACAGAGTGAATATCAAATACTTCAGTTATTAGGTCAAGATAGTTAGAACGCCGAATCATATCATCGTAAATCCGTATTTAAATTCCGAATATACGATAACATATTGAAGAGGTTTCATGCAAGTGTAATGGAGTTACTTAGTCTATCAGAAATTAGAAAAGCTTCTTAATAATCTCCTAATAACTTAGATGCCGCTTCCTTCGGCGTTCTGTAACGAGCAGAGATAACTGACACCATTTGTGCAGAGATATTTGGCTCTATTATTTGTGGCAAATTTTTTTCTGATTATTAATTGGAAGAAGAATGTGAGGAAAAAAATGGTTTTCGTTCAGTAATGCCAGTGTGCTTGAAATTCCATTAAAAACACTCTAAAAGTGTACGAGAAACAAGGTCGCATTCAAAATCTATCGTAAAGTGCAGAAATAAGGTTTTTCGTATCCTCATAGGATATATGCGTGTCTCTTCTGAAGGGGAACGCCAAGTTATTGATCTTCAAAGAGATGCTTTGACCCAAGCAGGAGTCGATGGGAGGCATATTTTTGTAGATAAAGCGAGTGGAATTAAAGATAAATGTCCAGGATTGCAAGAAGCTTTAAATTTTTTGCAAAAAGACGATTGTTTACTGGTGTGGAAACTTAATCGTTTAGGACGTTCCCTCATTCATCTTCTTGATATTATTAATAATCTTCATAGCCGAGGAATTGCTTTTTGCTCTTTGACAGAAAAAATGGATACCACTGCACCACACGATGAACTGCTTTTTAATTTATTTGGCTCACTTTCTCAGTATGAAAGAGCTCTTACTCGAGAAAGAGTTATGGCGGGGCTTGAATCTGCAAAGAAACGGGGCCGCCGGGGAGGTAGAACGAGAGCCGTTAATGAAGAGAAGATGGATGCTATTTTGGAGGATCTAAAATCAGGAAAAAGTAAAGCCGCAATTTGTAGAAACTTCGGTATAAAAAGATCAACTCTTTATGACTCTTTGAACCGTGCAGGATTTTCATCAAAGTTTATCCTCAGTGAGCAAGAAAAATGAATGAAAGTTTGCTTGTTTTGAGTCAGTACTCTGATGAAGAACGACAAGAAGCTTTACGTAAATATCGGTTAATTGAGCCTTTTTTACAAAAAGAAAAATCACTAAACGTGTTGCACAAAGAACACCAACTTCCTCTAAGAACAGCACGACGTTGGGTTGCTCATTATCGTCAACATGGGTTTGGAGCTCTAATGAGACAAGATCGAAAAGACAAAGGTATCAGGTATTTGTCACACAGGATATGCAGTCTTTGGATGACTACAGCCGTGCAATTGCAGGTTATGAGCTTTCTTTTCTCTCTCCTTCCGCAATTAAAACCTCTCTTTGTTTCTATCATGCGATTTGGAGAAAAAAAGAACCACAATGGTCAATTTGTGGTATTCCGTCAGTCCTTTATACAGACCATGGTTCAGACTTTACTTCTCAACATATTGAGCAGGTTTGTGTTGATTTAAAAATTCAACTTATTTTTTCTCAGATTGGTGAGCCAAGGGGACGAGGCAGAATCGAACGTTTCTTTCGTACTTTGAATCAAATTCTGATTTCTGAGCTCGAGGGATATACTGGGCAACCTGTATGTTAAGATCTCGATGAATGATCCGTCAGTCTAAAAGATATACAAGCAGCAAGAAATAAAAGAAGAAAAGATTTACAAAATGAAATTGATCAACGTTTATCTCTTGCGGATGCGATCTTGAGCTCAAAAAGCAGAATAATTACAAAAAAACTTTCTGAAAAACCCGTAAAACCCACAAAACTAAATTTATATGCCGCTGATAAATGAATTTATTGTAACTGAAAGAGTACAAGCGATTTGCAGAATTTTGTAGAGCTTGTCAGAAAGAAAAATATATAGGTCTCTGTTATGGAAGCTGGAGTTGGTAAAAGCATGTCTGCCAGACATTTTTCCTCATGGGATTTCATAAATGAAGATATCATAAAACATGTTCCCTATCGGGTAGATATAAAAGATCTTTATACAATTGTTTATGTTCCAGAAATGGTCAATTCCCCTAAATCAGTAAAAGATGACCTCCATACTATCATGTCCGCTTTTAACACTTTAAAGGGAAAATCCTTATACAAAGAAGTTCCATTTAATGTCAGATTTGAAAATTTTGTGGAAATGATCATTATTGATGAAGCGGATTGATTGTAACCTAAGACTTTGGAACAGATAAGAGCTATTTATGATAAGTATGAAATTGCTCTTATTCTCATTAGAATGCCTGGTATTGAAAAGCGTCTAATCCGATTTCCACAACTTTATTCACGAATTGGTTTTGCTCATGCTTTCAAAGCATTAAGTAAAGAAGAGATCTCTTTTATCATAAAGCATTATTGCAACTCACTAGGTGTTGAAGTGAAATTTGAAGATTTTATGGATCAAGAAGCAGTTTCTGCCGTTACTCGAATTACGCAAGGTTTTCCGTTTAGTTAACCGCTTACTTAAGCAAGCTCAAAGAATTATGAGTATCAATCAACTTTCTTTTATATCTAAAGAGCTTGTAGAAGCTGCAAGAGAATGCTTAGTCATTGATAACCTTTATTGAAAGGCAAAATTATTTTTAAGAGAGCGCCAAATATCTCTGCACAGATGGTGCCATTTATTTCTGCGCGTTACAGGTTCAAGGTGAAAATGAAAAAAGTCACCAAAAATTCTCCTGTTGGGTTTCAATATATTAATTTCTCTGGGCATTTTACTTTCCGTAAGAATAAAAAGAAAATTAACATTAAAAAAGTAATAGAAAAAATTGAGGTTTGAATAGAAAATAGGCGTATTTGAAATGAGTTATTTTCTACACAAACTTAACAAAAACTTGTTCAAAAAAAGCGGTGGTTTGCGCCTTTAATTCCGTAATACATAATTTTCCGTTCAAATATTACACGTTTTTAATGATTTGACTTTCCGTACACCCCAAACTCAAACTTCCCTCTTAAAGAACAAAGTTTGATGTTTTCCCTTCACAGATGAGCTAGGTCGTTTTTTGGGAATTCCTGGATACAACCCTCTGAAAGGGTTATATACATTAGATTTTATCCTTTTTATTTGATTGATAATAATCTATTGTAATAAAAAATTACTGGAGAAAAATCATTAAATTTTATATCCTTTTTTATTTGCTCATAAGCGGTTATGCTTTTGCTTGTGATGACGTTAATCCTAAATTAGAGGAACACCATTTTAATCCCAGGACAGTTATTGAGCAAAGTTATATATCTGCTAACACTCTTTATGAAGAAATTGTGTGTGAAGAAAATAAGCGGGCTTTTAAAAAGCTTTCCTCTATGGCAAGAAAAGGAAATCGTCCTGCACAAATCAATTTCCTTTTTTTGTGTTTTTTTGGAAAAATGCTTCCAATGAGAGGTGATGAAGAAATAATGGATTCGAGTTTATTATCTTGGTTGCGTGAAGAGTCAGATAATGGAAACAAATACGCACAATATGATTTAGGTCTCTGCTGTGAAATGGGTGTCGGCGGCATTCAACTTGATGAAAAATTGGCTTTTGAGTATTATTCATGCTCTGCTAGACAAGCAGATAGGAGAGCTTTGTTTAAATTGGCCCGTTGTTATGAATTTGGCAAGGGGGTGCCTTCAAATCCGATGCTTGCATTTGAAAATTATTATCTTTCTGCTAAGCGAGGAGAACCAAGAGCTCAATTCAGATTGGGCCTTTACTATGAATATGGTATAGAGGTTCCAAAAACAGAGAGTCTTGCTTTTAAGTACTATTTCCTTTCTGCTAAGCAAAGAGAGCCAAGAGCTCAATTTAGATTGGGTCTTTGTTATCAATATGGCAGAGGTACGCTTATTAATGAGAGTCTTGCTTTCGAGAATTATTTGCTTTCTTCGAAAAAAGGGCATCAAGAAGCGCAAATTAAATTAGCTTCTTGTTATGAAAACGGCCTAGGGACTGAAGAAAACCAAGTTGAAGCAATTTTTTGGTATATCAAATCTAATGGTTAACTGATTTTATTCTTGTGCTCTCAACTTCCACGTTTTAGCGAACTTAGAGCAAAGATTCTTCTGCGTAACATCATCTGTGCGATAGTTTTTAGCTTCTCATCTGAAATTTCATTCTCAGAGATTTCAAGACTATGAAGAGTGTTATTGTAACCCAACATTTTTATTATTTCGTCTGCTCCTTCATCTTCAAAGAGGTTGCAAGAAAGATCTAGGTCATAAAGAACATAATTCCATATCAACATTTGGCACAGTTCTTTAATTTCTTCATTTCCAATGCTGTTACATGAAAGATTTAACGTTTGTAGGCTTCCATTATGCTCCCTTAAGCTCTGGCTTAATATTTTGATTCCCTCATATCCAATATTATTATCAGAGAGATTTAATGTTAAAATCATTGAATTTCGACGCAAAAACGTATCTAAGATTCTTATTCCCTCATTTTGGATACAATTACTAGCAAGGCTTAAGACACGCATAGATCGACTTTTGTTTAATGCTGCTGTTAATAATCTTACCCCTTCAATTTCTATATCATTTTCATCAAGGTATAAATTCTGAATAACCTTGTTAGATTGGAGTGCTAAAGCAAGTATTCCGATTCCTTTAGTTCCCAGGGCATTATTAGAAAGAGATAGGGTTCGAATAAATCGACTCCTTTGTAAGGGCTCAACTAAAATTCTTATTCCTTTAACGCCTATGTTATTACCGCTTATATCTAGATCATGAAGTCCCTTATTCTGAGGTATCATCTCAGCAAAAGCTTTTATGCCTTCAACTCCAATATGGTTATCACTTATATCTAGAGAAGTAATTCTATGATTGTCTTGTAGTGTTTGAGCAAATTCTCTCGCTCCTTCAGACTCAATTATGTTCCATTTAAGAGATATCGTGCGAACGACTTTATTTTTCTGCAGAGCTTTAGCCAATGCTTTTACCCCATCATCACCAATTGCATTATAACTGAAGTCTAATGTGTGAATATTTTGATTTTTTAATAAAATTTCGGCAAAGAGCTGCATTTTTTTATCATCTATGCCCGCATAACTTAATATAACCGTATGAATCATCTGACTTTGACACAATGCAGCAACTAAAGCTTCTATTGCTTTGTAAGCAATGGTAACATGGCAAAGGCTAAGCGTATCATCACTGGTGTTTTCATAAATAGCCCTGATTTTTATTTTTACTTCATTGGATACAGGCAGAAAGTCTATAAAAGAAAATTGATCAGAAGGATCTAAAACATCAGATCTAACTCCTTGTATTATTAGAGAAGGAAGGTGAGTGCGCACAATATCAGATTCTAAATAAGTTCTATCCATTCCCTGAGACTTGTAACTCATTATGTTGAAAAGGGATATTATTAAAAAAAAGAAATATTTTTTGTTTTTCATGTTTATCTCCTTGATTTCATAGTGTTAATAGCTATGAATGGATTGGCTTATACCTATACAAATTGAAGATGTTAATTTTTAAGTTGATCTTTTGTATAGGTATAGTTAAGTTTGTAAAATTTTATGCAACAAGAAGCGTGATATATTAGTTACGCAAACAACTCAGAGTTCTTAAAGATTCAGCGCATCCTTGGTCAGCCGCAAGACGATACCAATATGATGCGATTCTAAAATTTGGTTCTACCTCTATCCCAAAATGGTAGATACGTCCCATATTGTGTTGAGCTTTCATATGGCCTTTCTGCGCAGCACGTTTTAAGTAATCATGTAAGATAGCAACCGCTCTCGGATCTAAAACAGTGTCTTCCCTTTGTGCCATATCATTAAATAATTTAACGGCATATGTATACTGAGCAGCTGCAAAGTTTTGTTCTGCATAATACAAAAACTTTGCTTCGATGTTTGGAAATGTAATATCTATTTTATCTGAATAGTAAGTTTTTATTTTTTGCCTCTGTTTATCATTTAATGATATTTCAGACGATTTTTCGCTAATCAACATAAACTCAATCGGCTCAAAATCTTCTGATAACTTAAAGTAATAGAAAAGAAAAGAGCCGGTTCTGCCACGTAATTGTGGAAAAATGGATATAGCACTTTCCTCAATTCTTATAGGCTCTAAACTTAATGGTTTAAAACGGCCTAAAAACATATCTTGACTTAGTGCTTTTTGAATTTTTTGCCTTTCATTTGCTGATAGAATTGTTGGCCAATAAACGTATTTATCTATTCCGACAACCTCATATCCATTATATCGTGACGTAACCATAAGATCATTGTAGAAATTTTTAAAACCTATAATCGGCGCAAAACTTTGCACCGTATTATATAACTTAAATATAATATCTTGATTGGCGACGATATCTCTGATTTCTCTTTGTGTAAGTGTAGCGATCTCTCTATTGATAGAATCATCCCTAAGTTCTTCTATAATTTTTTTTCCTAAGAACTTACGAATTGTTAGGACGGTGTCGTTTGATATGTTAAACGAGTTACTCGTAAAAAGTATACTTGCCAAAATATCTGCCACCATAATAAAAGCAAGCATTCTTTTGGCATCGGAAGAAACGAAATCATCTATATCATAAAAAAATGGATCTACTTGATAAAAATCAGAAAAAATATCAACTTTTCCAGAGAAAAAATAACGTGTTTTTATGACAGAATGCATAACTTTGTCCAAAGAACAAGAGTTAAAATCACGCGCACTTATACTCAACTCACTTATTGTTCGTGTAACTACTTCTAGAGAAGACAAATCATCTTCCATAAAAGCCGTATCTCTCTGATGATTAAGGGATCTTAATTGTTTTTCTCTGTCTGTATGAATTTCGGCTGACAACACGCCCTGAGAGAAACAAGGCGGCGCAGCAATAAACAATAAAAAAATAAATAATAACTGAAAAAAAACACATCGAACAAAAGACATGATAAATAATCCTTTTTGTCTCGATCGATTTAAGCCATAGACATACTACATTATTAATTACATAAACAAGTAATTTTTTCTAAATTTATAATATATTTGTATTTTTTCTAACTTTCGTGTATATAATTTCTTTAAGATTACAAAAGTATAAAAAGTAGCGTCTCTGATATAGTCAATAAAATTAACAGGAGACCTCTTTTGCTTAAATATTTAAAAATAATTTTGATTTCTACAAAAGTATACTGTCAAGACATAGATTGTCAGGAACTTGATGATATTCGATCTCAATTACACGGGCAATCTTTAACAAAAACTCAGGCAGAAAGAAAAACTGAAGATCGATTAATAACGATTTTTCCTTATCCTGTAGAAGTTCAAACATCAAAAACGACTTTTAATACTTTCGGCAAAAAATCCACGGAAAGAACAGCGCCACAAATTGTTAAAAAAAAGGCGCGTTTCCTTCCATCGGACAAAACAAAAGTTATACAAGTAGGTGATTGGCCCAATAGTGTAAATGGTGTTGTGGAATCAACTTATAAAGATGGACGCAAAACATCTGCAACAGGTACTTTAATCGGTCCTAACGTTGCATTAACAGCAGGACATGCTTTATATGATCACAAAAGAAATGAACACCCCATCAAAATTCAATTCATACCGGCTATCGATGTATCGCTTCAGTTTTCTGGCATGTCTCCAAAAGTGATACAAAAGTTTATTAGTTCTGAGTATGTCCAATCTGGAACCAAAGAAGATTACGGATTACTTATTTTGGATCAATTGATTGGCAATCTTCTAGGATATTTTGGACTCTCAGTTGTTGATCCGGAAATATTGAAACGAAAGCTGCTTAGTATTACAGGGTATCCAAAGAATGCAAAAATTAAAACTCATGAAATGTGGAAAATAGATGGGGTTCCTCTTCATATTGATGCAGATTATATTTTCCATGTGATGGATACTGCTTTTGGTCAAAGTGGAAGCGCTGTTTCGTATCAAGAAACAGATGGAAACTTTTTTATCGTTGGTGTTCATGTTTTGAAAGATGTTTTCGCAAACAAAGCGACTTTCTTGACTAAAAAACGATACCAACAAATTAAAGAATGGATCCATGACATTGCAATAACTGACATAACCGCACAAAAAGATACAAGGTATCTGAGCTTGAGAAAGGAACAAATAGGAAATTATGGAGTACGTTTTTTTTCTCAATGTACGAATATTCGGAGTATGACTTCTCTCAATTTAGCATGGAACGCAATTGAGGATATTGGCGCTCAAGCAATAGCACAATCTCCATTTTTATCGAACCTTACGTCTCTCAAATTAGGATGGAACCTTATCAAAGATAGTGGCGTTGAAGCAATAGCACAATCTCCATACCTATCAAAGCTTACGTATCTTGATCTATGGGGAAACTATATTCAAGATCGTGGCATTAAAGCAATAGCACAATCTCCATACCTATCAAAGCTCACGTATCTTGATTTAGGGTTTAATAAAATTGGACAAGGAGGGGCTGAAGAAATTTCTAGATCTCCTCACTTGTCCAATGTTACTACCAATCTTACATTAAACCCTAGTGAAGATTGATAAAATGATTAAAAAAATAAAGATCTTTTTTGTAAGTTTTTTCTACTTTAACATTATAATCTCTTGTTTGGGGGCTGAGATCGATCAGTTTTCAGAAGGTGAGATCTTTTCTCCAGAAAATGAAAATTCCTCTTGTATCATTGATTTTCCTGATTTAATTGATTTGGATGAAGAACATTTTAGAGCTTCAATAGCTTCTTGTCTCATTGATTTTCCTGATTTAATTGATAGAAACGAAGAGACTTTTAGAGCCCCAATAGTTTTACCGGTTAAAAAATCTGATAAAGCGGAGAAGGGAGAGTTTATGCTTGCTTTCGGGGAATGGTCTGAAATTCCATCAATGTTGACTATTGACGAAATAGTTGAAAAAGTAGAAAAGCGCGGGCAATCTTTATTAATTTGGACAATTGACATTCAAAAGTGCGTCGCAAAATCGCATGCAATGGAAGTATTATTTAATGTGGATAGCGGTGGATTTACACTTATGTTCTTTCGCCAACTCAAGCAACTGAAGCCTAGTCTTCAACGTGAAGTATTTATTCTTGAAGGAGCGGCATATTCTATCCGTCAAGCTTTGCTAAGCAAGAGAAAAAAGCGCGCATTCATAAGATAAGTGCAACTATTTTTATATTTTTTATCTTCGATAGAAACATTTTTGGCTCTTTCGGATTTGCTGTGACGATTATGCAAAAGATTGGTATCCCTTAAAATCGAGGAACAAACGTTGAAAAAGTGACGCAGGTTTTGAGAACCCATAACACCGTCTTTTCAGAACTTTGATCTTGTTGTTTAGCCCCTAACAAAGCCACTATACTCCTCTCAGATCATTTTTTTGGCTTTCAGATTTGAAAGTTGTCGGAGATTCTCTTGATCAATATTTCTTTTATACTATGGCTCCAACTGCATAAGCGGGCCAAATTGTTCCTAAGTTCTCTATAAATCGGTGTTGCGCATCGGGGTGTGAGGCCTTGGTTTATAAAGGTTGAGACAGGCCTTCCAGCCTTTAAACTCCATATTTTCCGATATGTATAACTTGAGTTATTGGTAATTCACAATTCAAGATCTTCAATGAGTTTATCTATATCAATTTTGTTTTTACTGTCGTAGAAAGTAAAATGAATGTGTTGAAAGGCAACGGGCGAGGATTTTTTGAGAAATTTTAAGATCTTCTTGCTTGGATGCTTGTTCAGATAACAGTATGAATGCACATATTTATAGTAAATGACGACCAGAGCGATCAGACGACCACATTGGTTACTAATTTCCATCTCTAGATAGTCCGTCCCAACAAGGCTTTTCGTCCCCCTGCTTTTGCAATGCCTGCTCGTAATATGTGGTAAGATTCGACTCGATTTTGTGACTGGTGCACATCGATTAAAATTTGAGGATCCAAAATGCACTTCAATATGTGGATGCTTTGTATCATCTTGTTAAATTCAAACACGGCTTTCCGTGTCGAGGGCAACGAACAAAGTTTTTTGATTAAGGTGCTTTGACTGATGTCTTTTAAAGCTAAAGTGGCAACAATTTGGTCGATGTTGTCTTTTTCATCAAAGATCAGCTACTTGTCAATTTGGCCTGCTGGTTGAACAAGAAATTTTTTATAACGTGAAGCTTCTTTGAGAGAATCGGCATCTTCTATATGACCGTCATGCTTCAGTTTGGTTATTTGCATGATCAAAACATGTCTGTATAATGCTCCGGAGCTCCTTATGGCTCCTTGCCCCGTAGCTTTGGGAAGTAAAGGTGTAGGGTCAGTCAGTGAAGGGAAGGGGGACAACCCAAGATAAATCCTCCACCTTTTTAAAGCATCCAGCATAGTATTGCTTACGGCAATTTGCCGTTGTTTATTTCCTTTCCCCACCGTTGTAAACCACCAATTTTCATCTGCATCCCGAAAGAAATGCTTCATCATTGGGCTCCACCGTTTACTGGCAGCAAGCTCTGAAATTCGTAAATACAGGGAATACAAAATGGACACCATAAAAAGCGTTCTTTCATGGTGGGCTGGATTCATTTCTGCTATTTCTTGAGCAGTCGTCAATACATACCTCCATTGGCGATCAGAAAGTCTTCGTATTTTAGGTTTATCTTGGGGTTTTCCGTACAAATTTACTTTTTTGACGAATAAGCGCTACCGGATTCATATAAACATACTCATCCTGTAGGAGGTAGTTATAAAAGGAACCCAGAATAGAAAACATATCTTTCGCGGCTGTTTGAGAGAATTCAAAATCTTTTGGGTTGGGTCGTTCTCCTGTTTGATGGAAGGCTTTTGAAACGGTAACCACAAAGGGGCGCCATTTAGGTGGGGATACGTAACCCATTTTCTTCAATAAATCGGGGAACTTTATGAACCTCAATCCATGATTTGGGGGGTTTTTGACAAAAGTGAATAAACTCTTCGCAATTTACCGAAGTATTGAGGAGCTGCCGCTGATAAATTGAAGGGAAGTAAAGGTGTTAAACTGAAGAGCGAACCATTCATTTTGAAAGAAATAAACACGGCCAAGGAAAACATTAGAGCCTAACCTTATGTTTTTTGCATCCTAAGAAATTGCTCAAACTGTTATAAGTGTGTAGATAATCTTAAAAATTTTGGGAAGTTTTCTTTTCTAATGGTGACTTGTTGGTAACTTTCAAAATTTTTATGATTAAAAGATACCTTAAAAACCGTTTAATTTACTGGTGCTGAAGACAGGAATCGAACCTGCGACCTACTGATTACGAATCAGTTGCTCTACCAACTGAGCTACTTCAGCATCCCCTAGAAATTAGTAAAATTAACTGAGTGGGTCAAGCTAAACCACGGTGCTTTAACTCAAGTATTGGCCGCCATTGATATTTATAGTTTCACCTGTAATAAATCCAGCGTCTTCTGCGGCTAAAAACGTAACGCATCTAGCAATTTCATCTATTTTCCCTAAACGACCCACCGGAATTTGAGAAATAATTTTCTCTAATACTGACTCTGAGACTGCGCGAACCATCTCTGTATCCGTATAACCTGGCGCTATAACATTTACAGTTATGCCTTTACGTGCGGTTTCAAGAGCAAGCGCCTTAGTAAATCCAATAATACCGGCTTTCGCTGCGCAGTAATTAACTTGGCCAATTTGCCCTTTTAGGGCATTGATGGAAGATAAAAGAATAATCCTTCCAAACCCGTTTTCTCTCATGGGGCCAACGATAGGCTGGACCATGTTAAAACAAGATGTGAGATTTGTAGTAATCACGTCTTGCCACATTTGAGGGGACATTTTATGAAAAAAGCCATCCCTTGTAATGCCAGCATTGTGAACGAGTACGTCAATAGTGCCGTGTTTTTTTGTAATGAATTCAATGGATTCTTGACATTCCCCAAAGTGTCCAACGTCCCACGATTTAATTTCAATGCCATGTTTTTTTGAAAAATCTTCGGCTACTTCGTGATTTTTATGATAATTAGCTATGACCTTATAGCCTTTGCTTTTTAGTGCAAGAGTGATACTTGCGCCAATCCCGCGCGTTCCGCCTGTGACGAGGGCTGTTCGAATTTTCATGGAAAAATTAGCCTTATAGAGTTGAGGTTATGTCTATAAGGCTATCAAAGAATTTTTAACTGGCCAAGCGTTCTGCTTCTATTTCTCTCGCCTTTTTTTCTATCATTTCGGCAAGGTGATCCACAATGTCACTATCCTGAAAACGATGATGAGGAATACCAGCTACATAGACTTGATGTGTTCCATTACCGCCACCTGTAAAACCAATATCTGTTGATTTAGCTTCGCCAGGTCCATTTACAACGCAGCCAATCACGGAAACAGTCATAGGTGTTGTAATATGGGAAATTTTCTGCTCAAGAAGTTCAACGGTTTTAATAACGTTAAATTGTTGACGTGCGCACGAAGGGCAAGAAATGATGTTTACGCCTCGGTGACGGAGGCCCAACGATTTTAGAATGTCAAAGCCGACCTTTATTTCTTCTTCTGGTTCCGCAGAAAGCGAAACACGGATGGTATCACCAATACCATCCATCAATAGCATACCCATCCCAACCGCCGATTTAACTGTACCTGTTCTAAGACCGCCGGCTTCTGTGATTCCAAGGTGTAGGGGATAATCACACACCTCTGCAAGGCCACGATATGCAGCAACTGCTAACATCACATCCGAAGCTTTAACGCTTATTTTGAAATTGAAAAAATCATTATCTTCTAAAATTTTTGCGTGACTGAGCGCACTTTCAACCATCGCTTCTGGACAGGGTTCACCATATTTTTCTTGTAAGTATTTTTCAAGGCTTCCTGCATTCACGCCAATTCGCATAGAGCAATTATAGTCTCTCGCTGCTTGAATAACTTCTTTTACTCTCTCGTATGATCCTATGTTCCCAGGATTAATACGAAGGCAAGAAGCACCAGCTTTTGCTGCCTCTACTGCTCGTTTATAATGAAAATGAATATCGGCTACAATCGGAACATTAACCTGAGGAACAATTTTAGCAAGAGCCTCAGTTGAATCTTCGTCAGGACAAGAAACTCTGACAATATCCGCACCAGCACCTTCGAGCCGTTTAATTTGGTCAACAGTTGCCTTCACATCCGAGGTAAGAGTATTCGTCATCGATTGGACAGCTATTGGGGCATCTCCACCTACAGCAACAGAACCAACATAAATCTGACGAGATGCTCGCCTTTTTATCTGTCTGTGCGTACGTGCATGATCCATATAGTTCACCCAAAAGCATTTTAGTTTAAGAAATATATTAATGATGGAAAAAGTCAAGAAGAATAAACTTGCTTGTTGCGTAAAGATGAATTTATTTGTTTAATATGAAGAAATATGTACATATCAAAGAAAGTGTTGTATTAAGTGCCTACACAACCCATGCAAGAAAATTTTGATTCGATCGAAGAAAAAGAACCGAAAGTTTCTTATAAAGTAGGTCATCTTTTAAAATCAACACGTGAAGCAAAAAAAATAACTCTTGAAGATGCATGCAAATCTTTAAAAATTAGAAAATTTTTTTTAGAAAATATAGAAAAAGGTCACTTTGAAAAACTACCAGGAACAGTTTATACACTAGCTTTTATAAAGTCTTACAGCGTGTATCTAGGGGTTGATTTTGAGGTGCTATCTTCCGAGCTTGCAAAGCTTACAACATCTTTGGAAAAAGACGCTCCGCTTGTAACATACTGTCTTCCTCAGCCAAAAAATTTGCTAACCAAAAAAGCTTTGTGTGCATCTGTTCTTTTAACAGCTATTTGCATTGGGTTTTATCTTACATACTTTATAGAGCGAAATGAGGTTTTAGAAAAAACAACATCGATAGAAAAACGTGTAGATTCAGTTCGTGAGAAAATCGAGATCATTAAACAAATGCCTGTAGAAAAAAGCTTGGCAGTTGGCGCCGATAAGTTGATTCCTGGTAGTGAGGTTATAACCATATCAGCAAATAAAGAAACATGGATTAGAGTTGTTGATGCAAATAATCAATTAATTGTAGCTCGTTTATTACGTCCCCAAAGCTTCTATCGTTTGAATACAGAGTTTGGTTTTTGTCTTACTGCTGGTGAAGCAGGAGCTCTTAGTATTTATTTAGGAGATGAGAAATTAAGTATTCCTGCCTTATCTGGAGAAAGTTTATTAGAAAACTTTCCCATAGATAGTCGAAGCTTAGGCGAATATACAGTAAAGCCTATTGCGCAAGAAATTTCTCCTCAACAGCCTTGAAGGTCAAGAACAGTCTGAAGTTTTGCCTTTAGAAAAAAACCAGAAATTATTATTTCTAATCTCCAAAAAAAGGCGATCCCTAAAAGTGAATAACTTTTCCAAAGGCATCTAACACAGCTTCATGCATCATTTCTGATAAAGTTGGGTGAGGGAAAATAGTGCTCATTAGTTCTTTTTCTGTTGTTTCAAGAGTTTTGGCAATTGTAAATCCTTGAATAAGTTCGGTAACTTCGGCGCCAATCATATGTGCTCCTAAAAATTCTCCTGTTTTAGCATCAAAGATTGTCTTAACAAGTCCTTCTGAATCACCAAGTGCGAGAGCTTTACCATTCCCACGGAAAGGGAACCTTCCAACTTTGAGTTCATGCCCAGCTTCCTTTGCCTTTGTTTCCGTAAGCCCAACGCTCGCAATTTGAGGTAAGCTATAAGTGCAACCTGGAATCAGTTCTTTTTTCAAGGGATGAACACCTTTTTCCCCCGCTATTTTCTCTACACAAATAATTCCTTCATGTGAGGCTTTATGGGCAAGCCAAGGAGCCCCTGCAACATCACCTATGGCATAAATGCCCGGTTCATTGGTTGAACACCATTCGTTTGTTATAATTTGACCTCGCTCAACCTTTACTTTGGTTTTTTCAAGTCCCAGGTTTTCTGTATTTCCAATAATACCGATCGCTATAATAACCGCATCCACATTAAGAGTGTGAGATTTTTTATCACTTCCTTCAATCACAGCTGTTACTGTTTTGTCGGTTGCTTTAACATCTTTGACTATTGAAGATAGGTGAAACTTCATCCCTTGTTTCGTGAATGTTTTAAGAGCGAGGCTTGAGATCTCTTCATCTTCTTGCGGCAGAATACGATCTTGCATTTCAATGACTGTAACTTCGGCGCCTAAAGTTTTATAGAAACTAGCAAATTCAATACCAATTGCACCCGAGCCAATGATAAGTAATGATTTTGGCATAAAACTTGGCGTCATGGCCTGCTTTGCAGTCCAAACGCGGGCCATATCATTTGGCATGGTTGGCAATAGGCGTGCTCTGGCTCCTGTTGCAATAATGATATGTTTTGCCGTCAGCAGCTCCTTTTTTCCATCTTTATCAGTGACACTTAACGTTCCTGGTTCTTCGATAAAGCCGTGACCTTCAAAAACTGTGACCTTATTTTTCTTTAACAGTTGCTTGATACCTCCTGCCAACTGGGATGAAATTTTTCGAGAACGTTCAACAATTTTTTCCAAGTTTATTTTTGATTCTTTAACCTCAATGCCATAATCACCGGCATGATCAATCAGATGTTTGATTTCTGCACTTCTTAAAAGGGCCTTGGTTGGAATACATCCCCAATTAAGGCAAATTCCGCCAAGGTGTTCACGTTCAACAACAGCTGTTTTTAAGCCTAATTGGCTGGCTCTAATTGCTGCAACATAACCACCTGGACCACCACCAATGACGATAACATCAAACTGACTCATTCTTTTGCCTTTAAAATTATATAATTTTGGATACTACCATAAAATGGATAGAGGCAAATTGACAAATGAAAATTTATGAATGCAGATTTTCAGAAATAACCATAACAACTAACAATTCAAAGTGATATTCTAAGATCAAATTTTAGGCATTACTAGAAAACAAAAAATGCATACAAAAAAGACAATATTTTGGTTTCGTCAAGATTTACGGCTTTCAGATAATCCTGGGCTCTATGAGGCGGAAAAACAAGGTGCAGTCATGCCCATTTATATTCAAGATGAAAGCCAAGCAGATGATTTTAAAATTGGAGAAGCCAGTCGGTGGTGGCTTCATCATTCCTTATCAGATCTTAACAACAACTTAAAGAATAACCTTAATGTTTACCAAGGGAATGCAAAAGAAATTCTTTTAAAACTTGTCAAAGACAACAATATAGATGCTGTTTATTGGAACAGATGTTATGAACCCTGGCGAATCAAAGAAGATACCGATATTAAGACATTCTTTAAAGGACAAGATATAGAGTGCAAAAGCTTCAATGGGTCTTTACTTTTAGAGCCTTGGCAAGTTTTAAAAAGCGATAACACCTCTTATAAGATCTTCACGCCATTTTATCAAAAAGGATATTTTGGAACTTCTTGTATTCGTAGACCTACCTCAAAATCAGAGAGATTAGATTTGATCAAGGATCAATCCAACAAAACAGGTATAACTCAACTGAACTTGTTATCAGACAAAAACTGGCATCAAAAAATGAAACCCTATTGGAATATTGGCGAGAAGGGTGCCCAAGAAAAATTACAAACCTTTTTAAATGAGGGGCTCGTAGGTTACAAAGAAGGAAGAAATTTCCCTTATAAAAACAACATTTCAAAACTATCTCCACACCTTCATTTTGGTGAAATCTCCTCTAATCAAGTATGGTTTGAAGCAACGGCAAAAGGTATGACTGGTAACTATTCACAAGAAGATGTTGATTGTTTCTTAAGCGAACTTGGGTGGCGTGAATTTTCTTATAACCTACTTTATCATTTCCCTGATTTACCGCATAAAAATCTTCAAAGTAAATTTGACTCATTTCCATGGAGTGATAATCAAGATTTTTTAAAAGCATGGAAAAAGGGGCAAACAGGGTATCCGATTGTTGATGCAGGGATGAGGCAACTATGGCAGACGGGATATATGCATAACCGCCTTCGTATGATTGTGGGATCTTTCCTTGTTAAGAATTTGCTGTTGCATTGGCATCACGGCGAAAAGTGGTTTTGGGATTGTTTAGTTGATGCAGACCTTGCTAGTAACAGTGCGAGTTGGCAGTGGATTGCAGGATGTGGCGCTGATGCGGCTCCTTATTTCAGGATTTTTAATCCCGTGACCCAGGGTGAAAAATTTGACCCAGAAGGAAGCTACACAAGACAATTTGTCCCAGAGCTTGCACATATGCCTGATAAGTATTTATTCAAACCATGGGATGCTCCGCAAGATGTCCTAAAAAAGGCGGGGGTAGTTTTGGGAAATACATACCCAAAACCAATTATCAATCTTGAATTTTCGCGACATAGAGCCTTAGAGGCTTTTGCTTCATTGCCAAAAACATAAGGTCACATATCGTTTAAGATTTTCATCAGCTGTTGCATATCACTTGGTAATGGAGCCTCAAATTGCATAAGTTCATTTGTTATAGGATGTATAAATTGTAATCTGGCTGCGTGAAGAGCTTGCCTTTTGAGATCTAGAATTTCCTTTGGGCAAAATTTAGTAGATGGAGGAGTTCTGCGTCCATACAAAGGATCACCAACAACTGGATGGCCAATAAAATGGCTGTGAACACGGATCTGATGGGTTCGTCCCGTTTCAAGGACAAACTCAACCAAACTAATTTTAATTTCTTCTTTGGGGCCAAAACCCCATAGTTTTTTCGCTGCATAATGGGTAATTGATTTTTTACCTGTGCTGTCTTTAACAACAGCCATTTTTTGTCTGTTTTTTGGATGTCTCCCTATCTGGGTGATTATAGTTCCTTCTAATGGATGAGGGCATCCCCAAACGAGCGCCCAATAAGTTCTAGTAAGCTGTTTTCCTCCATCTTCTATTGAGAATTGAACAGCAAGTCCATTATGAGCGGTATCGTTTTTTGCAACAACCATAAGACCGCTTGTATCTTTATCAAGGCGATGAACAATTCCAGGGCGTTTAACATCCCCAATTCCTGAAAGAGAGTCACCGCAGTGAGCAAGCAGAGCATTCACCAAGGTTGAATCATGATGTCCTGGCGCTGGATGAACAACCATTCCAGGAGCTTTGTTTATCACCAAAAGATCGTTATCTTCATAGATAATATCTAAATGGATAATTTGTGCTTTTGGAATTGCATCTTGAAGAGGAGGGGGGAGGAGAGTATAAATTTCTCCCTCAATAACCTTATGACTGAGGTCTGTGATAATTTCCCCATTGCAAAGAACATGCCCATCTTCTATCCAGCTTTGTAGACGGTTTCTACTTATATCGGGAAATTGTGTGGCTAAATATTTATCGAGCCTTTGTTTTGTGTTTTCAAGACCAACCTCGGAGACTAATGATTTATGGTTTCCAGGGAACATAATCGAGAATCGCCTTGCGTTTTGAATGAGTAGATGGATAGAGAGGTGAATTTTTATCAGGACGATGCGCTAAACGTGTTCCTGTTAAATTAGGCAAATGTTTTTTAACCCAAGGATAAGATGTGTTTTGGGATGGCGGCTCATCCACTGTGTAATGAAGCCACCCGTGCCAAATAGCCGGAACCTTTGAGGCCTCTGGCTTTCCCTTATAAAGAACCCATCGTTTGGGCTGTTCATACTTTTTTACGCGTTTTGTCTGAAAATAACGATTACCAAACTCGTCATTCCCTACAAGCTGACCATTCCACCAAGTATAAATAAAGGTTCCTAAATCCATTGGCTATTTTCTGTAAATTTCTGCAAGATCTTTAAGCATATTCATAGCCTCATCACGGGGCCTTTGGAAACAATTGCGTCCAATAATGGATCCATAACCACCACCTGCTTGAATGGCTCTTCCGTCATCTAAAACATCCTTAATGTCTTTGCTTTCGCCGCCTGAGAAGATAACCATACGTCTGCCTTTAAAACAACAATCAACTACATGGCGAACTCTGTCAGCCATCGTATCAATTTTAATGCCGTACTTTTGATAGTTCGTCTTTGCTGCAGGGATTTCAAGATGAGCAGAAGGCAATTTTACCTTAATAACATGCGCTCCTAATAAAGCCGCCATATGAGCGCCATAACTAATAACGTCAATAGCAGTTTCTCCTTCTTTAGACAAGCTTCCTCTCGCATAAGACCAAATAATAACGGCAAGGCCACAAGCTTTGGCTTCAAGAGAAAGCTCTCTTATTTCCTCAAACATTTCTAAGGATGCATCGGAACCTGGATAAATTGTAAAGCCAATGGCCGAACATCCCAAACGCAAAGCATCTTGAACAGTGGCCGTGACTGCCTGATCTGGTATGTTATTTTTTCCAAGCAAACAGTTGCTGCTATTCATTTTTAAAATAGTTGGAACGGCGCCTGCAAAACTATCAGCGCCGGCCTCAAGCCAACCAAGGGGGGCGGCATAACCAGAAAGCCGGGCATCAATAGCCATTTGATAGTGAAAGTGAGGATGCAGTGAATCTGGATTACTTGCAAAACTACGATCGGGGCCGTGTTCAAACCCTTGATCAACGGCTAAAATCATCAATTTTCCACTGCCGGCTAATTTCCCATGCATGAGGAATTTAGATAAGTTTGACTTGGTGCCCGGATTATCGCTTTCATAAAAGCTGAGAATTTTTTTAACACGTTGAGTGATGCGCATAATACTGAAATCTTAGGAATTGATATGACTCTATGATAAAAAAGAGTTTGGTAATTAACAATCATTAAAGTTATTTTCAAGACACATCTTTTAAATTTTGCTAAGATTTTCCCAGATTAGGAAAAGAACATAAGTTATATGAATTTAAAACGTTGTCTTGAAAATTTGTCCATCAAAGCCGATTGGGTGGCTATTAGGGAAATCAGGGAAGAAATTACATCCCGTACTGCACGTAATGGTCGGTCTGACCAAAATGGTGTCAATATCGATCATGGATATATGATTGAGGTTTTGGTTGATGGACAATTTGCCTACGCCTGCACCAACACGCATTCAGAAGAAGCCATTCATAATACTGCTAAAAAAGCAGAAGAATTGGCAAAAAAGGCTAGTCTGAATAAACTTTATTCCTTCACGACGTCTGTCAGGCCAAAGGCCGTGGGCAATTATACATCCCCTTTTAAACTTGCACCCAGTAATATACCGACAGCTGATTTTGTTGATATCCTTGTTGACACCACAAATATTTTAAAGGTTTCCGATAAGATTGTTAACACAATAGCTCATGCAATGATCGTTGATCGAAGTAGCTATATGGTCAGCAGCAACGGCAGCGATGTATCTCAAAAAACTTTAATGACTTATCTAACATTAGCCGCGACGGCTGGAGAGGGAACAGAAACACAAACGCGTACAAATGGTTCTCCCTTTACGCAACAAGGGTTAGAACTGTTGGATAGAGACGTTCTTAAAGCTACAGCAGAAATTGTTGGAAAAGAAGCCTTAGAGCTTTTAAAAGCCGAAGAATGTCCGAGTGGAATTTTTGATCTTGTTTTAGCGCCTGATCAGCTTTATCTTCAAGTTCATGAATCGATAGGTCATCCTCTTGAGCTAGATCGGATTTTAGGGGATGAGAGGAATTATGCAGGATGGAGTTTTGTAAAGCCAAGTGATTTTGGCATGCTTCAATATGGTTCATCTCTTTTAAATGTGACTTTTGATCCTTTCGTTGAAAGTGAGGCAGCCAGTTATGCTTTTGATGATGTTGGTAATAAAGCAACACGCGAATATCTAATCAAAGATGGCCTTTTAATGCGGGGTCTTGGGAGCCTTGAAAGCCAAGAGAGACTAAAATTGCAAGGTGTAGCGAATGCCAGGGTTTCTTCATGGAACAGGCCTCCCCTTGACCGTATGGCGAACATTAATATTGAACCAGGCAACTCATCTTTCGAAGAAATGATATCAAGAATAGAAGATGGCATTTATATGCAAACTAATAAATCCTGGTCCATTGATGATTACCGAAATAAATTTCAATTTGGCTGCGAGTATGCACGGCGCATTCAAAATGGTCGTCTTGGAGCCGTTTTAAAGAATCCGAATTATAGAGGAATTTCCGTTCCCTTTTGGAAGAGTTTGCGTGCAGTTGGAAACAAAGATACTTACAAAATATCAGGAAGCCCATACTGCGGAAAAGGAGAGCCGAACCAGGTTATTCGCGTAGGTCATGCCGTCCCAACTTGCTGGTTTGAAAAAATAGATGTTTTTGGAGGCGCAGGGTAAAGGTATGCAAAATCTTTTTAATCAATTCGCAAAAGATATTTTCCAAAAGCTTCAGGTGGATGAGGTCTTGTCTCTCTCTTCATCAGGAGAGAAGACTCTTTTCATGCGTCTTAATCAAGCAAAAATTCGCCAGATTACGATTGTTGATCAAGGATCCATTAAATTCACTTTTCTTAAAAATGGGCGTCACATAAACTATCACTTACCCTTTGGTTCAGATTCAAAAGTAAATTTTGAACAAGGGAAAAAAGTTTTAGAAAAATGCCGCGAAGATGCTAATCAGCTTCCTCTAGATCCTTTTTGTCCAGAAATCAATAATCTAGGTAACAGTGAAGAGCATCATAAAGGTTTTTTTCCAGAAGATAAGGATTGGATGGATGTGCTTTCTCCGATGATAAAAGATCTTGATTGTGCAGGTATTTTAACTGCCGGTTCTGTTATGCGTGGAAACATAAATTCTTTAGGGCAAAGCCATTGGTACGAAAGTGAAAACTTTTGCTTGGATCTTTCTTTTTACACACCTTCACAAAAGGCAGTAAAACTAATCTATGCCGATAAGGATTGGTCGAAAGAATTATTCCAAGACAAACTAGATTTTTCTAAAGAGCAACTGAGCAAGCTAGATTCTCCAAATAAAACCTTAGCTCCCGGAAAATATAGAACTTATTTTGCTCCAGAAGCTGTTTGTGGTTTTTTGAATATATTATCCTGGAATGGAGTTGGTGCGTCTTCTTATTATCAAGGGCAGTCTGCCTTTAAATTGATAAAAGATGGTGATGCAACCCTTTCTCCTTTATTTACGCTTTGTGAAGATTTTTCGAAAGGTTCTAGCCCGCGATTCAATAGTTTCGGTGAGTTAGCGCCTATGTCGTTACCTATTGTGGAAAAAGGCCAACTCAAAAATCTTTTAACAAGCACTCGGTCAGCAAAAGAATATAAACTTGAAACAAATTATGCTGATTCAGGTGAGGGGCTTCGCGCACCATCTATCTCCACTGGATCTCTACAAGAGAGTGAAATTCTAAAAACACTTGATACAGGTTTGTTTGTAAGTAATGTTCATTATTTGAACTGGAGTGACCTTAATAAAGGACGTATAACCGGTATGACGCGCTATGGGTGTTTCTGGGTCGAAGATGGAAAAATTGTCTCGCCAATAAAGGATATGCGCTTTGATGAAACTCTTTACCATTTTTGGGGAGAGGGGCTTTTGAGTTTAACTGATGAATCATATTTGATTGCTGAAACCGATACCTATGATCAAAGATCAGTTGGGGGATCCTTGGTTCCTGGGATGCTGGTTGATAATTTTTCCTATACTCTTTGAGATTTCCATTTATGAAAATACTTTTTATAACATGCAGTCGAATTGGTGATGCTGTATTAACAACCGGTATTTTAAGCGAAATACAAAAACGTTATCCTTTTGCAAAAGTAACGATTGCTGTAGACCCTCTGCCTGCCTCTCTGTTCGAAGATTACCCCTTGTTAAATGATCTGATTGTTTTTCCCAAACAGCGCCTCAGTAAGCATTGGTTGACGTTATGGACAAAAGTAGTTGGACAAAAATGGGATTGGGTAATTGATCTACGTGGCTCAGCGATTTCTTATTTGCTCTTGACAAAAAAACGCGTTGTTTGGAAGAGTAAACCAAGTGATCCTCGTCATAAAGTTGAGCAAGTCTCAGCATTAATTGATGGAAAAGCTTTTTCACCGGAGCTTTGGTTTTCAGAGAAGCGGTTTGAAAAAACGAGAGCTTGTTTTGATAACCATCCATGTGTTGCAGTCGCACCAGCTGCAAACTGGGTTGGAAAACAATGGCCTATTTCCTCATTCATTGAAGTATTTAAACGCTTCTCTCACCAATATCCGGAAACAAAAATTGCCATCTTTGCAGCTCCTCATGAAAAAAGTATGGTAGAGCCTTTGATTGAATCTTTACCCAAAGAGCAGGTCTTGTCATTTTTCGATAAGAATTTAAGTTTAATTGAAACAGCAGCTTGTATAAAACAATGTAAGGTTTTTATTGGAAATGATTCAGGTTTAATGCACATAGCAGCTGCTCTTAGAGTCCCTACCATTGGACTGTTTGGGCCCTCCAGAGAACAGAACTATAGGCCATGGCAAGATTATGATGAAACGCGCAATATTGTTGTTCGTATTCCTATGACATATGATGAGTTAAAATCAACGCCTGAATTCTCTCATAAATCCCAAGATTGCTACATGACTTCTTTAAGCGTTGAAACTGTATGGCCAATTCTAGAGAATCATTGGGAACGGTACAAAGGATAGATTATCTTTTTTTATACTCAAAAAACGTATAGGAAAGAGTTATCGTTTTTACATCTTTCAAACCAGGATCTTTTGCAAATTCAGGGTTTAGAAAAAACAAGACTGGCATTTCCATACCTTGCTTTGGTTTTAAAAGTTGCTGTTCAAAACAAAAACATTGAACTTTATTGAAATAGATAGCCGCTTTATCCGGTGATATATTATAGGTCGCCATACCTATGACCGGGAGATCACTTATATTTTCGGCAAAATAATAAGCTAATTTGTTTTCTCCAATCCTCACTTTTATTTCATTTTGAAGAGGTTTGAATTTCCAAGGTAAATTACGATGCGTATTCGCAACAAACTGTACGGTAATTTCTCTGCTTCCTTCAATTTGATCAGATACTGCAAAAGCTTTTTGCGGGGTTCCACCAAATCCAGTTTTTTGGCAAATGAGGCGATAAAGGGGTACGGATGCGTAAGCTAAACCAAGCATACTAATAACAACAGCTACTAAAATAATGGGAAGGTTCTTATCTTCTTTAATCACTATAAAAACTTATTGACCGCCAACTTTTACAAAGGCTACGGCATAAAACAAAACGCATAAAGCTAAAAGAATAATAAGAAGTGCAAGATTTCTCTGTCTTAAGTTTTTATTTTGGTTCATAGGATGCCATTTCTGAAGATACATTATAGTGAAAAGTGAGACGTGTCAAAATCCCTATAATAGCAGCTATAGGTAGGGCAAATAAAATTCCAACAAAACCAAACCAATTTCCACCCGCTAAAAGAGCGAAAAGAATCCAAACGGGATGAAGTCCAATTTTTCCACCGATAAAACGTGGCGTTAAAAAATTGGCTTCTATAAGAGGGACAATTACAAATACAGACGCAACGCTTAAAATGGAAGGCCAGTCTGTAAATTGATTGAAAGCAATACTTAAGCTAACTAAGCAACCAATGAGCATTCCAATAAATGGAATAAACGCAAAGAAACCTGTTAATATGCCAACAAATACGGATTGATTTAACCCTGTGAAAGAAAGAGCTGTTGCATATAAAACCATTAATATTAGGCACACAACAGTTTGGCCCTTGGCAAAATCAGACAACATTATGTCGATCTTTTTTGCTGTATGACGGATCGATGATGCATACGATTTCGGCAGCAATCCATCAATAAATTGTATAAGGTTTGGCCAGTCTTTGAGTAAATAAAATGTAATGACGGGTGTTAGAACGATAAGAGACAAAAGATTTGCTAAAACCATTCCATTGCTTAACAAATTGATCAAGGCTTGAAGGCTCCACTGCAAAATATCACCTGTATAACGACTTAGTTCATGACTCAATGAAGAAACCTCGACGGTAGCTCCTAGCTTTTCCGATATGCCACTCAAAAGAGGATGAAGAGAATGAAAAATTCTTTGTGCAAAAGAAGGGATGCTCTGAGCCAATATAATCAGCTCATTTTGCAAGTAAGGGAGAGCAACGACAACGATAAGGCCAATAACAACTAGAAGAGTCAAGATAACAAGGGCAGCAGCTATATTTCTGGTAATTTTATATTTTTCCAATTTTTGTACAGGGCGATTTAAGATATAAGCGCCTATAAAACCTGCAACAAAAGGGGATAAAATTCCGCTAATACTCTGGACAAGGTAGGTAATAATCACGCCAATAATGGTCCATATGACTAGGTAACGAAAAAAATTCTCATTTTTTAGTGCTTTTGTAAAAGAGCTTTGCATATGAAAATCCTGACATAAGTGTTGTAGTCAGAGTGCCATAAAATAAAACAACAAGAAAGCCCCAACCAATACGAGTGCATGGAGTGAGAATCAGCAGGCCTAAACTTAATAAAATTTGAAAAAATGTATTAACCTTACTCATAAAAAGAGGTTCAAGCTTGAGAGGAAGCTTATATTTCAATACAAAAAAAGAACCTAATGCAATAAGTAAGTCTCTAGCAATCATTATAAGCGCTAACCATCCGGGTAAACGGTTTATTAGAAAAAGCGCACTAAAAACACTGATTAGTAAAATTTTGTCGGCGACAGGATCGAGAAGACGACCAAGCTCAGAGGTGGTATTACAAAGCCTTGCAAAATAGCCATCGATCCAGTCCGTAAGACCGGCAATAAACAATAAAACAAATCCGGTCCAAAGATGGTACTTTAGAATTTGATAGACAATAACAGGCGTGAGAGCAAGACGAACGCCTGTTATTAAATTAGGTAGAGTTAAAACCTTATCCGACAATTTCTATTTGGCTGAAAAAGAAAGCAATTTCATTTGCTGCATTTTCTTCAGAGTCAGATCCATGCACAGAATTTGCCTCTATAGATTCGGCAAATTCTTTGCGAATTGTGCCTTCTGCTGCATTTGCCGGATTTGTAGCGCCCATAACTTCACGATACTTAGCGACAGCATCTTCACCCTCTAAAACCTGAACAACTACCGGGCCAGATATCATATATTCACAAAGATCATTAAAAAATGAGCGTTCAGCGTGAACGGCATAAAATTTTTGTGCTTGTTCTTTGGACAAACATAAACGCTTTTGAGCGATGATTCTAAGGCCAGCGTCTTCAATTTTAGCGTTAATTTTACCAGTTAGATTACGCCTTGTTGCATCTGGTTTCATAATTGAAAGTGTTTGTTGTAAGGTCACGGTAATTCCCTTGAATTAAAGTTATTAGAATATTCTTATTTGTTACTAGAAAGGTAAGGGAGAACAATCAAAAATGCAAGAGGAGATAGGGTTAGAGGATTGTTAAATCTTAAAAATGAAGATATTTTTTTATGAGATTTTTATTAGATACATTGCATTTTTTTATCAAAAAATGAATTTTACTGACTAAATAGAACTTTCTCATCTTTATCAACTGATATTAGAAATAAAAAAATAATTCACCTGGAAAATATTTTGAATTTTATTAAATTCTTAGCGGACGTGGAAAATACCATTTTTTCGTGGGTAATTTATGTTTGCATCATTATTAGCATTTAATTTTCTCTTTTCAGTGCTTTGTATTAAAGCGCCAAGCGATGTGGATGATAATAGATTGCCACTGGCGGTAGCAGTGGATTCAAGAGAAAGCCAAAGTCCAACAGCACTGGTCCGATCCGGTTCACTAACTTCTTCTTATGCTGGGAGCCAACCGACGGCATCGCAAGGAGAAGACATTAGTACGCCTCGTATGGGGGAAGAAAAGCATATACCTAGTTACGGCAGCCATACAGAATTTCTTGATGAAATGGTCGTGAAGACTTTATATGCAAGTGTTCGTTATGAATCTGTAGAGCCTAGTGATTTCAGAAAGGCTCTTTTAGAAATGGCAACGAGAATTTGTTCGGCAAAATTAGCAATTGCAATACTCTGTAAAGCCGGAAAATGGAGTCCGGATATGACTGAAGCGGATGTGTCGAGAATTCTTGAGGAAGCTTTTCCAACCTTCTTATTATACCAAATGACAAATCCAACAATATTTAGCTATTGGAAGTCTGAGCTTGAAAAGCAGGGTTTAAGATGTGGCTAAAAGGCAATTTCTGATTTTTCTCTGTTTTCTGTTTGGTACGTCAATTTCTTATTCTTCTACTATAATAGACTTGGAAAGCTTACCTACACTTCCTCTTGAGTCACTCTTTTTGCGTATAAAATCTATGCTTGATACAGGCATAGACGAATGTTCTGAAATTGACTCAGCAAACTCACCTAGAATTGTTGTAAAGAAATCTGTTGAAATGGACGTAGCTGGACCTCAAGCTATTTCTTGCGCAATTGCAGAAATGGAGAATCTATATAAAAACTGTAAATACGGCAATATGAAAGCCTTATCAATTTTAGAATTGAGAGCAAGAGAATCTGTTTACGCTTGCGTTCTGATGATGAAATATTATGCAAATTTAGAAAAAGAGAAAGGTATAGAAAACTTCACATCTTCCGAGTTCGGATTATGCTTGTCAAATTTTATGCATTTTCTGAAGGGAAAAATAACGGCTTTATTCAAATTTGAGGTCATTGAAGACCAATTTTTAAACTTAGCATTGGCTCTTTATCATCAAATACGAGGCGATCATAAATTAACTGAACAATTCGCAAATGCTGCTGCAAATCGAGGTTGTCCAGAAGGATACAACATTATTGGGAACCTTTATAAAAATACAGATACAAATAAGGCCATTCTGGCTTATTTAAAATCTGCAGAACATGGTAATCCTGCAGGAATTTATAAACTAGCTCGTCTTTGCGCTAAAATGAATTTTGAATCGTATTTAGATCAAAATTTCATAAAAGATTTGTATAGGCATGCTGCAAAACGAGGTAGTTTTAAAGCGTACTTTGCTCTTGGAAGATGGTACGAAAAAAGACGTCATAAAGGTGAGTCAATTGATTGCATTTCACATTTAATTGAACTGGACCCTTATTTGTATGTTCATATGGAACAGAAGGAAGGTCTTGGACACACAGCATTCAATGTTGCCGAAAAATTGCTAAAAAGAGAGCACTTACTTTTGCCTCTCCTATTAGAATCCATATATAGACATAATCCTTTGAAAAGAAAAAAAATTGCCCATTTACTTGCTGTTGGTTATGGGCTGGGTAGATATGGCTTTACTCATTCTCGTGAAGACGCCTGTCGCTGGTTAAATATCTCGGCTACTGAACATCAAAATTTGGAAGACAGTTATTTGTTATGTTGCATAAGTGCTGCAGACTTACAAAGAAAAGAGTCAAATAGCAAGGCTGTTGCTCTCAGTAGATCTCTGTTAGAGTCTCCTGTTTTTTTAGAAAAATACGGCACAATTCCTCAAATTTTATTAGCTCAGCTGCTAGTTACAGAGGCAGAAAATCAGGATAATCCAAGGTATCTTGAAGAGGCGTCATATTGGCTTTTGAGAGCGCTTAATGATTTTGAAAAAGACTCTCTTCGTCGAAAAAAAATCGTTTGGCAAATACCAAAAACAAATATTCGAGGAAGATTTTCTGAGGTAGAGAATGCTCATCTAGTTGCCATTGAGAGGGCCTCAAGTTTCTTAGAGAGACAACAAGCTTATTACTCATTGGCTTTTCACAATTTATCGGGAGGGCAAAGATCTATAAGTCTAGCAAATGCTCAGCAGTATTTTGTCAGAGCAGGGAATTTATTGCCAAGTTCTACCTATTTCTATGTAACTGTAATTAATTATTATCTTTCTATGCGAAGAATTATGCACCCATTGGAAGATTATACGGAAAGAGAGGTGTATCAGCAGCATGAAGTTATTAGAAGAGCAAACGCAATAAAGACATCTCGAATAATTTTTGATTTATTAGACAGGCAAAAGGATTTAGAAGAAGGCAAAAGAGATTTATTAAAAAAGAAAGTCAGAGAACTGTCTTTTACAAATCTGAAGGAGTCAGCTCTTTCTCTGGCCTTTTGGTTCCGCAATGGAATGTTTGGGCTAAGCCGTTCGATAGAGCATGAGATTTATTGGCTAAAATATGCGGCTTCAAAAGGTGAAGAAGCGGCTCAAAAGTTTTTAAACCTCAGGTATCCGCACGTTTCTCCCTTAACAGAATCAGAGGAATTTTCTTTACATTATTCACGTACTCATAGCGGAGATAGCCCCAATTTTGTGTTTGTCGGAGGAGGCATATCAGGAGCTATGGCAGCTATTTTATTTGCTAAAGCTCGCGAAGATGGAAAGGTTCCGATTGGAAAAATTACGATAGTTGATCAAAGTTCTTACCTTGGAACAGGAGCATCAGGGCTAGTTTCTAGACAACACAAAGGAGGGGAGTACCCAAAAGAAGAGGATCACTTGACTGGAAAGCAATGCTTGTATTCTTCAGCCATCTGGAAGCAGTCGTATGGGACAGAAAGAATGCTGACAGAGAAAAAGAAAAATGAATTTTTGCTTGCTAGAAGAAGTCAGGAGATCGAAAGTGGAGATGCTGCCTTAAGCAAAGAAGAGTTATTAATACATCACGCTTTTTTAGACGCGCATTACAGAAGATATCTAGAGGAGTTTGAGAGGTTAGGCCTGAATGGGGAAGAGCAGTTATTTGGTCCTTCACCACTTTTTGAAGAGTTAGGAAAAGATTATCTCGAAGATTTAGGTTTAAGTCCGCATTTTGTGGCAGGAGTTAGCACCGGTGAGCGGGGTTTTAATCCAATAGCTATAGGCGCTATATTAGAACACTTACTTCGCAGGTATAATGTTAATGTTATGACAGGTTATGAAGTCATTGATATTAAAGCCTTGCGAAAGGGTGGTTTTCAAATAGAAGGGAGAGGCCAGAGGCCTATCTATAGCCAATATCTTGTGAATGCGGCTTGGCATAATAATTCAAGGTTACGGGCGCTTCTAAAAGATTCTCTGCCTAGCACAGCATTAACATTACCCGGTTTTCCAGTTGCCACGGCCTCGAAAAGAGTTTTCCTAAGATGTCTCGCTTTAGCTGATATAAGCGAATGCACTCTGCCAGAAGATCGAAGCTTTTTTGGTCTTTTAGGAGAAGAAGGAGGCATGGTCTCTTGTTTCAATGATTGGATTGCCAGTATTTTTATTCCTAAAGACGGCCTTTCTTATCATGGGGAATATAATTTAGACGAGAGTGCTGTCAATATGTTGCCCAGAGCAGCAAGGGAAAGATTAGCTCAGTTAGAATCTGATAAAATGGGTATTGCCGCAAGCATTCTTGCAGACGCTCAAACAAAATATCCCTTTCTTGAAAATGCAAAACCCAAAGGACTTTTTATACAAACCACTGTCTCAGACAATTTAGATGAGATTCATAAACGCAACCACAGTAATGCTAAATGGGTAGAAGGAGCTGAAGGCTGTTTAGAGATCTGCTCAACAAAAGCGACTTTCGGTCCCCTCCAGGCTCTTCAAGCTTTAGCTCGTTTTGCTGTTGACAGACCGGGTGGATTGGAAAATCGTTTTAATGCCGAGGAAATGAGATTTCTAGATAGCCTAATTCACCCAGATATGTTCAAAGATGGTACTGTTGAGAGTGTTGTTCTTCCGGATTCTTTTAAAATAGTTACATCTGATGATAGTCTTATGACTGATGCTCAATTCCATGCTGCTATGCGGCGTTATGCTTTTGTGCGTGGATTTGACTTTGCAATATTTGAAAAAACTCGTGAAGCCGCTGCTGTTGGGGCGAATCCTATAGAGCAGCTTCGACTGATTGGTGAAGAGGAGGGAATCGAAAGTCTTGACCTCGAATCTCATACATTGAATGAAGAGATGACCATAGTTCTTTTGGGAAGAAGTAACGGGCTTAGAAATGTCAAATTGGGTCCTTTAGATGAAGAAATAAATGATGATGAAGAAGACAGTTTTGGGGCAGATATATTAGCCGGATTATTAGGAAGTGATCATTTAAAAAATTTAACTTTAAAAGATTGGAACTTAACGTTTAAATCAAGGTATAGCCCTCTTGCAGCCCTTTTACCAAAATTACAAGAAATTCATTTAAAAGGAGTTACTTTGACCTTAAACGGCGTGCAAACTCTTTTTGGAAATGCTTCTGATTCTTTTAGTTCTCTGAAACGGCTTACTGTCGTCGATTCAAATCCTAAAAAATCTGTTTTAAAAAGATTAATGATCGGTATGCAAAAATGTGTAGCTCTTGAATTTCTTGATTTAAGTAGAAATGGAATTGGAAAAGAATCACCTGATGAAATGAGCAGTGATTTAGGTAATCTTGTCAGAGAATCTTTAGTAAGGTTGAAGATTTTATTACTGCATAACAATAAACTTTTTGAAGGAATAAATTTAAATCCTTTTGAAACTTTTTCCCTACCTGTTGATATCGAAGCTAATCCATTTTTGTTGGCGGTTACGGGCCATCCTGCTCTTGAAACTGTTTCGGTAATGAATAATGGACCCGCATCAGCTCTTGTTCAAGATCGTCTTGATTCTTATTTTCTAAAAAAGGAGTTGAACTAGCTTTCAAAGCGCAATGAGAATCCGCTGAATGATTCATTATTGTATGCCAATAAGCCATGAGTGAATAATTTGGGAACTAGAATTGCATCTCCTTCTTTAAAGAGAGATTCAATCTCACCGGTTAAGATACATTTTCCTTTGCAAGCTATCATGAGTGTATCAACATCATGATGATGAAGGGAAACCTCTTCTCCGGGTTTTAAAAAAACCCACTGTAAGTTTAGGATACCTTTATGATTTTTTAAAAAATCATTAAAAACTGGATAAGAGGAAAAATAAGGGTTTTTATTAAAGAGTTCTTGTGAGATAACGGCAGAATGACGAGATATGGCAGATTGATCAGACATCTTTTTCTCCTTGAGTATCAATAAAGACAAGCCCTATCAAACTAATGACTGCACTTACCATAAGATAATAAACGGGAACAACATCCGAATAAAAAATACTTATGAGATAGGTTATAACCATTGGAGCTGTTCCGCCAAATAGTCCCATACTTAAATTATTGCTTAAAGCAATAGCGGTATACCGGCTTTTTACCGAGAAACAATCGGCAAGGAATGACGGAATTGGGCCTAAAAAACTTCCGGTTAAAAAGGATAAAGAAAGATGAACTATTAAAAATAAACCTACCTCTTTAGTTTTAAGAAGATGGGCAGAAAAAATACACAAAAAAATTGCACAAATAGATACATAGATTAGAATTTTCTTTCTTCCCCACTTGTCTGATAACTTACCAGAGATAAGGGCGGCTATTCCTATTAACAAAACACCAGGGGTATTTAATAAAGCCGAAAAAAGGGGAGATAACTCTTTGAAATTTTTCTGAGCATAACCAGAGTAAAAAACTGTAAGGGTATACATACCAACAGCAAGATAACACTGTGCAATAATCGTAACGATAATCGGTTTTAGGTCTTGAGATAAAACTTCTTTAATGGGGAGTTTTAACGTCGGACAATTTTTTTGGAATTCAAGAAAACGGGGTGACTCTTCTAGGTTAATACGTAAATAAATAGCCCATATTATGCCGATGGAACTAATGAAAAAAGGAACTCTCCACCCCCACTCAAACATCTGCTCTTGACTTAGTGTATTATGCAAAAGGGCTGATAAAAGAGATCCGAGCGCCATACCCATAACAAGACTTAAAGCCGCAACGCTGCCATAAAATCCTTTATTTTTAAGTCCGGCTCCTTCCACCAAATAAGTCATTGTTCCAGCATATTCTCCGCCCATCGCAAGTCCTTGGAGTAAGCGGATAAGAATCAAAAGGATTGAGGCTAATATTCCTATGCTTTCATAGGTAGGTAAAAGTCCAATCAAAAATGTTGGCACAGACATTAAGAGCATAGAGTAAAATAAAGCATTTTTTCTGCCGAATTTATCGCCTATATGACCAAAAAGGATTCCACCCAATGGCCTTACCATAATACCTATGGCAAATACTCCAAAAGCCTTGAATAAAGAGAGTAGGGGAGAAGAGGCTGGGAAAAATACAGCGCCTATTACATGAGCAAAATAACCAAAAACAATAAACTCGTACCATTCAATAACATTTCCTATAGTGCAAGCTAAAAAGGATTTTGTAGTTTTCATGTTTTTCCCGGATATAAGTCAACTATTTAGACGTTTAAATTAGAAGATTGAGTGATTTTTAAAAGTTTTGACTTGCTGTAACAGCCTGTTTTTTCCTTGATTTGATTCACATAGTATTCAACAGTGCGAGGTGAAATTTCTAAGATAGCTGCGACTTCTTTTGCGCTTTTACCAGTACCAAGCAACTTAAGACATTCACTTTCCCTTTTTGTGAGCGTAATGAGACCATTTGGCGCATTTATTAAAAACTTGTCGATCTTAATTTGGTTAATAATTTCTGATAGAGGATTTGATGAAGTTTTTCGAGCAGGCGTGGATAAGCACTGTTCGAGATAGGCTAGTTTTTTCTCATCCTTAATGCTAATAATTTCACTACATTTCAAGTTAAAGTAATGAATAAAATCCTCAAAGTAAGGTAACGTGTTTAGATAGATCTGTGATATTCCCCCTCTGTCACAAGATGTTGAGAAAGTCCAAAGCTCTAAATAATCACCTCTCCATTTATAAAAGTTCATCCCATGCCACATACCAAAATGGTTTAAGGCATCCAGAAAGTGATCGTGATGCGTTGATGGCCATAAAACCCTGTAAGAATGATTTAAATGAGCAGTATCCATCGCTTCCCCAAAAAACGCTCCGTGATCCTTAACATTTTGATAGTGATATTTTAACCAATCTTGATTGGTTGATAGAAATAGATACTGGCCATTTGGATAAACACGCTTATAGCCAAATGTAGTCAACCCAAGTGGCGTAGTAAAAAAATCACTAACAGTGGAGATATTTTTTATCATTTCCAAGCTATATTGCAGGGCAGTTTTATTTTTTTGAATTTCGCAAGACATAGATATTTAAGCCGCTCAGCAAAGCTGACCTTAATGTAAAATAACCAACTACCCGGTTATATAAGAAAATTTGACTAAAATTCAATTATAAATAGAGTGGCAAAAAATTTTGGCCTAATGTTTTAAGGGAAAAGGATCAGAAGTCTTCATATTCAAGCAGAGCTGCTAAAGTACCCTGATTAGAGTGTCAGGAGAAAAGGCGGGTTTTCTATTTTGTTCTTATAGATAAAAATTCCATAATCAATATTATGGAAAGTAATTTTAGTAAAATTCTTATTTTCGTATGGACTTTCTTCTTTGAATAAAAAAAGCTCTACCAGAGACTGTCTATCTATGAACTCCTGATTTTACAGCTTTATGATATTGCTCTAATCTTTGCGCGATAGCGCTAAAAACGCTTCCTCTTGTAAATCGATAATGAGGATATTCAGTATGAACAGGCATTCCATTTTCAAGAAGTTTTAATCCACACTCTTTATTTGTTAAAATTTCAATCGCTTGAAATATGGAATTAACCGGCCAAATAAAAAACTTTCGCTGACGAATATCTTCTACAACATTTTCCCTTAATGTCAGATGCTTGCAATTAGAATATGGGATAATAACACCTTGTGTCCCGCTAAGGCCTTGCTCGGAACAAACCCTATGAAAGCCCTCAATCTTATAATGAACGCCACCAACTGATTGCGCTGATCCAAACTGATTCATAGATCCTGTAATGCCAATATCTTGGCGAATAGGAAACCCTGAAAGCGATGATATAATAGCGGCAACTTCTGCTAAAGACGCACTGTCTCCTTCTATATCTCCGTAATTTTGTTCAAAAGTTAAGGAACAAGAGTAAGATAAGGGAAAACGCTGGGCAAAGAGAGCATTTAAAAAACCTTCCAGTATTAAAGCAGCTTTTTGCTGGATAGGCCCACCCATCTCTGTTAAGCGTTCAATATTAACAACTCCCTCCTCTCCTGCATAAGTTCGCGCACTAATACGACTTGGCATGCCATAATTATGATCTCCTGTTCCAAGAACTGCTAAGCCGTTTACTTGCCCAATGGCTACACCTTTGGTATCAATTAATACCTGCATTGCAGCAATTTCTTGATGAGTTCTATCTTCAATGCTTGCGTTTCTTAAACGACGTAAATTTAAAACCTCCATAAGAGCATCTTTTGAAATAAAGGAATTGCCTTCACTGAGGACTCCTGCCTCTGTTAAAATATCTGCAACCAACTCGAACCTTGCGCTTAATTTCTCTCGGTGCCCAACCCACCTTGAGCTATATCCCATCAGGTAATCAATGGCTTCTTCCGTAATCTGAAGTCCCGTTAAACTTATTGTATTTTGCTGAATTAATTGCCTATAGATGTTAACATTCTCTGAGGTGGCTGGTAAATCAGGGTCTATATCTGCTTTAATTTTAAAGTATGAACGAAAGTCCGGATCATTAAAAAAGAAGGTATAATACCAACTAGGAGATGCAACTAAAAACACTTGCACATCAAGAGGAACGCTATGAGGCTCTGGTGCATTTAGTAAAGGCAACCCTCCTTCTCTAACCCTCTCTTCAATACGAATAACCCGATCTCTTAATGCACCTTTGATAAATTCCCAAAGCTCAGGATCTTGTGCCAATGCTTCTGCACGCAACACCAAAATTCCACCATTAGCCATATGAAAAGCACCGGGGCGAATCATTGTAAAATTGGTTTCAACAGCACCAGCAGCACTTGCACGATACTTAATTGAACCAAACAAATTTTCATATGTCGGATGAGCCTCTAGTATAACTTTTGGATGTTTAGAAAAACGATGATCTACAAAAAGATTTACGCTATACCATTCTTCTAGGTTGAAGGGTAATTTTGCACCCTCTTCTATTTCGTCATCTAAAAAATCATCAATATGTTTTAAAATATCGGCCTTAAGTTCATCAATCCATTCTCCCAAGTAAATGCCAAACTCTTCTTGAAATTTTTGTATAAGTGCCTGAATTGACTTTTGTGCTGTGCTTCGTTTTATCTCTTCTGCTTTTTTATTAATCTTTTGACTCGTTAAATGAATAGAAAGAGAAATACGATTCAGTCTGTCTTTGACATCTTGCAGATTTGACCCGCCATTTTTATCATTTTCAAAATTAACATCTTTTAAAGGCTCTACATTAAATCCATCCGGAGTTTGTGATACTTCATATCCTCGTTCATAGGCATAATGTTTAATCTCTGTGATTTGCTGTTCTATCTGATAATCCAAAGATGCGCTTAAAGAATCGATCTGCCTCAGGTAATGAGGGTTTGTTGTCATCTTATTGAGTATAACTTTTATGTTTTTGATAAGATCTTTGGTCTTTTCTTTTAAAATGACTCCAAGTCCTGCGGGCAAGGAATAAGGTTTTGGGCGATGAGCCTCAGAAAAATTATTGAGATAAACTAGATCTAAAGGTGCTGGCATGCTTTTAATGTATTGTTTTAAATAGGCAAGCGTAGCCGTCATGCGCCCGCTTCTATCCTCCCCAACAACAAAGACATGGAATCCTTTATCTCTCATTTTAAGTCCAAAATGAATAGCTTCCCGCGCTCTGTTATGCGAAGACAAATCAAAAAGAGTTAAAGAATAATTATCGTAAACCTCAACTCCCCGCTGCGTCAATGTAGCTGGAGCATTAAAAGAAACACTGCTAGAGCCGCCATTTTCTATACTTGAGAAACTAGGAAGTCCAACATGCTCATGTGAAAGAGGTTCTATCTTCATATTCTTAGTATTGTCGGTTTGTATTAAGATTTAGTAAAAATTTTGACCCTTAGCTTAATTCTTTTTTCTTGAGCACCGTAATGATAGAAATATCTCATCAACCTTTTAAATATGATGAAAAAAATTGGCCGTAAAAATTGAAAAAAATCTAGGACTGACCCCGCTCCTTTATAATTACTGCATTCAAAATTGGCTGCGTGAAGATGAAATACTGATGGCTCTTCGCGAACAAACGACGAAAATGCCAGAAAAATATATGCAGATTTTGCCACTTCAAGGGCAGTTTATGGCTTTTTTAATACAATCAATTGATGCTAAGCGTGTGCTTGAAATTGGTACATATACCGGTTACAGCACCCTTGTTATCGCAAAGGCTCTTCCAAAAGATGGAAAAATCATAACGTGTGATAAAAACCCTGAGTGGACTAAAATTGCCAAAATCTATTGGGAAAAGGCTGGAATGTCAGACAAAATTGAACTTCGGCTTGCCCCAGCATTAGACAGCTTGCAAAAACTGCTTGATGAAAATCAGCTATTTGACTTTATTTTTATTGATGCTGATAAAAAAAAGTATAGTGCCTACTACGAAATGTGCTTAAATCTTTTGGCTCCAAAAGGAATCATAGCGATCGATAATGTTCTATGGGCCGGAAAAGTAGCTGATTTAGATCAGCAAGATGGTTCCACACTTGAAATTCGAAAGCTTAATCACAACATACATAATGACCAGCGTGTGGATATTTCCCTTGTCCCCATAGGTGATGGATTAACCCTTATTAAAAAGCGGTGAATTATGTTTCAGCCTCTTTACCAAGAAATTACTTATAATGACCCTTTTTTAGATTTCTCTTCTTTTGCCAATCAAAAAGGAAGCATTTTTTTAGATTCTGCTCACTCTTTGGATCATAAATGGCCTATCGGAACAGGAAGGTATAGCTTTTGGAGCTGTGATCCTATTTACACTTTTACCAGTAAAAACCGTGAGATTATCTTTAAAAATCAAACTCTCGAAGGAAGTCCATTTGATGTTCTTCAAGAAAGTTTAGCAGAGTTTAAATCCGTAAATAATCCAAATCTTCCACCGTGGCAAGGTGGAGTTGCAGGCTATTTTTCTTATGATCTATGCTATCATTTGGAAAAACTTCCAAGACCTTTCCAAGATGATTTAGAATTTGATGATCTTATCCTTGGTTATTATGATGTTGTTGTAGCCTATGATCATGAAGAAAAAAAAGCTTGGGTTATTTCTACAGGTTATCCAGAAAACGAAGAATCGAAATGGTTACAAAAAGCAAAAGAACGCCTTGATGATTTCGTGATGCGTATTCAAGACGCTAAACCAAAGTCACTTACACCTCCCCTCCCTCTTGCAGATTTAGAATGTAACTTCACGCGTGAGACTTATCAGCAGGCAGTGCAAAAAGTTATTGATTACATTTATGCAGGCGATGTTTTTCAGACCAATTTATCCAGACGTATAAATGGTGATTTACCTGCAGGTTATGATTTATTAGCCCTTTACCAAAAACTCCGCAGCGAAAATCCTGCTCCTTTTTCAGCTTACTTTAATGCTGCCCCTACATATCTTCTATCTTCTTCACCGGAAAGGTTTTTAAAATCCGATCAGGGAAAAATTGAAACGCGCCCTATCAAAGGAACCCGCAAACGCTCAACAGATCCGCTAGAAGATGCTAAATTAGCACGTGAGCTTTTGGAATCAGAAAAAGATCAAGCAGAAAACGTCATGATTGTAGATCTAATGCGCAATGACTTATCTAAGGTTTGTGAACCTTTTAGCGTTGAGGTCCCATCTCTATTAGCTCTTGAATCCTATGCAACTGTTCATCATTTAGTTTCAACTGTTGTTGGAACTTTAAAGCCTGAATTCAATAACGTTGATTTATTAAAGGCAACGTTTCCAGGGGGCTCTATCACTGGCGCTCCTAAGCTCAGGGCTATGGAAATTATAGCTGAATTAGAACCTAGTCAACGAGGGCCTTATTGTGGTTCTGTCGGCTATATTGGTTTTGATGGAAATATGGACACTAATATTGCTATCCGAACTTTAACCGTTCGGCAGAATAAAATTTCTTTTCACGTTGGTGGAGGGATTGTTGCTGACTCTAATCCTCTTGAAGAGTATATTGAGACTGAAACAAAAGCTGCAGCTTTGACAAAAATATTAACCAAATAATTTGATCAAACTGCCCACACCTCTTGATATTCAGCTTAAGAAAAGGTACAAAAGTTTCAATATCGTATGCTTCTAAACATTTTAAGGGAAAAACTGGTGATTAAATCGTTGAGCCCGTTGGTTATTTCCGGAAGAGAAGTTCTTCCGCTAGTAGAGGGCGGCAAGGGAATTTCTGTTTCTAATGGTGAAAGTTCAGGTTCCTGGGCTGCGGCCGGAGGTGTGGGAACTTTTTCGGCTGTAAATGCCGATGCTCTCGATGAAAGAGGTGAATTAATCCCAGTTGTTTATCATGGAAAAACTCGCAGAGAACGTCATGACGAACTGATTGAGTTTTCCATTCAAGGTGGCATCACACAAGCCAGAATAGCCCATGAAGCCTCAAATGGACAAGGGCGTATTCACATGAACGTTTTGTGGGAAATGGGGGCTGTTGAACCTATTTTACATGGTGTCCTTTCAAAATCCAAAGGGATGGTTCATGGTGTAACGTGCGGTGCAGGAATGCCTTACAAATTAGCTGAGATTTGCGCCCATTACGGTGTATTTTATTATCCGATCGTTTCTTCGGCTCGTGCTTTTCGTATCTTATGGAAAAGAGCCTACAACCGCTTTTCTGACTGGCTTGGCGGCGTCGTTTACGAAGATCCTTGGCTTGCAGGCGGGCACAATGGCATTTCCAACAGTGAAGATCCTTTGAAACCAGAACCGCCTAAAGAACGTGTTATTGCGCTAAGAGAAGCAATGAATGAATATGGCCTCAATAATACTCCCATTTTTATGGCCGGTGGTGTTTGGGCTTTGAATGAATGGGAAGATTGGCTTGATGATCCAAGAATTGGTCCTATCGCTTTTCAATTTGGAACACGGCCTCTTTTGACTCAAGAAAGTCCTATTTCAAAAGAATGGAAACAAAAATTATTAACCTTAAAAGAGGGTGATATTTACCTTAATCGTTTTAGCCCAACGGGATTTTATTCATCAGCCGTTCGTAATGACTTTTTAGAAGAGTTACAAGCACGTGCGGATCACCAGGTAGCTTATAGCATATCGCCTGTTGGTGACCATATTGCCCCGTTCCCAGTTGGCGCCAGGGGTAGACTTGTCTACTTAACGCCGCACGATAAAGAACAAGCGGAAATCTGGGTCGCACAAGGCCACACTTCTGCGATGAGAACTCCTGATTCAACCCTTATCTTTGTTACACCTAAAAAGGAAAATGAGATTCTAACGGATCAAATTAACTGTATGGGTTGCCTCTCGGCTTGTGCCTTTAGTAACTGGGCGCAAAACGAAGAAGGAACAACAGGGAAAAAAGCGGACCCCAGATCATTTTGTATTCAAAAAACCTTGCAAGAAATAAGTCACACAGGTGATGTTAATAATCAATTGATGTTTGCAGGACATCAGGCTTATCGTTTTGCCAAAGATCCTTTTTACGCAAATGGCTTTGTTCCAACAGTCAAACAACTGGTTGAGCGATTGCAGACAGGGTTGTAGGGTTTTAAATCATGTCTCAAGTCATTGTTCGATTTGCTCCTTCACCCACCGGATATCTGCATATTGGAGGAGCTAGAACCGCTCTGTTCAATTGGTTATTTGCCCATCATCATAAGGGCAAGTTTCTGTTGAGAATCGAAGATACCGATAGAGCTCGATCTACGCCAGAAGCAGTCGACGCTATTCTGGATAGCATGAAATGGTTAGGGCTTAATTGGGATGGTGATGTTGTTTTCCAGTTTGCACGTGCCAATCGACATGCTGAGGTTGCCAAGCAACTTCTTGCAGAAGGCAAAGCATATTACTGCTATTGTACACCTGAAGAATTAGAGAAAATGCGTGAACATGCTAAAGAAAATGGCCTTCCGCAACGTTACAATGGTTATTGGCGCGACCGCGATCCTGCCGAGGCTCCCAAAGGCATACTTCCGGTTATCCGTTTTAAAGCGCCCCATACGGGCGAAACACTAATAGATGATCATGTTCAGGGAACAGTTCGTCTTGATAATGTCCAGCTCGATGACATGGTTCTTTTAAGGGCTGATGGAACGCCCACATATATGCTGTCTGTTGTGGTTGATGATCATGATATGGGGATTACTCATGTTATCAGAGGTGATGACCATTTAACCAACGCCTTTCGTCAAAAGCATCTTTATCTTGCTGCGGATTGGACTGTACCGGAGTTCGCTCATATCCCCCTGATTCATGGACCTGATGGTGCTAAATTATCTAAACGTCATGGTGCACTTGGAGCAGAACAGTACCGCGAAATGGGCTTTTTACCGGAAGCTATGCGCAACTACCTTTTGCGCCTTGGTTGGGGGCATGGCGACGAAGAAATCATTCCAACCGAAAAGGCTATTGAGTGGTTTGATCTTCCTGCAATTGGCAGATCCCCTGCCCGTTTTGATACAGCAAAACTGACTCATATCAATGCACATTATATTCGCCAATATGACAATCATGAACTTGCTAAGCTTATCATTCCGTTTTTATCCGGTCTATTAGGTGAAGTTCCATCTAAGGCGCAACTAGACCTTATTACAAAAGGAATGAGTGGTCTTAAGGAAAGAGCAAAAACATTAATTGAGCTTGCAGAAAGTGCTCTTATTTATTTCAAAGTTCAGCCTCATGATGAAAAGGCGCTTAAATTCTGCAGCGATGACCATAAAAAACTAATTCAAAAAGTTATCTTAAGGCTCAATGGTCTTGATGTTTTTGACCATGACACGGTGGCTAATACAATTCGAAGTGAAGCTGAAGAAAACGGGATAAAATTAGGGGACTTAGCGCAACCCCTGAGGGTTGCTATTACAGGTCGTAGCGTATCTCCCAGCGTTTTTGAAGTGATGGAAGTTCTTGGTAAAGATGAAATTTTAAAACGACTAAAAAACTTTAGTGCCTGATGAAAATCCTAGGAATTGAAACAAGCTGCGATGAAACAGCCGCTGCTGTCGTTCAAGACGAAAAGAACTTAGAAGTTCGCATCTTATCGAACATTATTCATTCGCAAATTACCGAACATGAGCCTTACGGAGGCGTTGTACCAGAAATTGCAGCGAGAGCCCACCTCTTTTATCTGCAAGATATCATTAAACGTGCCTTGAATGAATCAAATACATCTTTTGACGATATAGATGCTATTGCTGTAACCGCAGGGCCTGGCCTTATTGGTGGTATTCTTGTGGGCGTTATGGCGGCAAAGGCGCTGGCCATGGGACTTCAAAAGCCATTTATTGCTGTTAATCATCTTGAAGCCCATGCTTTAACGCCAAGGCTTAGCCATGACATAGAATTTCCCTATCTTTTGCTTTTGGCATCAGGGGGGCATTGTCAATTTTTAGAAGTATTAGGCGTTGGAAACTATAGACTTTTAGGGGTGACTATTGACGATGCTGCCGGTGAAGCTTTTGATAAAGTTGCCAAACTGATGGATCTTGATTATCCAGGCGGGCCTGCAATGGAACGCAACGCTGTTGGCGGCGATATTCACCGCTTTCCCCTTCCCCGTCCTTTAAAAGGCAGAGAGGGCTGCGATCTTTCCTTTGCAGGGCTAAAAACAGCTGCACGGCTGATTATCGAAAAACATCAACCTTTATTGCCCCAAGATAAAGCCGATATGTCGGCAAGCTTTCAGCATTCTGTTGCAGAATGTTTGGCTACAAGAATGCAAAATGCAATCCAAATGACTAAACTTCCCATAAAACATTTTGTTGTTTCAGGGGGCGTTGCGGCGAATCAAACCATTCGCCGGCATTTACAAAATGTGGCAATTGAGAATACATTAGAATTCATAGCCCCTCCCCTTAAGCTTTGCACGGATAACGCCGCAATGATTGCATGGGTTGGAATAGAAAAACTTAAACTTGGTCTGACAGATGATCTTAACTTTGCCCCAAGGCCTCGGTGGCCTCTTTAGAAAAGACGATAATCAATGACCAACAAAAAACGAATTTGTATCTTAGGTGCAGGCGCATGGGGCACAGCTTTAAGTATTGCTATGCTTAAAACGGGTCATCATGTTTCTCTTCTTCCTCGTCGCGCTGAACAAGCTGAAGAGATTCAAAGAACAAGAGAAAATGCAAAATATCTAAAGGACATTTCTATAAGCCCTGAAATACAAGTGAGTTCTGAATTCGAATCTTTAAAAAATGCCGATATTGTTTTGTGGGTTATCCCAGCTCAGCACTCCGGGGAAATAGCACAAAAACTTAAAGCATGCCTACTTTCTCATGTCCCCATCGTCATATGCTCTAAGGGAATCGATGCCCATAGCGAAATCATTGATGAAAACTCTCTTTTATCAGCTGTTATCGGTAAAGAATTACCGAATCCGTTGGCTGTATTGTCAGGTCCTAACTTTGCAATTGAAATTGCTCAAGGATTACCTGCTGCGGCTACCCTAGCTGCTTCTGTTCCTGAATTTGCCTTTAGTTTAATAGAAACCTTAAGGAATCCATTTTATAGAATTTATGCCAGTGATGATCCTATTGGTGTTCAAGTTGCAGGAGCTATAAAAAACGTCATTGCAATTGCCAGCGGAATTGTTATAGGAAAGAATCTTGGAAACAATGCTAATGCAGCCCTTATAACAAGAGGCCTTGCAGAAATGAGAAGACTGGGCCTCGCTTTGGGCGGAAAACTGGAAACATTTTTAGGCCTTGCCGCTGTAGGGGATTTGACATTAACTTGCTCAAGTCCGCAATCTCGTAATATGAGCCTAGGAATTGCTTTAGGAACGGGAAGAAAATTAGAAGATATTCTGAAACACAGTCACACAGTAGCAGAAGGCCTTTATACAGCCGAAGCTGTTCATAAACTTTCAACGCTGAAATCTATATCAATGCCTATTTGTGAAGCTGTTTATAAAATTTTGTATCATAATGAAAAAGTTGATGATGTGATCAGATCCCTTTTAGCACGGCAAACAACATGGGAAGAATCTTAAGGGAAAAAACTTATGAACTATTGGCTGATAAAAACAGAACCTGGGAGTTGGTCATGGGCAGATCAAAAGAAACATAATGTTACCCACTGGGACGGTGTTCGAAATTATCAAGCAGCCAATAACCTAAAAGCTATGCAAATTGGTGATCAATGTTTTTTTTACCACTCCGTCTCTGAAAAAAGTATTGTTGGAATTGTAGAAGTTATCAAAACAGCTTATCCTGATCCGACCGATGAAACGGGTCGTTTTGTGATGGTAGACGTTAGATATTTAATGGAATTAAACAAACCTGTTAATTTAGAAGTTATTAAAAAGGATAATAGGCTTTCTGATATCGCCCTTGTTAAACAATCAAGGCTTTCAGTTATGCCCATTGGCGCAGATGAATGGAAAGCGATTCTAGAGCATAGTTTATGAGTATTGCTGTGTTACAAAAACACGAAAAAATCATTATATCTACCCTGGTTTTTTTATTATTCCCTCTCGCTTTCTTTTTTTCAAGAAGTGCAACATGGATTCTCGCAGTAGGAGGTATATTAGGTTTTCTAATAGCCAGAAAATCAATTTCTCAACTTATACGTCACCCTTTCCTTTTGAGTATTTTATCTCTTATTGCCTTTGGTGGACTGAGCAGCTTTTGGTCGGTTGACCCTTTCACATCTTTATCACTAACGTTGCGGCTTTTAGCAAATTTCATTTTGGGTGTTAGTTGGTCTGCCCTTCTTTTACAACAACCATCTGAAAGCATTCAAACGATTCTAAGCTTTCTTATAGCTGGTGTTTGTGTTGCAGCTATTTTGTTGCTGGGTGATTATCTTTTACACAATCCCTGGCAAAACCTTTTGCACATTAGTTCAGCAAAGGCATTTGTGCCTTTGGCCGTTATGCTTACCATAGCCGCTTGGCCTATTGCCCTTTGGTTTGCGGAAAAATACAATTTTATAATTTCCATTCTTTTTTTGATTTTAATGGCCCTTTTACTGCTTGTTATTGACTGCGATACTGCGCCTCTTTCCATTATTACCGGTCTGATTCTAGGGGGTTTCGGTTATAAATGGGCATCCTCCATCGGTAGGTTTGGGCAGGTTATCTCTACAATTTTCATTATGTCTTTACCCTTTGCAATAAACACCTACCTTACCACGGAACGAATTCATCAAATTAACGAGAAAATCCACGTTTTTAGCCATATTCATAGACTCTACACATGGCAGGATATTAGTCAAAAAATTGAAAAAAAGTGGGCTTTAGGATATGGCCTTGATACATCTCGCCACGAAACTGTTGGAGGTGAAATGAAAAATTGGCCCCTTACAAAACATAATGGAGAGCGAATTTTTATTTATACAAAGGCCATTCCTATGCACCCGCATAATGCACCCTTGCAATGGTGGTTGGAACTGGGGGTCATTGGTGCCCTTCTTGGAGCCCTTATTAATTATCAATGCCTCGGCTATATAAGATCTTTACAGGGTGGCATGAAAGCTGCTTTAACTTTGAGTCTTTTTATAAATGTCAGCTTTGTAGCCTATGTTAATCTTGGATTTTGGCAGAATTGGTGGCTTTCCAGCCTTTGGATTTTAGGCGGCATCATGGCTTCCTATATTCGCTCTGATCATTTTAAACTGCATTAATTTAGGCTTGCTGTTTTGGCAGTTTTGCGGCAATATGTGCGTAAGTTTATTTACTAATAAACGGATGGGTGGCCGAGTGGTTGAAGGCACCGGTCTTGAAAACCGGCGAGGGTGCAAGCTCTCCGTGGGTTCGAATCCCACCCCATCCGCCATTTTATAAACTTTAAATGAACAGAATCCACTTAAAGTTATTAGTTTCTCTGGTTTGATTGAAAAAAACCACAAATCGCAAAAGTTGGATTCGGACCTTGAAACGAAGCAAAAGACGATCTGGGGCGGACATCCGGTATTGTCCCGTGACTGTTTTGCTTCATAAAAATAAGAACTTTTCTGGATCGTTTTGGATTACGCTCGCAATGACGGTTCTCCATCGGGCCCACCCCGAGGAGCCGCAAGAGTGACGCAGAAATCCGGTTTTGAAACGCGATAGGTGTAAAGATTTACCGAATTATTTTAAATAAGCAATCATTACAGTCGATCAAAGTTAATCGGGCTCATTCAAAAGCCAAGATGAACTCTAAAAAAATTATTTATTAGATCCAATAATAGTATTGTCTTTTTTATTGTGGGAAGTATAAAATACATAAAATGTTTATTATAAGGATTAACTAAGTGTCTGAGATTCTAACCCATAACGACTTATTTAAAATGACAATTAATATGGTTTCTTCATATTTATCGAACCATACCGTAACTTTAGAAGAAATCCCTGCCGTTATTGCTAAAATTTATCAAACACTATCTGTGGCTAACGAAACTCCTAACAGTTTCAGAAACCGTCCTGCCCATCAACCGGCAGTTCCAATTTCTGAGTCAGTCACAAACGAGTATATTGTTTGCTTAGAAGATGGTAAAAAACTTCAAATGCTGAAACGCCATTTAAATACAGTTTATAAAATGAGTTTAGACCAATACAAGGAACGTTGGGGTCTTCCAGCAGATTACCCTGTCGTGTCTCCAAACTACGCAAAGCGGAGAAGCCAGATTGCTAAAAATACAGGTCTTGGCTTAACAGGACGTCGTAGCCGTCGAGTTGCCTAGAATATTTTGTTAATAAAAACCCAGTCTAATTAGCTGGGTTTTTTATTTTTCTGACTTTTACACGCCAGGGCCGTTTACCAAAATGTTCGCCTGCACTTATAACTTTAATTTCATTTGAATTAACCCAAAGGTAATGTGCACCCTTTTTACTTAACTGAAATCTGTCAATAATTTGTGAGGGATCAATTTTATCTCTGCAAACCTTCCAGACATAACCGTTGCTAACTAACCAAGAATTTTGTGAACAATATGCGGAAACATAATTGACAATTTCAGTATAAGATCGTTTTTGACCTTTTTGATCTAAATAAGGATTTGAGATAAGCGTTATCTTATTCATTTCAAGAGGATAAAAAATAACCTGATTACCCCATGATTTAATTTGATCTAACCCTACTTCTTTTGCCCAAATATCGACAGCAAAACCTCCACGTTTGGTAGGTGAGATATTTAAGGCTTCAGCCGAACGATAGGCGATAACTTCTTCTGATATATACACCTGCGGGTGATGGTCATAAAAAAGAAAAAAGCTAGATAAGCCTATGGGAATGAGACCAAGCGATCTCCATCGCTGTTTCCATAAACAAAACCAGAGCCCACCGGCAGTTGTTAATATTAGAAATAAATAATGGGGAGTCGCTACTAAAATTGCGGCTCCTGGCCAATGAGAGATCTCTTTGGCTACAAATATTAAAAGCCCTATCCCACAGTCCAGTATTTTAAAAAGCCAGACAAATTTCCCAAATGCCAAGGAAAAAATGATTAGCAAAACAGCTGGCATAATCCATAAACTGGTTAAAGGGATTGCTAATAAATTTCCTGAAATGGCCTGTAAAGTAAAACGGTTAAAAGTGTAAATAATCAAGGGGGTCGTTGCCAATGTCGCAACAACAGTTGTCAAAATTATACCAAAGCCATGCCCTAAATATTTTCTATACCAATGCCCGTTTGCAATCCAATCCTTCAAAGGAATCCATCCGACTTCATAAGTTGCAATCAATGCGATAACGGCTGCAAATGACAATTGAAAGCTAATAGATAAGATGCTTTCTGGGAAACAAAATAAAATAATAGTTGCGGCTATTGAAAGAGATCGCATTGATATTGGATTTCTATCCAAACATATGCCAATCATAACAAGAGCCGTCATAAAAAACGCCCTCTGTGCTGGAAATCCAAATCCTGAAATCGCTAAATAGCCACCAGTTACAAAAATTGACACAAGAGCGGCCCATTTTTTTATAAAAAAGCGCTCAATAAAAATGGGGATCAACGCGAATCCTCGCCTAACAATCAAAAAAATTAAACCAGCAACAAGACTAATATGAAGGCCTGAAATTGCTAAAATATGAGCAATTCCTGCATCTATGAAACTCTGTCTAACATCTTTGGGGATACCTGAACGATCTCCAGTTACCAAGGCTGCGGCAATTTGTCCATTGACTCCTGGAATCGCCCTTCGTAAGGTTTGTGTCAATTGGTATCTGAGGTTTGAAAGAAAAGTGGAATGCGCCACTTCAATCACAACACAAGGCTTTTTTACTCTTCCCACAGCACCAATTCCAGAAAAATAGGCCTGCTGTTGAAAATCATAACCATATAAACTTAAGGGGAGCGATATGGGTAAAAGGTCAACTTTACATCTAATTCGATCTCCAGGCTTTCCATCGATGAAATGATCTGAAATATTAAGACGAAGCGTATGGGGTAATGCATTATTATTTTCTTCATAAGCTACATTATTTAATAATAATCTTCTTTTATTGCCTTTTTTATAAGGTGGATGTTCTATATCTTTTATAGTGCCAGTAATAAAAACATCTTTTAACTGATAGGCAAGCATAGGCGTTGAAAGGGTATCTGTTCGAACTTTGGCAACCGTAAAACCAACAACTAAACTAAGGAACCCGTAAAGAAAAAAACGAATTGAGGTTTCATTTTGAAAAGAAGTTTGACGGAAATAATAGAGATTCCAAATAAGGAAAAGAGCCGTGCAAAAAAATAAAATAAGAACGAAAATTAACTGAGGTTCAAAAGGTAACCAAAAATAGCCGACAACCCCCGTCCCCATGCCGACGGGCCACCATAAAAACCAATTTCTTGCTTCGTCACTTAGATAATTAAGCAATGCAACCTAAAAGGTATGAAGAGAACTATTTAAATAATATAGCAACGGATATACAGAAATGATATTTCTTTATGCGGCTAAGTTACCACAACCCTTAATTATTTCAGCCAAATTATGAACAATCTTTAAAAGAAGATTTTGATCATCTCCTTGTGCCATAATGCGAATCAACGGTTCAGTTCCGGATGCTCTTACAAGTAGACGGCCAGAATCACCAAGTTCTTGTTCTGCACCACGAATAGCCCGAGACATTGAGGGTGAATTCAGGTCTATCTTATTGGCAATTCGCATATTCTTTAAAATCTGAGGAACAGGTCTAAAAGTTGATGCTAATTCGCTGACTTTGCATTTACTTTTTTGCAATAGACTTAAAACCTGAAGAGCAGCTATCAAACCATCTCCTGTTGTTGCATAATCACTTAAAATAATATGGCCTGATTGCTCTCCGCCTACATTACAGCCTGTTTCTCTCATCATTTCCAAAACACAGCGATCCCCAACAGATGCTCTATGAAGGGTAAGCCCCTTACCCTTTAAATATCTTTCAAATCCAAGATTAGACATAACTGTTGAAACGACCCCTCCTCCTTTAAGAGAACCATTTGCAAGCCATACAGTTGCAATTAGGGCCATTAATTGATCACCATCGAGAGTAGCGCCATTTTCATCAATCATAATTAAGCGATCTGCATCGCCGTCCAAAGCTATGCCAAGATCGGCCCTTTCCTCTAGAACCTTTTCCTTCAAGAGATCAAGAGATGTAGCGCCGCAGTCTTTATTGATATTTAACCCGTTTGGCTCAATCCCAATTGGAATAACATCTGCCCCCAGTTCCCATAAGACTTTAGGCGCAACTTTATAACCAGCACCATGCGCACAATCCAAAACTATCTTTAAACCATCGAGGCGCTGCCCTCTTGGAAAAGTCGCTTTTGCGAATTCAATGTAACGTCCTGCTGCGTCATCAAGGCGCTTTGCTTTGCCGACTTTTCCAGAAGAAGCCAAGGGGATGTTGGAAGCAGCAAGCTGTTCAATGTTTTGTTCATCTTCTTGAGAAAGTTTATAACCGTCAGCTGTAAAGAATTTAATTCCATTATCTTCAAACGGATTATGAGAAGCTGAAATCATGACCCCTAGGTTTGCCCTTAAAGACCGAGTTAACATAGAAACTGCTGGCGTCGGCAATGGTCCTAAAAGAACAACATCTGCACCCATAGCAACAAATCCTGCCATAAGAGCAGCTTCTACCATGTATCCAGATAAACGCGTATCTTTACCGATAACCACCATAAAACGATGATCACCGTGCACCCATTCACTAGGCATTTTTTGTATAAAATAATGGGACGAAGCTACGGCAAGCTTTAAGATCACATCCGGAGACATAGGCCAAGAATTGGCTTGACCTCGAACACCATCGGTTCCAAATAGTTTAGATTGCATAATTACTCTTAAACAGGCTTTAGGTTCGGAGAAGATGCAGAAGAGCCACCAGCAATAGGCACACTCATACGAGGACCATCTCCACTATCATTTAAGAGGGCTAATTCTGGTAAAGTTCCTCCCTCTAAAAGAATTCGAATCTCATCCCCAGTAAGAGTCTCACGCTCTAATAAAGATTTGGCCAAAATATGCAATTTATCTATTTTCTCTTCTAAAAGCTTTCTAGCTATTTCATAACATTCATCAAGAATAGAACGTACCTCTTCGTCAATAATTTTCGAAGTCGCTTCTGAAAATGTCTTGTTTTGCCCCATAGAATACCCTAAAAAGACTTCGCCTTGCTGGGAACCATAGGTTTGAAAACCGAGCTTCTTGCTCATTCCCCATTCAGTGATCATGCGAAAGGCGATATCGGTTGCCATTTTAATGTCAGAAGAAGCCCCAGTCGTGACTTTTTCTGGGCCAAAAATCATCTCTTCTGCAATACGCCCACCCATAGCAACCTTAAGGTCTCCTAGAAGTTTTGAACGAGATAAGGAAATGCGATCACCTTCTGGAAGACGCATAACCATACCTAACGCACGTCCACGCGGAATAATGGTCGCTTTATGAATAGGATCCGATTCCGGAGTATAGTAAGAAACAATTGCATGCCCACCTTCGTGGTAAGCTGTCAATCGCTTCTCATCATCCGTCATGACCATAGAACGACGTTCTGCTCCCATTAATACTTTATCTTTAGCTTGTTCAAACTCATGCATGCCAACAGCGAGTTTCCCTTTACGTGCAGCCAACAAAGCAGCCTCATTCACTAAGTTAGCCAAGTCAGCACCTGAAAACCCAGGTGTTCCTCTGGCAATTGTCCTTGCATCAACATTGGGCGCTAATGGCAGTTTTCTCATGTGAACTTTTAAGATCTTTTCACGGCCAATCACATCAGGATTAGGGACAACAACTTGGCGATCAAAACGGCCTGGGCGCAAAAGTGCGGGATCCAAAATATCAGGGCGATTGGTTGCGGCTACCAAAATAACGCCTTGATTTTCCTCAAAGCCATCCATTTCAACCAGTAATTGGTTCAGAGTTTGCTCGCGCTCGTCATTGCCGCCGCCAAGACCTGCTCCGCGGTGCCGTCCAACAGCATCAATTTCATCAATAAAAATAATGCAAGGAGAATTTTTTTTCGCTTGTTCAAACATATCACGAACACGGCTCGCGCCGACACCCACGAACATTTCCACAAAGTCAGAACCTGAAATACTGAAAAAAGGAACTTCCGCTTCACCGGCAATTGCTCTAGCTAATAAGGTTTTACCTGTTCCCGGAGGCCCCACAAGCAAGACACCCCTTGGGATTTTTCCACCTAAACGCTGAAATTTTTGAGGGTCTTTCAGAAAATCAACAACTTCTTGAAGCTCTTGCTTTGCTTCGTCAATACCGGCAACATCTTCAAAGGTGACTTTTGTCGTTTTTTCACCCATTAATCTAGCCCTTGATTTACCAAATCCCATGGCTTTATTACCGCCTGATTGAATTTGCCTGAATGAATAGAACGTCAAACCTGCAAGTAACAGAATCGGTAACCAAGGCAAAATCAAATGAAAGAGCGAAACCTCTTGTTCCGGCGGGACGGCTCGAATAAGAACATTTTTCTCCAGCAACTTTGTAACTGTTGCAGGATTTTCAGGAGCATATGTTATAAAAGTCCGTCCATCTTTGGTACGTCCAAGAATATTATGCCCACTAATTGTAACTTCTTCGACTTTATTGTCAGTCACATCGTTCATAAATTGCGAATAAGCAATGGGTGGTGTTATTTGACGAGTGGATGAACCTGGAAACATCTGAAAGATAACAAAAAGGATAGCGCCAATAGCTGCCCACAAAAACAAATTACGAGTTGTATTATTCAAAGTTGATTCCTCTCGAAATTTTCCCTTAACTTGGTTTTAGTATAGAGGTAAGTTAAAATATGGTTATTTTTTATGACCCTACGCCGCATAGAGCATATCTCAAATTACACCATTCTTAAAGGATATGGTATTACTTTTCTTACCACTCGACAAAATAAAACTTGTCATTTAAGAAAGTTGGACGAGTCCAAGCAGTATAATCTTATTTATCCATCTTTATTTTTATATATAATAATACTTTTATAAAAATAATTATAAGAAATGTATATAACATAATGTACAAGCTATATGCAATTTCCCTTACACGATCTTCATTTTCTTTAATATATTTCTTTAAACCTTCTGAATTCTTTAAAATTCTTAATTCCGTTTTTGCAGTATCAGAAATTGTTTCAGGAGGATTGTCTAATAAATGTTTGCGTTCTAAGTCCTCAATTTCAACAAGTGCTCTCTCTAAATCGTTTAAGACAATTCCGCCACTAACCAGCATAAAACCTGCAAATAAAATACCTATAACAATAATTTTGATAAAATTAGTACACAATCTATTTATTTCTGTATAATTCATAGTTATATATCTTTACAATCAAATGAGCCAAAATTTATTAATAAAGATTCTAAGCTATACTTTATCAAACATCTCTCTTACAAAGTTACCAAAAATAGGTAATGCGACTCTTGTGCCTGTCTCATCGTCTCCTTGAAATGTGCCTAAAGTTTGTGGAGCTGGAAAACCAACAAAAACTCCAACAACAAGGGTGCGCCCAGTTGCATCACGAATGAACCCCATAAACCACGCATCTTTACAATCATTTGTAGAACCAGTTTTCCCACCCAATACTATACAATATTGCTCCATAAGCGGTTGAAGTTTTTTTCCAGTTCCCCGCAGAACCACTGCCTCTAGCATTGTCGTCATAGATTCTGCAAATTTTGCATCGATAATTTGTTCTCTTTCATCTTTTAATTCCGGCAAAGGCTTTTTTTCCACATCATGCCAATTGTTTAAAAGTTCTCCTACATCAGGTCCCAAAAGCCCCCTGTATTGCGTTTGAAGTTGATAAATAACTTGTCCATTTTTGTCTTGAACTTGCTTGATTAAATTAGGGCCAATTTTTTTGCCTCCATTCACAATCATGGCATAGGCAGTCGTAAGACGTAAAACAGTTGTCTCTTTGGCCCCTAAAGAATTGGAAAGATGCAAGGGCATATCATCGACAACACCAAAACGAGAAGCTACACTTTTAACGGACTGCATACCAATTTGATGAGCCAAACGTACTGTCATAAGGTTGTAGGATTTTTCGATTCCTATACGCATAGGACTTGGACCATAAGAACGATGGGTAATGTTTTTAGGTGAATAAACGCCCAAACCGGCCCCAAGGTTCAGTGTAATGGGGGCATCGTTAATCAAAGTCTCAGGTGTATATCCCTTTTCTAAGGCGGCTAAATACACAAAAGGTTTAAAGGCTGATCCTGGTTGACGCCAGGCTTGTGTGGCGCAATTAAATTGACTGATTTCGAAACTATATCCGCCGGTCATCGCAAAAACGTTGCCCGTATCAGCATCCATCACAACCATCCCACCGCTTACGGCTGGAATCTGATGCAGTTTATATACGGGCGTTTGACCGGGTCCGGCTATATTGTTAACCAGCACAACATCGCCTGGCGCTAATACATCTGCAACTCGTTTAATCTCTGGTCCTTGAGTTCCATCTGATTTTGCTAAGCGCGCCCAATCAACACCGTTCAAGAAAAGTGAACTTATTTCCCCGTTTGCAAAAGCAATTTTTGCCTCATTATCGGAAGAGATTGAGAGAACAATAACAAGCCTGGAATCACCTATTCCTGGAACAGGAGGGATTTTATTCAGATCTTTAATCCACGCAACTTGGTCCATTGGAGTCATTAATCTTGTTATAGGGCCTCTCCATCCATGCCTTCTGTCATATTCTTGTAATCCTTTACGCAAGCTTTTATCTGCTGCGTTCTGTAAAAAAGGATCAACAGTTGTAAAAACGCTAAGCCCCCCTGTATAAAGTACATTTTCACCAAAACGTTGCATTAACTCACGCCTGACTTCTTCTCCAAAATAATCGGCATTAACAATGTATGAAGAATCTATAGTGATTTTAAATGGATCACTTTGCGCATGTTTAGCCTCCTCTGCAGAAATAATATTATCCTCAACCAACCTTCCAATTACCCAATCTCTCCTTGCTTTTGCACGTTTTTGCTCTTTTATTGGGTGATAAGTTGCCGGTGCTTTTGGAAGAGAAGCTAAAAAAGCACACTCGGCAACTGTTAATTGGTCTAAAGATTTACCAAAATACGTCTGAGCTGCAGCTGCAACACCATAACTTCCCATACCTAAATAAATTTGGTTTAAGTAAAGTTCTAAAATACGCTCTTTGGGTAATGCCATTTCAAGTCGCATAGACATAATCGCTTCTCTAAATTTCCTATCAAAAGATTTTTCATTGCCAACTAAAAAATTCTTAGCAACTTGCTGAGTGATTGTTGAAGCACCAAGAGCTTTTCCATTCCAAACCCCCTTAAATGTATTGTTAAGGACTGCCCTAAAAATACTCAAAAAATCTATACCGGGATGATAGTAGAAATTTTTATCTTCAGCAGATAGAAAAGCTTGAACCAGCAAAGGGGGAATATTTTCAATTGCAACAAATACTCTCTTTTCGCGAGCATATTCTTTGAATAATTGATAGTCGTTTGTATAAAATCGACTTGCTACACTGGGTCTATAGTCCCTTAAAAATTGGTAGTCAGGCAATCCTCTTCCAAAATAAAAAAATAGAAAAAACGAAACAGCGCCAATACTTGTAACTACAAAAATTACGGTTGTTAAAATGCGCCATAAAGATTTAAACATCTAAAAACAAATCAATAGTCTTCAGGATTACTTTCTATAAGTTTGACATAAATTTTAAATATTTTTTAATGATTTTTTTAATAAATTGGTTTCAATATGAGGAAGGCTATTTGTTATTTTCAGAGATAAAAAGTTTAACTTTTGGGTAAATCTCGGTTCTCCATCGATGGCCATTAAAGATCCCGTAATGCCCCACCCCTGCTTGGCAATGATGGTATTTTAAGTTTTTTGAAAGACTCGAACAAAGTTTGTGTACAACAAAGGTTTGACCGATGGGTGAAATATCGTCCAATTCCCCCTCAACAGTCATCAACGCAGTTCTTTGAATAGCTTTTGGGTTGATATTTTGCCCTCTCCAATACATCTTTCCTTTCGGTAATGCGCGCTCTTGAAATATGGTCGAAATACTTTCTAAGAAATATTCGGCTGGCAAATCCATTACGGATCTATATTCATCATAGAATTTTTTGTGGGACTCTGTATGTTCCATATCCCCCCTAACGAGATTAAGAAAAAGATTAAAATTGGCTTCTTTATGACGTTCGTAATTAAGAGACATAAACCCATTGAGCATAATAAATCCTGGACAAACCTGTCTTCCGGCACCTGGATAATAAGCTGGTATCTTAGTAATAATGTTTCTCTTAAACCACCCAATATCATGCTCTTTTGCAAACTTATCAACCTTGCCTGGATTAATACGGGTGTCAATTGGCCCTCCCATCAAAATCATTGACTTTGGTTGGTTAATATCACCTCGATCTGCTAAAATTGAAACTGCCATTAAAACAGGAACTGCTGGCTGACAAACTGCCATAACGTGAATGTCAGAACCAAGATTTGTCATGAATTCCAGCAAATAATCAACATAGGTTTCAATGTCAAATGCTCCATGTTTTAAGGATACCAAACGAGCATCATGCCAATCCATGACAAAAACATTATGGTGAACCACCATTGTAGCAACTGTATCTCGAAGCAATGTTGCAAAATGACCCGATAACGGTGGTACAATCAAAACAGTAGGTTCTTCTTTTCCTATGACGTTATTATTTTGCTTTCGAATAAATTGTTTTAGTGTGCAAAATGGTTTTTCCCGAATTATCTTTTCTTCGACTTGAATACTTTTACCCGCATCATTTTTATTGAATTGAATGTTAAAAGCAGGTTTTGTGTAAACACGGGTTGTTCTTTCAACAATTTCGTTAGAAGCTGAAATTAAACGTGTAAAGGGCGTGTCTTCAAAAGGTAAAATTTGAAGAAATAAATGATTAGCCTCACTCCATAAATGGGCAGGCCACATCGCTGCATTCTTAAATTCATTAAGATGATAAAGGATCATTGGTGAAATCTTTAAATCTTTGACATTGCCCAAGATTAATCCATAAATCCTAATATTTAGTTTATTTCGTTAGTGATACCTGGTAAAAACAAGAATCAACCTTTCGTTAAAATTACCACTTATGAATCGAGCGTTTTTATTTTTTCTTATAAAAATCTGTCTAACAGGAATTATTGTCTATTTTCTCTTTAACAATATCGATTACACACAAGTTTTATTCACCTTAAAACACGTCCCTTTTTATCTTTTAGCTTTTAGCATTGTGTTGACGATTGCGGGGATATTAGCTACGGCAATGCGTTGGCAGAAAATTATTTGCAGCCTTTCAAACCCGATTCCTCTGTGGGATGCATGCTATCATACAGCAATTGGTGCCTTTTTAAGCCAATGCTTACCAAGTTCAGTAGGGGGAGATGTTTATAAAGGGATCATTCTTAAGCAACGCTACAAAATATCTACTGCACTCTCAGTAAGCACAACGCTTATTGATCGTCTTTATGGTATTTCGAGTTTTGTTATTTTCGCTCTTTTAGGTTGTTTTGTTGAATGGAAAAGCCTGATTACTTCTTCTATCGGGGACTTAATGATATTGATTTTAGTCCTTGTCGGCGGAGGATTAATCGCTCTTTATGGTTTAAAGTTTGCAAAATCAAAATTGCCATTATTTTTAATGCCAATCGTTAAATTTTCCGAGTCTATTTCTTTAATGTTTTCTCACAAAGCTGAGGCACTTATTATTTTTATAACATCCCTTACTGCTTCTTTATGCCTTATTATGGGTGCCTTTTTATTATCCGCTGGCATAGGATTAGAGCTAACACTTTTTCAAATCTTCGTTTCCATTCCTCTTGTTATCATTGTTTCAGCCATTCCGATTTCTTTTGCAGGATGGGGCCTTAGAGAAGGGGCAATGGTTGTGATCTTGAGCATTTATGGGATACCTAAAGAAGAAGCATTAGCATTATCCTTGCTTTTTGGTATTGTGCAATTTTTAGCTGCTTTTCCTGGACTTATTTTATGGTGTCTTGCTAAAACCCCTCAACTTTCTTTACATACTGAATAATGATGCAACAGCGAATTAAGCTACTTGACCCTGCTCTTATTAATCAGATTGCTGCAGGAGAAGTTATTGAACGTCCGGCAGCAGCCGTTAAAGAACTTGTTGAAAATGCGATCGATGCTGGTTCGACTCAAATAGAGGTTAGCTTAAGAGATGGTGGCCGTACTTTAATTCAGGTGATTGACAATGGCTTCGGGATGAATCCTGAAGATTTGGCCTTGTGTATAGAACGTCACGCAACGTCAAAACTAAGCACAGGTGATTTATTTAATATCCATAGTTTTGGTTTCAGGGGAGAAGCTCTACCTTCTATCGGTTCCATTAGTCGCCTCACAATTATTAGCAAGCCACAGAATCAAGACATGGCCTGGCAACTTGGGGTTGAAGGAGGAATCAAAAGCGATTTAGTTCCAACCTCATATCCAAACGGTACACGAGTCATCATTAGAGATCTTTTTTATGCCACCCCTGCCCGTTTAAAATTTTTAAAGTCACCAACAACCGAACTTGGACATTGTACTGATTATTTAAATCGTTTAGCCCTTGCTCATCCTTCAATTGAATTTACTTTAAAGGAAGGAAATAGAGTTATTTTCCACTACCCCAGTTGTGCAACTTTTCCGGAAAGACTAAAAGTGGTTCTTGGAAATGAATTCACTGAAAATTGCAGACAAGTTACGGCTATTCGAGATCACATGGAAATAAACGGCTGGATAAGCCTTCCAACTTATAATTCTAGCCAATCAACAGAGCAGTATCTTTTTGTTAATGATAGACCCATAAAAGATAAATCTCTGAGCGCCGCTATCAGAGTTGCATACCAAGATTTTCTTCCCAGTAATAGATATCCATCCCTTGCCGTATTTTTAAAGATTGACCCCGCGGAAGTTGATGTCAATGTCCATCCAGCTAAAGCCGAAGTCAGGTTTAGAGAAGCACAAGTTGTAAGAGGGCTGTTAATAAGTGCTTTGAAACAGACACTGAACGAAAGCACAAGGGAAACATCTACCCATTTGGCTAGTGAAGCTGTCGCAATTTTGAGAGGTAGCAACACACAAATAGGCATTGAAAAAAGAAATTACCCTTCATTTTCATCAACCAGCTCAATTCCCTTGCAAGGCAGAATTTCATCTGTTTATGCAGGAAATAGTTATCAAGCAAAAACTTTTGCCAATGAAGCCATCAATATAGCTAGCAAGGCTTTTGAGGATGAAATACCTGATTTAAGTGAGGAAAATTCTTATCCCCTGGGACTGGCTAAAGCTCAACTGCACAAAACATATATTATTTCCGAGAAAAGCGACAGTTTCGTCATTGTAGATCAACACGCAGCTCATGAGCGTCTTGTTTATGAAAAGATGAAAGAACAGTATCAGGAAAACACATTGCGTTCCCAAACGCTTTTGCTGCCTGAAATGGTCACCCTAACTGAAAATGATATTAATTTCTTAACGCCTTATTTAGATGAATTAAAACGCCTTGGGATAGGCATTGAAATCTTTGGCACGAACTCATTAGTCATCAGGCAAATCCCAGCACTTCTTTCCGGTATTGATGTGGCTTCTATGATCCGCGATTTGATTGCAGACTTAAAAGAGCTTGGTACAAGCTATTCTTTAACGGAAAATTTACATGAAATCCTCTCTACTTTAGCTTGTCACAGCAGTATTCGTGCTGGAAAAACCATGTCTATTCCTGAAATGAATGCCCTTTTAAGGCAAATGGAAAACACCCCACACTCAGGACAGTGTAACCACGGCAGGCCCACCTATATTGAACTAAAAAAAGAAGATATTGAAAAACTATTTGGAAGACGGTGAAGGCCCTAATTACCCTCTTTGAATTCTTCTACAATGTACAAAGGTCTTGACTTTGTTTGCTCAAAAATACGACCAACATAAATTCCTATAAGTCCCATCATCATCATGCCATTTAAAAATCCCATAAACACCATAATAGATGCCCAGCCTGGAACTAACATAATATCAGTAAAGCTCAAAAAAATTAGAGATAATGCTGTAATAAATGACAAACAAGACACAAACATTCCTATTTTGAATGCAAGCTGAAGCGGCCAATCGGAAAAAGAAGTAATGGCATTAACAGCTAGTTTAACCATCTTTTTTAAAGGATATTTTGTTTCCCCTGCATAACGCGCTTGGCGTTCGTACAAAACGCAAGATTGTTTAAAGCCAACCCAACAAGAGAGCCCTCTTATAAATCGGTGTTGCTCTCGAAGACGACAAAAAGCATCAACAACTTTTCTGTCCATAAGGCGAAAATCTCCGGCATTTCTAACGATTTTTGTTTCTGTAATTTTTTCAAGAAAGCGATAAAAAGCATTTGCTGTAAATAATTTAAACCAGCTTTCCCCTACTCTACTTTGTCTTACAGCATGAATAACATCAAAACCTGATTTCCACTGGGTAATTAAATCAAAAACAACCTCTGGTGGATCTTGTAAGTCTGCATCCATTATAATAACTGCCTTACCTTTAGACAGATCCATTCCTGCCGTTACCGCATTTTGATGACCGAAATTACGAGAAAATTTAATGACCTTAAAACGAGAATCCTTTTTATTTTGAGCAGACAGAATCTCATAGCTTTTGTCCTTGCTTCCATCATCTATCAAAAGAATCTCTGCATTTCCATCCAGTTTTTCTAAAGTTGTCTCCATACGAGAAAAAAGCTCAGGTAAGCCTGTCTCTTCATTATAAACAGGAATAACAAATGAATAAGTAATATCTTCAGCCATTAGATTTCCTCTTTTCAATTTCTGCAAATTCACCCCATTTTAGTTTGTAAGTAGATTTTATTTGATAATGCTCTAACAGGATTTTTCTAAGCTCTATTGTTTGATCTTTTGTAAGGTTTTGAGCACGCAGCGCATAGATATAATCCGGATCAACCCAAGGGACAGTTACAATTACACGCTTTCCTAATGCCAATGCTGCATCTATATCACTCATGATTTGCTGAGCCCCATCTTTTGCACTGATGCCAGGCGTAAAATGAAAAGGAGTATTTAGACAGGTAACATCTTTGAGATATACTTTGAAGTCACCTTCGTAGTCAAACAACATTAACCAAGGACTCCATCCTTCGTAGGCAAGATGAACAATTTTAGTGGAGTCTTTTGGAAAATGATCACGAAATTCCTTGTATCCTCGTACCATTATACCGTCACCAGAACAGTACGGTTGTAATGCAACAAAATTGTCTATTCCAATGATTAGGGCAAAAACCAACATCACAATCCTCATGGAATTTTTAATTGCTGGACGCAAAAAATTTAAATAAATTAAACACGTCGTTAAAATAAACATCGGCTGCACTTGAAATTGAGGATCTTGAGGTTGTCCATACAAATTCTGACACTCACCAAAAAAGAAAATACTTAAACCAAAAAGAGCTATGATTTTAAGACTTTTTTTCTCTTCTTTAAAAAACATAATTAATAAAAACACTACGGAAGATAATGTTATACTCCAAGAAATAATATTTCTTATTACATGAGAAAAATCTCCAGAAAAGGGAACTCCAACATTTTTCCCTCCAATCAGATAGTTCCCCACTCCTTCATATAGACATGCTAACTTTATCCAATCAAATCCAACCCAAGAACCTGGACCAGCTTTATTAGGATAAAGAATGCTCCAAACTGAAAGGTCAATATTATATTTACCCGATGCAAAAAATGTTGCTAATTTTGAAAAAATATACAGAACGACAATCAATATAAAAAATTGCTCAAAAAAGAACCGTAAGTATGCTCGTTCATGATAAGTCAGAAAACATAGTACTACAAAATATGAAGCCGCTAATGGAGGAAACAAACTCCAATGAAGCAGCATCATAGCAATAACAGATAAAGTTGATCCTGCTAAAAAAAGCCTTACGTGACTTCCTTCAAGGGCTTTATAGAGAAATAAAAAGCTTAAAACAAAGAAAAAATATCCGGGTATGATGTCTTCGGAAATAATACTATTGATTAAAATAAAAGCGGAAAAAGCATGAACAAAAGCTGTGCCTAAGGACCAAATTTTATCTTTGGTAACTTGATAGGCGAGAACCTGCACAACTGTGCTAGAAGCAGCCCCAAAAAAACTGTTAATCCAAGCAAGCTTTCGATAAGCAACAAAATTAGTGACTTCTCCATAAAAACTAACAAGTGAATCAGGAATAAGCTTTGAAATCATTCCCATACTAAAGGCATATAAAAGTCCTCCGCTGTCAACAGCATGTCGAGTTCCTTTTTCCCAACCATTAGAATCTATCGACTTATAAAAACCGTTGCTCGTTGTAATGTTTGTGTTATCAAGATAGATAATCAACAAAATATATATACTTAAAATTGCCAGAAAAAAAGGGAAAGCCTGATATCTGTAAAACTTATTCTCCATATATCTCCTTTGAATGCCACTGCCAGGCATGTTGTAAAATATCACTAATTTTATACTTTGGCTGCCAATTCAATAATTCTTTAGCTTTCAAAGCTGAGCTTAATAAAACAGAAGGATCACCTTCTCTTCTAGATAAGAATCTATACGGAACTTTTGTTGAAAAAAGCTCTTCGATTAGATTGACCATTTGTAAATTGGTAACCCCAATTTCAGTTCCTAAATTTAAACAAACAGTTTCACCCCCTGTTACTAGATAATCTAAGGCTTTAAGATGAGCGTTCGCTAAATCGAGTACATGGATGTAATCCCTGACGCAAGTTCCGTCAGCTGTATCGTAATCATTCCCAAAAATCTGGATTGCTTTTTGGTGTTGTGCCGCACGAATCATAAGGGGAATTAAGTGAGTTTCAGGCTCATGCGCTTCGCCCAATCCTTCTTCTGGAAAGGCCCCTGCTGCATTGAAATACCTAAGGCTGACTGATTTTAGTCCATAGGCCTTATCCCAATCTTGCAATATAATTTCTGTTATATGCTTTGTATGGCCATATGGGTTGATCGGTTTTAAAGGATGATTTTCATCAATTGGCGTATACTCTGGTGTGCCGTACACAGCCGCTGAGCTCGAGAAAACCAAATATGGTATTTCATATTTTTGCACGGCTTTTAGCAGGTTAATAGTTCCTGCAATATTGTTCTCATAATATTTTGCAGGGTTTTTTACAGATTCTCCGACTTGGATAAAAGAAGCAAGATGAATAATTGAAAACGGTTTGTATTCCTCAATTGTTCTTTCAATTTCTTGAGATTCGAGAAGGTCTCCCTCAACAATAGGCCCAAATTTAGCGGCCCATCTATGCCCCGAGCTAAAGTTGTCAAAACAAATAGGCAAATAACCTTGTTGCTTTAGAGCATAACATACATGACTGCCTATGTATCCAGCGCCTCCGGTAACAAGAATTGACTTCATAATGTTAGTTTTTCTGTCCATAAGTACAATATTGTGCGCCTAAAGGCACCCACTTAAATAGAGAGTCTATTTTTTTGAAAAAGTTGTGTTTAAACGGGGTAAAGAATATATAATCGGACGTTGGCTTGATTTCTTTTGTCGATAAAAGCATCTTTTCAACCTGTTTTGCCCTTAAAAGAACAGCGTCCTTATCAAAAGGACACCGATTGACAGCTATTCGAGTCAAAGGGTTAAAGGGGTTATGCTCAAAAATCGCAATCGTCCCCTCTTTTTTTGTAACTCTTATCATTTCATGAATAAAGCTTTGCCATTGTGCTGGAATCACATGATGCATAACACAGACAGTTAAAACAGCATCAAAGGTATTGTCTTCAAAGGGCAGAGTTTTTCCGTCATACACTGAATAGGTGTTATGGGGGTGCGTTTCTTTTGCGATTTTTATGCTTTCAGAGGATACATCAACGCCAACTATTTTTCTTTGCTTTTGAGATAAATAGGGATGAAGGTCCCCTACCCCGCACCCAATATCTAAAATTGTATGATTTCTTTTATCTTTCAGTAAATGATTGAAAAAGTTCGCCTTACCTTGAGTAAAAAAATCTACAGTTAATCCTGAGAAATTTACAGAATTATTAACGAGATTCTTGTAGTTATTACTATGTTCATCAAATTTTGCTTTATTAAGTTCTTCCATAATCATCCCCAAGACGAACAATATCATCTTCCCCAAGATAAGAGCCTGATTGAACTTCAATAAGTTCTAATGGAATTTTTCCTGGGTTTTCAAGGCGATGTTGAACGCCACACGGAATATAGATAGATTCATTCTCAAATACGAAAAGCTCTTCTTCGCCCTTTGTCACTTTAGCCGTGCCACTCACAACAATCCAATGTTCGGCTCGGTGATGATGTAATTGTAAAGAAAGCTTGGATCCCGCATTAACGGTAATCCTTTTAACTTGAAATCGCTCACCTTTATCTACGCTTTGAAATGTCCCCCATGGTCTTTGAGTTAATGGATGGGAATGTGTATGCGGCCTATCTCTAGATTGAAGTGTCTCAACGATCTTCTTTACATCTTGCGAAGCAGATCGTGCTGCAACAAGAACAGCATCTTGACTATCTACAACAATGACATCATCAAGCCCCACAACGGTAACGAGTCTTCCTTCAGAACGTATGTAAGAATTTTTAACATTATTAGTGACAACATCACCCTCTAAGCAATTACCACTTTCATCTTTGCTTGCTGTATCCCACAAGGCTTCCCAGCTACCCAAATCATTCCAATCTGTACTCAACGGCACAACCTTTACTGATTTCGACCGTTCCATAATTCCATAATCTACGGAAACAGAGGGGCATTTTTCAAAGACTTCTTTAGTTACTGATAATGGATATCCAATATTTTTATTTTCAAAAATTCTTCGACAAATGCCCAAGATTTCAGGCTCAAAAGCGGCAACTGCATCTAGAAAACTAGAAGCTTTAAAAAGGAAAATGCCACTATTCCACAAATATTGCTTGGAAGAAATATAAGACTCAGCCGCAGCTGCATCTGGCTTTTCCACAAAACGAATAACTTTCTGACTTAGTGCGTTGGAATCATTTTCATAATGAATATATCCATAACCTGTCTCAGGGCGCGTGGGTGTAATTCCAAATGTCACCAAATGACCGGATTCTGCATCCTCTAAACCATCATGAACTGTCTTTAAAAACTCTTGTTTATCTTCAATCAAATGATCGGACGGCATAACAAGGAGAATAGATTCCGGATCACTTTGAGCTGCAGCCAAGCATGCTAACGCAATAGCCGGCGTCGTATTACGAGAACACGGCTCTAGTATTAAACGATGATCAGTCGAACCAGCTTCCCTCATTTCTTGCTCTATCAAAAAACGATGTTGATGGTTCGCTACTATGATTGAGCTCGCAAAAAGCGTATTGTGAAGCACACGATTAACAGTTTGCTGAAACAAACTTTCTTTTCCCACAAGAGAACAGAATTGCTTTGGATGCAAACTGCGTGATAATGGCCAAAGCCTTGTCCCTGATCCACCGCACAGAATAACAGGAGTTATTTTTAAATCATCAGAAAACGGCAAACGGTCACCTGCTGTTTTTGGAAAATTAACAAGCGACGGCATTAACAACTTTTTCCTCTTTTGAATGAGCTAAAAAACCCGCGCCCTGATAGACAACCTCAACGTTTTTAAACATCGATTTTTGCAATACTCTCCAGCAATCGATGATAGCGAAACCTTTGTCTTTTTCAGAAAACGCATCTGCTTTTAGCTCAGAAAATTCAGGCCATGCCGTCATTAAAACGGCGCTATCGCATTTCTGGATACAATCCTCAGCAGATGTAGCATAGTCAACGCTGCTATTTAAAACTGATTTTGCTGCAGGCATTGCCATTGGGTCATATACAACGACTTCATAACCAGCCTTTAATAATGCAACGGCCAAGCTAATACCTTGCGATTCTTCTATTACAGGTGTGCCCGGTTTGTATGACAATCCCAAAATACCAATTTTTTTAGGTTTACTGTCGAGATTTTTGATCATTTTCAAAACGCGATCTTTTTGACCCCTGTTAATGGAATCTGTTGCAATAGCGATGTCAGCATTTGCTTTAAGTTGATCGGCAAGACAACCAAATGCTACGTTATCACGGGGAAAACACGGTCCGCCATAAGCAACAGCGCCTTTTAAGTATTTATGGCCAATACGACTGTCACAGCCAATTGCTTGTGTCACAACATTAACGTCAGACCCTTCAAGATAATCGCACATTTCTGATAGCATATTAGCGTAAGAAATTTTTGTTGTGACGTATGTATTCACCGAAATCTTTGTTAATTCTGCATTCACAAAATTCATCCGTTCTACTCTGGGTGAATTACTACAGGCATTTTTGTAAATTTCTTCTAATAATGACCCGGCTTTTTCATCGCTTTCCCCTATTAAAAAGAAATCTGGATAGAGCATGTCCCTGATAACAGAACCAAGCGCAATAAATTCAGGGCTATAGCATAACCCTAATTTTTCACCAACTTTTTTCCCAGAAGCGTTTTCTAAAGCCTGTCTAATTTCACCATTTGTGGAACCTGGCATAACTGTGCTGGTCACAACAACCAAATGATAATCTGATTTTTCTTTAAGAGCTGCACCAATTTCTTTCATTGCTTCCAGAACATATTTATTTGTAAACGTACCATCGGGCCCGCTTGGTGTTGGAACGATAACAAAAGTAACATCGGTACTTTTTACAGCATCGCTGGTATCTAACGTTGCCGTCAAACGCTCTTTGTTAGCATCTATAAATTCTTGTAACTGTGGTTCATCAACAGGTGCTTTTCCTGCATTAATGGCTTCTACGTAAGTTGGATTCTTATCAACACCAATGACCTCAAACCCTTTACTAGCGTAGACAGCCGCCATTGGAGAACCGAGTTTACCAAGCCCAATAATAGATACTTTCATTTACTTGCCCTTAATCCGTAATTTAATTCTTCTAACTGTTGATTTTATGTGCCTTTTTAAAAAAGACAAACCCCATGTGGAATAAAAAAAACCACACCTTAATACATAATCAGCATCGTAATTGTTGTAAACATTTTTTTGCCCTCCTGCCAAGAATAAATTATAATTTCCTTGCTGGGCTTTAAAAACACGATCTGTATTACGTTCACCAATATTTACCCCATCAATATGAGCGTAATCATGATTTTGGTGAAGGGCTACCACGTCTGATGTTGTATCAACAAGCGCCGCACCTTCTCTTAAGGCTTGATACATCATCCAATTATCCCAATATCCTCTTCCTAATAGAAAAGGAGGGATTGACTTAAATAACTGTTTCGGAAAAGCAAAAAAATCACTCCCTCCTGAAGAGTACATGTCATTTTCAGCTAAAGCAGACTGTCTCAGACTATGGCGTTCTTTCTCAGAACTTAAGTCTAATCTTTTATCTATATTCATATTCCAACGGCTACTTACCATCAAATATTTTTCAAAACGATTGGATATTAACTGAAAAGCCTCTAAAAAATCTTGAAATAGAATAATATCGGTATGAATAAAACAAAGATTATTAAAGTTCGCCTTTTTCTTTGCGGTTCCGATAATGTCATCTAAAAGAGGGGCTCTCCATTCCGGATGATATTTTAAGTCCGGAATGTGTCGCAGAGCATATTTCTGGCAAACCTCAGCCACTCCCTCATCATTTCCCAAAAGGATAATCTCAGGGCACGGGTTTAATTTCAACCAGCTTTCAATGGCATTGGTTTGGATAACCCCAATGTGTCCCTTAAAAGCTTTAGGTACAGAGAAAAAAGTAATCATGCTTTTTCCAAAGAACCTCTTTCAGGAAACTGAACGTCAGGAGCCCCCCAATTATCATCGTTATAAACCACTGGCTTATTTTGTTTTTGGAGTTTCTTTTGCTTTTCGAACTCATCAGCAAGGTCATCGTCTGACATATAAGATATCCCTTGTTTTTTCAAACGATCAAATAAAAGGTTTGCGCCTTCTGGAGTCCACCCTGAACCTTGGCCGTGTTCTATGTGAAAAATCGCATGAGAAGTTGGCAAATTATTCATTTTTATAGAATTATGATACGCTTGATAAATCAACACAGAGTCAATATGCCAGGAATAAAGCTCCCATTCAGGATATCCTTTTAATTTCTCCCAATCATCTTTGGATAGTAAGGTAAAATCACCACAGGCATTCGTATGAAAAGCTTTAGTAGGAGATCTAACAACCCTGCATACATTTTTCAAATAGGAGAAAAACTTCTTACCATCATTCAAAAGTTCATTCCAACACATCTTAATATGCTTGGGAATTTTCCAAGGATTTAAAATAGACTTTACTACTAAAGGTCTTGTTACATAAGTAATCTTAATTAAAACTTTCCAAATATATCTTAGAATGATACGAATGGCGTCAATTAAAGAAAAGAAGATTATATAAATGTGTGTGTTAAAAAAAGGATGCCTTTTAATGAAAGTGCTATAAGGAATTGTTTGAATTTTTGCATTTACTCTCACAACATTATGCTGAGAAATCTTTAATATTTCTTCAAATGGCAAAAAAGGAGAAACGGTTTCTTTTAGATCCGTATCATATCGATCAACTCTATATAAATATCCAGGCTTAAGTTCTGTTTTGAGAAATTGCATTAACTCATTAGAAAATAGAATATCAATATTTGTGGAAAGGATATAATCTCCGCTAGCCCTTTTGATTCCAACATTCTTGGCAATATATTGAAACAAGGGTAGCTTATCCGAAAATTTAAATTTATTATGGTATTCATGTGGGACTTGGATAACACGATATGAAAAATAAGAATTCTTCTCGGGCCAATCAAGCGCTTCAAATAACCCTTTCTTATCAATAGGTGGATTCCAATCAACCAATACAAGCTCTATGGGAAATTCAAATTTTAAGGCTTGTGCAGCAAGTCCATTCACAAAATGCTGAGTTCTCCATAAGGCGTTTCCCCCGTGACCATCGTTTCGCGATGTTGCAACAACGGATAAAAGGGGCTTTTTAATATTTTTCATAACTATCTTAACAACTCTATTATTTTACGTTTGACTAGGATTAATAAATTCTGGCTAAATATAAAAGGACTATTCATGAATGTTCTTAAGAAATAATACCCAGCGCTAAGCATCATTTTATTTTTAAGTGCAGCATAAAACAATTCATAAGAAATTGCCATCTTTACAGGAACCATATCCTTTTTTTCTTTTACCCGAACAACATCAAACAGTACACTTAAGGATCTTTTACACGTTTCAAAATCAGCAACGTGCCCTGCTTTAATATTCGCTAATGAAACAGGTAAAGATACCCAATCATAATGCTGACTAAACCTAATTTGCCATTCCCAATCTTCAAACCTTTTCAAATTCTCATTTTGAAATCCAATTTTTTCAAGACATTTTTTCTTAAACATCAAAGTACTTCCAGGACTCAGATTGCACCCGAATAAACTTTGCTTATAAAAGTCCTCTTGGATTGGGATCTGCCGCTTAATAATCTTATTTTGGTATATTAAATCATAATACGTGACACATCCCCCAACTGAGGATTTGCTTTTTGATAACAACAGGTACTGTTTCTCTAGTTTATCCGGATGCCACGTGTCATCAGAATCAAGAAACGCTATATAATTCCCTTTACTTGCCTTTATTCCGGTATTTCGGCTAGCAGCCGCACCCTTGTTTATCTGGTGTTTAATGGAAAAAACACGCTGATCTTTAATTTCACTAAGCAGTTCATCCGTTTCATCCGAAGACCCGTCATCAACAACGATCAATTCAAAATCTTTGTATGTTTGAATTAAAACGCTCTCAATCGCCTTTTTTAAATCCACCGCACGATTATAGGTTGGAAGAATGACAGAGATCAACTCGCTCATAGATTAAGCATAAAACCATTCGTAATAGGATAACGTCTTTCTAATGATAAGGCTTTAGCTGTAATTTTAGGACCTGGAGGAGATTGGCGGCGTTTATATTCAGCCTTATCTAGCATTTTAAAAACCCGCATTATTTCTTTTTCAGGTAGGCCATTTTTTGCAATCTCTTCTATTGATGAATCTTCTTCGATCAATCCACGCAGAATTGCATCCAAAATTTCGTACTCTGGCAGACTATCTTGATCCTTTTGATCCGGTTTCAATTCAGCTGATGGAGGTTTTGTTATGACTCTTGTCGGCATGACCTCGCTTTTAGGTCCAAGAAAATCCGGGTGGAAATTTTCATTCCTCCATTTTGATAAAGCAAAAACCTGAGTTTTGTAGACATCTTTTAGAGCATTATAACCGCCACACATATCGCCATATAGTGTTGCATATCCAACAGCCATTTCGGACTTGTTACCCGTTGATAGAACCATCCATCCAAGTTTATTGCTAAGGGCCATTAAAACCATTCCACGGGCGCGGGATTGTATGTTTTCTTCTGTTATATCCGGAGTTTTTCCTTCAAATTTTTTGCTCAGCATGCTCGAATAAGCTGTCATTGCCAGCTCAATTGAAACGATGTCATAGTCAATATTTAAAGCTTTTGCAATCGCTTCAGCGTCCTCAAAACTTTCCTTAGAAGTATAAGGAGAAGGCATCATCACGCAAGACACTCTATCAGGGCCCAGGGCATCCGCCGCAATAGCCGCTGAAATAGCCGAGTCTATGCCGCCCGATAAACCAATTAGAACTCCGCCGAAACGATTTTTTTCTACGTAATCCCTTAGTCCAAGAACAAGAGCTCTGTACAAAAGGCCATCTTTGTCTTCATAATTATCATTTGCTAAAGCTGAAATTACGCATGTTCCATTTTGCTTGTTGAGCGTTACAGAATCAATGGCTTCACAAAAGGCTGGAAGCTCACAAACCGTCTCGCCCTTTTCGTCTAAAACAAAAGATCTGCCATCAAAAACAAGACTGTCTTGCCCCCCAACAAGGTTTAAATAAATCAAAGGAAGTCCTGTTTCATTAATTCTGGCATGTGCCTGTTCTTTACGGCGATCATCTTTTCCTAAATCAAACGGAGATCCATTAAGAACCAGTAAGAAATCTGCTCCCTTTTGCTTTAAATGTAAAGCAGGCTCAGGCACCCACATATCCTCGCAAATCATAACTCCTATATTAAATCCATTATAAATTAACGGAGTTGGCAGTGGACCGTGATCAAAAACTCGTTTTTCATCAAACACCCCATAATTAGGAAGCGCATATTTACTGATGACTTGCTTAATTTCGCCGTTTTGAATAAACAAAGCTGTGTTAATAATCCTGCCATTATCCAACCAAGGACATCCCAGAATTACTGCTGCTTTTTGAGAGGAGGTTACAAGAACAAACTCCCTAACAATTTCTTGTACTTTCTCCATAAAATGAGGCTTTAAAACCAAATCTTCTAGGGGATATCCAGTTGCTGCACATTCAGGAAAAACTACTAAATCAGCATTTTTCTCAACACAATAAAGATAGGCTTTTTTAATTTTTTCTAAATTATAAGAAAGATGCCCAACCCAAGGGTTTATTTGGCATAAGGAAATTTTTAACATATTTTTTGATCTTTACTTGTTAATTAACTTATTCTCAAAGATGATATCTATTTGAATTTTTTTAATAATTTATAGCCGCAACTCAATAACTTAACAAGTATGCCCCTCTTTCCAGAAGCATCACCGAAAAGCCTCTCGTTTATCTTTCCTTCTATTGAAGGAAACCATTCTTCGGGGTTTTTATCAAATCTCTTTATGTATTCTTTGTATGTTAGCTGTTTCCCTCTGAAAGAAGGAGTCAAAGCATCCAGCAAAACATCCAGATGTTTTGTGAAACCAAACTCTTCGGCTCTGTTTATCAAAAGTTCGGCAGCACAATCATTTAAACCATGTAATTCAAATAGGCAAGCAAGCTTGATTATCTTATCCAGGGTAATGGGAAAATTAAATTTTTGAGAATAATTTTTGTCTGCTAAATCCCTGAAATATAAAGCTTCTCCCCATTGTATATGACCGGTTACTGTTTGGGCCAAAATAGTGTACAAAAACTCTGCGGGAAGTGCTCCACGTGAATAAAAATAGCTATCCAGATTAAAGAGAGTAAAACCCTTAGATCTCAAAAATTGATCAATATTGGAAAATGTATTTGCATAGGGATGAGGTGCTCCATGAAATTGAGCTTCAACTTCCAATCCAAGCACATTACAATTGTTTAAAGTTTTTTCTGAACCCAACAAAACAGGAAAATCATGACCATCCGTATCAATTTTGATAAAATCAATACCAGGAATATTATTCTCTTTTACATAATCGTCTATCTCAAAAAAATTCTCAGAGTAAACGAGAGCCTTTCCGGCATTAAAATGCTCTTGAACATAATTGTAACTTTTTACTTGAGCTGCCTTGCCAGAGCTGGTTCTCTCATAACTACCGTACATTGATACATGATTGTTTCTTAATTCCTGAGGATAATGTTTATCTAAATCTTTATAAACGATAAACCCCTCTTCATATTTTATTTTGGGATTAGCGTTTAATTTATTTAACCTTTCTACTTCTGAAATAAGAGGATCAAATCCAATGGCCTCTAGCTTTTCTCCGAAAAGATTCCAACGATCGTGAATTCCTCCGCTTGCTCCTACATCTACTACGAACAAGGATTTGTAAGTATCCATTCCCAAATCTTTAAAAAGCTTAGGTAAACGTGGTGAATAATTTATTGTGTTGGCCATTAAAAAAATCTTCTTTCAAAATACGATTTTAACAATACGTGGCTCTCTCGAATTCTCAACCAATTCATAAAAAGCCAATTTTGAAAATCTATACCCTTTATGGACTCTTTTCAAGAGCAAGGTAATCATGCATGATTGATTATTCTGTTAAACAATTCACCAAATCTTTGGAGATAACTGATGGCCTTTCGGTTTTTTTTGTTTGTTTTTCTCTTATCTTTCACTCAAGCAAAAGCAGAAATATCTTTCCCTTCTTGGGTCATAAATCAGTCTGAAGAATACATCAGAAGTTTAAAAGAAAGAGGATCATCTTTGTCAAAAGAAGATATTGTCCTTTCAAAAAACAGAGCAAAAGAAGCCATAAAAAAAGCCGAATGGCAACTTGCTATAGCGGAATTAGAGCTCTGTGCCAGCCACGATCTAAAGGACATAGAAACTCTATTAGATTTAGCCTTTACCCATTACCAGCTATCAAAAAAAGACCAAGACACATGGAAACTAAGAAATGCAATGGACAAACTGATCCCTTACATTCTTAAAAATGCGACATCTCCAGATGATAAAGCAAAAGCACTTATCCTCTACGCAGCAACACAGAATGAAGGGAGATCTTATTTCCACGAACTTAGGGCCCTAATAGACATCAAAGAATTCCGAAAAAAATACCCCGATTATGCAGAGCTTTATGCTTTTACCTATCAATCCTTTCGAGTCAATCAAAACTCTTCCCCTCCAAATGTTTGCTTTAATTTTAGTCATCCGATTGATCCGGCAATAACGAATCTTAAGGATTATTTTGAACTGACTCCTAAAGTTGATGGAGAGGTTCGCCTTGCAAGTAACCAAGAAATTTGCGTAACAGGCATTGAATTTGGCAAGAACTATGATGTGATCATCAAAGAAGGCATCAAAAGCAAATATGGTGAGAAAACCGCTAAAACTGAAAAAATTAGCTTTATTGTCGAAAATCAAAGCCCTCGCCTCGCTTTTAGCGATAGATCTATTTTGATGAAAGATGATGCTCAGCATGCCCCTCTAACGGCCATTAACATTGGGAAAGTTAGTTTGCAGGTTGTTCGCATTAGTGACCGCTCATTTGTTGAAAATCTCGTTCGTCGTTATGGTGCAGTTGACTCTGGCTTGTACGATTATTCTTTATCCAGAATTAAAAAAGAAACAGGAGAAGAAATTTATAATGGAATCATGGAAATTGGAGGGCCTGCAAACCAAAGCGTAACGAAACAAATTCCATTTAAAGAGATCATCAAAGAAACCAAACCGGGTATTTATGGGATTTATGCAAAAGAAGAAGGAAGCTTAGATTATCCCGTATCTGCTTATCAATGGTTACTGATTACAGATCTTGGTATTACAACATTTAAGGGTGAATCTGGCCTAGATGTCCACATTCACTCTCTGAAGTCTGCTAAGCCTCTTAAAAACACCGAAGTACAGCTGATCGCCTACAATAATGAAATTTTGGCCACAACCAAAACATCTGAAACAGGTGCTGCCCACTTTGATGCGGAAGTTTTAAGAGGAAAAGGCGGGAATCGTCCCGCTCTTATTTTAGCTTATGGAGATGATAATAATTTTGCTTATTTGAAATTAGCTCAACCTGCTTTTGATTTTACTGATAGAGGCACAGGTGGAAGAAAAGTTCCGCAGGCTCTAGACGCGTTCCTTTATACAGAAAGAGGGGTCTACCGCCCGGGTGAAAGCATTAGAATCAATGCACTTCTTCGAAATGAAAAAGCTATTGCCGAAGCAAATGTACCCTTGATTTTTCATATACAAAGACCTGATGGAATCGTGGTTTCTAATCAACAAATTACAGGGAATGCTCAAGGTTTTTATGATCTAAATTTCCCTATTTCCAATAGCGCACATACAGGTCAATGGACCGCCTTAGTTTACACAGATCCTAAAAAAGATCCTATTGGCATGATTACTTTTGCTGTTGAAGATTTTGTCCCTAGCCGACTTCTCGTCTCTTTGAAAAGTGAAAAAATCCAGGTAGTGCCTGCAGAAGTTTTTGTTATTAATGCTAATGCCAAATTTCTATTCGGTAGTGCTGCAGGAGGATTAAACGGTGAAGGGTCCCTTTTGATTAGACAAAAAGCAAATCCATATCCTGTGTACCCAGGTTACCAATTTGGGCTTGTTGACGAAAAATTTGAAGGAGACAGAATTAGCCTTGGGGCTTTGACCTTGGATTCAAATGGCAACACTAAGCTTGATGCTATTATCAAGGAAAGTCCTAAAACAAATGTTCCACTTGAGGTTGTTGCTCAGGTGAGTATCTTTGATAAAGGAGGACGTCCACGCCTTGGAACTTTAAAGTTTGATTTTCAGACAAAACCTTTTGTAATTGGCTTAAAGGGCCATACAAGTGAGACTGTAATTCCATACGATGCAACGTCAACAGAAGTTGAAATTATAGCCGTCAATAATGAAGGCAAATTGGTTGACATTAAAAACCTTGAATATCAGCTTTTTGCTGAGAAGATTCATTATAACTGGTACCAAGAAACGCCTTATTCTAAATGGAAATATAAGCCAATTGTGGAAGATCATTTCATTCTTAAAGGAACTCTTGATGCAAAATCATCAGAAAGTTTGCATTTAAGCGTTCCTATCTCTGATTGGCATCAATATCGTCTTGAGGTCCGAGATCCAATCACAGGTGTTATGAGCAGTTATCGGTTTGAAAAGGGATATTCTTCTCACTCACAAGACAGTCAATCACCAGACCAACTTAAAGTGATATTAGATAAATCAAGTTATGAAATCGGAGAAAAAGTTAACATTCATGTTAAATCTCCTTTTGATGGAGAAGCCATTCTTGTCGTTGCAAATCAGGGCGTTATCGAAACAAAAAATATCTCCATTTCAAAAGATGGTACAGATGTCAGTTTAAAGGCCGATGAAAGTTGGGGAACAGGCGCTTATATTTTGGTTACGGCCTTTCGTCCACTTGAGGGTTCAGAAAATAATAAAGAAAGCATCATTTTACCAAAACGGGCTGTTGGTGTGCAGTGGGCAGGTCTTTCAGCTGAAGCTCGAACTTTAAAAGTAAACATGACTCTGCCTAAAGAAATCAAACCTCGTCAAAAAATTGAAATTCCGCTTCATATAGAGGGAACATCTCAAACAGAAACCTTTGTAACAGCTTTAGCTGTGGACGAGGGAATCCTTCAGTTAACTGATTATAAAACGCCCCTTCCCCATGAGTATTTTTTAGGAAAACGACTGCTTGGTATTGAGATGAGAGATATTTATGGGAAAATTATAGACTCAATTCCAGGTGAAGTGGGAGCTTTACGTTCTGGCGGTGATGAAGGGGCGCTTGCTCGTAACCTTGCCGCCCTTTCAAAACGAGCCTTTAAAATTGTATCCTTGTATAGTGGGCCTATCGCGGTTGATAAAGATGGAAAAACAACCTTGACCTTTGATGTTCCTGACTTTAGCGGGACACTTAGGATTATGATTGTTGCCTTTAATAAAACCAAAATTGGAAGCGGCAGTGAATCACTTTTGGTAAGAGATCCGGTCGTTTCAGAAGTTGTCTTTCCAAGATTTTTAGCCGTTAATGATCAAAGCCACATGAGTCTTACTTTATTTAATCATACAGATTCGGAAGGAAATTATAACGTTAACATAGAAACAGAAGGTGCAGTCAAACTTGTCAAAGATGAGCAACTCAGCACAATTCTTACCAAAGATGGAACTTGGAGTGCATCTATTCCCATTGAAGCAAACAAAGTTGGAGATGCAAAATTCAATTTGAAGCTATCCGGTAATAATATTGAAACCATTTCTCGTTCTTTTGAAATGTCAGTACGCCCTCTTTCTACTGAGATTACAAATGAAGAGGCTAAATGGATTAAACCAGGAGATTCGTTCATTATTGGTTCCCCTTTGATTAATGGTTTAAATGAAGATTCTGTTTCATTAACTTTGACGGCGTCTTCTTCTTTGATGTGGAATTTAGAAAATATATTGAAATCTTTAAGGGACTATTCCTATGGATGCACAGAACAAATCTTGAGCAAAGGTTTTGGTGCTCTCTTTACCTGCCTTCTTTCTGATCAAAAAGATGAGGAGAAAACAAAAACCCAGGTTCAACATATACTGGCTGTAATTTCACAGCGCCAAAGCAGCAACGGTGGTTTTGGGTTATGGCAATCTTCTGTTAGAGAAGATGCTTGGCTTACAGCTTATGGTTTGGATTTTATGCAAAGAGCCCAAGCTTTTAAGCATCCAATTCCAAAATATGTTTATGAAAAAGCCCAGGATTGGTTACTGGATTTTGTAAAGTCGCAATTAAGAAGCAATAACAAGTCTGATTTAACGCCTGCCTTATATGGACTTTATTTATTAACAAAATCAGGGAAAATTGATGGGGGTATTGTTCGTCATTGCTTTGATACATTTTTTGCTGACATTAAGACACCTTTGGGCCGTGCATTTTTAGCAAACGCACTGGTTAGAATTGGTGATATGGAACGAGGGAGCAAAGCATTTAAGGAAATTTTCGCAATAGAAGAAGCTAAATCATTCATTGCTTATGGCAGCTCTATCCGTGACTACAGTGCCATTCTTCTGCTTGCTAATGAAGCAGCCCAGCTTGCGCCTACACTGGCCGAAGCGAATGGCATAGTCCAAATGGCAGTTAAAAACCTGGGTCAGCAAACAGCAAAAGAGAATCTAAGTACACAAGAAAAAGCGTGGATTGTTCTGGCGGCTGGATCCTTTTCATCAATGAAAAAAACCGAAAATATTCACTTAACAATTGGAGATAAAGAAAAAACAGGAATTAACTTTTTATCCCATGTCTTTTCACTTTCCGATTTAAAAACTGGAGAAATAAAAGTCATAAACCATGGTTCAGAAAATGTTTGGATTAATACTGCTGCTTCTGGAATTCCATCTAAGCCTTTGGCTGCAGATGCAAAAGGGTTAAGCGCTAGCCGGAAATACTACAAACCCGATGGAATCGAGGTGGATATTTCAAAACAACCTATAACTCAAGGAGAGCAATTTATCGTTGTCATTAATGGTGAAATTTCAAATCCGACGGAAACGCCGCCTAATAGTCAACTTTTAGTTGTTGATTTATTGCCCTCTTGTTTTGAAATTGAGTCTATTTCTATAAGCACGGTTGAAACAAAGCCAAGTGAAAAAACGTCAAATTTGAGCCCGATACCAGAACTTCCCTGGAGTCAATTGTCTGAGACAAGTCACACAGAAATTCGTGACGATCGTTTTGTTGCAGCCTTGCCTTTTGATCAGAATTCAAAGAATTTTAAAACAGCTTATGTGATCAGAGCGGTGACGCCTGGTATTTGCCAACATCCCGGCTTATACGTAGAGGATATGTTCAACACACGCTTATTCGCCAGGACAGGTCATGGAAAAGTTGAGGTTGTTACAAAATCGTAAAATCATCTGTATTCTGGCTTTTTTTATAGGACTCTGGGGGCTAGATTTTATATTTCCCCCTCCCCTTAAAAAAACAGAGAACTTATCTTACCTATTGTATGATCGGAATAATCAATTAATTTCAGCCATGCCAAGTGTGGACGAAAAATGGCGTTTACCTCTGACAAGTGCTCCGCCCCAATTATTTACAAAAATGCTTGTCTCTTTCGAAGATAAGCGCTTTTTTTATCATCCTGGAATAGATCCTTTAGCGCTTCTAAGGGCTTTTGGTCAATTCATAATCCATAGAAAAATTATTTCAGGTGGATCAACCCTTACCATGCAAGTTGTCCGCCTTTTGGACCCTGGGCCAAGAACAATAATCAACAAATTAACCCAGATGATTCGTGCGATTCAGCTCGAGTTTCATTATAGCAAACAAAACATTTTAAAATTTTATTTAACCCTAGCCCCCTATGGCGGAAATTTAGAAGGGATCAGAGCCGCTTCGCTGACCTATTTTAAAAAAGAAGCTGATCAATTAACCCATGCCGAGATGGCTTTATTAGTCGCAATTCCTCAATTCCCAACCGCAACTCGTCCTCACATTTATCCGGATCGTGCAAAATTACAGCGAAACAAAGTTATTAAACGAATGATGCAAAATCATATTTTAAATGAACAACAAGCTAACGAGGCAATGGCTGATCCAGTTCCCTTTATACGCCATCCATTTCCCTCCTTGGCCCCTCATCTGATGAGAACATTTATCAAGGAAAATCCAAACAGCCATGTTTTTCAAACCACTTTGGATAAAAAATTACAAGAAAATCTAGAAAGCCTTCTTTTGAAGCAAATCGATAGTTTTGAGGTAAACCAAACAACAGCCGCTCTTATCGTTAGTAATAAGACAAGAGAAATTTTGGCGTATGTTGGTTCTGCAAAATTCTTGGATGAGAGAAAAGAAGGGCACGTAGATATAATAAAAGCCGTACGGTCACCTGGATCTACCTTAAAACCTTTTATTTATGCTGTGGCTTTTGATGACGGATTTGCTCATCCTGAAACATTAATCGATGATGTTTTTACCAATTTTCAAGGCTACACACCGACTAATTTTCAAGACACCTTTCATGGAACTTTAAGTTTAAGAGAATCTCTTCAGCAATCTCTCAATATCCCTGCGGTGGTTTTATTAGAACATATTGGAACAAAGCGATTCAAAGACATATTAGAGAGTTTAGGGGTCCGCTTGAAATTACCGGATAAATCACCTATGGCAAGTTTGCCTATTGCCCTTGGTGGCGTCGGTATAACTCTTTTTGATTTAACAGCCCTTTATTGCGCGCTTGCTAACGGAGGTGAATTTTCTCCTTTAAAAATTAATCTAAATGATAAAAATGATTTAAAAAAAGTCTTTGTTAAGAAAGCAGCAAGCTGGTATATCGCTCGAATCCTTGAAAACTCACCTGTTCCAGAAGGTTTTTTAGATTGGCATACTACAGGAAAGCAAGCTGTTGCTTTTAAAACAGGTACTTCTTATGGGGCACGTGATGCTATTTGTATGGGGTATACGAGCGGAGATTGTGGTTACACAGTCGGAGTCTGGGCAGGAAGGCCTGATGGTAGCGCAAGCCCCAATCAATTAGGGAGAAAAACAGCAGCACCAATTTTGTTAAAAATTTTTGATACTCTTTTACTGAATTCTTCACAAATACATAAGGAAAATCCCCTACCAAAAGGAGTTATTCTTCTTCCTAATGATTTACTTCCCGTTGCCTTAAGACACATAAAGAAAGGCTCAAATATTAATGTTCATGGAAAAAACAACACAAATCCAATCAAGATTGTGTTTCCGCTGGATGGATCAACCCACATCTTAAGATTAAAAACAAATGATCAGAATAAACCGGAATTTTATCCAATTCCCTTACAATCAGAGGGAGGCGAACCGCCATTTACCTGGTTTATTAATGATAAACTTGAACCTCTTCATAATCAAAAAATGCTCTGGCAGCCACAAAAAGCAGGTTTTTATGAAATCACAGTCGTGGACGCCGGAGGAAATTCACAAACTATTACACTTAGGTTTGTGCAATAGACATTTTTTCAAAAATTACGTTACACTTAAGTAAGGCTAGATTTAGAAGGGGTGGGATTTGAATGGTTCAATTAAGACTTCCAGAAAATTCAAAGATTAAAAAAGGAAAAACGCTCACATCTCATAACGCCAATAAAACCTTTGAAATTTATCGTTTTAATCCCGGTTCAAATGAAAACCCAAGTTATGATCAATTTCAACTTGATACCAATAAGTGCGGTCCGATGGTTTTGGATGCGCTTATTAAAATTAAAGATGAAATCGATACAACTCTTACCTTTAGGCGATCATGCCGCGAAGGTGTATGTGGTAGTTGTTCTATGAATATTGACGGTACAAACACACTTGCGTGCACCAAGCCTATTTCTGATATTAAAGGAACAGTTAAGATTAATCCCCTGCCCCATATGCCAGTAATAAAAGATCTGGTCCCTGATTTAAGGGCAGCTTATGCGCAATATGCATCTACAAAACCTTGGCTTCAGTCCGATGCTCAGCTTACAGAAAGAGAAAGACTCCAATCCCCAGAGAACAGAGCCAAATTAGATGGACTTTGGGAATGTGTTTTGTGTTTTTGTTGTTCAACAAGCTGCCCCAGTTACTGGTGGAATGGCAATCAATATTTAGGGCCAGCCACTCTTTTACAAGCAAATCGCTGGATTCAAGATAGCCGTGATGACAAAACAAATGAACGATTAGACGAACTTAACGATCCTTTTAAACTCTACCGTTGCCATACCATTATGAATTGCACAAAAACGTGTCCAAAAGATCTTAATCCCGCCAAAGCCATTGGCGAAATTAAGACGATGATAGTTAATAAGGGATAAAAGAGAGCGAATAAAGTATCATTTCTTAGTGGCTGCTGATGCTTTTGGCACAGTTCCTTTGGCGCTGCCTGCCATTTTTTCAATGTTCTCTACAGTTTCTTCAATGTTCCCGCCAGCTTTAGCTTCAAGTGCATCAAGTTTACGCGATAAATCCGCTTTTACTTGCATCGCTCTATTGATAATAGCCGTCATTTTGGCGCCTATTCCAACAAACATTGAATGTCCGCTTTTTGCTTTACCACATACAACCCCTGCGGCACCACCGCCTGTTGGCAATGCTGCAAATGCCATGATAGGTGGCAGATCACATATATCGGAAGCTTTTTCTAAATCCTTAGCAATTGGATTACCTATGAATTTTTCCTCCATAGATTCAAGTTTCTCAATAATATCATCCACCTCTTTCTCAAAATCTTTTAACTGATTTAAACCTACTGCACCGGATGTCTTACCGTGAAGTTCTTTTACTTCTTTATAACTATCATCCATGGTTTTTATAAGATGCTTAATTTCTGCCGGCAGTTTTTCAACTATTTTTATAATTTCAGTTAAAGGATTTTTCTTCCCAGCTAATTTAGTGATATCTTTGCCGATATCTTTTCCAACTTTTTCAATACCTTTTCCAGCACTTTTAAAAGCTTTACCTATATTCGGCTTTTTTGCATAGGATTCGGTTGTGGCAATTAATGTCATCATAAAACAATAGATAAAGATTCTTCTCACAATTTCACCATCAATAAAAAGATATTCATTTTATTGTAGGCGCGTATTTATTAATATTTTGTTTATAAAATAAAATTTATTAATAATCCTGGTTAAAAAAATTGAATATATTACTTCGCGTGGTAAAGACATATATTTGAGCGATTAGATAAAATTAAAAATCCTTTTAAGCTATACCGCTGCCATATCACTACTATGAATTGTGTAAAAACGTCCCCAAAAGACCTTAATTTCGCCAAGGCTATTGACGAAATTAGGATCATGATGATCAATAAGAAATAAAAGAGAGTTAATAAAGTATTATTTCTTAGCAACTGCTGATGTTTTTGATATAGTTCCTTTAACGCTCCCTGCAGTTTCTTCAATACTATCGCCGGCTTTAGCCTCAAGCGCATCAAGTTTATTTGTTTCTGCAGCAGCACCCTTCGCAATCTTGGCCTCAAGGGCATCAAGTTTACGCGATAAATCCATTTTTACCAATACTGCCTTATTAATAATTGCTGTCATTTTGGCGCCTATTCCAACAAACATTGAATGTCCGCTTTTTGCTTTACCACACACTAACGCTGCTGCTCCTCCTCCTTCTGGCAACATTGCAAGTGCCATAATCTCTGGCGTATCGCATATTCCAGCAACTTGTTTCAGTTCATTAGCAATTGGATTAGCTAAGAATTCTTCCTCCATTGCTTTCAGTTTATTAATAGTATTATCTATTTCACTCTCAAAACCGTTCAACTCTTGTACATCTTCTGTTCCGGATTTGCCCTCTAGTGCGGTTACTTCTTTATAGCTAGAATCCATAGTCTCTAAAAGTTCTTCAATTTCTTTTGGCAGTTTCGCAACTAATTCTTTAATTTCTTCTAAAGGATTTTTCTTCCCGGTTAATTCTTTCACTCCTTTCTCTATAGCATGCCCAGCTTTTTCTACTCCATGCTTTATTTCTTTACCTACATTTTCTTTAGTATGCGATTCAGTTGGCACAAAAAATAATGTTAAAAGACAACGCAAAAAGATTTTCTTCACAATTTCACCATCAATAAAAAGATATTCATTTTATTGTAGGCGCGTATTTATTAATATTTTCCTAATAAGATAATTTTTTAAAAATAATTTT
>CAIULA010000015.1 GCA_903899945.1 uncultured Alphaproteobacteria bacterium | reverse complement strand
TGATAGGGATGTTCCTAGAGTGCTACGGGCCCGCATCTTGCAGCATGGCCTCCAGTAGTGGTTTTGGATCATCCAATATGATTGACAAGACAAACCAATAGACCCGCAAAGGTCGCATGTATTAGCCCGACATTTTGTCCTGTCATAAGGGGTGAATTTTGCGAATAAATGTAAAAGCTGGTTTTTTTTATTTTTTGTTGCAAGAACATTTTTTTGAAAAATCCCCGTAACCTTTTTAGTTGGTATCAGCAGCATTGTTTTTATTTTGCTTAAAATTATTACAGAATTTTGACCGCACGTGCTTTGAAGAGAAACTTGATTAGTTTTCACCTTGTTTTTGTTTAAATGATCAAAAGCCTATTCCAAACTAATAGCATTATCAGCATCCCCCCGGCAACAATCTGTTTTTGAAATGGGCAGCAAAATTATCATGCAGAATCGGGTTTATTTTCGAAATAAAATATCAGCTTGCTTGAGCTTTTCTAACTTTAACGTTTCCGCTTGGTATACAAACACCTCAATCTAAATTCAAATCTAGTTTTTAAATCGGCAAGACCGGAATCGCCTTGTTCAATTGGTAGTACGTGTTATCTTCGGCAGCAGATTGTCATGGTTTACTTGCAACTCTTAAGAATTTTCAGTAAAGCTTGCAGACTGCCAGAGGTAAGCAATGGAATAGCCAAATTTTTTCTTGAGTTTGTTTTATATTCAGGACTAAGGTATTTGAATATATATTGAATCATTGCTGGATTATGAAGTTCCTAGTACAATATCATGTTCAAAGTCCTAGGAACTATGCATGGTAAAGTATGTCAGTGACCAGTTAAAGTTTTTTTGATAATATCTTTTTATCAAGTTCGGTTCGGGATCTATGCCGTCAAGATAAAGGTAGATACGAAATTTTATGAATCATGTAACGAAGGCAAGGAAATCTATTCGTTAGATACAAAGATTATGAAACCGTAGTTAACTACTTACGCCATGATTTGCCGTAAGCCACAAATTTCCGATACAGTATTCCTGCGTATCACTTTTTTTCGATTTCTTCCTCCTGCTCGGCAACCTTAACTTCGAAGAGGCCAGTATCACTGCTGCAGCAAAGATTCAAAATATCTCGCTTGATGAATCCAAGGACATGGATGTGTCCCCCAAGAACGTTTTGGTGAATCGTACCGGTTTTGGGTCCGTGATGCGTCCTTTGGAGGCCGCGGAGAAAAGGGTACTGGATACTGAAAAGAAAATACAGGTTTTAAAAGTTGACATCGAGGAATTGAAATCCGAAATCAAGAAGTTAGAGATAAAGAAGAAAGTATCTACATTAACAGAGGATGAGAAGTGCGATCTTGTCAAATTTGAAAAGAAGTTGAGCGATGCAAATGAAAGACTCGGTACGTTGGAAAAATTGCTTTTAACTTACTCGAATCAACTATTCTCTTTAACGTCGCAAAGTTCCTCAGGTGTGTCGGCGATGGCCAAAGTGGTTCAAAGTGGATTCGAAACTCAAATTCAAGCTAGTGCTCCGAGTGAATTAGAGACTGCCAACTTGTATACTGCTGACGAACTCGCTGCAAATTAT
>CAIULA010000014.1 GCA_903899945.1 uncultured Alphaproteobacteria bacterium | reverse complement strand
TAGATGGAAAACCTATCTGGCAGCAAAAAGTTGATAGCCTCAACTTAAACTGACAGTAACCGCTCTCTCGCAAAACGGCTAACTGTCATACCTTGTCTGAACTAGTACAATTAATTATCTGGGACAGCCCCATATTTAATTCTATTTTGTCGAATAAAATTTGCAGATTTTTTGCAATATAGAGGCAGTGGAATCATTAGAAAGAGCAACCTTGCCACTGATCCATTGCCAAAGATCCAGATCATTTTCCTTTAAAATCAACGCGTACTCATCTACTTCTTTTTCTGAAAAGGTAGAAAGGTGCTTATCCGAGAATTCTCCTAAAATAAGATCCAATTCACGGGTTCCACGATGCCAGCTCTGATATGAAAGCTTTTTAATCTTGTTTTTATAATAGCTATCCATAAAATATACATTTTTTATATCTAAGATTGTATTTTCAGTATAAGCTTTATAAAAAAAATCGTCGAGTGTGGACAAAAATCCCAAAATGCTTAAGAAATTATTTTCCAAAAATTTGCCGGGATTTACCATGATTGAGCTTGCCATTGTTTTAATGGTCATGGGGATTATTGCTGGCGCTGTTTTTAAGGGTCAAGATTTATTAGAAGCTGCAAAAGTCAGGGCAGTTTTAAATGATTTTAATCGTTTTAAAACGGCAGTGATTCATTATCACGAAACTTATGGCGCCTTGCCTGGCGATGATCCGCATGCAAGCTATCATTTTGGTAGTGACGTTGCAAATGGTAACGGTGATGGCATTGTTGCCGGCGATTCTGAAGAACGAGGATTTTGGGTTCATTTGTTTAAGGCGGGATATATTAGCTCCGATAAAATTCCTTCATCTAAATTTGGGGGTAGGTATGGCGTTGTTTCCAATCCAACTGATCAAATGCCTGGAAATTGGCTGCAACTGGGCAAGGAGAATGGCGCTAAAGCCAATGGAGGGATTTTCACGCCGCGTCAAGCCCAGCTGTTGAAAAGCAAAGCCGAGGATGGAGGATCCTCCGTTAGTCCGTTGGAGGGAATTTTGAGGGTGATAGAAGGTGCCGGCATTCCGGCGGGTCAATGTATTCAAGGAGGGCACTTTAACCTTTCTGTGACAGCGCCAGTTTGTGTGGTTTTGATGTCTTTTTGAGGGGGGGTAGATTGCTAATCATTTTTTAATGTATTATCTTGCTCTGCAAGTAACCGTAAAGAAATTGTTTTACGCTTTATCACAGTTACTTGAACCTTTGAGCACACATTCTTGAGAATGTAAAATTAAAAAGGACACTCACTCATGACCTCTTCCAAAAAGAAAACTGCTGTAATCCTTTTTAATCTTGGTGGACCTGATTCGCTAAAAGCTGTGCAGCCTTTTCTTTTTAATCTTTTTGCCGATAAAGCAATCATTCGCCTACCTCAACCGTTTCGTTATTTATTGGCTCAGTTTGTTTCTAAAACGCGGGCGAAAAAGGCGATCGGGATTTATCAAAAAATGGGCGGGAAATCACCGCTTTTAGAAAACACGGTGGCTCAGGCAAAAGCTCTTGAGGATTCCTTAAGGGATCAAAAATCTGACTACAAAGCCTTTATATCGATGCGGTATTGGCACCCTTTTACTGAAGAAACTGTCAAAGAGGTTAAGAATTATAATCCTGATGAGTTAATATTGTTGCCTCTTTATCCACATTATTCAACCACAACAACCGAGTCGTCTTTTAAAGAATGGTATCGCGTCGCCAAGGAAATCAAGGTTCCAGTGCGAGAGATTGAAAGTTATCCTTTGGATGAATCATTTATAAAGGCCCATGTGGAAACCTTGACACCAATCTATAAGCAAGCAGCTAAGCATGGCACGCCAAGAATTCTTTTTTCTGCGCACAGTTTGCCCCAGAAAATCGTTGATGAAGGCGACCCTTATCAAAAACAAACCGAACAAACGGCAGAGGCGATTATCGCAAAATTGGAAGGTCAGATCGATTATGTCGTTTGCTATCAAAGCCGTGTGGGGCCCCTCAAATGGTTGCAGCCAACAACCGAGGCTGAAATAAAAAGAGCTGCATCGAATAGGATTCCCGTTGTTGTTGTGCCGATTTCCTTTGTTTCCGAACATTCAGAAACGTTAGTGGAACTAGATATCGATTACAGAGATCTTGCTGAAAGTCTGGGTGTTCCCTTTTATGGGCGGGTTCCAACATTATCTTGTCACCCTTTGTTTATCGAAGCACTTAAGAAAAGAGTCTTAGAGTCTTAGATAAGAATTCTTTTCATAAATGCAGTTGACAAGACGCTTTTACGCTATTATAAGTACAAATGCTTAATTTTTGTATAATTACATTTTTGATTGTGCTTTTTTAGAACTGCGCATCCTTTAAAGTTCTCAATAATAAATATAGAATAAACTGAGATAATTTATGAAAAAAACATCCATTCTTTTTGCCTTAATCTTGCTGGTTTTTATTAGCTTTGTATCAAATTCTTCTGCTATGGAGGCTGATGAAAAAGCTAAAATTCAGTTTTTTAATACTTTTAGAACGATTCACGCTCTGTTGCAAGGCGTTGAAAGAGCTTTTAATCCTCCCGCTTCACCATCTGAACTTGAAGGCGATGGAGAAGATTTTCCAAAAATGGCAGAAGCTGTAGAAGTTATGCATGGCAGGGGTGATTCTGCGGCTTTATTCGGTTATGCGACTGAATTGGTTGCTGGGGCTAAATCCACTCATTCAAACCTTAAGTCTTCAGACTATAGAACAATGGCATAATCAGCAGTTCGCGTTGGAATGAGAGCGCGTCCACAGCATTTTTCCCCCCTAGAAGAAGAGCCCGTCACCCCAGACACGAGCGTGGCTATTTTCGGTAATTTCTTTCAGGAATTTATACTAGAGGGCGCTTTAGATGGATGGTTATCCTATTTGAAGGGCACAATTGAAACTAAAGAATCAGATGAAGAAGACAGAAATGCTTACGCAGGATTTTTGGATTCTGCAGCTGATGTATTAAAATCGATAGCCATGAAGAAAAGCCCTTTGGATAAATATGTAGACCCAAATGAACTTCGAGAGGCTTGCGATCTTCGTAAATGGCTTAAAAAGAATGATGGACATGCAGAATATGCTGAAAAATATTTTCGTTTTCTTGATCTTAAAGTCAGTATTCAAGTTGCCCGTGATAAAGCGATGAATGAAGGTGGTCAGTATATGTTCAATCTTTTAAAGCGCATGCGCCCGGAACTAGCGTCTTTAGAGGAAATGTCTAATTTTATTCCTCATGAGCAAAAACGATGGGATGCGGAGGAAAGGGAAGAATTTGAGGATTACATTTCAACTGAATATGGAAAGTTAAACCCTTTTGAAGCGAATCATTTACGTGGTTTTTGGGAAAAATTAGAAGGTCATCAATATAAAAAGCTTTGCTATAAGATTGTTTGTGAAAGTTTCGATGAGGAATATATAGACAGCCCCGTACATCAGTTTGTTCAGAAAATTTGGGCTGTATCTCAATTAGATACAACACATCAAAAACCAAAAGAAGGCCGATCCCGTATGCCAGCAGAATCAATTGATGGTACTTATGCTCCTAATTTTGGATACGGAATGAAACGTTCAGCAGCCTATCAAGCATGGATAGCAAATCCATTTGTACGTGCAAGCGGCGATATTGTCATGGACGCTTATCATTCAATGGTGGATTTTGGTAGATCATTGGATATAAGTACGTTCTTAGACCGTTTTGATGAATATTTAGCTAACGGTAGTGACCAAAGTCATCCGTATGATGAATTCATCCCTGCTTTTGAACGTTATCTTTTAGAAAGGGTTTTTCATAAACCCTTTATCGGTGGGTATGGATGTAGATTAAAAGGCCAACTTGAGAAAGCGGCAAAAAACAAAGACGAATTACTAAATTGTGCTTCTGGAGCTCTAAAAGAATTAAGGAGTTTTTCAAACGATATTTCTGCCCTTAGACCGTCTGAGGATGGTATCTTAACAGATACTGGTGAATCTCCTTTTGTGCTTGGCATTGGGTTTAATGGTGAATTATTTGATAATCCTGATCACTCTGATCGTCCTCAAAATAAAATTTGGCTAACATTTTCCAAGTCTGAGCGAAAAAAAGAGGGTGGGTATTTATTGTTAACTTTTATGCGATATATTGCTGAATACCCTTTTAGTGGGTATTTAACAAAAAGCGTAGATCAAGACTTAAGCCAATCTTTTGAAAAATATAAACCCTTTATTAAGTATCATATAAGACAGAAAATTGAGAAAGGCCACCGCTACGAAGGTTTCATGTCACAATTAGAACAAGATATCCCTTTTGATCATCTGGATACTAAATTGCAGTCATGGATCAAAGAAACTTCGAATTGGTACCATATTCCTGAGGGGGTGAGTATTCAATTCCCAGATGAATTAGATCCTGAAGAGCAGGATGTCCAATGCGCTGCAAGAGGTTTATTGTTTGATGCTGTTGTTGGGCGTTCATTTTCCAGTGAATATCCGGAGTTGATACCTCACCTTTTTTCACATTGGAAAGATGAATTACTGGAAAGGATGGATGAAGGCAAGGCTGAAAAAGTACGTGCCACAGAAAGATTGGAAGAAATATATGATGAAGAGCTTCAAAGAGAGATTTTGGACTTGCTGGATCAGACAGTAGCCGAAGTCCATCCAGAATTAAAAGCAATTTGGGGTCCAGAGATTGACAAAAAATTTATAACTTTTGTTCCTGAAAGAATAATACAAATAGAGAGTGAAGTTATTAAAATTGATAAAAAAAGAGATAGATTAAAAGAAGTTAGTAGTAATTTAAAAAAATCTAGAAAAGACGTTTCTTTAAAAATAAAAGAAACAGAGGATGCTTTGAGAGATATTGAAGAAAAAAGAAGAGAAATAGAACTAGAAAAGCAAGAGTTGCCAACACTTACAGTTCAGCAGTTATCGAGAGAAGTACACAATAGACTTAGATGTACTAGTTCAGACAAGGTATGACAGTTAGCCGTTTTGCGAGAGAGCGGTTACTGTCAGTTTAAGTTGAGGCTATCAACTTTTTGCTGCCAGATAGGTTTTCCATCTAAGAAAGTTTGCATTGGCGTTCTGCCACAACAC
>CAIULA010000013.1 GCA_903899945.1 uncultured Alphaproteobacteria bacterium | reverse complement strand
TTATGCACGGGTAGATGACGCCATTGCGGAAACGGTCATAATTCTTAAAATAACCCCGGCGACCCTATAATAACAAACGACTGAGATTGTTTCTTTCATTTTAACCAAGATCCGCTAGGATTTTGTGATTGACTTATGATGAGGAATATGATAGTGATGACTTTGAAGGTTCACAAAAATCTGCAGATGAGTATCCTTATTCCGAAGATGATTTTTACGATTAAAGTTCTTCACCGCTATCTCCATTCATCACTGAATAATTGGCCTTTCCACTTGTATCACACGCGCTTTCTCCAGTTCTGCTAGCAGCTATGTTTCGCTGGGAAGAGCGATTTTTTTACTCAGCGGCTTCTTGTGCCAACAGTCTTTCCATATCCTGACGTTGTTTTTTTGAATATCTATTCGCATCCTGAGGTTCAGGCGCTTTCGGTTTTAATTGGGCCAAATCCTCTGCTACTCTCTGTGTTTCTATTTTCTTTTCTTCTTTATTAGGCGGAGCTACTTGTTGAAGATGTTGTTCTAATTGGGTTTTCAAAAGAGACTCAACGATTTCATTTGTCGTCGAAGGGGAAGTATTAGCATTTATTTCGGTGCTACGTCTTTGATGCTGCAATGTGATGAAATTTTGTAAGGAAGAAGGAAATATCTGAAAAAGTAAATCGCTTCCTTGGTAAATTGCAGAAGTAAATCGGCTTTCTTTTAAAGAAGAAGGTTGATTGCCTCTAGAAACAAAACAACTCATTGTAATTTCAATCAAACATAAAAAGATAATGCCGCGTACGATACCAAAACCAAATCCGAGCGATCGATCAATTCCACCAAGGGCGCTTTGTCTAATAAGTCCAGAGAGAAAATGGCTTATTAAGCTAAAAATAATTAAAAAAAGAATAAAAACCACAGCAGCTGTCGCAACATCTGCCATCATAGGGTTGCTGATATGCTGCCTTGCTATGTTTTGGGCCAAAGGCAGTGCAATTAATGTAGACACAGCTGCGCCCAGCCATGAAACCACAGAAAGAACTTCTCGAGTTAATCCACGAACAAGGCTAATGCCGGCTGATATCAAAACGATAACAATAACACCAATATCAACGCCGTTCATAACAGATCCCTTAAAGTATTTGACAGGCTTCAGTGAAATTTAATCGAGGAGATCTAGGGAAGAGCTTTTCTGGTATCCCATACCCTAAGTTACATAAGAAATTTGATTTAAAAGAGGTGCCGGCGAAGAATGACTGGTCTACGCCTTTGTTATCAAAGCCTGACATTGGACCGCAGTCAAGCCCAAGAGAACGGGCTGCAAGGATAAAGTAAGCACCTTGCAAGGTTCCATTTCTGAAAGCGGTTGTTTCAACAAGTTCAGGGCTACCGGTAAACCAAGACTTTGCATCTGCATGAGGGAAAAGAATCGGGAGTTTTTCATAGAATTCCATATCATGTCCAAGAATGGCTGTTACCGGTGCCGACATAGTTTTTTCAATATTGCCTTCAGCAAGGAGCGGTCTAAGCTTTTCTTTTGCAGAAGTTGATTTTACAAAAATAACCCTTAAAGGAGAGCAATTAGCACTTGTTGGACATATCTTAGCAAGGTCATATACTTGTTTTAAAAGATCATCACTGACTTCCTTATCTTGCCAAAAGGAATGCGTACGAGCATTTAAAAAAAGTTGATCGATTGCTGCTTGATCTATTGAATTTATCATATAAAACTCTACTTATTCTTCAAAAACTGTTTTGACACACCCGCACCTGGGCCAAATACGATTCTAACAAGAGGTTGCTTTTCTTCAAGTGAATTCATAGTTGAAGGGGGCTGTTTTTGATCCCATGAGACAGACTGAGGTGAGGCTGTATAGGTTTCACCTTTTTTGTGAGCCCATACTGAAAACACTCGATCCTTGTAGGAGACATTATGGAGAGAAGAGCTTGAGTGATAATGTTTGACGGCTGTTTCCCAAGAACCATATTGAGTGTATAAAATCTTCATAAGTTTTGCGGCATAGGCAATGTTTTGGTAGGGAGGCAGAATATCGCTCAAGTTTTTAAATCGGCGACCATGCGATTGTAAATTAATTTGCATGCAACCAATGTTTATATTTTTAACGCCCTTTGCTTTTAGTTTTTGAATATAATCAATGGCTCCTTTTTGTGTGGAGAAAAAACGTGATTTTTTCAAAGCATATACAGCCCATGGGGAATTACGGGATTCTACCGTTGCAATTGACGCAAGTAATTTGTCAGGAATGCCATAAAGTTTCTCAAAATGACTGATAATTGCTGGGCAATTTGTAGAGGATTCTAAAGAATTCTTGGCTTGAGTCTTTGAGGGGTTTTGCACTCCCAAGGGCATGCTAACTCTAGCGTAAACTTCGTGGGTGGACAACGTAACGACTAAATAAAACCAAAGTAAATTTTTAGTGACCAACTTGACGTACCTCCGTAACTTCAGGAACATAATATTTTAACATATTTTCTATGCCTGTTTTTAACGTTGCGCTTGAACTTGGGCATCCGGAACAAGATCCCTGTAACTTAAGATAAACAATTCCTTCTTGGAAAGAGTCAAAGACAATGTCTCCACCATCTCCTGCCACGGCAGGGCGGATACGTGTGTCAAGCAGCTCTTTTATTTGTTTTACAATAGGATCATCACTGTCATTTGTAACAGAATCTCCGGCTAGTTTATCTAAAACTACAGGAAAATCGTTAACAAAAAGTTTCATTAGCGTATTTAAAATGAATGGTTTCAACGCAAACCAGTCTGCATTTGGTTTTTTAGTGATCGTAACAAAGTCTGAACCTAAGAAAACACCGGCGACGCCTTCAATTTCTAACAACTGCTTTGCAAAAGGAGAGTTTGCACAAAGCTCTTTGTTTGTAAAAGACAACGGCTCCGCTTCACCCATAACCTTACGGTCAGGCAGGAATTTTAAGCTTTGAGGATTCGGTGTTTCCTCTGTTTGAATAAACATTAACGCCCTTTTCAAAAAACAATTTCAGACACACTAGATCATTTTGAATTGTTTGTCAAATTTCGGTCATTCTTAGATGTAGTCAGGCAATGAAATAATCATCATTATAATATTCATCTTTATTTAGTAATAATTAAAAAGATAAACAAATCTTCTTTGTTCGAGTTTGAAGGCGATATTTGCATAAACTCTACCGAAGGCTTATAAAGGAAAGGAGTTTTTATAGCGAAGAAAGAAAAAGCCTTGGCTTTGAATTTTTCAGTCCTTCTGACCCGTCCGGAGCCTGTTTTGGGCAAATCTGAAGCTCTTTTTCATAGCTTCGGAATTGATGTAGTAAAAGAGCCGTTAATGGAGATTATTCCGGTAAACTCTTTTGATTTGCCATTAGAGCCTTATCAAGCAATTTTGACGACTTCATCGATGGCAATTAGGGCTTTTGCTAAATTGAACTCAGAGAGGAGCATACCTTTATGGTGTGTTGGCGAAGTTTCAAAACAAACAGCACTTGAATTAGGATTTAGAAACGTATACGCCCCAACAGATCATGAACAAAATGCTCACGGTCTGATTGCAACGATTAAAGAAAGACTTAATTTTGACCGCAGCCCACTTTTGTATATAAGGGGTGATCATATTCAAACTGATCTTAAAGGAATCCTTAACTCTTTTGGGTGTATAGTGGATTCCATGATTGTTTATAAAAGCAAAGCAAGGGAGAGTTTTTCAAATCAGGCGAGAGATTTTCTTTTTGGAAAGAGTAAGTGTTCGTTAAGAGGAATAACTTTTTTTTCTCTTAGAACTGTTGATATTTTTTTAAAGCTTTGTAAAAAAGAACCAGCGCTTTTGCAGTATGAAAGATTCATTGCTCTCAGTTTAAGCGCTGCTATATCAAAAGAACTGGAAAAATTACCGTGGGTTAAAATCATTACAGCGTCGACAGTGACGCAGTTAATCGTTAACGTAAGAAAAATTGTTCGAGAGGATGACGTAAATGACAACCACAGCTGACTTGACCCAGAAAAAAGAAGAAGTTTCAAAGAAATCAAAAGAGTCTTTTTGGCATTATAAACATTTTTTTCATAATCTTATTACAAATGCTTTAGTGACCATTTTTTTGTTATGTACGCTCATCGTGTGTCTTCCTCATTTTGGTTCGGAAATAGAAAAGTTTATTTTTCCATCTGTTAAGAAAATAGAGATGATTCAAAAAGAGATGACGGTTTTAACAGTAAAAATAGATGAATTAGGGCGTCAGGTTCAAAGTCAGAAAGACCAGCTTTCAGAGGTTGGAAACCTAAAATCCCAAGTTGCAATCTTTGGGGAAATGTTGAACACTTATTCAAAATCTTTGGTTGAGTTAACAGAGAGATTTGAAAAGTTTAGACACTCAACTCCAGAAGGAGAAATGAATTTTCTGGAAGAGGGATTTGATCAATTGCAGCAGCGCATAGATAAAGGGGAGCCATTTTCAGATATACTGCATGGGCTGATTTCTAAAGTTGGGTCGGACAAAATGGCAATTGAAACCATTCATCAATTAACCGTTTATGCTGGCACTCCTACAAAAACATCATCTGTATTGGCTCAGGAATTACAGTCAATTTTTGATCGTCTAAAGCTCAGAAAAGAAGAAAGCCAATCTGAAACGGTCGCGGATAGGGGGCTTTGGGATAGGTTTATATCGAAAGTTTATGGCTTGGTTCATATCAAAAGAGTTGAAGAAGAAAAAAGACAAGAAGTAAGTAGGCAAGATTTAGATAATATTTCTGCAAAAGTAGAGGAAATTATTAAAAAACTTAACCAGCAAGATTTACCACATGCTATTGAATCAGCACGCGTTTTGGCAGGCCAATATAAGGGGCTTTTTTCATCCTGGTTACAAGACGCAGAAACAAGAAAAGGCTTAGAAAAAGCTTTTTCTCTTTTCAAAAATAAGATCGAACCTTTGATAAAGAGGAGTGCATAAAATGCGCTGGGTATATGGGACGCAACTTTTTTTTAAACTTGCTATTATTTGCGCTCTTGCGGTTTTTCTAACCCTTTATCCTGGCACGGTGGCTTTGGAGTGGTTAGGCTACAAGGTTGATATGCCGATAGCTATTCTTTTTACTATATTTTTTGCATTCACCGCATTATGTATTTTGTTTCATCACATTTGGATAAAAATTTGGGGAATTCCCCTTCGTTATTATCAATTTTTACAAAAGAGGCGCCAGAATAAAGGAGAGAAACTTCTGCTTGAAAGCTTAACGGCAATTGCTGCTCAGCAACCCGAAGAGGCTCAAAGCAGCATTGAGCTTGCTAAGGTTTTGCTCCCCAATCACCCTTTAACTGTGTTTATTGCTGCGCAATCTGCTCATATGCTTAAAGATTCTGCAAAAGCGATAGGTTATTTTGAGAAAATGGTCCAAGATCCGAACCTTTCTTTTTTAGGTTTAAGAGGGCTTATTTTGCAAGCAAAAGAGCAAGAAGATTGGATAAAGGCCGACCATCTTTTAAAGCAAGCAATGTCCATTAGAGCAGATTCGCCATGGGTTCATCAGGAAATTTTAAAAAATCAAATACAGCTTTCTAAAGCGGGTCAAGATATGGCAATGACTACTGGGTCTGTGCATAGAGTATTGCCGAAACAAGAATGGCACAAACATCAAGCCATTTTATTATGGTTAAAAGCAGAAAAAAGCAGAGATGATTTGCAAGCGTTTCGTAAATTATGTCAAAAAGCGCATGATTTAAGTCCTGAATTTATCGTTGTTGCCGTTAATTTAGCTCAATCATGGATCCAAACTGACCATCTTTCAAAAGCGCAGCGTGTTTTAGAGGTGACTTATAAGCTGAATCCTCACCGAGAATTAGCCTATGCGTGGTTGAGTATGGTTAGTGGTATTGAGCCGATCGAACGATACAGATATTTGGAAAAATTGACAAGTTTATCTCCCTCTCATCCGGAAACATGGTGGGTTCTGGCGGAGGCTGCTTTTGAGGCGAAGTTATGGGGGCAAGCTCGTGGTTATTTGAATACGATTTTAGCCTATGGCGAGAATCAATCGGCTTGTCGTTTAATGGCTGAAGTCGAAGAAGGAGAGTATCCAGGAGCAGATTCTAAAATACGTGATTGGTGGCTTCGAGCATCAATGGCACCAAAGCAAGAAGGTTGGTTTTGTCATGATTGTTTGAGTCCATCAGAAAAATGGCAAAGTGTTTGTGGTCATTGCGGAGCAGCAGGAAAAATAGAATGGCGTACATTTGGTTGGTCATCCCATGCGCCCCTTTTAACAAAACTGGTTGAGAAATACTAAATTTCCAATTAAAACGAACATTAAAAATCTTTCAGCACCGTCATCCTGCGTAAGATCTATTATTGACTTGAGAATATTTTGAGTCATTGGATGTCTTTACGTACGCTTTAAATTGTGCTTCAATATTGAAAATTAAGACCTTGAGTACATTAATTAAAATGGTTTTATTACTTGCAAAGCGTGTTTTGACTATTTTTGCAGCCGCACTTTTTACTCTTGTTTTTGACGCAGAGCCTGCTCACGGGATGGATAAAGTTGCTGCTACAAAGAACTGTGAGAATGGCTTAAAGTCCTTAGAGCAGCAAAAATGTCGTTTGGTCAGAGAGATCAGTGGTGCTTATGGAAAAACAGTTCAAGATATAAATGAACTGATTGTAAAACTCAAAGCTGCGAGGGAACCTCAGATTATTCTTTCCCTATCTAAAGACTGCCAAGATGGTCTTGCTGCTATCGATTGGTTAATCACCAGATATGGAAAACCTGCAAAGGCTGTTGGAGTTAGGGAAATATCAGCCTTAGAAAGTGATGAAGAGCTGCCAATTCAAGAAAGAGAAGAACCGTCGAAAATAAAAGAAGAAATTCATAAAGTAAAAGCAAATGGGAAGCTAAAAACAAGATCAACTTCAAAAAGAGTTATTAATCCTAAGTTTATAAAATCCTCTAAAAAGCCTGCTGCGCGGAAATCAATCGTTTCTGTTAAAGCAAAAGCACAAAAGCCAAATCATCCTTCTTTAAAGACTCGCAGAAGCGTGGCTACTTAAGGGTATTTCTGGCGTGATTAAAGCGTACTTGTAATCCAGCCACCGCCCAAGATATGGTCATTTTCGATAAACACGCACGCTTGACCAAAAGCAACGCCATACTCTGGTTCTGTAAAGGTTACCTCGGCGCTGCTTTGATCCAATTTCGTCACGGTTGCTGAAACAGGCTGATGAGTTGAACGTATTTTAACCTGGCAAGCATATCCATTTTCAAAGGCTTTTGGATTATACAGCCAATTAACCTCTTTAAGCAAAATCTTGGTTTTAGCCAATTCATGATGAGGCCCTACAATGACGCGGTGCGTTTCAGGTTCGAGGCGGATGACATATAAAGGCTCGCTTGCTGCAATGCCAAGTCCACGCCGTTGGCCCACAGTGTAATTAATAATACCCTGATGGGTTCCTAAAACATCTCCATTAAGATGGACAATTTCCCCAGCTTCTAGGGCTCCGGGGCGAAGCTTAGCCACAACAGAACTATAACCACCACCGGGTACAAAACAAATATCCTGACTATCAGGTTTCTCAGATACCTCTAAATCAAAACGTCTGGCATGCATCCGTGTTTCTGATTTTTCCATGTCTCCCAAAGGAAAACGTAAATAATTTAGTTGGTCTTGAGTGGTGGTAAATAAAAAATAGCTTTGGTCTCGGTTGTAATCGCTCGCTCTAAAAAGCTTAGCCCCATCTGGAGATTCAACGCGTCTGACATAATGTCCGGTGACTAACGCTTCTGCCCCTAAATCTTGGGCTGTTGTCAAAAGGTCTTTAAATTTAACTTTTTGATTACATCTGATACACGGAATGGGGGTTTCTCCTTGCAGGTAACTGTCTACAAAATCATCAATGACGTTTTGGCGAAAAAGACTTTCATAATCAAGGACATAATGCGGAAAGTTCAAACGATCTGCAACGGTTCTAGCATCGTATATATCCTGGCCTGCGCAGCAAGCCCCTTTCTTATTCGCCATTTCACCATGATCATAAAGCTGCAAAGTAATGCCAACCACATCGTACCCGGCTTCTACCATAAGTGCTGCTGCTACTGATGAATCAACTCCTCCTGACATAGCGACAGCAATACGGCTTCCTTTTTTGATTCCATCTAAACTAATCATTGAAAGCTCTGGGTACCCTTTAAACAAGTGGTTTTACGAATAATCTGAATTAAAGCATAGATGACTAGGAAAGGATATATCCAAGCCAAAGCAGTTCCTAAGAGTGAGCAGATGGATTGAAATCCAAGCATTGATATCCCAAAGGCAACGGCTAGAATAATGAAGATGGATTGGGCACGATTAAGACGGTTTTTGCTAATGTCATCTTGAAGAAAATCAACAGCAAGTGTTGTTAAAACTGTTGCTGTTGCAAGGCAAGAAACCGCTAAAGTTACAGCAACAATGGGCATTGCATAATGGCCAAGCGCATGCCTTGCAATTTCAACAAGCATTGATTCAGGGGGGATATTCTTCAGGAAAGGGGCATATTCTGCACCTAGCATAATGAAACCAATATAAACAAGGCTCAAAAGTAAAGCCCCGATCAAACTGGCATAAATTCCTTTTTTGAGAAGCCTGCGTTCATCGTCTTCGCCTGATCCTAGGGAAGCAAGGTTAGTCTTTAAGTACTCATAAATAGTACAGGCAAAAAAGAGTCCGGCAACTAAATCCATAGTTTGATAACCTTGAAGAAATCCAAAACTAAAAGATTCTTTTGCGGAATGAAGAGAAGGGAGTGGACCTTCACCGAAATAGAGACCAACTAAAATAAGAAGAATAATGCTACCCAATTTAAAGGGTGTTAGAACAAGGCCGATTATGTTAACAATTTGGTTGCGCTGCCAAATTAAGAATCCGGTCAATATACAGAAACTCAAGCTAAATAAAGAAAAAGATAGATTAGGGGTCAGTAATTGTAATCCGCCAAATGCTACCGTGATGCAGCGTGGAATAACCCCAAAAGGCCCCATAAGTGAAAGCATAAGAAGCGTTAATACAAAAGCCGGTATTTTCCCCAAAGAAGCAAAATATTCTTTTCTATCACCTTTAAATTGAACCATACCCAATAGTCCCAAAAATGGTACGCAGACAGCTGTTACAAGAAGACCGGCAATGGCGTAAATATAATTATCTGAAGTTTCAAAGCCAACTAAAAGAGGAAATACTAGATTTCCAGATCCAAAAAACATGGAAAACATGGCAAATCCCGCTGTTAAAACTAATTTATAGGGCTGCATTGAATAATTCCTTTTGTTAATAAATATCTATATAAGTGATTTCCTGAAAAAACAGAAAATCTTTAAATTCTTAAAGGGAGGAGTGGGTGATATACGGGGCGCTATGCGCCGACGACATTTCCAGCAATCACCCAAATAATTCGCGGGTGTGCTTTTTTAGAAATCAGAAATGATGCAACAAGTTTTTTCATAATGCTAATATAACATCTTTTTTTCTTTTGTCAAGAACTATTTGCAACAATAGATGAAAAAATTATAAAATTTTGTAATATAATTATAATTACAGTGAGGTCGTGAGCGATTTCACAAAGCGCTGACGGATTTCTGGTAATGTTTTGTTCTCTAATAAATGGCGGCTTAAGAAATAGCCAGTTAAATAAAGGGCCTGATCTAACTGATTATGCGTAATTTCGGTATTTTCCTGGGTTAAAAAGAGAGGAAGATGCAAGAGTTTACTTTGGTAAGGTTCTCCGGCCTTTCTTGAGACGGCATGCCCTGTTTTCGGCGATACAAATATAAGGTCGTCTGTTTGTTTTGTAACCGCGCAAAAATTTAAATTAAGACCAAAGCCAAGCTCTGAAAGAAGATTCATTTCGAATTGAATATAATCTCGTTTCCAATCTCTATTGTGGATAAGGCTTTCTAAAAAACCTTTTAGTGACACGTATAGTATTTGGTAAGGATGACGTTCAGGTAAACAATGATCAATAAGCGCACAGGCAGTACTTAAAGCGAGCAGGCGAGTCGGATCTTTAAAGACCTGAAACCATGGCATAAACCCGATATCGAGATGCCATCTCCCCAAATGTTCATTTAAACGAGCATTCCAGGTGATTTGGGCGAAATTCCCAGGCTGAACATGGGAAAGATTTTTGTTTTTCTGGCTGACATGGATAAGGCCCGTATGACGCCCATGATCAACAGTTAGTATGCTCAGGATGATTTTGTTATCATTCCAAGCGCGCTGACTTAAAATAATACCGTTATCCTGCCACTTCATGCAGATTTTGGCTTATGATAGTGTTGTTTTTGATGAAACACCCAAAAACAGAAAAGTGCTTGTGCTAAGGCATAGATTAAAAAGAAAGATAAAAATGTAAGATATCCGTAATGGCTAAGAAGTGTAAATCCGCCCATGGTGGCCGTAAGAGAGAAGTATAAGCAGCTTAAGAAAGTGTGAGAATAGCCGCAATCATTCAAAATGTGAAAAAGATGATCACGATGCGGCTCTGTAAGACGGTATCCTAAAATGGCCCTTCTTAAAAGCGTAAAACCAACATCAAACCATAAGAATCCAAGCGGTGTAAGGGTATAAATAAAACCTTTATGAACCCATGCCATATCTGTTGGCAAAGGATAGTAAAATTGAGAAATAAGCCCACAAAACCCAACAGTTAAACCTAGAAATGTACTGCCAATATCGCCCATAAAAATTCGGGCTTTTGGGAAATTAAAAATAAAAAACCCTAAAACGCTAAAAAATAAGGAAGCATAAAAATAAATAACAAGCGGATTAGTGGGAAGGATGACAAGGATATTGAAAATGAGAGAAATTAAAAAGCATCCGGCTAAAAGACCATTAAGACCATCCACAAAGTTTGCACCGTTTATAATCGATATAAGGCAAAATCCAGTCATAATTGCTGCGATCCATCCATTGGTCTCCAAACCAAAGGCGGGAAATTGAATTTGGAGTCCCCCTGAAATGATCAACGTAACACAAATAATATGAGTCAAAAGTCGAAATCGATAGGACAGAGGTTTGTAATCATCTCTCAGGCTGATAACCGCAAGTATAAGAGAGGCAAGGCCGTAAACTGGTAAAAAGCGATAAAGTAAGCTTGGATCGGAAGAAGAGGAAAGCAAAAAATGAGCAAAATAAGTTATCCAAAAGACGCAAATAAAAGCCAGCCCCCCCGCGGTTGGAGTGGGAGCGCTGTGTGAGGATCGTTGCATGGGTTCTGCTGAAATATTAACCTGTATCATCAAATAGGTTAAAGCAAGCGAGAGCGGTAAAACTCCACAAATCCCAAAAACTAGAGGGTTAAACAATGAAAAATATGTGAACATGTTTGTTAAATATCTGATTAGATGGCTGGGGGACCTGGATTCGAACCAGAGCTCCTCGGTCCAGAGCCGAGAGTTCTACCACTAAACTATCCCCCATTTTAATAAATTCTAAGAATTTTCTGACAGATAATCAGAAATAATAAATTAATTTACATTTTTTTATAGGTTATGACTATCATATTTTGCCTGTTTTCCGTAAACTAGAAAAGAGAGCCTCTTAAAAAGAGACTAATATAAACATAAATACTGTATCATAAATGGCACACTCTTGTGATAAAACAACTTATAATTCCTGCTGATGACAATGCTGCTTATGTTAGTGGTCGATGCGACGCGCACTATCCTGTGTTAGCTGCAATTGATCTTGGTACAAATTCTTGCAGACTTTTGGTTGCTAGCGTTAATATGGCTGGGCTAAAGAAGACTTTTTTTCGTAGACGCCCTAATGCCGCGTCCTGGAAGATTATTGATTCTTTTGCAAAGATTGTTCGTCTTGGAGAAGGTCTTCATAAAACGGGTGAACTGTCGGAAGAGGCTATGGAAAGATCGATTGAGGCTCTTCGTGTTTGCAGACGTAAGATAGATTTTCATCATGCAACTAAGGTTAGGGCTGTTGCAACGGAAGCATGCCGAAGAGCAGCCAACGGGCATGTTTTGATAAATAGAGCGCGAAACGAGTTGGGATTAGATATTGAAATTATTCCAAGCGAGGAAGAGGCTCGCCTTGTTTTAACAGGTTGCGCAGCCATCTTGAATCCTAAAACTCCTTATGCTGTGGTTTTTGACATAGGAGGGGGCAGTACCGAGGCAATTTGGCTTCGTGTTAATGAGACTGGAAAAAAACGTCCCGGTTACCCTATCCCTTTTGAGGTTATAGATTCAATTTCATTGCCTTATGGTGTTGTTACAGTTAGTGAGTCTTATGCTCAATTTGCTTCAACGCCTGAAATTCATTTAGATGTCAGGGCGCATGTTAGGGATGAAATAACTCGTTTTGCTACCAAAAATAAAATACAAGAACATATAGCCAATTCTGAGGTGCAGCTAGTTGGATCATCCGGAACGGTGACAACGCTTGCTGCTATTAAAATGGGGTTAGTGCGTTATGAAAGACGCGCTATTGACGGCTTGACTATTGAGACGGAAGCTTTAAAGGCAATTAGCCAAAAGATCCTGTTTATGACTCAAAACGAGCGAATTCAACATCCTTGTATTGGCGGAGGAAGAGCGGAGCTTGTTGTTGTCGGATCTGCAATTCTTGAGGGTATTTGCGATGCTATCCAGATAAAAGAGTTGCGTGTCGCTGATAGGGGTGTTCGAGAAGGAATCCTTTCTGAACTATTGGGTAGTATCAATAAAGACTCTAAGAAGGGGTATCACACTATAGATGTCTGATTTTGCTCCTTATATCGAACAAATCCGAGCACGTCTTAGGGTGTCTGAGGTGATAGGAAAAGATGTTCGATTGATTCGAAAAGGGCATGAGTTTTCAGGGTTATGCCCTTTTCACAATGAAAAAACTCCTTCATTTACAATAAACGATACGAAAGAATTTTATCATTGTTTTGGATGCGGGGCTCATGGTGACGTTATTACGTATACTATGCATCGTCAGAATTTGAGTTTTATGGATGCAGTAAAGCATCTGGCGAATTTAACAGGCGTAATTTTGCCTGAAAAAAATGAGAAAAAAGAAACGGCAGAAGGGGAAGAATACTTTACTTTATTAGAAGAGGCTTGCCTATGGTACCAAGAAAATTTAAAGCGATCTCTTGGGGATGAGGCACGAACCTATCTAAAGCACAGAGGGTTTCTTGAAAAAACAATCGAAGAGTTTAGGCTTGGATTTGCGCCTGATAGAAATAAAGGATTTTCTTCTCTTTATCAAACTTTTTTAGCGAAGGGATTTTCAAAAAGAGCAATGTTGTCTTCAGGTCTTTTTATTCAGTCAGAGGATAAAAAAGAACCTTATGATCGTTTTCGCGGTCGAGTCATGTTTCCTATTTTAGATCTTAAGGGACGTGTTGTTGCATTTGGGGGGCGGATTTTAGGAGAGGGGCAACCTAAGTATCTAAATTCATCTGATACTGTTTTTTTTCATAAAGGGCAGATCCTTTATAATTATTCAAATGCAGGCAAACATGTGAATAAAGATCAGCCTTTAATTGTTGTTGAGGGATACAGCGACGTTATCGCTTTATCTGAAGCAGGATGGAAGACAGCTGTTGCGCCGCTTGGAACGGCTTTAACAATCGAACAATTGCAACTCTTATGGAAGAGAAACCCTCAGCCTCTTTTATGTTTTGATGGGGATAATGCAGGGTTAAGAGCTGCATTCAGGGCAGCAGAAAAAGCGCTTCCCTTGCTTTCTTCTCAAAAGACATTAAAATTTATAAATCTTCCAAAAGGCGAAGATCCTGATAGTTTTTTGAAATCAAAAGGCAAGGAAGCGCTTCGAAAGATATTCTCTACTCCATCATCATTGGTTGACACTTTATGGCAAGGTTTATTGTTTTCTGAGAAATCTCTAGAAAATGCTGATCCTGAAGAAAAGGCCTCTTTTAAAAAGAATGCTTTAGAACTGATTGAAAAAATAGAGGATTCCGAGGTCAAGTATTTTTATAAGTTGGATTTTAATGAAAGATTACGAAATTTGTGGTATAAACCTTTTAGGTCGCGTGAGTCTTTAAAAACGGGATCTAACCAGGTTCTTTTTAGTAAAAAAGACGGCTTACATAAAAAAAATTCTTTATCTCAGAAAATTTTATTGGCAACAGTTATAAATCACCCCACATTATTACATGAGATTGCTGAGCAGTTTGCGATTATCGAATTTGAAAGAAAAGAATGGGCTGATTTGGGGGATTATCTTCTAGAAAGTCTTAATGGAGATGTACAAGACTTGAAGTTGGCTTTGCAAACAAAAGGTTTTGGTTCTATTCTAGAGGAAATATTAGATAAGAGCATTTATGTCCATGCTCCTTTTGCAGGCGAGGGTACAGATCCGGCTGTGGCGCTAGAAAGATGGAGAGAGCTTTGGCAAAGGGCGACATACCAAGAGCTAATGAAAAAAGATCTTAAGCATTCCACGGAAGATATGAAGACATCTTTTGATCAAAAGGCATGGGAAAAGCTAAAAGCACTAAAGGCAAATTTAACGTCTTTAGATTGAATTAATTTTTATTTTTTATAATTTTATTTTTTAAGGAGCACAATTGCAAATGGCAGGAAAGGCGATGAAAAAAGTTGATGAATCTGCAACCGAAGAATTAGATGTTCCTTTGATTGAACTAAGTAAATCAAACCCTCTTTTGAAGAGGTTGCTTGCCAAAGGAAAAGAGAGAGGTTACATCACCTATGATGAGTTAAATGAAGCTTTACCTCAAAATCAATTGTCATCAGAGCAGATTGATGAATCTATGACCATGATTGCTGACATGGGAATTAGCATTGTGGACAGTGATGAAGCTGAAGAAACGGCGTTGTCTGGAAATTTAGCTGAAGGCCTTTCTATATCTGATTTTGAGGTAGAAGATTCAGAAGAAGAGGCTGCTGAAGAGGTTGCTGGCCGTACCGATGATCCTGTACGCATGTATCTCAGGGAAATGGGGAATGTTGAGTTATTGTCTCGTGAGGGTGAAATCGCAATTGCTAAAAGGATTGAATCTGGTCGGGAAACTATGGTTGGAAGCTTGTGCGAGAGCCCAGTTACTGCTCAACTTTTGAGAAATTGGAAGGCTCAGCTTGAAGCCGGAAGATTATATATTCGTGACCTGATCACAGTGGATACGAATGTAAGCGAGGAGGATCTTGAGTCTGAAGAGGTTGATTTTGATCTTCCTGAAGGCGAAATCGTTACAGAAGAGAGCGCTAAGATTGCTTTGTCCGATGCAGAAGAAGCTGCGCGTAATAAGGTTATAGCTCTTTTTCAAAATCACTTAGATTTCTATGATCAGCTTTTCAAATGTCAGAAAGTTCTTTTGAAAAAGCAGGGAACAATAGTTGCGGATGATCCTGAGTATAAAGAATTAAAACAACAACTTATCACCAATTTCGAAGAATTAAAGCTCAATATTATTTGTATGGAAGAACTTATCGATCAGCATAACGAGTTGAATCGAGTCATTGCTAATATGGAACGTTCGTTCGCAATGCAGGCTGACGCGGCTGGTGTAAAACGCGATCAATTTTTAAAGCATTTCCTCAATCAAGCTTTTAACGAGCAATGGTTAAATAAATTAAAAGAACTAAATGATAAGGGTTGGAAAAAATTTATTGAAACGCAAGAGGCGTCCCTTCAGAAATTTGTCCAATCTATTAAAGATATTGAAGATAGAATTCACGTTCCTTTTGCAGAATTCCGTCGCATTGTCTCAGTCATTCAAAGAGGTGAACGGGATGCATCGCGCGCCAAAAAAGAAATGATTGAAGCAAACCTTCGTCTTGTTATTTCAATTGCTAAGAAATATACGAATCGTGGTCTTCAGTTCCTTGATCTTATTCAAGAAGGCAACATCGGGCTGATGAAGGCTGTTGATAAGTTTGAATACAGACGTGGTTATAAGTTTTCAACGTATGCAACTTGGTGGATCAGGCAGGCTATTACTCGTTCAATCGCAGACCAGGCGCGTACCATTCGTATTCCTGTTCACATGATCGAAACAATTAACAAGCTGGTTCGCACATCGCGTCAAATTATGCACGAAATAGGCCGTGAACCAACGCCAGAGGAGTTGGCTGAAAAGTTAGTGATGCCTTTGGACAAGGTTCGTAAAGTCATGAAAATTGCAAAAGAACCGATCAGTCTTGAAACGCCAATCGGTGATGAGGAAGATAGTCATTTGGGTGACTTTATTGAGGATAAGAACGCAGTTCTGCCAATCGAAGCCGCGATTCATGCTAATCTTCGCGAGACAACAACGCGTGTTTTAGCAAGCTTAACGCCGCGCGAGGAACGTGTTCTTCGTATGCGTTTTGGTATCGGAATGAACACCGACCACACCTTAGAAGAAGTGGGCCAACAGTTTGCTGTAACCCGTGAGCGTATCCGTCAGATCGAAGCAAAGGCTTTGCGTAAATTAAAACATCCAAGCCGTTCTCGTAAACTTAGAAGTTTCTTGGATACGTGAGGATTTTACTAGGTGAAATACCCCTGAAATCTTAATTTAAAACAGCAACATGTCGAAGAATTTTAAAGTTTTCGACATGTTTTTGTAATATGCTGATTGAATCGACATATTTTACTTTATATCGATTCTACCATAATCAAAATCATTTGATTAAATATCAATAATTTTTGGTTCTAAAAAGGTCCAATAAAAATCAACAAGTTTTTCATGATAATCACAGTCTGTTTTTTCTCTTAAAAACTCTAGATAACACTCAACAGTTCTATGAGAAATTTTCAAATACCTTGCTATCTCTTTAGCTCGTTTTCCATGAGCCAGAAGTTTAATACATTGGAATTCTCTATTTGATATAGAGATTGTTTTTCCCTTAATTACAAAAGATTTTGTCTTTTGATTTTTAGGTGTATTGATTTTTAACAAATTAGAGCTGAAATTTGAGTTAAAAATATTTTCATCAGAGATTGAAACATAGCTTTCCATTTTAATTTCCCTTCACCAAAAATCTTTATGTTTTGAAGCAGAAGATATTTTCTTAACAGGTCTTCTGTATGTCTGAGAAATAACAAAAGAATTGAATGGAAATATACGGAGGAGATGCCTTAAGACAAGTCTTAGGACTTTGGGCTAGATCCTATTAAATGAAATTACAGATAAAATAAGGGAATCGTCATACTCTTCTTTCGTAAAAATACTATCCGGATGAAAAAATTTTTCAGCGCTTCAATTTTTATTCAGAAATGAAATCTGACAGCTTTCTGCTCAGACAAAATTGGGTGTTGAGTATAATTTAATTATCAAGAACCGATTTATCAAATCCACTTTACTGATCCGTGTATTAAAGATATCAGCCAGAAGATATTTATAAATCCGGTTATTTCACAGTAGTAAAGACTATTATTGAACTTGTTAAAAAAGGAAGATTACATTGCCGAACAAAGCCGTTCAGACTCCTAGGATACATTATATTGAAACTCATCAGTAAACGAACTAACCTTAAGAAGGTTTTTTTCAGCTAATGTATTTAGAAAACTTGTAATCTGAGGAGTAAAGTTTTCTATGCAGGTATTTACAATCTCTATTTCAGGTAAGGTATTTTCCTTAGCTTGCTTCCAACAGAAATCAAAAATGTTCAGAAATAAGCTATTAGAACCTACTTCATATGATGTCGTTTCAATAAGGTTACGTCTATGAGCATTGCGAATACCCCTATGAATAAACCAAAGTTTGTTCATGAAATCCGCTCTCTTCTTTTCTAAAATATTACCTATTTCCCTGATTCTTGCTACAGACGTTGTTAAGCTGGGATATGTATAATACGTAGTGTCATTTTCTTTAAGCGAAATAGTAAAATCACTTCGAGCCATTTTGTACGCCGCAGTATTAGGAATGAGCAATAATTCGGTAAAGAATTTGTTCATTTGAATATTGCCTACTTCTGTTAAAAATTTTACATTTTCTTCTATATCTTCCTCCATGGTCCAGGGAGTGAACATGATAAAACCATAGGTACAGTCTATTCCTAATTTTTTTAGAACTGCTATTGCGTCTTTATTTTCTTGTACCGTTGTCTGTTTGTTCATTTTATTTAAGATTCTTTGACTCCCTGACTCAACCCCAAGGTAAACTCTATACAAGCCTGCTTCTTTGAGTTTTTCTAGCAAACATTTACTTTTTGCGATTGAAACAGCCCGTCCTTCAGCATGGAATTTGATCCCTGGTAATTCTTGTTTTGCTAAGAGTGCAAACTCTTCTGCTCTTGCATGCTCTGCAGGACCAATAAAATCTGAATCAATAAAACGGAAAGTTTTTAAAGTAGGATTTTGTTGCCTTAAATATTTTATTTCGTTTACTATGTCAGCGGCGGATCTATGTCGCCAGGCAGATCCAGCACCTATCCCTACAAAAGGCCTTATAGCGCAAAAAGTGCAGCAAAAGACACATCCTCTGCTGCCTTCAAGATAGACTTCGTCGTATTCCCCCATTTTTTCAGTTAAATATCGTTTAGGCCAAGGAAGCTCATCTAAATCTTCAAGTAATTTTGCGCGGGCATTCGTAATTACCTTTTTCTCCTTAGAACTAAAGTATGCAATACCATGAAGATCCTTCCATTCTTTTTGCTTCTCAAAAGCACTCACAAGGTTACACAAAATCTCTTCTCCTTCACCCATCACAATAACATCTGCATGAGGAAGAATTTCAAAGCTTCTTTCTGGTTGTAATGTTGGAAAATATCCACCAAGAACAATACGAATATTTTTTTGTTTCCTTATAAAATGACTTAGAAATTGCTTGCACCATTCGGCACCTTCACCAGTCCAGATTGAAAAACCTAAAATATCAAGCGATTTAGATCCCATTTCTTTGACTGCAGTTTGAGGGGAAAAATCATTAAAACGAGCATCACACATAATAACCTCATGACCTCGTTCTTCTAGATACGCGCAAAGGTAACCTATTCCTAAATTTTCTGTTAAAAAATTGGCGTTACGATATGATCCTTTATCATTAGGGCTTATTAAACCTATCTTCATGTGTTTCTTCCTTTTTTAACACAATTTCGTTTATCGGTATTACTTGCTGGCTTAAAGGGTAGAGAATTTTTAAACAAAAAAAGACGATAAAAATACAACCTATATAGTAATTTTTCTTTGCATAATTATTTTGTATGTGAGGTTTTCTAGCATAACATTTGGCTTTGAAAAGAGAGATTTAAATCACTTTTAAGCCATTCTTTTAAGCCATTCTTTTAAGCAATCTTTTAAACTTTTTGGCTGTAAATTAATTTCTGGAAGTTTTTCAAAAGATAACCATTCGAGTTTAATTGCAGAAGGTAGAGAGTGCATAGCTCTAACAGTAAAAGACTCTGCTTCAAAAATAAGATTATATTCATGCGAATGACATATATTTTGCATATCAAAACTGCATTCCAAACATCCAACAAACCTTTTAACTTGGAACTCAAAACCTGATTCTTCTAATAGTTCTCGTTGAAGTGCCTGCCTTGCACTTTCTCCATGTTCTATATGACCTCCTGGCAGCACAAAAAACTCAGGTGTAAATTGCTTTGCTCGGGAAAGTAGTATCATTCCTTGATCGATAATTACTGCTCGAGCTAAAACGTGGATTTCTTTGTTGATTTTCAATTGTTGCAAATTCATAAATTTTATTTCCTTCGTCTAAACTTCACGAAAACCGCACCAATTTGACTCTTTATAGTATGGACTGCTGAGTTTCCAAAAGAAGATTTTCTAATAAAATTCACCTTATAGATGAGTGACAAAATATTTATTTTGCACCAATATACCTCAAATAAAGAAGCTAAAACTTATGAATAAGGAGCACAAATGACTTACGTTGTAACGGAAGCATGTATAAAATGTAAATTTACAGATTGCGTTCCTGCATGTGTTGCTGACTGTTTTTATGAGGGAGAAAATATGCTAGTTATTCATCCTGAAGAGTGTATAGATTGTGGAGCTTGCGTAAATGAATGTAGAGCAAATGCGATTTTACCTGATACGGATCCAAGAGCGCAGATTTGGCTAGAGTTAAATCAAAAGTACGCATCTATATGGCCTAATATAGTAGAGAAGTTACCATCTTCTAAAAAGGCAGAGGACTGGATAGAAGTCGCAGATAAATATGAAACTCATTTCAGTGAAAAGCCAGCCCAGAGATAATCCACTTAGTCAATGTGCTTGCTTTTATTAATCTTGCTTCGTAATAATATTAACATTTATAGGATGGATGAGAGAGATAAATCTTTTCTGCCTCTTCTAGCTCTTGTACTTTTTGAAACCGAAAAATTTCTTCTAAGGAAGCAATTTTCTTATCAGCTTCTAAGACAGAAGAGTTAGCAAAAATTAAGGCTGCTATCTTTTTCATTTGGTAAACGCTTGCCCTTAACATGTGATTCGCCCAAAGAACCAAGCTGATATTTAAACTCTCAAATAAAGATGTAGGTGTATCCATATATGTCGTTGGTATAATTATTATCGGGCAGTCGTAATGCCACTGTTTCATAAAAGTTATTATATCTGAAGGATCTTGTCTTTTAGAATGTATCACTAAGGCATCTGCTCCGGCATGATAATAGGCTTGGCACCTAAGCAATGCTTCATCTATGTTTTGAGTCGTTATGATCGCTTCTGTGCGTGCTATCACACAAAAATCTGGATCTATTTGGGTATCTTTAGCAGCTTGTATTTTTCCAACAAATTCATCTATTGAAACTAAATACTGAGATTCGCTATTGATAAAAGAATTTTTTTTAGGGAATTCTTTATCTTCAATACACATACCTGCAATGCCACGCTGTTCCAGTTTTTTTACAAGACGGCGGACATTATTAAAATTACCATACCCGGAATCAGCATCAGCTAATATTGGTATGCTAGTAGAATCGCTCATAAATTCTAATATTTCAAGAACTTGAGTCCAACTGGCTTCATTGCTATCACGAACTCCAAGAGAGGCTGCAATCGAAAGACCACTTGCCCATATTCCACTGAAACCTGCTTCTTGTACTATGGAGGCACTTATTCCATTGTGGGCTTCTAAGAAAAATTCAAGTTTTTTAGAGTTTATTAAATTTTTTAAAATTGTTGTTGTTTTAATCACGATCTCTAGCTTTACTGTTTTAATGGCACTGCGTGAATTAAACCGTCCGGCAATGGATTGCCATTAAGATCAATAGCAATTAAGCCAAGATGCGTAAGTCTTATTTCACTCAAGGAAGGTGGTGTTTTAATTTTACTTAAAGTTGATATGATGTTTTCTCTGCCTACATGACTATACACAAGTGTAAAATGGGGGCAGATTCTGTTATATTCTGGAGTGTTCCAGTTTTGGTAATATTTTTCTAAAAGTTCAAATTCAGTTGGCTTATCTTTGCAAACATATTTAAGATGTAATCCTCTTATTGTCGGTTGTTTTGTAACAATTTCATTAAAGAATTTGTCTCTTAAATTTAAATAAAGGTCAACAATTACTGGATTAACAGCTTCTCTTAGGTTTTTACATTCAAAGGAAAGATTGTATTCTGTTGCATGAAGCACCTCACTCATAGGCTCTGTTAATGCAGAAAATTCGAAAGCCACTTTGTTTATTATTTCTCGTAACATAGGCAATTCTTCGGCAAGTAGAGCATAATGACCTAACGATATATGAGGCATCTCAACAGGTACGTTAATTGGTTTTCTTGTTGATTCCTCTTTTCTCGGTGAAATGCCTGATAATCTTTCCAGCACCATATCCCTATAACTTAGAAGAGAGCTAACTTGAAGAGGGTCAGGCAAAAGAACGAACCCAATATCAATCCTATCTGTAGGGCAGTAGGATTTGCCCGACGGAGCATAAATTTCATTGGAAGCTTCCAATTGTTTTATAGCTGAGAATATAATGGACATACCAAATGTGAATACTAAAAAAAATACTTTTAAAAAATACATCATTCTTATCCAAAGTAATCAACATTTATTTAAAATCAACAATTTTTCCTTCACTGCCAAAGAAACTAATTATATTCGGAGACCACATTCGGAAATTTTCTAAACGTCTTGTAACATTACTAATTTCTATGTCACAAGATCGCTGGAACAATTCACCGGCGCATTTATCGCAAATAGCAGAATCTCTAGGAGGGCAAAATTTCAAGTTGTAAACCAGATTACAGTTTGCGCATGCTCTTCTGTTAAGCATTCTTTCTGTGGCGATGTCGTCAGAGATATCAAGAAGAAGGGCTTTTGTCTTCTGCCACAATCCGTTTCTTTCTAAAACTTCTTTTAAAAAAATAGCCTGGGACTCTATCCTTGGAAAATTATCTAATATTATCTTATTTTTTCCTTCGGTTAATAATCTTTCTAATTTTTCTCTTACATATTCCTGAATTTCATCTGGAGGAATTCCTGGCAATCCAGTTTCTATTTGTTCTCTATACCGTATGGCAAATGCAAGACCTTCTTTTAAGTCACTTCGTAGAGAATCGCCTGCGCTTAATCTTTCGTAACCTTTTTCAGTTACGAGTACGTGAGATAAAGTTGTTTTACCTGATCCGGGTGGACCTAGAAGTATATACACATTAGTCCCATCTTCACCCAATGTTTCACACGGTAAGGCATTTTTGTTAATGAAAAACAAAAAACAGAAAATGAGCAGATATTTCATTGGCAGCTACAGATAAATCAATTTTTTTGAATAATGAGATTAAATTAAAAGAAAAATAAGGGGAATTTTTCTTAATTTTCTTATGCAATTTTTTTCCTCTAAATTCAACAACTTAATAATCTAAGGAAACTACATAAATCTTTTCTCTGTGAGTGCTAGTTAAAAGGGAAAATCAGTTTTTTTTCTACCAAGAAAAAGAATGGAGGGCTTGTTTTTGATATTTTCATGATGTTATCTTGCTTATACGTATATGTACGTTTATTTCGTGAAAATATTTGTTTTTGCTATAGAAATCTAAATGCTCTCCTCGGAATCCTTTTTTATATCTCATCCTTACGATTTTTATTCAACCTACTTAAAAACCATAAGAGATAAGGAGTTTACCTTTAGAGAGATGGATGTTATTGCATGTATCGCATGCGGTAGATCCTCTACTCTTTCGTCTTTCTTATCAATTGCTCCTAAAACGGCAAGTGCACATATAAGTAAAATCTTGCAGAAAATTCAGGGCAATAGTCGCGAAGATATTATAAATTTTGTAGAAAATTCTCAGCAACGTTGTTCAATAAGAAAATACTATTCAATTTTACTTATCTATTTTTCCTTTGAAAATTTTCTTTATAAAAAGTTTTCTCTTTCTTCTTCTATATCTCTTCCTTTAAGTAGCAGAATAAATACTAGAAACTACGCTAAAGAATGGACTATTTTTGCCAGAGAAATAGAAAGGTATTTGCTTATTGCAGATGTCAGGATTTCTGTTTTCCAGAACAAAAACCAAGAAGCTCTCAAAGAGCACATAGAGTCGAACCCTGATAAGTTTATTCTTTTATCTTACTTTTCCCATGAAGAACAGCAACTGTGCGAATGCAATAATTATAGTACTTTAACAATTAAAAATATATCTTCGTATGTTTCTGATATTAACATAATTATATTGTATAAAGATAAAATTAATCTTAGGGAAAATCATATTACAGTTGTAGATTTTAATGATTATAGCAACTTCTATGTCGCTATTTTTGAAATTTTAAAGATTTTGTCACCTGAAATTGATACGGCAAGTCTTAGTGCGGAATTTATGCAGCATATTCAGGCCTCAAGCGATATTTCAGAATTTAATGAAAGCAAAATTATAGTAGAAGCAAAGAAGCGGTACCATTCTACGCAGTTATTTTTAATAGGTGGAGTGGTTCTTTTAAGTCTTTTTCTTAGTTTTATTTTTTTCTTAAAAAAAGAACCCTCTATTCTTGTCCGTTCCCATTTAATCATCCCACAAGAAAATATTTTTCTTCAAAGATCTGACATTGTTCAGTTAATAGAAAAGATATTAAATAAAAAGCAATATAAAGAAAGAATTTCTTCGATAGCTATAACAGGAATCGGGGGCACAGGAAAAACTGTTATTGCTCGTTATTACGCCAAGACACATCCAGCCTCTGTTACATGGGAGATTAATGCTGAAACAAAAGAGACTCTTATCAATTCTTTTAAAGAATTAGCCTATACATTTGCAAAAAATAAAGAGTTAAAAGAGGAATTAACGTTTATTTTGCAAATCCAGGAAAGCGGTGAAAGGGAAAAGCAACTTTTGAGTTTTATAATGCGTCAATTAAAAAGTCATCCGAATTGGTTACTGATCTATGACAATATTGAAATTGAGGCCTTTTCCAATATAAAGATTTATTTTCCCAATGATCCAGAAATTTGGGGCACAGGTAAGGTAATCATTACAAGCAATGATAATAATATCCAGAATTCAAGTTTTATAAACTCGGAAAATATTATTCATTTGGGCGAATTAACTAAAAAGGAAGCCTTATCCCTTTTTTGCCGAGTTCTTTATGATACCAAACCGGACAAATTGCCTCAGGTAGTAAGGGAAGAGACAATGGGTTTTTTGGTTAATATACCTCCTTTTCCTTTAGATGTTGCTATTGCTGCTTACTATATTAAAAATAGCAATATTACTTTTAAGCAATATTTGGAAAGAGTTAACCAATACGGACAAAGTTTCCAACATACTCAAGAAAGCCTTTTAAAAGCAGTGGGAGAGTACACAAAGACTCGTTATGGAATTATAACTACATCATTAGAAAAGCTGATTGAAGAACATCCAGATTTTAAAGAACTGACATTTTTTATCTGTCTTTTAAATGAATATAATATACCAAGAAATTTGTTAGAGTTTTGTAAAGAAAGTTCTGTTGTTGATAGTTTAATCCGGGCTTTAAGAAGATACTCCTTTATTGTGTCTGACCCGTCAAAAAAAGACGATAAAAATATGGTGTTATCTTTGCATCGTAGTACTCGTATCTTGAGTTTAATGCGACTTGTATACCTATTAACTGAAAAAGAGAAAAAGGACTTTTTCTCTAAAATCACTCAGGTAATAAAGTTGTCCTATGGATCTTATTTAGAAGAAAATCGTCAGGAAAGTATAGCATTAATTCCTCATCTGGAAACCTTAATGAAGAATTTGCAAATAATAAATTTGCCAAAAGAAATGCAGGACAAAAGCAAATTAGAATTGTTAATAGTTTTAGGCGGAATTCATTATAAATGTACGCATAACATATTTCTAGCCGAGAAGTACTATACTCAAATTTTCGAAAATCCAGCATATAATCAATTACTCAGCAGCCCTTTATTGGCAGATATTTTTAGAAAATTAGGGATGATTCTAATAGAGTTAGGTGAGCTTAATAAAGCGCTTTCTTATGCAAAAGAAAGTATTAAATTAAGTGAGAATATGCCCGTTCCCCAAAAAAAGGTTCTGATATCAAAAAACTTGATAAATATTGGCGATATTTATAGTAAAAAGGGTGATTTTCTGGCAGCTGAGCAAATACTAAGAACAGCATTAAATAAGCTTGGAAAAATTGACAATCACAACATAGAAGAGGTGGAGGCAGAAGCAGATATTTATTCTGAGTTATCTTCTCTTTACAGTAAACAATATCTACACAAATATAAGGCGGAAGAAACTAAAAAATACGCTATTTATGTTCTCCAAATATGGACAGATTTTCAGTCATATCTTAGTTCTTCAAATAAAAAATATGATATCAAGACTTATAATAAAGTTTCTAAAAATCTTGCTCAGAATTTTATTAAAGCAGGTCAAGTCTATTGCAGGCTAGGGGAATATCAACAAGCAATAGAACAGGGGTTTAAGAAAGCGCAAAATATTATTACTTACGATTTGAAAAATTTTTCTCATGACTTATTAAAAGCCTATATGTTTCTAGGAATGGGTGAAGCTTTGTTAAGACTAGGGGAAATTCAAAAAGCTGAAGATAATCTAACCGAATCGATCTTGTTATTTGAAAAACTAATTGGAAAGCATAAAACTTTAAAAGCAAGAACTCTTAGGGCAGAAGCAAGAATTAGTAGAGGCAATCTAGATCAAGCTATTGAAGACTGCAATTATATTTTGCAAACAGAGAAAACAGTAAGTAACAGTCAAATTGATTTATTAAATTTAATTAATATCTATAATGCGTCGATTATTTATTATAAACAAAAAAATTTTAAAGAGAGCTTTGTTTATTTTGAGTCATTTTTCAAAGCTTCGGAATCCTTTTGTAAGGTATTTCTTGATGAAAAAAGTTTCAATAAGTTAAAGGCAGAAAATATTTTTAATTCTATAAAAAATAAAGAAGGTAGTTTAAGTTCTATTGCAGAAAGATATTTACAACACAGTAAGAAAATCTTTATTGAGATATATGGTCCCTTTCACCCTTTTGTTGCTGATTATGTAGCAAAAAACTAGAGCATTACATTTAATAGGGCTTGGTGTATATTTTTAAGTATGTGATCAGGGGTTTTGAAATTATAGTCATAAGGACTGTAATTTTTCCCCCATCTATTATCAGTAAATTGCATTCCTTCGAAATATCTGCTTTCTTTGTATCTTGGTATAATATGTACATGAAGATGGTTAAAAATATTACCTAAAGATGCGACATTAAAAATATCAGGCTGAAAAAGGTTACTAAGTGCTTTCGTCACTACTTTTCCTAGTAAAAATAATTCACTTTTTTCTTCTTCCGTCATCAAAAAAAAATCAAGAGCATTATGGCGTTTCGCTAAGAGGTATATTCGTCCCAGATAACATTGGTTTTGATGTAAAAAAAGGACCCAATGGGTATATTCTTTTAAAAAAAATCGTTCGTATTCTAAACTTTTTCCCATACTATGAAATCTCCTTCTTTTACATTTAAACTTTCCGCTGAGTCTGGACATCTTACTTTTCCAAGTTCTGGAAGGCCATACAATGAACTGCCAGGGAAAAGAACCCATGTTCCATCCAGATGAGTCTTTAGTTGATGAGAGAAAATAGCTTCAATTTCTATTTTATTATTAATTAATATTCGCATACGTTGACCTTCGTCGATGTTATTCAGAGGTTCTCCCTTTATTTTGATCAGACCAAAATTATCACAATGAACGACTGTGCCATTTGGTATTTTGAAATCTGCTAATATTTCTTTGCTACGTTTGTTGCCTAGCGTATCAAGCGTCTTACCATTCAAGATTGAGGCGACTGTGGGAGCTTGGACATATTTCCCTCCAAAAGATCGAGGGTTTGTTTCTCGTTGCATTGAATTTTCATAAACTGATTTAAGTCCTATGTCCTCAATCAACCAATTAAAATAGCCAGAGTTATTTCCTACAAGAATAAGATTATTATTTGTTTCCACTATAATGCGGGAGGGGGAGTTGTCCATGCTGTTCATAACGACCAAAAAAATTGTTGAAGAAGGATATAATTCAGCAAATAGCCTTACAGCAAATGCAGCATTCACGGTTGAAAATTTTTTTATAGCGACAACGGGATCAATATGAATAGAATTTATTAATGAGGGAGAGACATGATTCCAAATAACTTGAGCTATTTCATTAAAAGCTAAATCATAACAGTCTGTGAAAATGACAACTTTTCTTTTTTTTAAATAGTGATCCATAAAAAATATTCCTATTTTTGCATTTTGCATAACATGAGTTTTCCGCTCAAAATAAACAGAATAAATAGCACAAATTGCAAGTTTAATGTTTCAGAAAAATGCCCTCTCTTATTTTATGGAATCGAATGTTAGTAATATTTAAAAAATTCGGTTTTTTATGAAAAATTCTTCTCCTCTTACACAAGAGCAGTCTAGGTTTCTTCAAGAGAATGGGTATATAATTATCGAAGATGTTTTAGTTAAAAAAGAAATTCAGACACTGCTCCAAACTGCAAATACTATTATAAAAAATCATGAAAAAGACAAAGTAGATGACAAAAATACTCGAAAGAATCATGGAGTAGATTATTATAATATTCATAATCCTTTAGAGTACTCTGAGGTGTTTGATTTTCTTATCGATCACTTTATATCATTTGATATTATTCGATATTTAATGGGACCTTATATTCAGTTGAACGGCTGTCATATCTTTGTGCGTCGTCCAACACGCAATAATTTAGGTAATATTGGAAAATTCCATACAGATTCTGGTCCTGCGTTACAGCGAATATTACCTTTACCTGGTAATTTACCCCTGCAGCTTAAAGTTCAGTTTTTCTTAACAGATGTGTTAACTGAGAATCAAAGTAATTTTTGGGCTGTTCCAGGTAGCCATTTAAGACAAGTAGGATATCATCATCCCTTTTGTTTTATTCCTCAATACAATGCTTATCTAGAGAGGGGAGATTTGCCACCCGACGCAATCCAAGTTAAACTAAAAGCCGGTGATATTCTTTTTCATCATTTAAATTTATGGCATGCCGTAGCTCCAAACTTTTCAAATCAAACTAGAATAAGTATTTCTTTGCGATATGCTCAAATGTGGTTCAAAGAATATTACTCTTATTACTCGTCTGCTATTATTGACAGAATGACTCCAAGACGTAGGCGTTTGTTGGGTGATTTTGGCGAATACAAAAGTGGGGATATTGCATATCGTCCGCCAATCGATCAAGTGCCTTTAATTTTAGATGATAAAGCAGAGCTTTATGGCTGGTCTATGAAATGGCTTGAAGATAGATAGAAAATTAGAGTAACCCAATCACGTATTATTAGGGTCATTTGTCGTTAACTGAAATTTATATTATGATTCTTGAATAATGTAAGCATGTTCTGGCTTATAACTAAGCCTTTATCTAAATTGTGCTGTTTGCATGCAAATGACCTTTTTCCGGGAATTCCAAAATCCGAACCACTCGTCTCAATCATTTGTGCTAATGCAAATGTTTGGTCCCAGAATTTGTCAAGTGAGGTAAATTTAGAAATATCAAAAGCTATAAAAAAATCCCCTTTGTTTGGATGATGATCTGTAAACCTTGTTCCTTTTACATTGGCATTGATGTCTCCTCCAATCAAATGACCACATAAAACACTTATTAATAATGAAAGTAAGGTTCCTTTAATCGATCCATCCATACTATAAATTCCCCCTTCTAGAAGAGATTGGGGATCTTTCGTGGGTTTATTATTTTTATCAATTCCGAAATATTTATCAAATTTATCATTTTTCTGTAAATATTCTAAGATTTTTCCTCGGCTAATCATAGCAGTGGAAAAATCTCCTGTTATATGAAAAGGATAAAAGGGAAGTGAAAAAGAAATGGGATTAGTTCCAAGTATTTTCTTCCCTGACTTACCTAAAACAACGCAAGGAGAGGACGTAGACATAGTGATTCCTATGCATCCTGAATGACTTGCAAGTTCAGAGTAATAAGACAAAATACCAATATGACTTGAGTTAATATTGGCACAAACACCAACACCGTAATGCTTTGCTCGTTTTATAGCTTCTTTCATGCTTTGTCTTGCAAAAAAGTGACCTAAGCCATATTGTCCATCAATAATTTTAATAGCTTGAAAATCTTTAAGTACAAGATGTTGTGCTAATGGGTTAATTGTCTTCTTTTCAATGCCATTAATGATTTCAAATGTTCTTTCAATACCGTGATTTTTGTATCCACGTAAGTCGCCTTCTATCATAACAGCAGCTGTTACTGCAGCAATTCTTTTAGGTACATCAAAGTCCCTTAAAACTTTAAATACAGACTTTTTTATTAAGTTAAACTGTATGGCTCGCGAATTTTTCATAAAATCCAAGTATTATTTTGATTTTATTCGCATTTTAAAGGAATTACTTTAAGAGGCTGACATGGAAAATAGACGCAATTTTCTCCTATTGGGAGGGTAAAAAACTTACTATTAAATAGTGGGACTAGTTGCTTTTATTTTTGTTAGGGAATGAAAAAGATAGAAGAAGATTTATTTTCAGAGGCTATTAATGATTTTATAAGATTATCTAAAGGCAATATCTCTGATTTACATGATTTATTAATTAGAGGGGGGCTAGGAAAAAGTTTAAGGCAACCTAGGAAGGGATGGAGCGACATCGATTTATCTATTATCGTTGAAAAAATTAATTCTTCTGTTTTGAAAGAAGTCAGAGATGTTTATCAGTTGTTGAAAAGAAAATATCCTATAAAAATTACCATAACGTTAGTTTCACGAAATGATTTTCTTTCAAAAAGGCATCACCACGGTATGAAGCCGATTTTCTATTCGCATTACGGTCTTGAGCAGTCTATTTCTCTCTTTAATAATGAAATTAAGTTTGGAGATAAGGTAGATGAACGTGAACTTAGATTAGATACAATTTCCAATGTCTGTTATCTAATTCATGACTTACGCAATCGTTATATGGAATTAGAGAATTCTACAGATGCGATTGCAACCTATGCTAAGCACCTGATGAGGAGATCGAATCACCTTATTAAAAATTGTATTTATATTAAAGCCGGAGTCTTATTAGAGGAAGATATTGATCAAGACTTATTGTATAGATGTTTTCCAAGTATTCCTTTTAAAAATATCCAGCTCATAGAAGGATACAAGGCATCGTGGGAGACAATAAAAAATGACAGAAAGGAACTTAAAAGAATTATAGATGTTTTGCAAGAAATAAACGAAGAAATTTTTGAAAATACTCTAATAGATATAAATAATCTATAATTATAATGATGTAATTAAACCTAGAAGAAATTCTATAAAAATAGAGGAAACAAAATGAAAGAAAAGTTTCAAAAAATGTTTTTATATTATCCTTTTGTGGCATTAATACTCTTAATTCCTAATAAAATCTCTTGCGTAAAAGCTGAGATTTTAATTCCTTCTGAAACTCCTAGTACTCTGATTGCTATAGAAGGTATGCCAGGTGCTGGCAAGACAAGTATAATCTTCGCTTTGCTTAATAAATCAAGTAACCAATGCCTTGTTTTACCCTCTCTTCACCCTGTTCCTGGCAAACCTTTACCCAAATCTTCGGCAACAATCCTTTCTCAGAGATTTCATGACTGGTGGGTTTCTCGTATGAAATCAGTAGAAAAGTTATCGCCTTATACAAAGTGTGTGATATTCCATAGGGTATATTTTACAAATCTTGCCTATTCTTACGCGTACGATAATTTTCTTGAGAATAAAAAGTATCTGGCTGACGTGCATAATAAAGAACGGTATAAAAAAGCTAAGAATGGAAAGAAATTATACCTTTTGCAAAAAAAACTTTATGAAAGAGATCTTAAAGATAAAAAGCTAGACCTGATTATTGTAATGGATGTTTCTCCCGAGTTAGGTTTAAAGAGGCTTCATTCTTTAAGAAGTGATAGCAGTTGGCCATGGTCAGAAGAAATCTTTCTAGGCTTTTTAAAAGAATTTTATTCTAAAGAGCTTCCTATACTATTTAAGGGGAAAATTATTTATATCAATACTGATCCATTATCGCTTACTGAAACCCTTGAAAAGGTCGAAAAGATAATACATGAAGCGGCTTGTTTTGAAGATTCAAGTAAACAAAGCCATATAAACGATCCAAGAATAGAAAATTCTCTCATTGAATTTGCAGCTCAATATGATCTAGGAACTGTTCGATCCCCATTAATTAATGTTTTTGGATACCCAACTTTGTACTTTAGACAACATGCAGTTCAGATGGTTAATAATACTCCTCAATTCTTTTCTGTAGATAGATTAAACGCAATTGCAAATAACATAACTGTAAATTCTAATTCTAAATTTTATAAATAGAAAAAATTTTCTTATTTCAATTTCTACTTTATAATAATTTTGATATTTTCGGTTGGAAAGTTGGGAATATGATGATGAAAAAAGTTGTTATTTTATTTTGTTTGTTTTTTCAGTGTTTAGTGGTGCCTTGTCGATCAAGTTGTGTGCTTGAAGCTTCGCGCTTTGATCAAATTATAGGGATACTAAAAAAAACCAAACCGGGCACATTGGTTGTACTTGATGTGGATAACGTTAGCTTAAAGTACACTGATAAATTGTTACATCCCTGTGGTAGAGAGGCATACAGAAGGCATTACGCCAAGTTGCAAGAATCTTTATATGGCCAAACAATAAGCGTTGGTTCACGCTTAATTCCTCTTGCCGAATACTTGCAAAGCATAATGATTCAAAGTCTGACAAGCGAATTGATCGATCCTCGTTTATTAGGAATCATACAAGAACTCAGGGGTAATGGTTGCGATGTTATTGCTTTAACGGCAGGAAAAATTGGTCCTTTTGGGATATTTGAATCAATGGAAGATTGTCGTATAGAGCAATTGAATAAAATAGGTATCGACTTGAATATGGGTAATTTTCCTCAAGAGGCTGTAAAATTTGAAGAAAGTGTTGACGGGATAAATCCTGTTTTTAAACAGGGGGTAATGTTAACCGCCAAGAGTTCTAAGGCAAGATGTTTGGACCTTTTAGTGAAGTTTTTGGGGGCAAGATGGGGTAGTGTTCTTGTAATAGATGATAGAAAAAGCTGGGTTGATGAAATTTCGACTTATGAATTTACATGTGGATTTTCGGAAATAACAGCGGTTCATTATCAGGATGCGTGTTTTGAAGAGACCTTTACCGCAGAAAATGAAGCTGTGACAGAGAGGCAATTTGAATATCTGAAGCGGCATCATAAATGGCCTTCGGCGGCTGACTTATTGTAAGGCTCTGTCGCAAATAATAGTGAAATTTGTTATAAGTTGTCGCGATATATTTCATGAGGTAGTTAAAGCAGATCGAATTTAAAGAATGTCACTTTCCAAAAGGTGGCTTTGTTCGGTAGTGCTGTAAACTGGACTGACCACAGATTGCCGATGGTGATTATTACAGTTCTGAAAAATATCAAGAATTTGCTACAGATAAAGTGGAAAATAATGGTGTTTTTGTTCTCTGTTTTACCCACATAGTGTGCTATGAAGACTCGTTAGGTATAGTATTAACAAAATTATTTTTAAGAAAAGGAATCTTTATGACAGTTGGAAAATCAGACCTTATTAATTACGTAGCTGCAGAAACAAAGCTTACAAAAGTTGATTCACAAAAAGCAATTGAAGCTGTGCTCGAGGGAATTACCGAGGCTCTTAAAAGGGCAGAAGACGTTAGACTGATTGGTTTTGGTTCCTTTGCAATTAGTAAAAGTGCAGCAAGAGAGGGCCGCAATCCAAGAACAGGCGAAACCATTAAGATCGCTGCCAGTAACAGGCCGGTTTTTAGAGTTGGGAAAGAGCTAAAAGAAGCTGTGAATAAGGCTTAACGGATCAGTTGAAAGCTTTAGGGTGTAAGGACTTTGGGACTTTGGCTGAAAAAAGTGATTGTGAGCTTTGAGCCTTTTTATTGGCTTTCGCTCACAAGTTCTTTTGCGTCATGCAAGTTTCCTATGAATATCATTTGTAAAAATAATGAACCTTGGCAGATTAAAAGTTATCGATTACGAATGTAGAAGCAATTTAGAGGATGCTCCCCTTGCAATTAGCTTGCTTTTTTTAACCCTCTTTCAGCTAGCCATTGCCAGTTGAAATGCGGACCAGGATCGCGTTTTGGTTCGGGTTTTCGATTGGGTGAAACATCGCTATGTCCTGTTATGTGTCTAATTGGGTGACGATTGCTTAAATCTTTAAGCAAGAGGACCAAAGATTCCATTTGTACTAAAGGGTAAGCGGGCCAATACCCGTGCAACAGAAAATAATTATATCCGTGATTTTGCAGCTCAATCCCTATTGAAAAATTATTCACGTTATCTTTGCCGTTCCAGTGACTGATGCCGGCATGCCAAGCGCGCTTTTCATCCGCTACCAGTTGATAGATAGTCCCATCTTCATCAATTAGATAATGAGAACTGACCTCAGTTTTTGGATCACAAAGCCTTTCCAAAGAAATCTCGGTATTTTCCATATCTGTATAATGAATAACAACTGTGTCAATGATTGTCCCGTCAGGGCGGCTATTAAAGTTAGGAGAAGGCCTGGAGATGATTTGCATATCGTTAAAAAGAAGAGTGAAGGGATCCTAATACTCGTTTTACTTCACTTTCGGTTGTAATTCCATCTTGTACTTTTTTTAAAGCGCTATCTTTTAATGTTGGGTGATTTTTTATCTGTGACATTTTAAAGATATCCAAACGATTCGCATTTTTTGATACCAAGGCATCCAAATCATCATCAAAAGGTAATATTTCTGCAATCAAGGTACGGCCCTTATAACCCAATTGATCACACGTTTCACAACCTTTGGCTTTGCAATCTGCGCAGCATTTTCGAACCAACCGCTGAGCAACCGCACAAATAATATTGCCTGCTAATAAGGACGGCTCAAGGCCTAAATCTATTAACCGAGAGGTGACTCCGAAACTATCATTAGCGTGAAGGGTAGCAATGACTAAATGACCTGTCATGGCCGAACGAAGGGCCATTTTTGCAGTTTCTTCGTCACGAATTTCCCCAATGAAAATTACATCCGGATCCTGGCGAAGAATAGAGCGCACACCATCCGCGAAATCAATGATTCCTCCTTCTTTTATCTCAGTTTGCCTAATTCCGGGTAATTGATATTCAACAGGTTCTTCTAAGGTCATGATATTGCGACTTTCAAAATCCATCTGGGAAAAAAGAGCGTACAAGGTGGTTGTTTTCCCAGATCCTGTGGGACCGCTTAGAATAATAAGACCTTGAGGAGAGTCAGAGGCAGATTTAAGATAGTCAATGTGCGCTTTGTCAAAACCCAACTCGTCTAAAGTTAATACGGTTTTGTCTTTATTGAGCAGCCTAATAACAATATTTTCACCAAAGATTGTTGGATGAGTTGAGAGACGAAAATCAATATCATGTCCTGTGATAAAGCGATGAAATCGACCACTTTGAGGGCGTCTTGACTCAGCAATATCTAGATTTGCCATGATTTTAAGACGGACACATAATTGCGGCCAATAGGACTTATGCAAGACCTGTAAAGCTCTAAGAATACCATCAAGGCGATAACGAATCGTAACCGTTTGGTTTTCGGGTTGAAAATGAAGATCGGAGGCCCCTTTTCGAATAGCGTGCACTAAAATAGATTCGACCATTTCCGTTGCGGCATCTTGGATACCCATTAAGGAATTGTGACTGTGGTAAAGACTATCAATTGCGTTTTCTATTTGTGCCGGATCACAATGATAAAGTTGAATGTTGGGCAGATGTTCCAAAGCCTCAAAAAGATGAGATTTTAAACTGTCAACCAACAAGATATTTTCAGGATCCGCCATGGCGATCGAAATCAGGGAATCTGCTTTAGAAAAAGCAATGGCTTTATGATCTCGCCAAATTTGCGCCGTCAAAAGAAACGCAGGTCCTTTATCAATGGAGAATGTTTTTAAATTGATAGCAGGAAATCCTGTTACCAGAGATAAAGTTTCTTGCAATACTTGGGGCGTTACTAATTTAAGGTCAACGAGAACTTCTCCAAGCAGTCTGGGACGACGACGTTTTTCTTCCTCTGCTGCGTGCAATTGATCAAAAGTAATCAATCCTTGTTGGATCAAGACATCCTTTAGTCGTTTATTGTGGTTCGGCTGGATTGAAATCACAAGAAAATCACTTTTTACTCAACAGTCTCTACAAAAGACGATACTCTGTGATCATTAAAAATTCGTTAGCAGATCTTAAAATTATGATTCTTAAATCCGGTTTATATCTCGTCGCAACTCCGATTGGAAATTTAGAGGATATAACCTTGAGGGCTCTTCGTGTTTTAAAGGAATGCGATACAATTATTTGCGAGGATAGTCGGGTTAGCCGAAAGTTATTATCTGCCTACAATATCGAAAAGCCATTGATGGTTTATCATGATCATAATGCTGAAATCATGAGGCCTAAGATTTTAGAAAAATTGCACGCTGGTGAAAAGATGACTTTTATAACGGATGCCGGGATGCCGCTTATTTCAGACCCCGGTTATAAGCTTGTTAAAATGTGCCGAGAGAATGCTGTCTATCTGACTGTGATTCCGGGGGCATCATCGGTTTTAGCGGGTTTGGTTTTATCTGGAATGCCAAGTGATAAGTTTGCTTTTTGCGGTTTTGCAGAGGCCGGAAAGTTTGAAGAATTTACATCTTATAATGCAACGCTGGTGTTTTTTGAGTCAGCTCCTCGTCTTGTGAAAACTTTGGAAAAAATGAGTTCGGCATTTTTAAATCGTAATGTGACAGTTGTGCGTGAAATAACGAAAATGTTTGAAGAAGCGCAAACAGGTTCTTTTTCAGAAATGATTGATCATTTTATAAAACATCCACCACGCGGCGAGATTGTGATCTGTTTGAGCCCACCGGAATCTATCGACGCAAGCGAAGACAAAATTGATGAGCTTTTAAAAAAGGCTCTTTCTGAAATGTCAATGAAAGATGCAAGTGAGATGGTATCAAAGGTGCTCGGATTACCTAAGAAAAAGGTTTACCAAAGGGCGTTAGATTTTAAGGAATAATGAAATTGAAAATGTTTATTTTTAATATTATATTATTTCTATAAACAATATTTTCAGTGTCAATAAAAAGTGTTTAAATCTATTTTGTTTTTCTTTATTTTAGTCATCAATGCAGCTTATGCCGATTATAGGGTTAATTTTACCGGAGCCTCTGACCGCGATAGTTTGAATAGTGAATTAGACCAAAATTTCAAAGGTTTTAAATCCCATTTTGAGGGAGGCTCTTATTATCAAAAAAGCCGAAATACCAATTCTATGATGGATTTTGTGATGCTTTTGGTCAACAAAAGCTGTGATCGTAATGTGTGTAGAGCTCTTGATTATTTGTTAAAGACCGGTGGAGGATTTAAATACCATAAAGCAAAATCACAAGAAAAAGTCTTTTTAGCAGCAGCAAGCCAAATTGTTGCAGAGCTTGACCCTACACTTGCAAACGAAGATTACCATTCTATTATTCCTTTGGAATCTAGACCGCTTGGCCTACAGAAGCATTTAACTAAGATTTTGGAAATTCAGAGAAAAGCTGTAGACGGCGATACTTCTCATCCTCTGCGAGGGGCATTTGTTTTGCCGGAAGCCGCCAGAGATATTCCTGATGAATTAAAGCAAAATATGAATACAAATGAAGGTTGGATGCGCTTTAAAAGGCTACTACTTAATCCCGATCTTTTCAAAGAAGGAAATGCGCTTTCTTCAGATAGAAAAGCCAGTTGGCTTAATGATGTTGAATTGATTGGTTTTCAGATGGGGGTTCTTCCCAATTTCAGAGGAGACTATATCGATACTTTATGGGCAAAAGATAATCAGTGGATGGAGGTTCAGCATAATTATGTGCAGTGGTGGTTCCCCAACGAAGTGGTTGGTATGGGAGATGGGATCCTAACGCCTCGTTTCTTAGAATCGACAGCCAATATTTTGCAAAGTGATTTTCTTGTTTGTTCATATGTGCAGCAAATAATGAGAGTGTCTTTTGCCAGAAAAGCCCATTTTTGGGGACAAAGTGTTCGTTATGAAAAAACACCCCTTGTTCTTGAAGGTTTGCCAGGAGCTGAGGTAGACGAAAAAGGAGATAATAAGTGGGAAAATAACTGGATCAAGAGCACGCACAATTACCTAAGAATGACACGTTTTTTGATAGGTCTAAGGTTTTTTGGGTTAGCCAAAGAAAGAGAGGCTCTTTTTAATTATTTAACCAACGTAAAGAAAGAAAACAAAGAAGCGCTCTCTGAAAAGTACAAAGAAGCATTTTCTAGGAGTTACAATATTTGGCTCAAAGAGTATTCAAAAAAATAGAGTGTTTTATGAATAAGGTTCTAAGATCAAAAGAATGCTTTATTCCAAATCCAATTCTGCTTGAATTTCCTCGAATTCTTCGTCAATAACATCCATGGAAAAGTGCTGCAGCATATGCATGACGGTTAAACCATGCGCAATAGCTGCTTTTGAAACCAGCTGTTTCTGGGTCTTTAAAAGGTTGCTTTCTGTAATGATAATCTGTCTAGGTGGATGTTTTTCCTCATCCAAAGATTCAATAATTTCATCAAGTTCATCAAGTGTTCCGAGGATGGGAACACCGTGAATTTGTCTTCCAACTTCGTCTTTTTCAAATGTAATAAGCGCTAAAGGATTATAGGGTAGACTAGGGCTGTGTAGAACTTCACGAATAAAAAGCTCAGTTGAATCACCATTACCAATTAACAAAACAGGTATCAACGCTTCGGCATTTGCTCGGCGTTTTTGTAAAAGATGCTGATCGTGAATGCTGCGGTAAATAAACCTAGGCAATCCTAAAAGCATGATTAATACAAGCGCATTAATAATAGGCACTGACCTAGGCAATGATTCCTGCTGGGCCATTAAAAGCATTAAAGGATAGAAAAGAATCGTTGTTAAAATAGTTGCCAATGCTAATGGAATCATGTCCTCTAAGGAAACATATCGCCAAATAGCTCTGTGAGTTTGCATCCAAAAGAAGATACTTGCGCTAACAAGGGAAAAAACCAACATGTTTTTTAAGATGAACTCAGGAGTATATTCTAAAAATTCATCGCCGATTCTTAAATATAAAGCGATAAATAGGGATAAAAAGGCCATTAATGTGTCAAAAGTCAAAACAGCGGATGGCAAAATAGCATGGTTGGGCATGGCCTGAGACAATCGAGATTTAATATCTTTAATATGTTTATTAAAACCTGCTGTAGCATTCTGATTTTTTTCTTTTAAAAAGAGCATAAAAGTCTCCGGCAACATCATAAATTTAGAGTTATTCTAACCTGAATTCGTTAAAAAAACGACCTTTTGTTATTGTTCAATAAATTTTACAATATTACTGACTGCTGCTTTGCGTTGAGAGACATTTATGGTAATCCTCGTTCTAAAAATAAAGTAGGCTGGTCGACATAAGAATCGTAGCCCATAATGCTAAAAAAATGGATGGGGAAAAAGGGAATTTTCCGTCTATTCCGTTAAAAAACTTAAAACTGATGATTCCGCACAGACCTGTCAAAAAGAGAAAAAACGGAATTAAGTTAAGGGGCAGCCAAAAACCGGAAAGGATAAAAAGGAATATATCGGCGGTTCCGGTAGGTTTAGTATTTTTTACAAATTTCCATACAAAGTAAAAAATGATTGTTCCTGCAAGCATAATGAAAACGGGTATGGGAATCTGCTCCTTAAAATATGACCATAGCCCACTCAGAATTGTTAGGAAGCATAAGCTAATAAGAGGGATGTGGAGAGTTTTCCAATCCACAAGACTGATGTAAAAGCTGACAAGCGAAAAAAGATTGAGTAAAACTCCAAAAAGTGTAGCCTCAAAAACTAAGGTGTTAGTGAAAAAAATGAATCCCAGCAAGGCTTCAAGAATTCCATACTTTAAAGAAGGACGATGACCGCACTTGCATATGGTTTTTAGAAATGAGGAAAATACAGGAACAAGTTGCTTAATTTTAAGAGGATGGCCGCAACCATCGCAGATAGAAGAACGCCAAAGAGAAGACAAGGGTTGCTCTGCCAGTGAGATTGTAAAACTTGCTAAGGCAACACCCAAAAGGAAAGAGATGATCAAGGATTCAATCATCTCTATTTCCATTTACTGAATGATTATTACGCGTTGAGATTTTTCTCAACAAACGACCAATTAACCAGTTTGGTTAAAAATGCATCAACAAAGTCGGCACGACGATTTTGATAATCCAAATAGTAAGCATGTTCCCAAACGTCACAAGTCAGCAGTGCTGTCATTCCATGCGCCATAGGCAGATCAGCATTTCCTGTCTTGGTGATTTTTAGTTGTCCTTGATCCATCACAAGCCAAGCCCAACCGCTGCCAAATTGGGTTAATGCAGCTTGCTTAAAGGTATTATAAAACTCTTCATAACTGTTGAAGGCTTCTATAATCATATCCAAGAGGCGTCCTGTTGGTTTACCGCCCCCCTCAGCCTGCATGCAATTCCAGAAAAATGTATGATTCCATACCTGCGCTGCATTATTGAAAATACCCATTTGATCCGGATTTTTGGCTGTCTTTTTAATAATTTCTTCTAAAGGAAGTGATTCAATGTCTGTATCCTTGATCAAATTATTAAGATTCGTTACATAAGTTTGGTGGTGCTTTCCATAATGAAAGGAGAGAGTATTTGCAGAAATTGAAGGCTCAAGAGCGTCTATCGGATAGGGAAGAGGAGGCAAAACATGAGGCATAGATGAATCCCGTTATTAATTGAATTGAAACTGATTAAACTTATCAGATTCAGCTTTATTTATGAATGCTAAAAAACGAAGTTTATACAGCTTCCAAGCTAATGCGTCGTTGTCCATCTGGAAGAGGGTTTGCTAAAACAGCAAATTCGCTTTGTTGTGCAGAAGTTTCTTTTTCGACAGTTGTATCTTCATTTGGATCACGCAATACATATCCGCGACCCCATACAGTTTCAATGTAGTTATCTGCGCCTAAGGCTTCGGCAATTTTGCGGCGAAGTTTGCAAATGAATACATCTATAATTTTTAATTCAGGCTCGTCCATACCACCATACAGATGATTTAAGAACATTTCCTTAGTCAATGTTGTGCCTTTTCTCAAAGATAAGAGCTCTAGAATAGCATATTCTTTGCCTGTTAAGTTCAAGGTTTCATTATCGACGCTTGCAATTCGTTTTTGTAAATTTACTGTTAAGCGGCCAATGCGAATCATGGAATCAGAATGACCACGTGAACGACGTACGATGGCGTGTGCGCGGGCCAATAACTCAACTTTGCTAAAGGGTTTGGTTAAATAATCATCTGCGCCAAAACCCAAACCTTTGACTTTGTCATCCGTTTCGCTAAGACCTGATAAAACCAAAATTGGCGTTTTAATACTGGCAGCGCGTAGGCGGCGAAGAACCTCATAACCATCAATATCCGGGAGCATTAAATCGAGAATAATCAGATCATATTCATACAGTTTACCAATCTCAAGACCATCTTCTCCAAGGTCTGTTGTATCGCAGACAAAACCTTCACTTTTTAGCGTAGACACAAGCCCTTTTGCAGTGGCGGAATCGTCTTCTATTAATAATACACGCATGACTTTACTACCAGTTTCTACTCTCTTGGATAAAATGCTAGCAAAATTTTATTAAAATACCTAACATAATATTTTTTTATTTTTCGGGATTTTTAATATTTTATTTACCTTTTATGTCTATCAAGTTGATTGGGTCAAAGAAGAATGATTTTTGAAAATTGTTTGAGGTCTTGACTTTTTTCTTTCCGATCTATTCTAGTTTAATTTGATTTTTAATCATGTGTAATCCTGATGCAGATCTTGTTGCTCTAACTCGCGGATTGCCGTTAGCAACTTTTGATACAAAACTGAAGAGAGTGGCAAAAGAAGCCGGAGTAAATTTGTATCTTCAAGACCTATTGGACTAAAAATTTCTCTCTCCCCTTAAGATTCTATTAAGAATTAGGGCTTAATCTGGTTCTTAACACAAAAGGAGGAGACGATGAAGATGGCGGTAAAAAGGTTTGGAAAAATTCTAGTATTAGTCAGCATTCTGTCTGGCTTCAACTTAACTAAAGCTTACAGTGCCGATGGGCTTCCTGATGGGGGATTATATATGTTTGGACAAGCTATACAAAAAGAATTTCAAAGCAGAAATGACCGAGACACTGAAGACTATGCAACCACGAGTAGGCCCATTTCACCTTTCGCGTTTTCTTCCTCTTCTTTAAGTGATGATTTTGACGGAGAAGAAGAACCTGATTAAAAAGGACACTTTTAACTTGGTAAGATATCAAAGGCGGCTTTGATTAAGGTTTTGGTATAGGGGGTTTCTGGATTATTAAAAATTTTATCCACAGAACCCTCTTCAACGATTTGACCATCTTTCATAACGATAATACGATGGCTCATGGCCCTTACAACTTTTAGGTCATGGCTGATAAACAAATAACTTAAATGATGTTTGGTTTGTAAATTTCTTAGCAAATCAATGACCTCTGCTTGAATTGAACGATCGAGTGCAGATGTGGGTTCGTCTAATATTAAAAGCTTTGGCTGTAGAATAAGAGCTCGCGCAATGGCTATTCTTTGGCGTTGTCCACCTGAAAATTCATGGGGATAACGGCTTTGGAATTTGGGATCAATTCCAACCTCTTCCAATCGATGAGAAACAGCCTCTTCTATTTGTTTAGGGGTAAGTTCTTTATTATGCACAACCAAGCCTTCTGCCACAATTTGACCAATCGAAAGGCGTGGGTTTAAAGATCCAAATGGATCTTGAAAAATGATTTGCATAGATTTTCTAAGTGGTCTCAGTTCATGGGATTTTAAAGCATTAAGATCTGTTCCATCAAAAAGAATCTTCCCACCCTGATTTGCCTGCAATCTCAAAAGAGCATAAGCAAGAGTGCTTTTTCCAGAGCCGCTTTCACCAACAATCCCTAAGGTTTCTCCTATGTTCAGATTAATGCTTACGTGATTAACGGCTTTTATTACCTTTTCCTGTTTTTTTGAAAACAAGGGTTTATCTTTTTCAAAAGTTACACATAAATCTTTTGCACTGAGAATGATTTTCGGATGTAAGGGAAGGGGGGCAGGAGAGCCAGATGGCTCTGATGCAATCAAATGTTGGGTGTAGGGGTGCTTTGGTTTTTTGAGGACATCAAGAGTATTTCCGGCCTCAACGACTTCTCCATAACGCATCACGGCAATCCGCTCTGACATTTTAGCAACCATGCCCAAATCATGACTGATTAATAGCAACGCCATTTTAAAACGTTTTTTCAAAGATTGAATCAACTCTAGGATGCTGGCTTGAATGGTGACATCCAGCGCTGTTGTCGGTTCATCTGCAATCAACAGTTTCGGTTCGCACGCTAAGGCCATTGCAATCATGACACGTTGACGTTGCCCACCCGATAATTGATGGGGAAAGGCCTGAAGACGATCAACGCCGTCTTCAAAGCCAACGAGTTTCAAAAGATCAACAACTTGTGAATAGGCCTGAGAGCGTGTTAGTTTTTTATGAATTTCTAAGGGTTCGGCAATTTGTTTTTCAATAGTATGAAGCGGATTGAGGGCAGTCATCGGTTCTTGGAAAATCATCCCAATCTCGCTGCCGCGAACTTTTCGTAAGACATCTTCTGATTGATTCAAAAGTTCTTGTCCTTGAAACAAGATGGACCCTGTTGGATGGCTAGCTTGTGGATAAGGCAAAAGACCTAAAATCGACAAGGCGCTTACAGATTTTCCAGAACCACTTTCGCCAACAAGGGCTAAGGTTTGCCCTTGATCAAGGTCAAATGAAACACCTTTGACGGCTATAAGATCGCTTTGATTGTTTTGGTGAAAGGCAACGCCTAGATTATTAACTTTAAGCAAAGTCATTGAATTAAACAGCCTTAAGTTTCAAGGGATAGGAAATTGAACTATTGTCTTTTACTTTAAATTGTCTGGATATGGCTTTCCAATCTCTTTCGCCTAAGGATTCTTCAAAAGATAATAACTGCGTGCACGATTTTTCGCAAATAATAGGATCCGGCATAATAAGTTTCTCACGACTGCTTAAGGCCAGACATTGAACCTTACAGGCCTCTTCTAAGTGATGTGTGTAAAAGAAAGCCTCTTGGATGGTAGAGCCACAAGTAACTGTTCCATGATTTCTGAGCATAATCGTTTTATTATCCTGTCCCATAATCGTTTTTAAGATTTCCTCTTGTTTATGAGGATCTAGAACGAGTGAATCATAATCTTGGTAAGAAACGCGATTGTAAAAATGCAAAGCAAATTGACTGATTGGCAAAAGCCCGCATTCCATCGCAGATACTGCAACGCCAGCTGTTGTATGAAGATGAAAAATTGCATTGATATCAGGACGATTTCGGTAAATAGCGCTGTGAAGAGCGTATCCTGTTGGATTATAGCCTTCTTTTTCACCTTCCAATACATCGCCTGAGAAAGAAACCTGTAAAAGGGATGAGGGAGTAACTTCTGAATAAAGAAAGCCAAAGGGGTAGATATAAAAACTATCTTTTCCTGGAAGGCGCGCTGATAGATGCGTATATGTCAGGTTATCAAGCTTCATGGATGCAAGGGCTTGATAAGCAATGGTAAGGTTATTTTTAAGAGAAATCGTTTCGTCCATAGGAAATTTTTCTACCTTAAGAATTTATTTTGACGAGGGTCAAAGGCATCTCGGACGGCTTCACCAATGAATATTAACAGGCTCAAAATAAAAGCAATTGAGAAAAAACCAGTTAACCCCAACCAAGGAGCTTGGATATTATTTTTACCTTGAGTCAGCAATTCACCCAAAGATGCAGAACCGGGCGGCAGCCCAAAACCTAAGAAGTCAAGTGATGTAAGTGTTGTAATCGAACCATTTAGAATAAACGGGATATAAGTAATGGTTGCAATCATTGCATTGGGAAGCATATGTCTTAAAATAATTCTAAAAGTTGGAACACCAAGGGCTTCGGCGGCTCTTACATATTCAAGAGTTCGCGCTCTAAAGAATTCAGCACGGACAACACCAACCAGCATCATCCAGCTAAACAATAACATGATTCCAAGCAGCCACCAAAAGTTAGGTTCAATCATGCTGGAGAGGATAATGAGAAGATAGAGAATAGGCAGTCCATTCCAGATTTCAATAAAACGCTGAAAAATAAGATCAACTTTTCCGCCAAAATATCCTTGAATAGCGCCTGCTATGATGCCGATGATGGCCGAAAAGAAAGTCAGTGTGATTCCAAATAAAATTGATACACGAAACCCATAAATAGATCTGGCTAAAACATCTCTGCCTTGATCATCGGTGCCTAGCCAGTTCTCCTTTGAAGGGGGGGCAGGGGCCGGAACAGGCAGGTTGTAATTGACCGTTTGAATGCCAAAGGGAATAGGCGGAAAAAGAAGCCAGCCATCTTTCTCAATAAGGTTCCGCACGGTCGGATCGCGGTAATTAGTGGCTGTTTCAAAGGTTCCGCCAAAGGTTGTCTCAGGGTAACTTTTGACAAGGGGGCAGTAATAATGCCCTTTGTAAGAAACCAAAAGAGGTTGATCATTAGCGATTAGTTCGGCAAAAAAAGTGAGAACAAAAAGCCCCACAAATAACCAAAAAGCCCAATAGCCGCGTTTGTTAGCTTTAAATTGTTGAAGACGTCTTATGGTAATGGGGGATAGTTTCATCGATTTTTTATCCCCGACTTGCACTAAGATCAATGCGACGATCGACAATCATGTACATCATATCTCCAATTAAATGAAGCGCCATCCCCAAAAGGGTGAACATATAAAGGGTGCCAAACATAACAGGATAATCTCGGCTCATGGCAGATTCAAACCCCAAAAGTCCAAGGCCATCAAGGGAAAATAATACTTCAATTAACAAGGATGAAGTGAACAAGATGTGGATAAAGGCCATAGGAAATCCGGCAATAACAATCAACATAGCGTTTCTGAAAATATGCCCATATAAAATGCGTCTTTCCGCAAGTCCTTTGGCGCGGGCGGTTGTGACATATTGTTTGTGGATTTCATCGAGAAATGAATTTTTAGTCAGCAAGGTCAATTTCGCAAAGCCACCAATCACCATCGCTGTAATCGGTAAGGCAAGATGCCAAAAATAATCCAAACATTTTCCAAAAAGGTTTAAGGATTGCCAATTATCTGACGTCAATCCCCTTAAAGGAAAGATGTTCCAAAAGCTTCCTCCTGCGAAAAGGATGATTAAAAAAAGCGCAAAAAGAAAACTAGGGATTGCATAGGCAATAATGACGATGCCGCTTGTCCAAATATCAAAGGCAGAGCCGTCGCGCACGGCCTTTTTAATGCCTATAGGAATAGAGATTAAGTAAACAAGAAGAGTGGTCCACAGGCCAAGGGAAACGGAAACAGGCAGTTTTGATGTGACAAGCGAAACAACGCTTTGATCACGGAAATAGCTTTTTCCAAAATCAAAGGTCAGATAATTCCCGATCATTTTGAAAAAGCGTTCATGAGCCGGTTTATCAAAGCCGAACTGTATTTCTAATTCTTTAATGAGTGCTGGATCAATGCCTTGAGCACCCCTGTAGGTGTGTTCTTGAAAACTATCACCATGAATGCTTTGTGTGCCTATATCTTGGCCAGCACCACCCAATCTACTGTCGAGATCAGAGGATTGCCCACGAAGTTTCGCAACGATCTGCTGAATAGGCCCGCCAGGTGCTGCTTGGATGATGATAAAGTTGATCAACATAATTCCAAACAAAGTTGGAATCATCAAAAGCAGACGGCGTAAAATGTAACTGGTCATTAAGCAACAATTAACAAAATCTTAGTGGTTAAACTGTAGCGGAAAAATGGATTTTTGTCACGCTTCTGTATTTTTAAACAATCCTTTAAACCAAGACCATATTTTACAGAAAACACCATCATGCACTTCTTTTGTGTCGCTTGATTGAGCTACCGGTGCTTTTTCATTAACGTCATTTCTTTGCAAATGAGAAGGTAATCGTTTCTCTTTATCTTTATCTATCCACCATGCATCGAAGGTTAACGGATTATAGGGAGAGGCAATGTCTGGACGGCCAAATCGATCCCAAAAAGCAACAGGGATGCTATCTGTTGTCCAGGCTGGAATCATGTAATATCCCCATAATAACAAACGATCGAGGGCTTTTGTGGTTGTTATTAGCGTTTTGTAATCTTTGGATTCAATTAATTTCTCAATCATTTCATCAATTGGTTTCTCGTGAATGCCAGCTACATTTCTAGAGCCTTTCATGCTCACTGCCTGACTTCCCCACATATCTCTTTGTTCATTGCCCGGAGTTGGACTTTGGGGATTGCTACTAATAATCATATCGTAATCATATTGATCAATACGTTCTTGGTAAGTTGAAACATCAACAAGTCTAACCGCCATTTCGATGCCAATTAATTTTAAATAGTTTTGGAAATGAAGGAATATTTTTTCCAAAGACTGATCATAGATCAGGGCTTCAAATACAAAAGGCTTTCCTGTTTTGACATTAATAAGCTTTTGATTTTTAATTTCGAAGCCAGCTTCTTTTAACAGTTTTAAAGCTTTATCCGATGATTTTCTGATATCGCTCTCGTTATTATGTTCGGGAAGTGTAAAAGTGTCTGTAAAGACCTCTGTTGGAATTTGATCTTTATAAGGCTCAAGTAAAGCCCGTTCCTCGCCTTCTGGAATGCCAATTGCCGAAAAAGGTGTGTTAGGAAAATAACTTTTAATTCTTTGGTATGTATTATAAAAAAGGTTTTTGTTTGCCCAGTTAAAATCAAACATTTCTGTTAGGGCCTGGCGTGCTTTACGGTCGCTAAAAATTTCCCGACGTGTGTTAAAGAACAGACCGTAACTTCCAGGAATGCAAAGGCTGTGTTTGATTCTCTCTTTTTTTACAAAACCTTGTTCAATTGCCGGAAAAGTATAGGCCGTGGACCATAGTTTAGAGCTTCCTTCATGACGAATGTCAACTTGACCATTTTTAAAGGCTTCAAACATGGCATTGGCATCACGATAATAATCCACCTTGATGGCATCAAAATTATGACGACCTTTTTGACTTGAGATATTTTCCCCCCACCAATTCTTAACACGTTTATAAGTAACCGAACGTCCGGCATCTACGGATTTTACTTCATATGCGCCACTACATGGCGGAGGTGTCAACGTCGTTTCTTCAAAAGGATGTGTTTCGTAATAAACCTTAGAAAGCGCTGGTAATTGTCCTAGAATTGCCGGGATTTCACGACTTTTATTGCCTGGGCAATGAAATTTGACTTCGTGATCCGATAATTTTTCAATCTTTGTGACGGCCTTGTAATAGGTACGGAAGAGAGGCAACCCTTTTTCACGCAAAATATTAAAGCTAAAGATTATGTCATCTGCAGTAATCGGTGTTCCGTTATTGAAACAAGCTTTCGGGTTCAGTCTAAAAATCACCCACGAAAGATCAGGGGCGACACTAGTAGCTTCGGCTACATAACCGTAATGAGTTGCAGGCTCATCAAAAGATGATTCGAGAAGAGTTGCGTAGCATTGGGATATTCCCTGAGCGGGTGTTCCTTTGATAATGAAAGGGTTTAGGTTATCAAAAGTTCCAAGGCCAGCAACTTTTATTTCCCCACCCTTTGGTGCATTTGGATTGACATAATCAAAATTGTTGAATGTGCTTGGATATTTTAGTTGACCAAAGGTTGAAAACCCGTGAGAAAAAGAAGGCTGTGTTTGAGCCTGAACTGAGGAAAATGGGGAAAAAACGGCAAGAAAAACTAAAAATCCTAAAATGCGCAATGCTTTGACCTTTGGTATTACGAAATGATTAATTCATTGTTACTAATTTTCGAAACTAAGAGCAACCCTCTCCTTTGTGTTTGAATTATGATTAGAGACTGTTTTTTCATCTTGCAGTGATCCATTTATTACCATATATTGCGTCTAAATCATTAAATATAACAAAATATGGTATGTTTGTTTTTTTTCTATTAATTTCCCTTTGCCATTGTGGTTATGCAAGCTCGGTACCTACGCTGCCAACGCTTTTGGTTAAAGCAAAGCGAGAAACTGCCGGTCCTCTTTCAGTTAATACCGTTACGGACAAGTCATTGCAGATAAATCAACAAGAAACAGTCTTAGAGGCTCTTAAGGATTTACCGGGCATACATGCAGTCCAACAAGGAGGTCCGGGAAAGTCGGCTTCAATGTTTATAAGGGGTGGAGATCCAGGAGGAACTTTAGTTCTGATAGATGGAATGCGCGCTAATGATCCCAGTAATCCCAGTGGTCTCTTTGATTTTGGGCATTTGGGTGTTGATGGATTTGAAACAATCGAAGTCGCAAAGGGACCTTATGCAGCTCAGTATGGTGGGGACGCGATGGCTGGTGTCGTTAGTATTAGAACAGCGAAGGGTAAAGGCAAGCCAACCTTTAAAGCGGCTGCAGAAGCTGGATCCTTTGAGACCTTTCAGCAAAGCTTTGGAACCCAAGGGCAAATCAATGCCGTAGATTTTAATGTTAGCGCTCGTCATTTAGCAGCGGATGGTACTCCTTCAACTTCCAAGTCTTGTCGAACACTGCCAAGGCAGTGGAATCCAGAGCCTTACGAACGTAATGCATTTTCATCGCGTTTGGGGGCCGAGCTTAATCCAGATTGGCACCTTAGTTTATGGAACCGCTATCAACACAATCATTCTCGTTATGTTAACGACACTCTTAGCAATCCATCGGCCCAAGATATAGGAATTCAGTGGTTTAATCGTGCTCAGTTAGAGGGTGAAATAGGTTCAAAATGGAAACCAGCTTTTGGTATAGGATACGTAGAACAAGAACGAAGATCAGGTAATGATATAGCGCCATTTATGCCAAAACGAACTGATCAGGGCCAAACGTTTAAATTGGATTGGAAGAATCAGGTCAAAATAACCGATATTTATGATGTGCAGTTAGGGATTGAAAAAGAACAGCAATCTTATCGGTCTGATAATCATCAAACAAGGCCAATTCAAGCAAGGGCAGATGAAAAGGATCTGTTTATGGGTAATATATTAAATCCTCATAAAGGCATTAAATTAGAGGCTTGGGGGCGTTATCATCGACATAGTCAATTTGGCGGTGAGAACAGCTATAGGACAGCGGCAACTTACCGTCATCTTGAAACGAATACAGAAATTTATACAAGCTATGGAACGGCCATAAAGGCCCCCTCTTTGTCGCAGCTTTTTGATACAAAATCCGGTAATCCAAATCTACACCCTGAAAAAAGTTATGGCTATGAAGTGGGGGTTCGGCAACCGTTAACACAAAAAGTCGAAATAGGGACTACATTTTTTAGAAATTTAATTGCAAGGCTTATTTCAGGGAAGCAAGTCGCACCTTTACAATTTAAATACTTCAATATTAATAATGCAGAAACCAGAGGTCTTGAATCCTTTATTTCTGTGAAACCTATGGATAGTATGACTTTTCGCCTAGAGCATACCTATTTAAGAGCAAAAGATTTAAATTCTGGATTACAGCTTTTACGCAGACCTTTACATAAGTTTGCAGCAAAGCTAAATTTCCAAATAACGGAAAGATGGGATATGGGGATGGGGGCAATTTATAATGGCAAGCAAGCAGATATATCCCGTTTTACGCCTTATGGAAGAGTTTATATGGGTGGGGTTACCGTTTTGAGAGTTCACACAACATACCGAGTGAGCAAAAATTGTGAAATATTTGGTCGCATTGAAAATGCATTAGATCGACATTTTGAAGAGCCCGCTGGTTATGCGCAACCAGGTCTTGCTGTGTATACTGGAGTCCGCATTCGCACATGACAAAAGCACTGGTCTTATCTTTTTTATTTCACAGTCTTGCATTTGCGGGATCATTTTTTTTATTAGGAAACAGTTTTTTAGCCAACAAGATTAGTGAACTTGAGGGAAGCGTTATTTCGGTTAATATGATTGTTTCACCAATTGAGAAAAAAGAGGTTACTAAAGCAGAGCCTGCTTTGGTTCGAAAAGGGACTGTGCAAAAAACGAGATCTTTAGTAAAAAACACTCCTTCAACCTCACTAATGCCTTCGGTACAGACAGCTCAAAGTACATCAATGGCTCTGTCAAATGCGGGAAATGCAAGACGTGAAGAAGGGGCAGCCAATTTAATTCCCCACTCATCCAATCAACCCCCAGCTTACCCTGAAAAAGCAAGATCAGAGGGGCTGACTGGTAAAATGATGATCCAATTGACCGTTGATCAAACAGGACGTGTTATCCATGTCAAGGTCATTGAAGGGCAAGATAATACTCCCCAAATTCTTCAGGATGCGGCTATTTCAGCTGTTAAAGAGTGGAGATTTAGGTATAAAACTACCCCTCGGGAGAGAGCGGTACTTTCTTTACCTATCGTTTTTAATCTGGAAGATTAATCGCGTATCTAATTTTGTTAATAAAATTAACGGTTTATTAACAAAATTAATTAAAACTAATTATATTAGTAAAATTCTTTTAGGAGAGATATCGATGTCAAAGAAGATAATTTTTTTAGCACTTGCGGTTGCTACACTTTGGTCTGGTGCAAGTTATGCGGATGTAAAGAGCGATTGTAAAAAATGGTTAAAAGAAACTTCAAAACGTAACCCAACTGAGGAAACTTTGGAAAAGCGTTGCACGTGCGTTGCGAAAAGGACTTCAGACTCTAGTAAAATACAAAGAGCAAATGAGGCTTGCAAAGACGCAGGCCAATAATAAGTATTTTAAATACCTTTGGTTTAGAAAAACCCCTATTTTTATTTAGCACGAAGATAGGGGTAAGGTTACTGCCTTCTTTACAAAAAAACATTGTCCTTATTGGGATCTACTTGAGAAAAGACTGATTAGATTTGCACTTGTTCCAAAGGAACTCCAGGTAGTTTTTTTGCAGCTCTGATAACCATACGTGTTTTAATTTGCGCTACTTTGACCATCGTTGAAAGTTCAGCAGATAAAAAGCTTTGATAAGCATCAAAGTCTTTTGCAACTATTTTCAAAAGAAAATCAGACCCGCCTGTAACCATGTAGCATTCACGAACCATAGGCCATTTTTGAACTTGTTCTTCAAAGACTCTAAGATCAGCATCATTCTGGCTGGATAAAGCAACTTCTGCGAAAATGATAACGCCAAAACCAAGTGCTCCTGCATTTAAGTTTGCATGGTAGCTTTGTATTATATTTTGATCTTCAAGGTTTTTTACGCGCCTTAAACAGGGTGGTGCAGAGATTCCTGCACGTTTTGCCAGTTCTACGTTGGTTAGTCTGCCGTCATTTTGAAGGTCATTTAAGATGTTTAAATCAATTCTGTCGAGTTTTCCAATCACTTTGAATACTTTCACTTTTCAACTGTTAGGATTAAATTTTAAAATTTACTAATTTAAAGATAAAAATAGTGTAACTTTTATTAAAATATAACACAGTCGTCATGTTGTGTCACGCAAATTTCTATTTAAATCAAAATTATAGCTTCACTTTTTGCGAAAGGATGGAGTCTTCACTTCATAAGTGAATTATAAAGAGCAATTCCTTAAAAGTTAAGAAAATTTTAATAAAATTAAATGATAATCATTTTAGAGGGGAAAGTTTATGACCAGTCTCATAAGGATATCATGAAAAAGAGGGAAGATGCGATATTAAAGGATTGGAGAGAAAGATGACAAATTTTGTATTGGATAGTTTGATTATGTCTTTTTTCATAATGGCAATCATTTTTTGTTGGCATCTTAATAAGCGTATCCATGAGATAAAAAAAATGAGTGCAAAGACCACACCTTTTGCCAATAGTTTTTCACGTTCAATTGTTCAGGTAACCAAAGAACTTAATAAACTTAAAGAAGCTGCTGAAAAAAGGCAAGACGCTGAGATTATAAGAAAAGATTTTGAGGATCTGATTCATCAAAGCGAGAGCATAATGATTCGTTTAGATCAGCTGATTGAAAAGGCTCATAAAGCTGAGTGTTTTTTAAAGGACTCTCCTTTTATAACGTCTAAGAATGATGGTCTTTCAAATACGTCTTATATGAATTCAGAATCTACAAAAAAGATGCCTTTTTTGTCACTGATGTCTCCAGATCAATCCGAACCAAAGTTATTTTCCAAGACTCCAGAGTTTTCTATAGATCGCAATCTGATGACAGTATTAAGAGGGATTCGGTAGATTACACGAATGCTTAATCATTACAATCCTTAATGGCTGGCAAGCTAGTCTATTTTTTACCTACACAAATTTAATAGTCTCTCATCAGGGTCCTCGTACTAAATTAGAACTTTACATATGTGATTTTCCAAGATTCTACCACTCATCGCCCCAGATTTTTTTTGAGGCATTTTTATAAATATCTTTTTGAGATTTCGTCACTGTTTCTCGTTTTATGGCATCGGCAGTGCAAAGGTCTAATAAAATATGACCGGGTCTTTTTATGGGCTTTCGAAGGATACGCGTAAAATTTTGGTCAGTCTCTTTTTTACTTATAATCAGATAGGAAAATTTTTCATCCTCATAACTAAGTTCACCTTTTTTGGCACGTTTATGGGATTTGGTGCGACTTAACCGTACCGAAAAGTGGCACCAATCATTTGTTTCTTGTAGGGGGCATTTGTTTCTGTGCGGACAGGGTGCTATAATATATCCCTTGTTTTGAATCAAAAAATCCCTTGCGAACATAAGGGTTTGATAGTCGTGCGGAGTGCCTGGCATGGTGATAACTAAAAATTCTTTGGTAGCATCCCAGGCCTTTTTCAAAGCAGCCAATTGTTGTTCTTGATTTAATTCTCCCAGCACATATCCAAGCGTGACCAAGTCATATTCTTTTGGTGAAGAGAAGCTTGTTATATCTTTTTGATGATGTTCAAATCTTGTCTCAAGATTAAGCGAATTTAAAAGACCTTTACTAAAACGGCTCATAGCAGCGTGATGTTCAACCAATATTGCGATTTTTAATTTTGGCCATAAATTTAGGGCCGCAAGGGTCGCTGTTCCTGGTCCGGCTCCAAGGTCAAGAATCGATGTGGGGAAAACGTTTTTAATCATCTGAAAACACATGTCCATCGCCGCATAGGTTGCAGGCATTCTTGCCGATACGTACGCTGCAATCATCGCCTCTTCGTTGATATCCTGTGTTCTGCCTTTTGCCCGATAACAGATGCTCAAAGCCTCATGAGCCTTTTGAATTTCTTTTGATGAAAAAGCTTGTTTGTAAGAAGAAATGTAATTCAGGGCGTGGTCAAGACTGGACTGCATATTATTTTTTGAAAATTTGACTAAGAAGGAACAACGTCAAGCAGGTCAAAACAATGGATGCACCTGTTGCAAGATTAAAGGCCAAAGATATAAACAATCCCCCTATAATTCCAACCAGGGTGAAAAGAAGAGCATAAAGCACCATCTGTTCGGGAGTCTTAGCATACCCTTTTGCAGTTGCAGGGGGAATAACAAGTAAAGCTGGAACCAGTAAAACCCCAATAAACTTTAAACTAACCGCAACCGTCAGAGCCAAAACAAGCATAAAGCCCAGTTTTAATCTGGTTGAAGGGACACCTTCTGCTTGTGCCAGTCCTGCATCTAAGGTGCACAAAAGCAAGGGCTGCCACTGCCAATAGGTAAAGAATCCAACTAAAAGAGCGCAGCCAAAAATCCATATGAAATCTTGGTTCTGCAAGGTTAATATATCCCCGAATAGATAACTGGAAGGATCAACTCTGACAGAAGCTTTGTTCATAAAAACAATGCCCAAAGCAAGGGCGCTGTAAGAAGTAATACTGAGCCACGTATCAGAGGGAAGATCCACACGATCGTCCACAAATGCTAAAATAAATGTTACCATTAAACAAACAAGCAAGATCCCAAAATGAATGTTCATATTGAAAATTAGGCCCAAAGCAACACCTAAGAGGGCGCTATGGGATAATGCATCACCAAAAAAGGACATGCGACGCCAAACAAGAAAACATCCGATGGGGCTAGTAATAAAGGAAAGCCCGATGCCTGCTAATAGGCTTTGAAAAAAGAAAATATCAATCATGATGTTCCACGCAGTCATGACGATGGTCATGGTGATGGGTGTAAGAGGTAACTCCTAATTTGACAGGAGTTTCTTTGGTTTTTGAAAACATTAAATGGTATTCAGGATCGTGAATGATTTTATCAGGATGTCCTGAGCAACAAATATGTTGATTCAGGCAAATGACTTGATCGGTTGCCGCCATCACATGATGTAAGTCATGAGACACCAAAACAATGCCACAGTTCAATTCATCTCTTAGTTTTGATAACAGTAAATAAAATTCTGACTGACCAATGACATCAACGCCTTGGGCAGGTTCATCCAGTACCAAAAGGTCAGGCCTGCGCAGTAAGGCCCTTGCTAAAAGGACTCTTTGCCATTCTCCCCCAGAAAGATTATGAACAGATTGATTCTTAAGGGGAATCATTTGGACTTTTTCAAGAGCTTCATCAATCATTTGTTTTTGAATGTGTTGCCTTTGCGAGAGCTGTAAAAGGCGATCTACGGTGAGGGGAAGAAATGTATTAATGCCTAATTTTTGTGGCATGTAACCAATTTTTAAATCAGCAGTTCTCTTAACTGTTCCTGTGCTCGGAAAAATAAGCCCAAGAATTAACTTAATAAGCGTGGTTTTTCCAGCTCCATTAGGCCCAATGATTGTCAAAATCTCTGCTTCTTTTATACTTAAAGTTATATCCTTTAAGACGAGTCTATTTGTCTTTAAGTCCTTAAAAGATACATCTGAAAGCTCAACTAAGGAGCTATGTTTGTTCATTTAAAACTGGTTTCATTGGGATATACACCCCATAAAGCAGCACGTTTTACCCAACCGCGTAAACGGCCACCGGTTGGGGATTTAACCTCAACTCTACACCAACTATTTTTGCATTCAAGGGCTTTTGCAATGACTCCAGGTTCAAGTCTTGCAATAATTTGTGCCTTGATATCTGGATCTTTTCGAAGATTTTTAATTGTATGAAGGACCCATATGGTTCTTCTGCCTGACAATAGGCTTTTATGAACCCATCCTTGGGTTCCTTGCCAGTCACGAATTTGGCGCCATGTATCAAACTCGGCAATAATTTCCACAGGCATGCCTTGACGTATATAAAGCCAGTCAATTGGATAGTTATTACCCGGCCCTACATGAAGGTTAACTGCATTTGCACGAAGCGAAGCATACCTTGGAATGGGTAAGGGGTCAGCATTCCCTGTCGTAAGAAATATCAATAGGAAAAGTAATATTTTCACAAGCCCGTCGATCCAAATCCTTGAGAGCCTCTAGCCGTTTCGTCAAGATTATCGCTTTGAAGCCAACTAACTTGACTAAAAGATCCAATAACCATTTGAGCGATTTTCATGCCACGTTTGATTGTAAAGGACTCTTCTCCTAAATTAATCATAATGGCAATAATTTCTCCGCGATAATCTGCATCAATTGTGCCCGGCGCATTAAGAACGGCAAGACCGTTTTTTATTGCAAGTCCTGAGCGCGAACGAATCTGGGCCTCGTATCCCTTTGGAAGAGCTATAGCGATTCCCGTTGGCACAAGACATCTTTTCCCCGGCAGTAGAATAATATCATCAGTGATCGCAGCATGCAAATCCATCCCTGCGCTTTGCTCTGTGGCATAAAAAGGAAGGTCTAAATCATGTGCGTGTTCAAGTTTTTGAATGGGTACGGTTATTTTCATAAAATATAAACTATAAAGTTGGGTATAGGTTTGAAATGATTTATTTGTATAGTTGTTATTCTTATTTAAAAACGCAATAAAAGGCCAGAAGTTTTTTTCAAAATTTATCTTTGAATTGAACTTGATAGGAAGATAAAAATATTACTCAAAGGACGTTAAAACGATAAATCTGTTTTTCAGTAATAACGACATCCAAAGGTTGGTCATAAAGCGAGTGTGTTGTCGAAGTTAAAAGTTGCACATCCGCAGCAAGGCCTATAGCATGAATTGATCCATTCTTTCTCAATTCTTGAAGAGTTCTATCATAGTAACCACCGCCTTTTCCGAGACGATAACCAGACTTATCAAATGCAGTTAAAGGAATCAAAACAATATCTGGCACAACTGCATTGATTTTTTGCTTAGGTACCTGGATTTGGTAATGACCTGTCTCCATTTTTGTATCAGATGTCCAAATGTAGAATTTTAAAGGCTGGTTTGTTTCTTGGACAACTGGCAAGCAAACTGATCCTCCTTCAAAAAGCCAGTCTTTTAAAAAAGGGATAACATTTATTTCGTTTTCAATTGGCCAGTAGCCAGCAATTCGTTTTCCTTTAGATGAATTTTGAAGGTAAGTTTTTAAATTTTTTAAAACTTGAATGCTGATCTCTGGCCAGTCAATCGTTTGAAGTTTAATCTGTATCAGGCGGCGAAGTTTTTGCTTTTCAGCGTTTAGATCAGCGTTTTTTACAGGGTTGTTTTCCATAAAGTGCCATTAGATTATTTCTGGTAATCCATTTCACTGTATCATCAAAAAAATCTTCTTTCGTTAAAGAAAGTCCTCGATCAATAAAATTAGGAGTTATATCTGCATTAAGTGCCTTATCAGGACTGTTTGTTTCTTTTCTTTCTCCTTTTAAATCAAAACCTCCCCCACCATTTGCACCATGGCTGATAAGAACAACTGCAATTAAATCGGTAGAGTTTTCTGGATCTAAAACGGACTGTTTCTCAGCGTTTACGACTTTTAAGTCGTTGTGATTCTTTGCTATTTCGCAAAAAACTGTGTCTCTGGGGTCTGAATCAAAAACAGCATTTAAAGATTTTATTTCTGAATTTGTAAGCGGTAGATTGACTGCATATGTGATCCAATTATGGTAACCATCTTTTGCAATTTTTTCAGGGATTCCTAAGGTTCGATAGGGAACAAGGCCAATAAATGTATCTGAAAAAAGACAGTTTTCTTCAGAAATCCCGTTTTCTGCACCAGAGGACGCAGGTTTAGCTGGGCAGGGAAGACGATTGTTTGTTAAAACATAACTGGCTAAGGACTGAACGATTTGCTCTATATGATCTTCTGTTTTTCGGATTTTTTGATATTTTAGAAAATTGTTAAGGGCTGGTATGCCAATCCCTGATATTATTCCAATAATGCAAAGTACTATGGCTACTTCTAGAAGAGAAAAACCTGAAAGCTTTCGAATCATTTCTGGACCTACTGTAATCGAGAACCAAAAAGAGCCGTTCCTATTCGAACAAGTGTACTTCCGCACTGGATTGCTTCTTTGTAATCAAGGCTCATTCCTATACTTCTTTCCGGTAAATCATGCCGATTCGCTAAGGTTACTAAGTCCTTAAAATAAGGAACAGGATTCTCTTCAAAAGGAGGGATCCCCATTAATCCAATGATAAGAAGCTTTAATTCATATTTGCAATGGCTTATAAAGTCGTCAGCCTTTGATAGAGATACACCACTTTTTTGGGGTTCATCACCAAGATTAAGTTGAATCATTAATGGTATGTTTATATTCAGCCTAGACATTTCTTGTTTTAATGTTTGTGCTAAATGAATTCGATCTACGCTTTGGATGCAATCAAATAAGCGAATTGCTTTCTCAACCTTGTTCGTTTGCAAAGGCCCAATAAGGTGGAGCTTAATCTCTGGATAATCTTGTTTAAGACTAGGCCATTTGTGGAACCCTTCTTGGACTCGATTTTCACCAAAAAGGATTTGGCCGGCTTTTAAAAGAGGTAGGATTCTTTCAGTAGGCTGTCCCTTGCTAACAGCCATAAGCTGCGCATTTCCTAATTTACATTCTGCTTTCAGACTTTTCCAGTTATCCAAGGGTTATGGCTTTTTACGGAATGTATCCAACGTAACAACATTTGATCCAGACTCTGCTGGCTCTGATTCAAAATCAGCAATATCAACGGATTTTTCTGAGATCTCTGATAATTTTACAGGAGCCTTTTTAGGTTTCTCAATTTTCTCTTCCAGGTTCGGTGTGAACTGAAGACCAAATTTAACAGTTGGATCCACAAAACTAATGATTGCATCAAAGGGGATAAGAAGACGTTCGTGAATGTCATTGAAACACAGCGTTACTGCAAAACGATCTTCTTCAACGACCAGATCCCAGAATTCATGTTGCAGAACAATGGTGATCTCATCGGTATATTGCTCTTTTAAATAATCAGGTAAATCAACGCCAGGATGATCAGTAGCAAAGGCAATGTAGAAATGATGATTTCCAGGAAGCCCTTTTTTGGTTGCAAATAATAGGGACTCTCTGACAACCGTACGCAGTGCCTTTTGTACAAGCTGCTCATAATCTATATAACTTTTTTTACTCACTGGTTTAAACCTTCTATTGGCGTTTGACACTTTTAAAAAGTGGGGGCATTCTGTTGCCCGGTTGCCCCCGACCGCGGTAGTCAAAATACTCTCAAGTCAGTTAACACTGACTCTTAAGCGGCTTGAGCTGCAACAAAACGATTGGAGTTAGCAGCTGCTAAATTCCAATTACGGTTTGACGCAGCAACACGACGACGACGTCTACGTGTAGCTACCCCTGTGCTTAAAAATGTAGCACTTATTATAACAGCCCGATAACGGTGGTACAATGCCGAGCGAAAAATACATCTTTAGTACGCGCGTCGATCCTGTTTCACCCCCATAACTTTAATAAATTTTAATGGTGGAGGCGCCGGGTACCGCCCCCGGGTCCGCAACGCTTATTACATATACCGTTTATCGCCATAGTCAGCCGAGGCTAACAATAATAAAATAAACCTTTTTGAAGGGAAATCAAGAAGTTTCAAACATCCGACGAATGAGCTGAAAGGAATGTGCTTAAATAGCCTTCGAAATATCTTCCCAGCCACCTTGCATATTTTGACGCCAATAAACGCAGGCAACTCCTAAGCTTTGATAATGCCTGAGACGATTATCGGCTGCCGTTAGAAAGTCCGGGATATTTCCATCAAATACATCTAGACAACGATTAAAGCCACTTGATGGCTCTATAAGCGCACCGGAGGTTGAAATAATCAAGCTGGCTTCATTGGGATTTTCAACTTTTGTCGTTAACCAAATGGGTTGATGGCTATGAGTTTCAGGAGCATCAGCAGCTGACCCGTGTGGCAAAAAAGCATTCGTTGAGTAAGTCCAGAAAACAGAATTAAGCAGCTCAAGACGTTCTTGGCTATCAACCAAAACCACTGCTCTTTGATTCGATGCATAGGCTTTCTCAAGAAGCTTAGGGAGCATCTTTTCAAGAGGTGTGGTTGTTAGCTGATAAAAGGCAACTTCCATGTATAGGCCTTAGGGTCCAGGTTTATTTTTTGATTGTGAGCTGTATCGTCCAAAGTTACCGAAAATATCGCGCATGATTGAAGTTTCGTAACCTGTGGTTTCTGTTTTTCTGTCGATTGGAATAACAGGGTGCTCACCTTCATATTTTGAAACATCTCTTACAATCCCTTGTGCATCAAATCTAAGAACTATCGTTTGTTGTTCGAGTGTTTCGGGTCTGTAAAACGAAGTTGTCGATGTTCTTTTAGAGATGTAATACCAGTTATGCCCTTTGTTTTCATCACCAAAAGCAGAAGATGTAGATGGGCTGCCAAAACGTTCTTGGATAGTCTGCATCGTATCAACGCCAATTTGGATTTTTTTTACGTCCATAGTCTCAGGATTATACCCTCTGCTGTCTATGGTTGGATAACATCCCACAAGCAGAAAACTAATCAGAAAGAGATTTAGAAAAAGAGAAAAACGAACCATCATAAAATCAGATATTTATTCCTTACATTTTTCTAGATTTCGCATTACTTTAAGAAGATGTCAACTCTTTGCAAGAAAATACTCAAAACTTAAGAAAGTGAGAGGGTCGAGTATCCATGGAAAATAATAATACGGAACTAATGCGGGTCGTCAATCTGGAACGTATCCACAGCGATAAAGCATACTACATTGTGACGGCTTTAAAAGAAGAGTGTAAGGCTCTTGCTAAGCGATTTAATTTAATAGAGATCGAATCTCTTGAGGCTCGCTATGATATCGATCCTGTGAAAACCAGTCGAGGAGGATATAACCTTAGCGGTAAATTGCATGCTGTGGTTGTGCAAAGTTGCGTTGTAACTCTTGCTCCGGTCCGTGAAGTGATCGATGTTGATATTGACCTTCAAGTCGTTGATAAAAAATATGAAGAATTGGATCCTTTGGATCCAGAATTAGACGATGATTTTGAATACAGCACTTTTGATGAAATTGATTTGGGAGAGATAACGGCTCAGTATCTATCTTTGTCTTTGAATCCTTATCCAAGAGCTCCTGATAGCGATGCAAGCAAAGTCCTTGAGCAATTTCAAGATAGGAAAAATCCTTTTGCTATCTTAGAGAAATTAAAATCGTGAAAAATACAATCCTTTCTTTTATAAAAGCTTCAGCGCTTGGCAATGATTTTGTTATTTTGCATTCAGTGGAAGAGGGGATTGACCTAGGTGCTTTAAGTTTTTTTCTAAGTGATCGCCGAGAGGGAATTGGCTGCGATCAGGTGATCTTTGTAGAAGATACTCCTGACCCAAAAGAGTTTATGGTTCGTTTTTTTAACGCTGATGGTTCTGAAGCTGAGGCTTGCGGTAACGGCACCAGGTGCGTTGCCGAAATTCTAATGAACCAAACTGTAGCAGAAGAAGTCTATTTGCATACTGCCGGTGGTTATTTGCAGTGCAAAAAGGTTGCAGATAATCAAATAGCTGTAAAAATGCCGTCTCCTGAATGGAATGCAGAGATTAATTTGCAGGAATATCAACGAATTTCAGATCCTGCTCCCGTTTTTGTAGATTTAGGTAACCCTCATTTGGTTTGTTTCGTCGATGATATCGGGTATGTTGCAACTTTGGGACCATTATTAGAAGGTCATCTTCATGAGCATGATGCTCAGTTCCCAGAGAGAATGAATGTTGGTTTTGCGAAAATTTTTGATGAAGAGAACCTTGCTTTAAAAGTGTGGGAAAGAGGCTCAGGGTTGACGCCCGCTTGCGGGTCCGGAGCCTGTGCAGCCGTAGTTGCAGCGAGGGTTCGAGGGCTTGTTTCCGGGAAAGTCAATGTTCACCAAGATGGTGGAATTCTTGAGATTGATTTTGATAATTCTGATCTTGTTATGACAGGGGAAGCAAAAGTTATTTATAAGGGCCAAATCGAAATAAACTCAGATAGGGTAGGGGCAATAAATGTGCTTCAACCGCTAGGTGAGGTTTACGCTGGTACTATTGTTTTAGTGCAGTATTCTCCGACGGGAGATAAAGAAAGTTATGAGATTTTTGCTGACTTTGGTGAGTTGGGTAGGCGCAAAACGACTGCTGCGTTGGCATTAACCTATGAGGTTATTCAGCTTGTGGGAAAGGCGATCGCTGGAGTCTTATCTGAAGATGATCCAGATTCTTTCACGCTTCTTGGATATTTAGATGAAAATAATAATCTTCTTTTGTTAGATCGTCCTTCTCACCTTAAAAACGGGGATAGAATAACCGATGATACTCTTTAATGAGTGGCTGAGTGTCACAACGATTGCTGGACTGGCTATTATGAGTCCGGGTCCGGGCTTTGCCGTGGTTGTCAAAAATAGCTTAACTTATGGTAGGGAGGCCGGAATTGCAACTGCGCTTGGTAACGCTTTGGGAGATATGACTCATGTAGCGTTAAATTTACTGGGTATTGGTTTGCTGATTACAAATTCTCCAAGAGCTTTTGGCGTGATTCAATTGACCGGAGCCATTTATTTATTTTGGCTAGGCATTAGGGGCATTTTAAGTAAGCCTAGAGTTGAGAATGATTTTGAGTTTGTATACAAGAAGACGAATCGATTGCGGGCTTTTTATGATGGGTTTTTAGCAACGCTCTCCAATCCAAAAGCTTTTATCTTTGTATTTGCACTATTTTCTGTTGTTGTGTCGGTTGAAACGCCTCTCTATCACAAACTGGTTTACGGAGGCTGGATTGGTGTTTTGTCTTTATGCTGGTTTACTATTGTCGCAATTTTCTTTACAGACAACAGATTTGTAAGCAAATTTCAAGATTATCGCCATTGGCTTGAAAGAGGGACAGGGCTTATTCTCATTGCTTTTTCGATCAGTTTGTTTCTGTCATAAGCCTTTTTTCATGGTGCAATAAATACCAGAACTTAGTTTTTCTTAATTCCAATTATGCCTATAGCCTCTTTGCCATCTCTCGCGGTTTCAGTTCCAAATCCGTGCATGGAAACGTAGCCTATTCTTTCAATTTCATAACCATGACGTTCTAAAGCATTTCTCAGGACTTCTTGATCCATAATGTGTAATTGACTGGGTAAATTATAGGCTTGTGTTGGTAAATATTTTGGAACATCTAAATACATCCCTGGCCATGGGTCTCCATTTTTCTTTCTTTCTTCAAATGCAGGAAGAATTTTCTGGCAATATCCCACATGTTCAGAGGACATGACCATAATATAGATTTTGCCGCCTTTTTTTAACCAATGCTTTACGTTTTCAAGGCCTAGATCAATTTCTTCGCCTGGCAAGAAATGCAAAATTCTATGCAAAATAACGGCTCGTAAAGAGTTTTTCGGGATATCAAGATAGGGAAATGGATTTGTATTGAGAAACAGCCTTGAAATTTGATCAGGATCCTTCACTCTTTTTCGACTATAAAGTAAGTGTTGTATTTCAATATCATTAGAAATAACGAACATCCCTTTTGAAAGAACGTGGCGGGATAAAAAACCATATCCTGCTCCTACATCTAATACATACTCGCCTGGATGTTTTTGACAAAAATTAATAAATTCCTCTGCAACCCAGCTAAGATTTGTGGAATTTATGTCGAATCCCATTTTGTTAAATGTTAAAAAACATTTTCCCGTTTTACTAAGCGCAGGAGGAATGACAGGAAATTGATCTAGGATCTTTAAGTCCGCTCGTATTCCAAACTCAGGAATTCCCATATAGTTCTGACCTTCTTGAGAAAAAAGGTCGTTTTTTAAAGTTTTGCAGGCAATAAAAATAAAAAGCATTACACAAAACGTAATAACAAGCTTTTTTTTCAAATGAGTTCTCCCTTTATACGGGCCAATAATGACTAAATCGAAGATTAAGTCAATAGTGGTTTAGGTAGCAAAAATGATATTTCAGTAATTCTTCTTATGCTTACATCCAAGGTAATGGGTAAGCTTTTGGTGCCTTTACCGGTATGTGTGAGCTAGAGAATTGGTAAGGAAAGGGGTAGACGTGATCAGATGTTTCTTGAGACTTTGTATGGAAATAGTCTTCTTTTAGCGAATGTTCTTGTTCTAGATTATAAAATTGTTCTTGTAAAGAGCTGCTTACTTCTTTGGCTTTTGCCACAAAGCGACCAATCGTTCTAAGAACAATCGGAAGCTCTTTTGGGCCTAATAACACAAGCGCCAAGACGGCAATAAATAAATATTCGCTCCAACCTATATCCAGCATTTTCTGACTTTTAAAAGTTGATTCTAATCAGCCCATCGGATCAAAATCTGTAGTTTTTTACTACGGTGATGTAAAAAAGATTTATTCAAGAAAAATTGGCTCCCCGGGACGGACTCGAACCGCCGACCCAGTGGTTAACAGCCACTTGCTCTACCGACTGAGCTACCGGGGACCATAGGAACTTTTCTAACATAATCTTATCAGGATGACAAAGGATTTTTCTTGTTAATTGTAATTTTATGTATCAGCGAGTAAAATCCCCTAGAGTATTTTTTAACTTTGGAAATTTATGGCCTATAACCTTAAAAAACCTCAGGCTATTCTTTTTGATTGGGATAATACCCTTGTGAGCACCTGGGAGATTTTGCATCGTGTTATTAATTTGACTCTTGCTGAATATAAAATGCCTTTGTGGACTTTGGAAAAGGTCAAATCTACAGCACATAAGTCTTCGCGAGAAGCGTTTCCAACGTTATTTGGTGATAAATGGGAAGAAGCACGAGAATTCTTTTACAAAAACTTCAATGAATTTCATTTGGAAGAATTAAAAACAATGCCTGATGCTTTATCCTTATTAGATTTTCTGGCAAAGCAAAATATAAAGCTAGGGGTAGTAAGCAATAAAAAAACTTCTATTTTGAACAAAGAAATAGAGTTTTTAAATTGGTCAGGTTTTTTTAATACTGTAATCGGAGCAGGAGATGCAGAGAAAGATAAACCTGCTCCAGATCCAATTTTCTTAGCATTGGACAGAATAGGGCTAAAAGCATCAGAAGAAATTTGGTTTGTAGGAGATACAATCGTCGATTGGCAAGCGGCAAGAGCAAGTGGATGTCAGCCAATTGCCTTAGGGGAAAACTGCGAAAACGAACTTTTGGTTCCAAATATTTCAAATTGCGAAAATTTATTATTAATTTTACTGCAACTTTACGAAATTGCCGATTGAAATTTTTTTCATCCAAAGTATGATAAATTTTAATAAAGAAAAAAATAAATAAAATTTGGGAGAAAGATCGTGGCAGCGGATAAGCCTGTAAATGTACAAGATGTTTTTTTAAATCATGTTCGTAAAAATAAAACCCCCCTTACTGTTTTTCTAATCAATGGTGTTAAACTGCAAGGGATAGTGACGTGGTTTGATAGTTGTACTGTGCTTTTAAAGCGTGATGGACATTCACAGTTGATTTATAAGCACGCTATTTCGACTCTTATGCCCCAAGGCCCCGTTCAGCTTTTTGATAATCAAATATCTGCCGCTGAAGGAGAATAGGTCTTAGAACCTTATGTATTCATATGTGATGATGATGTGGGGTTGTTAGACGTTTGATCTGTTTTTTCAATTTATCAAATGCAGTGTTTTCAATTTGTCTAACACGTTCACGAGAAATTTTAAGCTTACCGCTGATTTCTTCAAGCGTAAGCGGCGGTTCTTTTAGGCGTCTGTCGTATAGAATGATGTGCTCCCTTTGATTTAAGCAATTGATGGCTTTGCTAAAAAGGTCACGTCTTTTTTTCATTTCATCGGCTTGAATAATCTGTATCTCTTGATTTTCCTTTTCATCGGTAATCCATTCGATCCATTCGGTTGTGCTTTCATCTTGATTCCCCATTGGGACGTTCAAAGAATGATCTCTTGCTCCAAGCCGTTGGTGCATTTGCGCTACTACTTCTTCTTTGACGGATAGTTTTATAGCAATAGCTTTAATTTTTTCATGGGATAGGCCATCTTCGTTAGGGGTGTCCTGATTCAGTTTTGCGTGGGTTTTTTTAAGGCTAAAAAATAACTTTTTTTGGGCGCTGGTTGTTCCGATTTTCACAAGAGACCAGCTTTGTAAAATGTATTCTTGCATGCTTGCCCTAATCCACCACATTGCGTATGTGGAAAATCGGAAACCTTTTTCTGGATCATAATGTTTCATTGCCTGCATCATGCCCAGGTTTCCTTCTGCTATAAGATCAGTTACGGGCAGACCGTATCCCCTGTATCCTGCGGCAATTTTGGCAACAAGGCGTAAGTGGCTGTTAAGAAGTGCTTCTATTGCTTTTGAGTCTTGTTTATCTTTCCATTGCTTTGCAAGCGTATATTCTTCTTCATCGCTTAGAATAGGAAGCTTTTTAATCTGATTTATGTAGTGCTTATTAATTTCGTGTTCATGAGAAAAGGCCATAAAATCCATTTTTAATTAAAGAGCTCTTAGTCCTATCCTAGGACACAGTTTTTAAGATGAGCAATAGATTTTCTTTAAGTCTGTTAAATATATCGTAACGATTTTATGTGCAAGATAGAAAATAAGTTCTTCATAAGGATCGGGAATTTGAGAAAATCATGAAGCTTGAGCAAAGAAAGACTGATAAATCAAGAATGGATGGTTATCTAACAGGAAAATTGTTAGTTGCAAACCCATTTTTAGAAGATACAAATTTTATGCAATCTGTGATTTATGTGTGTGGGCATGATGCTAATGGAGCCATTGGTCTTACGATTAATAAGCCGCTTTCTGATTTAACGGTAAAAAATCTTTTTACCCAGCTTAGAATAGAAAGCCCATTTGAAATGGAAGGTGTAATCGTTCACTATGGTGGTCCTACCGAGATGAATCGTGGATTTGTTTTGCACACAACAGACTATAATGCTGAGACGACAGTTGTCATTAATGACCATTTTGCTGTAACCTCAACGCTTGAAATTCTTCGCGCGATAGCCCAGGGGACAGGCCCTGAAGATTTTTGTATTTGCCTTGGCTATATTGGCTGGACAGCTGGTCAGTTAGATCAGGAAATCCAAGAAAATGGCTGGATTGTAGTTGATTCAAACACTGGTCTTGTTTTTGATTCTTGTTTAAAAACAAAATGGAGAGATTCATTTGCTACGATAGGCGTGGATCCATCTATTTTAACTTTTGAAATTGGCCACGCCTAGAGAGGATGGCCGATTAGGTCCTAAGTTTTATCTTGCGGTAATTGTGTACTTCAATTATGATTTTTTTTAAAGGATTTAGATATTGCAAAAGTATAATCATTGAAGTGAATAATAGGGTATAAATGGACGTTTCCCGCAAATAAATTTGTGACATTTCAGACACACCGATTAACTTTCCTAGGTTCCTGTTCCCCGAAAAAGATTGAGATATCCCCCTAATCTGATAAAAAGTATAAGTACAGTAAATGGAAAACATACGGTAAAGCATTAAGCTTCCGTAACATTTTAAGGAGTTAAAAATGAGAAAATTAACAACAGCATTACTAGCTGCTGCTGCAATTTCAGGTGCAGCTTTTGCTGAAGGAAATACAGCTTCAAGTGGTTTCTACTTGGGTGCTAACGCCGGTGTGGCAAACACTAATGTGAAATATAGTTTTTATAACGCAAACAACATACAAGCTGGTAACGGTTACGGGGCATCCTCTTATCAACAGAATTTCAAATCTGATTCAGGAAAAATGGCCGGTATTTTCGGCGCTTTTGCTGGATACGGTATGGTAGTTGGTCAAGGCGCATACTTCGGTGGTGAAGTTTATGGTGGTTTTGATTCATCAAAAGTTGCTACATACGATGACAGTGCTTCCGGAAGTGCAACTGGTTACTTCAAATCAACAGTTAAAAGAACAAACTACTACGGTTTAGCTGCGCGCGTTGGTTACATGGTTACACCAAGCACATTGGCTTATATCCGTTTGGCTGTTGAAGCTGGTAAGTGGACAGCTCAAGTTGTTCCAAATTCAGCTACAATTACTGCATCACAAAACACACAAACTCCAGCTCAACAAGCGGCTTCAAACCAAACCTTCTCAAAGTCTAAAAATGCACTTAGCTTTGCGCCTGGTCTTGGTTTGGAAGCATACATCACAAAGAACATGTTCTTACGTGCTGAATACTCCTACTTGTTTGGTCCAAAGATCAGTGGTCTTGATCAAAACATTACTGGTTTCCCGAATGGTATTGCTAACGGTAATGACATGCTTCATAGCTACAAGATTACTCAACACCAATTCAAAATCGGTGTTGGTTACAAGTTCTAAATTTAGAAGTTGTCAAAACACAAAACCTACGGCTGGTAACAGCCGTAGGTTTTTTTATTTATATATTCTCATTTTTTCCTCTCTTGTTACAATTCGTCACACACATATCTAAAAATAGCGGCTATAGTGCAGCTTAAGAATTAACGTTTTAGGCTAAAGTTATGTGTGGAATTATTGGGGTTATAGGGTCTCTACCAGCTGGAGAGTATTTGGTTGATGGTCTAAAAAGACTTGAATATAGGGGTTATGATTCAGCAGGGATTGCAACAATTGATCATAATCAAATCCATAGAAGACGCTCTGTCGGTAAACTTTTTCAGCTAGAACAGCTTCTTTCAAAAGATCCGATTAATGGTGTTGTTGGAATCGGTCATACCAGATGGGCAACCCATGGGGCTGCCAGTACAGAAAATGCCCACCCTCATTCAAGCGAAGAAGTTGCTGTTGTTCACAATGGTATTATTGAAAACTTTGCAGATTTAAAGGAATCGCTACAAGAAAAAGGTCATACGTTTCAAAGCGAAACGGACACCGAAGTCATTGTTCACTTGATCACGGATTTCTTACAGACAGGATGTTCCCCGCTAGAGGCCGTACAAAAATCATTAAATCTTTTAAAAGGTGCGTTTGCGTTAGCGATCATTTTTAAAAAAGCACCAAATACAATGATTGCAACGCGCAGAGGCAGCCCACTGGTTCTTGGTGTTAGTGAGAAAGAGTTATTTGTAAGTTCTGATGCAATCGCCTTTGCGCCTTGGACCCAGACCTTATGTTATCTCGAAGAAGGAGATTTGGTTGTCTTGGAAAAAAATCCTTCCAATTCTCAATGTACATATAAATTTTATGACAAGGATGGTCATGAAGCGTCACGCCCTTTAAGACGAAGCCAAGTGACAGGCGAAGCTGTAAGTAAAGCAGAATACAGCCATTATATGCTCAAAGAAATTTTTGAGCAGCCAACAGTTCTTAGCAACACATTGCAATCTTTAATTCATCTTGAAGATAAAGAAATAGAGCTTCAAGGAATAGACCTAGATTGGAAATCATTTAAACGTATACAGATCATTGCGTGTGGAACCTCGTACTATGCAGGTCTTGTTGCAAAATACTGGTTTGAAAAGTGGACTTGTATTCAAACGGATGTGGAAATAGCATCTGAATTTCGTTACCGAAGTCCTGTTCATGTTCCAAATACCCTTAATATTTCTATTTCGCAGTCTGGTGAAACGATTGATACCTTAGCTGCATTATCTATGCTGAAAGCAAGGGGTGAGAAAATCTTGTCTATTGTAAATGTGGCTGAGAGTTCTATTGCCCGCCACTCTGACTTTGTGATTCAAACGTTGGCGGGCCCTGAGATAGGCGTTGCCTCGACCAAAGCATTCACAGCACAATTAATGGCTTTGGCTTGTTTAAGTCTCAAAATGGGACAAGAGAATAAGAAAATATCGACTCAAGACTTAAACACGCTTACAACTTTTCTATTTTCTCTTCCCGGTATCATCAGTCATGTTTTACAAAGCCATGAAATTTACCGTAAGCATGCCCTGAGCTTTACAACCGCTCGTAACGCTTTGTATCTAGGACGGGGAGTTACCTATCCGATCGCTTTAGAGGGCGCTCTTAAACTTAAAGAAATATCTTATATCCATGCCGAAGGCTATGCGGCAGGCGAGTTAAAACATGGTCCTATAGCGCTTGTTGATACCACAATGCCTGTGGTTGTATTAGCGCCTTATGATGAATGGTTTGAAAAAACCCTTTCCAATCTTCAAGAAGTTATTGCCAGAGGCGCACAAGTGCTTTGTCTAACAGATGAAGCTGGGGCCGCTAAAATAACTCAGCAAATTAAGGCAATTTATTCAGTTGAAATTATTATACTTCCAAAGGTTGACACTTTCTTCGAGCCATTGCTTTATACAATTCCTGTGCAATTGCTGGCTTATTATATTGCGCTTCTTAAAGGAACTGATATTGATCAACCTCGCAATTTGGCCAAATCTGTAACGGTTGAGTGAACTGAGGATGACAAGTAAGATTATCTCTCACTAATCTTACTTATCTCCTTTTCCAAGTAAGGCTTCAAATATTGCCCTGTATAGCTTTCTGCAACATTAATGATATCTTCAGGCAATCCAACGGCAACAACCTTGCCGCCTTTGGCACCGCCTTCAGGGCCCATATCAATGATCCAATCCGCTGTTTTAATTACTTCTAAGTTATGTTCAATAACAACTACAGTGTTTCCTTGATCAACCAGTTTATGAAGAACCTCTAATAATTTCCGTATATCCTCAAAATGAAGACCTGTTGTGGGTTCATCCAAGATATACAAAGTTCGTCCTGTTGCCCTTCGGGAAAGCTCTTTGGCTAGTTTGACGCGCTGGGCTTCTCCGCCCGATAAAGTTGTTGCTTGCTGCCCTACATGAATGTAGCCAAGTCCAACTTGCTGCAAGCTTTTCAGTTTATCGCGAACCTGAGAGTGAGCCTCAAAAAACTCAACCGCTTCATCAACGGTCATATCCAAAACATCGGCGATGGTTTTGTGCTTGTACATTATCTCGAGGGTCTCTCGGTTATAACGTTTTCCATGACACTGATCACACTGAACGTAAACATCAGGCAAAAAGTGCATTTCAATTTTAATAACGCCGTCACCTTGACAAGCCTCGCACCGGCCTCCCTTAACGTTAAAGGAAAATCGGCCTGGACCATAACCGCGCGCTTTCGATTCTGGCAGGCTTGAAAACCATTCTCTGACGGCTGTAAAACAACCAATATAAGTGGCGGGGTTTGAACGAGGTGTACGGCCAATTGGTGATTGATCTATATCAATAACTTTGTCGATGTATTCCATGCCATTTAATTTTTTATGAGGCCCTGGAATTTCTCGTCCATGGTTGAAAGCGCGAGCAATAGCTTTGTATAAGGTTTCAATGACAAGGGAAGATTTCCCGCCCCCTGAAACGCCAGTTACACACGTGAATGTTCCAAGTGGAATTTTGACAGTGACGTTTTTAAGGTTATTTGCCGTGGCTCCGATCAGTTCCAGAGATTTTCCTGGGTGACCATGACGTCTTACTGTAGGCAGGGGAATAAACCGTTTCCCTGTCAGGTATTGTCCTGTGATACTCTCGGCTGAATCCATAATATCTTGCGGGGTTCCTTGGGCAATAATTTCACCGCCATGAACACCGGCAGCAGGTCCCATGTCAATAACGTAATCAGCTGTTTTAATGGCGTCCTCGTCATGTTCAACAACGATAACCGTGTTTCCGATATCGCGTAGATGCTTTAATGTTGTTAAAAGACGATCATTGTCGCGTTGATGAAGGCCGATTGACGGTTCATCCAAAACATACAAAACTCCCGTGAGGCCCGATCCTACTTGAGAGGCAAGCCTGATGCGCTGGCTTTCTCCCCCTGATAGAGTTCCGGAGGACCTCGAAAGAGTAAGGTAGTCCAGTCCTACATTGACTAAGAAATGCAGACGACTATTGATTTCCTTTAAAATTCGGGCAGCAATTTCCTGTTGTTTAATGGTTAACGTTAAATCCTTAAACCATTTCAGAGCATTAAGGATAGAAAGGTCACAAATATCTGCGATGCTTTTATCGTTGATTTTAACGCACAAAGCTTCTGGTTTTAATCGTTTGCCTTCACAGACAGAACAGGAATGTTCATTTTGAAAACGGGAAAGATTTTCACGAACCCAATCGCTTTCTGTTTCCTGCCAGCGGCGTTTTAGGTTGGGGATGACACCTTCAAAGGCTTTCTTTGTGATATAGGTTCTAATGCCGTCATTGAAATGAATAGGAACAGGTTCCTTATTCGAACCATAAAGAACTTTATTTTGCACATGTTCTGGCAGTTCATTGAAAGGCACAACCGGTGAGGCATCATAATACTTAACGACGCCCTCAAGGACTTGAGCGTAATATTCACGGGAATAAGAACTGCGTTTGCTGGTTTGTGAATCATCGCTCCAGGGAAGGACGGCGCCCTCTCTTATACTTTTTCCGGGGTCAGGAACAACTAAGCTTGGATCAAAGACAATTTCAACCCCAAGGCCATCACAGCTCGGGCAGGCCCCCTGAGGGCTGTTAAATGAGAATAGCCTGGGCTCAATTTCATCTAAGGTGAAACCGGAAACAGGGCAGGCGAATTTCGCGGAAAATGTCGTTGTCGTTCCATCATCAACATTTTCAAGCCACACTAAGCCATCACTTAAATGAAGTGCCGTTTCAAACGAATCTGCAAGGCGCGTACGCCATTCCGTTTGTCCTTCCATTTCGGGGACAACCAGACGATCCACAACAACGGCAATGTCATGTTTAATGTTTTTGCTTAAGTTTGGAACTTCATCCAGGTCATAAACTTTGCCGTCGATTTTGACACGCTGGAATCCCTTTTTTTTCAGGTCTAGTAATTCTTTTTTATATTCACCTTTGCGGCCGCGAGCGATAGGGGACATAAGGAGCAGTTTTGTCCGTGGCTGCATTACCAAAATGCGATCGACCATTTGACTGACAGTTTGGGCCTCAATGGGAAGCCCTGTTGCGGGTGAATGAGGTACACCAACGCGGGCATACAATAGGCGAAGATAATCATACAGTTCGGTAATTGTACCCACAGTTGAACGAGGGTTTTTGGAAGTTGTCTTTTGTTCAATGGAAATAGCTGGGCTTAAACCTTCGATTGAATCCACATCAGGCTTTTGCATCAACTGTAAAAATTGACGCGCGTAAGCGGATAGACTTTCGACATATCGCCTTTGCCCTTCGGCATAAAGAGTGTCAAAGGCAAGTGAAGATTTACCGGAACCACTCAGGCCCGTGATGACCACAAGTTTATCGCGCGGCATGTCAACATTGATGTTTTTTAAATTATGTTCGCGCGCCCCGCGAATGCTTATTTGATTTTGGCTCATGCCTGAATTTGAATTAGAGAAAAGTTGATCTATTTATAGCAGTGATTCCTTAAAATTGATACCGTCTTTCAATTATTACCCACTCGACTAGTCAGCCTATTTAAAAAGGAGATCTTGACGCGGCTTCTGCTCTTTGTTTTTCTTCTTTCTCTTTATTTATTCTTGCGCAAGATGGCTGAATTAATTTTGTGAATTCTAATGGTTTAAGACTCAAAAAATGTCTTTTAACGACACTATCGGGCCATTGTCTTGTATGTTCTTTAAAAGATTCAAATGCCTGAGATGTTTCTGAAGACAGCATATCAGAAGTATCATCAACGTGACCTATTTTTCGACATTGATCAAGAAAGGTTTCATGATCATCGTAGGAATAAAACATAGGCCTGCGGTCCACAGGGCGTGCCGATTCCTTTTTCATATCCTCTTTTAACCTATCATACAGCCATTCACTTGGGAAAAAGACATTTCGAATGGCTTGGTGAATTTCTTTACGTTTTAGTTGATAAAAGAAAGGCGTCATTTTATAGGGCCCTGAAATTCCAAAGAAATTTGGTAATTTTTCGAGGTAGGCAATAATATTTTCATCGGAAAACCCTTTTTCTCTTATGTTTGCAAGGGCTGTTGCTCTTTCATCTCTTCCAAGCGCTACTGCCTTTTTATTTAGATCTTCCGACACCCTTTCCTCCAGCCAAAAAAGCCCACCGTTTGTTGACCTTAAAGAGAGAGAATCGGGAGAAATTTGTGCAAATAGCCTTGCGTTAGATTGGGAAAGAGCATAAATTGCTTCCAAAAAGAGCATCATTAATCTTTTGCGCGCAGTTTCATTATAAACAGCACTGGGAAGATCTGGTCTTTTTACATCACCAAGCTCAAATGCCTTTTGGTTTGTATAGATGGGAAACTCTTTAGCGTAATCTATAATTTTAGCTTCTGTAGGGTTTTGTAGCAACTCGGTTAACCTTGCATCCCTATCAGTCAATCTTTGAGACAGAAACGTTGATAATTTAGACAAAGGTTCATCCTGATACCGGTCATTTTTTTGTTTTCCTAAAAGCTTATCTTCTTGAGAGGTTGATTTTATACGTTGTGCTTTTTCCTTTAGTTTTCTCAAAAGATTATGTTCAGTTTGAGGCCTTTCATCATTTTGAATTTGACGAATAAAATAAAGCATGGGGTCAAAATAATCTTTCAAAAACTCAACTCTTCTTTCTTCATTTCTTGACCTGCCTCCAAAATCGTTATTTACGCTACTCGCATCGGAATCATGTTTATGCTCTGGTAAAATCATAAGATCAACTAGGTATTGTTTGTGTGCCTTTTTAATGGCTCCTAACATATTTAATGCGGCATCTACTCCCACATTGGTATCTCGAAAACCATGCATTAATAAAACTGGACGGTTCAGGCGGTCGACATGATAAAGAGGTGACATCCTGTGATTAACCGCTTCATTCGCTAGCGGATCATCTGATAGATAAAGGGTATGTTGCGAAATATCAAAAGCTTCTCCTCCTCGGGTTCTTGTTTTGTAATCTCGGGTACTTGCCGATCTTCTCCTGTCGATGTTTGAATAGGAATTTTCTAAGTTTGCGTGGTCTTGAGCCCAATCATAAAAACCTGCATAAGGAATGTATCCATCGAACAATTCTCTAAAAGGTTTCCCTGTTATTGCTTTTTCCATTACATAATCTGTGGTTGCTGCCATCATTGTCATATATCCGCCAAAACTGGCTCCATGAAGGAACGTCTTGGTTTTCCCGGGAGCAATCAATTGAGGATAAAACGAACCATCATTTCTTACAAAAGTTTGATCCCGAAGGGCTATGTATATATCCTCTATGTCTTTAAAGATTTGATCTGGAAAATTAGTGCGATTATAACGTAGCGCTGTTGGGTTAGATGGTTCTTTTCTATCATATACTTTCATCCCTTTAACTCTAACAACAATACAGCCAGCATGAGCAAGAACTGTTTCTTCATTGAAACCTGAGCGATTGTTGTAAAGGTCAAAATCACGTCTAATTCCATCGTAAATGATGAAAACAACAGGAGCTCCTGGCTGTACATTCTTTGGAACATAGACATTAAAATCAATGCCAGATGCTAAGCTAAATCGCTCTGGTTGACCGGCTTTTAAATATTTTAATCCGCTGTTACCCCATGCTGATGTTTCAAAGCTGTCAAATGAATCTCCAAAGGTTGCAGCAGAATTAGCATTTCTCCCAGTTGGATCTTCTTTAATACGAGCTTTCCACCAAGCCTCCATTTCACCCAGCGTTGTCTGCATTTCTTTACATCCAGGACATATTCCAACATGGGCATCTGCTAAAGAGATTTCTTCTTCTAAGGTAGCTGGAAAAAGGGAAATAGAGCTTTTTGAGCTTAATCCATTAATAATGGTCTTTCCTTTATCATCGGTATATGAATTCACTGTTTGTTTGAATTCCTCATCTACCTCTTTGACGCCCTCGGGTACAAAGGACCAATCAACGTCACCACCACTATACATTGTAGAATAATAATCACTGTATAATTGATTATTACGATTAATTTGCTGCACTTTTTTCAAAAATTCTTTTGCGCGTTGTCTATGAACCTTAGTCGGAGCAGTTGATTCTTTATCAAAAGAAAACAAAGGATCTCTTACCATTAAGCCTAAAATTGTTAAAGTTTTGCGTGCTAGCTCTCTGGTTGTTGGATCGATTGGTTTCTTTTTAATCCCCCCAAAACCACTACCGCTATTGAAAACACTGTATGAAAGCTGAAGGTAAGAGCGGACTGATGCTAATTCCTCGGGTTGATAATAATACTGGGCACGTTTGTAGGCTTGATTAGCTGCCCAATAGGCCATCTTATAGCCTTTTTGAGCAGACGCATAAGCTGATGTTTCTGTTTCAATCTCTGTTCGGTGCTGAGTCCAGGCTTGCTTGATATGATTGTCATTCCAGAACCCAAGGGCAACTCCATGACAAATTATGAATAAGGATAATATCCGACGTACCATTTCATAAACCCAAGATAATTCCATCATTACTTCAATCCTAAAAGGGATTTGTTAAAAGTCAGTTAAGGCGCGTTGATGCGACAGTTATGCCAAAGAAGGGTTGATTGACTTATCAACAACTGCAGCTACGCACGAATCTGACCAGATATTTAAAGCAGTTTCCAGCATATCAATCAAGGCATAAAACGGTAAAATAATCCCCATAATGGTTAAGGGATAATCCATCGCAACAAGCAATGAGCTTGTTAGGAAATAGCATCCCATAGGAACGCCTGCATTTCCTACTGCAGCAATGGTTGCAATACCAATCCAAAGGCCCATTTCTAAAGGAGTTACTGAATGTCCATAACTGCCCATTACAAACAAAACAGTGACCAAAATAAATGCAGCACATGCATTCATGTTAATTGTTGTGCACAGGGGGAAAGTAAACTTAGCCACTTTTGGGGAAATGCCTGCATTTTCCTCAGCGCATTTCAGAGCAAGAGGCAGGGTTGCAACCGATGATTTTGTAAAAAATGCCATGGTGATAGCAGGAAACATGGCTTTGAAAAGGCGCAAGGGTGAAATTTTGAAAAACTTTAAAAAGGTTGGCAGAATAACGCTGCCTTGAACAAGGTTGGCAAACACAACGCAAGCAAGGTATAAAAACAATCCTTCGATCGAAAGCCCTTGCTTTAATTCATTAACAAACAAAACAGAAAACCCCCAAATGCCAATCGGCATAACCCTAACAATCCAGGATGTTATTTTGGTGATAACCGCATACATGTCTATAAAGAATTCAATCAGATATGATTTTTTTTCCTTTTTTTTATTTTCATGTTCAATTACCAAAAGCGCTAGGCCAAACAAGATGGCTAAACACAGGACACCAATAACATTGTTTTCATGAAAGGGTTGAATAATATTAGAGGGAATAATATTGGTCAAATGATCAAAGTAACTGAAAGACTTTGCAGTCAAGTTGGACTCTTCAAGTTTCAAGCTATGGCTTACAGGGTTTATGATTAAGAAAAGGAGAAGTCCAATAGCAGCTGAAATAACGGTTGTCAAAAAAGTATAAGAAATTACTTTTTTGCCAAGCGATCTGGTTTCTTCAAGATTTTTCATTCCGGCAATGGTTGAGGCAACCGAAAAGAAGATAATAGGAACGCTAATAAGTTTCAAAAGATTTACAAATATCTTGGTAACGAAATCAGCAGTATGTAGGATGATTGGGTTATTTATATAACCGCATAATATGCCAAATACAAAAGCAGTCAGAATCAAAAAAGAAGGGTTTAGAAAAGGCGATTTTGCCTTAAGGTGCATGCACATATTTTAGAAATCCCATTGAATGGCCTGTCAAGATAACATTAAACAGGCTGGATCCTTTGGTCAAGCATGAGGAAAACTAGAGACAGTGTAGAGAAAACATACAAACTAAACAGTCAAAAACCAGTTTTCACATGACTTAATCCAAGGATCCATAGGATTAAAAATCTTTCAAAATTCACATTGACTACTTATTTTCCCAAGGAAAGACGATCCAAGTATCTTGGGAAAAGTCCTTTGCTGAGAAATCAACGCATGATTTTCCTGCAGGTTTAGCAGCTAAAGTTACATAATGAGCAGTAGAGTAACGCTCTCTAATATGTCCAAGAGTTAAACCCATATCAACGAGATCATCAACAACAACCCACTTTTCTCCATCAAAAATGATATCATTTGGTGCATATATTGAACGGATAGTGCCTCTGGTTTCGTCTTCACCGTAACTTTCAAGACAAATGACCCTTATATTCTTGATTCCTAATTTTTGCGCCAATATGCCGCCCGGAACTAGTCCTCCTCGTGATACGATAAGCATTCCTGTAGGCTTCTCAGGTAAAGCGTTAAGATGATCAGCAACCCTTTTGAGTTAAATCAGTGACTTCATCCCAGCTCATGTAATACCTAGGGCTTGTTTGCCCAATAGCTCCAGTTTCGAACTCTTTCCCGTCAGTAGCAATTGTTGAAGCATTGACTACCGCTATTGAACTAATAAATAGGGCCAAAATGAATGTAAGCGCGATTTTCATATACTCTTGTACTCTGTCCTTTAAAATTAAGATCCAATTAGGCTAGGAAATAATTTTGACGCTGTCAAGTATGATTAAGTAATATACTTTCTGAAAAGCGGTAATTTTTTGTTTAATATTATTTCCTTGCTGCCAGAATGCTCAAATTTTTAACAATCTGTTTAGTTCCTCTAAGCCTTATTTCTGGATTCGGCCATTCCCGTATAAAAACCAATTTCTGATCGGGACGGAACTTTGCATGACCAGCTTTATTTGTATCTGGTGACTGCAAATACGCAATTAAGCCATGGTGATTGGGGAAAAGATTATTACGGAAAGAAATGACTAATCCCTTTGGTCCAGCATCTATTTTTTCAATATTGGCTTTTCTGCACAAAGCTTTTAATTCAATCACTTCGAAAAGGTTGTTGACTTCAGGTGGCAGGGGACCAAACCGGTCAATCATTTCAGCTGCAAATTCATCAATTTGCGCGCGGGTTTCAAGGTGGGCAATTCGGCGATAAAGACCAAGCCTAAGGCCAAGGTCAGCCACATAAAGCTCAGGAATCAAAACAGCAGTACCAACGTTAATCTGAGGAGTCCATTCAGACGTTAGTTCCAAACCTTCATCTTGATCAGCTTGTTCGGCTCTGGTCATAATGATGGCTTCTTGCAAAAGGTGTTGATAAAGCTCAACTCCAACTTCGCGGATATGACCTGATTGTTCCTCGCCAACGATATTACCAGCTCCACGGATATCCATGTCATGACTGGCAAGACTAAAGCCAGCACCAAGAGTATCCAAACTTTGCATAACATGAAGGCGCTGCTCAGCAACGCTTGAGATAGCTTGATTAGGGGGCATTGTCAGATAAGCGTACCCTTGAGTTTTTGCTCTTCCAACCCGTCCCCTCAGTTGATAAAGCTGAGCCAGGCCAAACAAATCCGCACGGTGGATGATAAGAGTATTGGCAGTTGGAATATCAATGCCCGATTCAACAATATTTGTTGAAAGCAAAAGATCATATTCTCGGTCATAAAAGGCTGTCATAACCTCTTCCAATTCATTGGCTGGCATTTGTCCATGAGCCATAATACATTTGATCTCAGGTACAAGGATTTTTATTTGCTCAGCAAGTTTACTGAGGTCTTCAATTCTGGGGGACACATAGAAAATCTGTCCACCTCTGTGGTATTCCCTTAAAATGGCCTCTTGAATGACAACGGGGTCAAAGGGCATAACAAAGGTGCGAACGGCAAGGCGGTCGATTGGCGGCGTTGTAATCAAACTCATTTCCCTTACGCCACTTAAGGCTAACTGAAGCGTGCGAGGGATGGGGGTCGCAGTTAAGGTTAGAACGTGTACATCTGACTGTAGCGTTTTTAGTTTCTCTTTTTGTTTAACGCCGAAATGTTGTTCTTCATCAACAATCATCAATCCTAAATCAGCAAATTTAGTTTTGTCAGAGAAAAGGGCATGCGTTGAAATCACAATATCAACTTTTCCTTCTGCCAGATCCTGACGGATTGAGGTCATGTCCTTTGGCTTAACCAGACGAGAGAGCTGAGCAACTTTATAAGGGAAACCTTGAAAACGCTGTTTAAAGGTATGGTAATGCTGACGGCATAACAGAGTGGTTGGAACAATAACTGCAACTTGTTTACCGTTCGCAGCCGCAATGTAAGCAGCTCTTAAGGCGACTTCTGTTTTTCCAAAGCCCACATCACCGCATACCAATCGGTCCATTGGTTTTCCAGACGCCATATCCTCCAATGTTTCAGCAATCGCCCGCAGTTGATCGTCAGTCTCAGCGTAAGGAAAGCGCGCGCAGAACTCATCAAACTCATTGGTGGTTTTTTCTAAAACAACGCCTTCATGCAGGGCCCTTTCGGCGGCCAGGCGAATCAAATATTCAGCAATGACGCGAATGCGTTTTTTCACTTTCGCTTTTCGGTGTTGCCAAGCGGATGAGCCTAATTTATCAAGTTGAGCTAAGCTATTGTCGTTGCCATAACGGGTAATGGCATCGATGTTTTCAACGGGTAAGAAAAGTTTATCGCCGCCATCATACAAAAGGCACAAGCAATCATGAGCGTTATTGTCGATGGTGACTGTTTCAAGGCCAAGGTAGCGGCCAATTCCATGTTCACGGTGAACGATGAGATCATTGGTTGCTAATTGATTGGCTTCAAGGAAAAATGTATCGCTTTTCTTTTTTTTATGACTTGGCCTTGTTATGCGGTCGCCAAGGATGTCTTGTTCAGTTAAAACCAAGCATTCAGGTGTTGCAAAACCTTGCTCAAGGGGAATAGTCAGTGAATAAACAGCTTTTGGATCAGCTTTAGGATCAGGCCATTTTGTAACGGGTAGAACGCGCTTAAGGCCATGTTCTCTTAAAACAGTTTCTAACCGTTGGCGAGATCCATCTGTATGACTTGTTATGATAACTTTGCGTCCCTGATCTTGATGACTTGTGATCGTCTGGCATACCGTATCAAATAACTTTTCATGACTCGATTGCCGAATAGCTGTAAAATCGGGAGGAAGACGTCCACCTTTATCAGTCATTTCTGGTGATAGATAAGGTGATAAAGAAACACATTCATAATCGGTTTGAAGCGCTGACCACTCCTCTTTTGTCCAATACAAAAGCTCAGGTGAAATGGGTTTGTAATGGCTATCACCAATAACGGGGTTAAGCCGAGCAAGATAATAATCACGGATCGATTCTTGTCTGTGTCCAAAGGCTTCCTCTGCTTGATGATCAAAGACCAATAGAGCAGGGGGGATATAATCGAGTAAAGTCTCACACTTTTCATAAAATAAGGGCAGCCAATGTTCCATACCGGCATAGGTGCGTCCCTCTGATATGGATTCAAAAAGGGGGTCTTTATAAACGCCTTCTTTGCTAGAACCAAATAATTCACGATAACGATGGCGAAATTGATTAATGGTCGAGGGGGTTAATAAAATCTCATGAACAGGTTTTAGTTCGACTCTTTCTGTTTTTTCTATGGTTTTTTGGGTTAAGGGATCAAAGGTTCGCAAACTTTCAATGCTATCACCAAAGAAATCAATACGAATAGGAAAGGGGACATTTGTTGGAAATAGATCAAGAATGCTTCCCCTTACAGCGTAATCCCCTGCTTCATAGACGGTTTCACAGCGACTATAGCCCTTGTCGGTTAATTCCTTTAAAAGCTGTTCACGGGGAAGTGAACTTCCTAATTGAAGATTTAAAGATTCTCCCAATAAGGATAATCGGGGGGCTAGTCGTTGAGTCAGGGCAGAGACGCTGGTTAAAATGCAAACTGGTTCCGAGCTTTCCAAAAGTTTGGTAAGAGTTTCAAGGCGCGCTGTGACAACGTCAAGCCCTGGAGAAACACGGTCATAAGGAAGGCAATCCCAACCTGGAAAGATATAGGTGGGAATAGTCGGATTAATAATGCCTAATTGCTTTTTTAAGGCATACAAATGTTCTTCTGTTGAACTGACAAACACAACAGACTTTTGATGCTTTTTAAAAAGTTCATCAAGAATAAAAGGCTGATAGCCGCAGGGAACGCCTCCTAGCTTCTCGAAAGACGACATTTCTTATTTACCAAATAGCCAAAGGGCAATTTCATAATATAGAGGGATTCCAATTGCTAGGTTGAAAGGAAAAGTTAAAGCAATCGCTGAGGTTAAATAATAAGCAGGATTTGCTTCTGGCAAGGCAATACGAACAGCAGCAGGGGCTGCGATATAAGAAGCACTACCTGCCATAGCACCCAGAACGGTTGCGCCGCCCAAAGAAAGGCCAGCCCAATACCCACATAGAACACCTAAAGAACCATTCAAGACAGGCGCTAGGAATGAAAAGGTTAAAAGAAAACCTTTCATACCTTTTAGGTCCTCAATACGCTCTCCCGCGACAAGTCCCATATCAAGCATGAAAAGGACTAATGCTCCTTGGAATGGATCCACGAAAACAGGCGCAATTTTCTGAAGCCCAGGTTTTCCTGAAATGTAACCTATAGCAAGGCCTCCTAAAAGTAAAAGGATACTTTTGCTGACAATCAGCTCTTTAAAACAACCAAAGAAAGAAGCATTATTTTGGGATGATGCTGATCTTTGTTTTCTTTTGAAAAGTTCAGCAATCAAAAGAGCAACAACAATGCCAGGAATCTCTAAAATAACAACAAGTGCTGTCATAAAGCCTTCGGCTGGGTGTCCCAAAGATTCAACAAATACTTGGCAGGCAATAAAAGTTACAACTGAAACAGATCCGTAATGTGCGGCTAGAGCAGAGGAATCGATATTCGACATTTTGCCAATAAAATGCGCGACGTTATAAACAATAAGGGGGAGAATAATCCCAAGTCCCAAAACGACAAGTCCCGGCAACCAGAATAAATGAAACGTCGTTTCGGAAAGGGCAGCTCCGCCTTTCAGTCCCAATGCCAGCAAAAGATACATGGATAAACTAGCGTAAAGTCCTGGGGGTAATTTCAGATCACTTTTGATAAGAACCGCAAAAAGGCCTAAGAAGAACGAAAGCACAATCGGAGATAAAAGATTAATTCCAATAATTTCCCAGGACATCATAAATTGAAACTCTCGGTTAGAAGTATGGAAGATACATTTTAAAGGGTTTTATTGCCCATATTAATGAATTTTTCGCGTCTTAGAGAAAGCAGTTTTTCACCATCTAGATTAAGTAGGGGGCGAAGCGTTTTTCCAATTTCCTCTTTAACTTGCTTTGCCATGTCATTTTTAAATCTATGGGCTCCACCAACAGGTTCAGGGATGATTTTATCAATAATTCCTAATTTGTACAGGTCTTGGGCGGTTAAACGTTGAGCCTCTGCAGCTTCTGGAGCTTTACTTGCGCTGCGCCAAAGAATAGATGCACAGCCTTCAGGAGAAATAACAGAATAAATTGAATGTTCCAGCATCAAAACGGCATTCGCAGCTGCGATGGCAATTGCTCCTCCCGATCCACCTTCACCAATGACAAGACTTATCAATGGCACTTTAATTTTTAGGCAAGTTTCTATGCATTTAGCAATGGCTTCAGCTTGGCCGCGCTCTTCGGCTTCTATTCCGGGGTAAGCGCCCGCTGTGTCAACAAAACTGATAACAGGCAGTTTAAAGTGATCTGCTAACTCCATCAGGCGTTTTGCTTTACGGTATCCTTCTGGTTTTGCCATACCAAAATTATGCTTAATACGCGTTTCCGTATCGTGACCTTTTTGTTGTCCCATAACGACAACTGTCTGATCCATAAACTGTCCGAGTCCGCCGATTATAGCACAATCTTCTGCAAATACACGGTCACCCGATAAAGGGATAAAGTTATCAACTAAAATATCTAAATAATCAAAAAACTTTGGACGATCAGGATGACGTGCCACTTGGACCTTTTGCCATGGAGTCAAATTACTATAGGCCTGCCTTAACAAGCGATCTGCTTTAGTTTGCAGCCTTGAGACCTCTTCAGCAATATTTAAATCACCCGTGTTGGCTAGATGTCGCAATTCTTCAATTTTGCCTTCTAGATCAGCAATTGGGCGTTCGAACTCTAGGAACTTTGTCATCTTCCTCTAATCAATTTACTAAGACTACACTACCGTTTCTAAAATGTTCGGGCCAACAAAGCAAGCATAATCAAAATGAAATGGATAATTTTGGTTCTGTCGCGAATAAATTAAGAATGTTGTAAGATTGGCGTAATTGCTTAAAAAGAGAAAAATTCGTTGATCAGTTTCAAAGGTAGTCATTATCCAAAAGATGTAATTATGATGTCAATTCGTTGGTACGTATCTTATCCGTATAGTTCGTTAACTTTATCTAGATAATATCTGATGGACAGTTTAAACTTTTCTTATGTTTTTGAAGAGACTTGCTGAGAGAAGATTGACTTGAAGATTAAACTTCTACACGCATCCAAGATTTTCCATCTTTTATTAATAAAAAATCAACCTCTTCTTGATCTTTTGTACGGATAAAACGCAGATCAAAAACCCACAGCCCAATATCGATCCAAAAGTGAATGGCTTTCATCTAAAATCAAAAGGGGATGTGTGGCTGGGGAAATAATTAAATCTTCAAGCAGAGGTTTAAAAAGAGCCGGCCACAATCTTTTCACGATCCTCTGGGATATCCCAATTTCGATAAGATGAGTTCTTCGAAATTTTCATTAAAACTTTTGCTATTGTCGTTTTACCAACTTGGCGAGGTCCACAAACAAAAGCCATTTACTTAGCATGATTAAAATGGTCAGTTATAATATTTTCATGATTTTACTCATCCATATTTTTCGACCGTTATAATATGAATATTAAAACAGTCAAGACCAATTTAATAATCAATTTAAATTGGCTGTACCTTCAGATGTATGAGCCCATTTGGTAAAGAATTTGCGTGATACCATACCAACACTTTTTGCAGTACCCCCAATTTTCTATCACTTTTTATCCAGGATGAGAGGTTTTTTTGATGGGATATTGTTTTGTTTTTTGCCGATTGAGCTCTTTCTCTTAGGTCCACGTCAATATATTTATCGGTAATGGCTCCTGAGCTGTGCCCATTATCTTTAAAGTTATCCATGGTTGGGGTCCATCTTGAACCTGCAACCAGTTCAGAAATCCGTAAATACATTCCATACAAACAAGAAAGTATAAATCCTGTTCGTTCATGAGAGAAGTTTTGGCTGGCTTTATCTCTCGCCACCTTAATAACGGTTTCCCACTGTTGGTTAGAAAGACGTCTAATAACATGGGCTTTATTCTGTTTTTGTAGAAATTTGCTCTTTTGGCGAATCAGAGCAAAAGGATTCACCTGAACAACCTGTTCTTGCAAAAGGTAGTTATAAAAACTACTCAAAACACTAAACATGACTTTTAAAGCTGACCCTGAGAATTGGTACTTATTCTTATCGGCTATTAATCCTTCTTTATAGTCTTTCTTAGAGACATTCACATCAAAAGGCTGCCATTCTGGATTGGGAATTTTCTCTCCAAGACGTCTCTTAAAACGAGCGACGTTTTTCGTACTGATCCATCTTTGGGAGGTTTCTGATCGTTTATGCTTTAAGAAAGTTTGTTTTTTAACAAACCAGCTCTATTGAAGAAGACGTTCTAAATCTCTGCGATAAGCTCCAAAGGTATCAGCGCTGCCACGATAGCTATATAAGAAATTCAAAGCCATTTGATAGTCTTTAACAACAAAATTTGTGTATGCATGATAGTGGCCTTCTCGACATGATGGCACTCTGTCGCAACTTGGGTGTTCCGCGTCCTACTGCTCAAAATTTTATTGATATTCTAGAAGCAACTCATCTTATCTACCGATTACGTCCATTTAGCTATGGTAAAGAAGTATTACGTGCACGCTACAAGATTTATTTAGCTGATGCTGCTATCGCTCCTGCTGTTTTAATGAAAAAAGTATTTTGGATGATCCAAAGGCTCTTGGAGTCTCTGTTGAAACAGCAGTATATAAACACCTTGCTACCAAACATTATCAACAGCAAAATGTTAAACTTACTTATTGGAAGGGTGGCGCACCAGAATTTGTACTGTCAAACGTAAAAGTTAACCGTGTAAGCGCAGAGGTAGATTAAAAAGATGAAGATAGAACTTGTAAGGGATAGTAATTCATGGCCACGAAAAGTGGATAACAGAGAATAGAGCACGAACTATGACTAGGGATTAGAGGTTCGTTGGTAAAATTGGGTTATATTTTATTCGTACCAAGGGTATTCGGCCTTTTTGCAGTAAAAGACATGGACGGCTGTGAGGCCTTAATTCAGTGCGCGAATAAAATAGGAATCGCGGCGTGATTTGATGGGAATATGCAATCTACGGAATTTTCCCTTAGAACCTTACAGTAATTTTCTTGATAGCGTGCTTTTAGCATTTTGTCTATTAAACAGATACAACTTTCAAGATCGTTTAATGTTATTCTTCTGGAGAGACAAAATGCAGAAACTTATACATGGGCAAGATCAGGATGATTTAATTCATCCTAAATTTCTCAAAAAAACTATTAGCATTAACGGCAATCTAATTTCATTATCAGGAAGAGAGTTTCAATGTCTTGAACTCCTAGCACATGGAAAACGTGTTAAAGAAGTCGCTAGATGTTTAGAAATATCCAGTCGAACTGTAGAAAGTTATGTGGAAATTATAAGAAAAAAGAGTGAGCTATTTTTCAGAGGATCTATTACTGATCTGTATTGGAATTATTTTAGAGAGCCCCCTACTTATCTTTTTTATTCCGTACGTTATAAAGATAATCAATCAAATATAAAAATACATTAATTTTAAACAAATCATTATTAGAAAGGTATAATCGAAACTGTTAATTGAGAGAAATTGACTCTAAGCTCTCCTGTGACTTGATTATATAGCCAAGTTGAAAAAACGTTCGATTATCATCTGTTCAATTGAAACTTACTTGGTGAAATTAAGAGTAAGAAAAGTGTCTAAACTTGATTTATTTGAACTTACGTAAAATTTTGAACTTGCGAGATGTAACCTAAATTAGATTTAGGAAAATATGGAATGTACTTTTTAGAGACGTTATGACCAAACCTATGCGAACGCATTACTGGTCAGTTTAAGAAAGTTAAAATTTTCAAGCTAATGCATGCAGACATAAAAAAGGGTATAACATGAAAAATTTATTACAAATACAAAAAATAAATCCAGTGGATGCAGAAATTGTTTCGCCTATATCCCTTAAAATTCTACATAATAGTAAAGGTAGAGCAATTTTTCTTAACTCTACAGAGTCAATAAGTACTGTTGCTGTCGTAGAATATGTCCCTGACGGAGAAGTGCGGGGTAATCATTATCACAAAAATAAACGTGAAGTTTTGTATATTATTGAAGGAAAAGTGAAAATTTATTTTTGGGAACCATCTAGCAAAGAAATAGAAGAAACTATTTTAGAAAAAGGACATTTAATCACTATTGAACCAAATCTGGGCCATGCTTTTAAAGCAATAAAACCAACCTTAGGCTTTGAAATGGGATCATGCCCATGTAACCCTGATGATACAATATATGATTTTAGGATTAAGTAAAATCAGGGCGCACCATTAGAGCTGAAACCATATAGACTTCTTTACCTTAAACTACATTATATCTAAACGTTGTTGAACAGCTTCAAGCACTTTCAAAACCTGTATTCCCTCAAAACCATCAGTTATTGATTTTTGATTATTCTGGATACATTTAATAAAATGCTGACATTCCAACTTTAAGGGTTCTGCATCTTCTAAGGGAATTGTCTCAACATCTGCTTTAGAGAAATGTACTAGTTCATTAATGAAATTAATTTCGTGAGGATAAATTTTAAGTTTTTCTGTCCAAGGCAAACAATCATCAAAAACAGCCATACCGTGTTCACCCACAACAACAAATCTTTGCTCTTTAAGTGAATGCAACCAAGAAACAAAAATATGCGCCTTAATACCATTTTTAAATGACAAATCTGCTAGGATAGTGTCATAAATAAATGGATTATAATTGCAGCTTCCTCTTGTATAGATTTTTTCTGGTAAATCATTAGTAAGACTTAAAATCATAGAAATATCGTGTGGAGCTAAATCCCAAAATACGTTTTCTTTATGCCGGAAACTTCCTAAATTCACCCGATAAGAGTAGATATGATGAATGCGCCCTAATTTACCCTGATTAATAAGCTCTTTCAGTTTTAGAAAAGCAGGATGATACTGTAATAAATGTCCCACCATCAATACTTTACCTGTTTGAAGAGATACTTTCTGCAGTTTTTGAGCATGCTCTACATTCATAGTTAAGGGTTTTTCAACAAACACATGCTTTCCTGCTTCAAGAGATTTTCGAGCAAGCCTATAATGGTGAGCTGGAGGTGCAGAAATGACAATTCCATCTACGTCACTCTTAATGATCTGGTCAAAAGTACGTATTGGTACTTGATATTGATTGGATATACTTTTTAAACATTCTTGATTTTCATCACATATTGATTCCAAATTACCTAATCCAGCAAAATTACGAACAAAGTTTTTGCCCCAATATCCACATCCAACAACAGAAATCTTTGCTTTGTTCATATACGTCATTTCTCATTAAATAAACATAGTGTAGATGTTTTACCTTTTTCAACGAAAAGAAAGCAAGAACAAAAATTAACCACATAAAATAAAGTTGATTTTATCTCTGAATAAATCACATAAAATGACGTTCTGTTTTAATAAGATTTCTGCCCGTATATAGGAAAACGATTCTGTACGCTTAGAATGCCTACTTTGAAACAAGATCAGGCGTATTATTTAATAATAATTTTTTCAAATTTAATTCGATCCTTGTAATGTGCGGCGAATCCTCAGGATAATAAATTTCTATTATCCCCAAAGCTTTTTTTAAACAATCAACAGCCTGCCTTTTAAAAATGTTTGATTGATTTATATCCTGGCTCTTATGTGATTCTGAAGATTTTATCATATATATTTCAGCTAGGCTTTCTAAACACATATAGCTCTCAGAATGTTCATTTTTCTGAAACACCTCTAAAGCTTCTTTAATAAGTTTTTCAGCAATTTGTATATTTCCTTGTAGAAGGTAAACTTGCCCCAGATTTTTTAATAGCCGTATGGTATCAATGTGATTTTTACCAAAATGCTTTTCGTAGATTTTTAAACTTGCTTCGTATGACTCTTTTGCTTTTTCAAGCTGCCTTGCATTTTTATAAAAATCACCTAGATACATCAAAATCCAGCCCATTTTTATATGATTTTCTTCAAACTCAAAATGCTTTTTATATACCGAAAAACTTTTTTCAAAATATTCATTTGCTTGTGTATAGTACCCTAAATAACCGTAAGCATCTCCTAAAACTGCCAAAACCCATGCAATATCTATATGGCCCTCAGGAAGGTTCTTTCTATGAATCATTAGACTTTCTTCAAGCAAATCCTTAGCTTTTTTATAATCTCCTTGCTGTTTATAGATATGTCCTAAAAGAGTTAAAATCCACCCAATATCTATATGATTTTCAGGAAGATGTATTTTTGTCATTCTAAGGCTATCTTCAAACAAATTTTTTGCCTTTTTATAATTTCCAACTTCTCTATAATTTTCTCCCAAATATGTTAAAGCATCAGCAAGGTCAATGTTATCTTCAGAAATATACTTTTTGTAAATATCAATGCTTTCCTCAAGTAATTCTATGGCTTTTTTATAATTTCCCAATTCTCTATATGCGCTCCCCAAATACATAAGATTAACGGCAACATCAAGATGATTCTCAGGAAGATATTTTTTATAAATAGCTGTACTTTCCTCAAGTAATTCTATGGCTTTTTTATAATTTCCTAATTCTCTATAGACAATTCCTAAATAACTTAAAATTTGCGCAATAAAAGTAAAATTTTCTGGAAGATACTTTTTATAAATGGCCGTACTTTCCTCAAGCAACTCTACGGCTTTTTTATAATCTCCATGTTCTCTACAGTTTATTCCTAAATAAGATAATGCTCTAGCAATTCCTACATGATTTTCTGGAAGGTGTTTTCTATAAATCGAAAGAGCTTGTTCAAGAAGTTCCTTAGCTGTTCTATCTTCTCTTAAGTCTTTATGTGCTAAACCTAAATATGATAATGTTCTAGCGATTCCTACATGATTTTCTGGAAGATGTTTTCGATAGATTGCAAGACTTTCTTCAAGCAAATCTTTTGCTTTTTTGTAATCTCCTTGCTCTTCATAAATCATTCCTAAATATGAGAGAATCCGAGCAATCTGATTATAATTTGTGCTTTTATGTTTATTTAAATCTGAGAGGCTTTCATCCAGTATCTCTATTGCTTTTTTATAATCACCTAGATAAAAATATATACATCCTAGCTCGCTTTCTATTTCTTTCTTAATAGTTTCATCCAATATAATCTTTTGATTTAGAAATGTTGCACAATGATTAATAACAAGTTTAAACTTTGAAAAATCTTCGGTACTTATTACGTCATTTGTATACTTTTTCAAAGAGTAAGAAATATTTTGAATGATTTGATTTTTTTCGTTTGAGTTAAGTATGTTGCTTAAACAAGCCAAACTAATAGCTTGCATACTACGATGAATAGAAAAACAAAGAATAGAGCGCATAGATGATTCATTGGTAATGAGAGAATATTTTTTTAAATTGTAGATAAAGCTATCAACAATAAAATTAGATTTGAATTTTTCTAAAAGATCACGCGGAATCTCTTGAGAATCCAAAAGAGCTATAAATAATAAAAGATCTTTGAAATCTTTATTTATATTTATAAGTTTTTCCACTGTTAATAGAATAATTTTTTGACGTGTTTTAGTGTATTCAGTTGATTCTTTTATAATGTTTTCTTGAGTGTCCTCAAAGTTTACATCATGTTTATGGAGTCTTTCTATATACTCATCATAATAAATATTGGTTGCTTTTAGATAATACGCTGCCGTAGATATATCCAACGGAAAAGGAGGTAGTTTAGTTAAAAAACCATGAACATGCTGTTTTTGTGCAGAAAGTAAAGGATAAGAACTTCCATGAGTCATAACATTCATAAAAAGATTCAATTTTTCCTTTTCGCTTAACTCTCCAACCAAAAGAATATGGTTAACGTAGCTATTACTTGCTATGTTACTGTCTTTAGTTGTAATTATAATTCTTCCATTTCCCCAAACTTTTGAATCCGTGGGAAAATATTTTTGAATATCTGAAAAATTCTCAACGTTGTCATAAATTAAAAACCATTGTCGATATGCTTTTAATCTTCCCTTGGTAAAAGAAAGAATTTTTTCTATTCTCTCTTTATAATTATTTATTTCTTGTAACTCTTTCAATATCTTCTTATCTTCATCAGTTTTAGCGAGAGCATACGCCAGACTCTCAAACGAATCAAACAAACTACTTTCTTTTTCCGCATTTATTTCCCATATTACATCTGCGTTCTGCTGATGAGCATATTGGCGTGCAATTGTTGTCTTCCCTACCCCTCCTATTCCTATAAGTGCAACAGTTTGGATTTCTTGAGAACCGCTCAATTTTTCTTCGGTAGATTTTATGATTTCTGGCCGTTTTAGAAACACACTGTCATGCGGGATAGTTAATCCGGAATAAATTGTTTTACTCGTTTGAGTTTCTAGGAGCAGGAACACACTAAAGATTAAACATAAAAAACAGCTAAAAATTAATACTCTTAAGTGCTTTCTTAAAAAGTTACCAAATGAGTTAGAAAAAACTTGCGGTACACTCTCTAGATTTTCTTCTTGAGGCGCAAAAGACAAAAAATTATCATCAGAAAAATTTTTAACTAAGCTCTCATACTGATTTTTGAATTCTTCTATAATGGTTTCTAAATTTTTATTTAGGAGTATTGTTTTTAAAAGCTCTAAAAAAGAAAAGTAGTAATTTTCTGTTTTGAAGCTTAAATAAACATTCTTACTTGAATCTGCTTTAGTATCTGCTGGTATTCCTTCATTAAAAAAAACAAAAATAGGTTTTTGTATATTTTGAGAAAGGTTTTGATATGACCCAACAGCTTCATCTTTACCAACCAAATAAAGATCATATCTATTTACCTTTTCTTCTAAAAAACGATCGGAAAGAGACTTCTTGCTTATATTATTAACTTTGATATTTACAGATTCTAAGTCTTTTTTTAGCCTTTGAAAAATTTCTTGATTTGTATTTGTAAAAATATGGAAAAAACAAGCTATATTATCCTCTTTTATTAAGAATAATATTTGTTCTAAACATTTTTCAAACTCGCCCTGGATTAAAAGAGTTTTATAAAGCTTTCTAACTAACTCAGCTTTACCAGATTTTTCTATAAAATTTATTATGCCTTCCCGAGAGTTACATTCAATTTTACGCATAATATTACGCGTGTGAGTTTCCAATGTTTTAGGAGAAATAGAAAGAAATAAAGCTGCTGTTTTTCCTGTTTTTCCACTCATTATCCATGAAATAGTGTCTATTTCTCTCCATGTGAAGTTCACATCATTTATTACTTCAAGGCCTTTATAATAATCGTAAAACTGCAGAGTAATTTTGCCTTTTTGCATGACTTTGCTTTATTCATTTTGTTTTACTAAACTTCTTAAGGTAACGGTTTTTAATTTTATAGAAAACTATTTTGTTGCAGATTTTTTCTACTGGTTTGAGCCTTTTTTTATGCCTTTAAATCAGCTTCCATTCGTTTGTTTACGTACAAACTTCATTACAAACAAATAAACTTGAGGTATTTCCTAGTTTTATGAGCGAGCCCAAGTAATTGGCTGCCACACAAACAGAAGTTTTCAATATTTTCTCACCCTCTTTATTATCAAAAGCAATTACATTGACACCAAACCGTGCATAACAAGGAGTTTTTAATTCGAGAGGCCTAGAATTATCAAAGATAATATCGTCATAATTAAAAGTAGACCAATTAGTTGCCCTACAATTTAAGAAACTAAAAATAGGCATGTAGTCTATTGCATTTTCCTGATTTTTTTTAAAACCTTTATACCAAATTAAATTTTTTCTGAAATAATCTACATCAACATCTGAGATACATTTTCTACTGATTATAGCTAATTCTAATATAGTTGATTTTCTAATCTCATCTATTTTTAATAATATTCGCGGGTGACTTATAAAATTCCCGATTGATTCCTCCCCTAATCCACATCGCTTTCTCATATTACAAGGAAACCCTAAGCAAAAATCGTCATCCAAGGCTAAATTAGGATTGAAAGAATAAATTTTGAGCAAAACTGCTTGGATTATATCATTTGCGGAAACATATTGTTTTGAAAGATATTTGAGTTTATTGATTTCATTTAAATCAAAATTTAAATTAACCGTTATTTTAGTATCAAATTGAGGCAATAAAGCCGAATTATCTTCCTTTTTAGGTGTATATTTAAATCCCATAAGAGTTTCACCGTACTCTCTCAGATCTTCAGCACTCTCAAAAGCCCTATCATACCTTGTTTCTAAAAATTCTGAGTCTATAAGATAAGGTTTTTGTAAGATTAGATTATCCTTCCCATAAGTATAGAGATGGGATAAATACTTAAAGAAATAAGTTGTGCTAGATTGATCTAGAAAAGTATGATTTATGTAATACCCTATTACAAAACCATCTGTTAACTGAGTTAATCTAAAGGCACACATAGGTAAGCCCTCTAACTGATCTGCAACACCTCTTGTTATTCTTTCGTCAACTTTATAAGGGAGAATAGAAGGAAAGGTAATAGCATTAATCGTTTCATCTTTTGTGTCTAACTCTAATTGGATAAAAGAGCCAACTTTGCTATCACTCGAGTAACGTGCATATAAATCATCTTGATCTTTATAAATTTGACAAAACAAAAGATCAAAGCTCTCCAAAGCAATCTGCATTGCATCTAAAAATCTTTTTACATTGATTTTTCCTTTAAAACACAGCCCACCACTTGGAAATAAACAAGAAAAAAAATGCTCTACAGGACTTAATTTTTTCTTCCAGCTCGATTTTAAAGGAAAAAAATGTGCAACTGTTTGGTTTTCATCAAGATGATACATATTTAACTTCACCTTCAGATCTTTAAAATCTTTATTTTCAACCTCTACGATAATTTAGATATAAAAGATAAATTCTAAAACAACCTGGCTTGTCTTTCTGCAGATTCTACTGCCGCTTCCATGCTTCCCATTTCTTCTATCACTGATGTGTGTTCCCCAATAAAAAATATTTCATCGTTAATAGGCGTAAACATCGCTTTAAAGGGTATGCCTCTAATTTCAGTTTTTTCTAAAAATCTACTTCCAAGCATGGTTCCAACAGCTGAGTAAGATCCTTGCGCATAAGGATCTTCAGCCCAAGATTTAACTATAGGTTTATCATAGCGGCTGTAAAGCTCTTCAGAAACAGTAACTGGCTCTGACTGTAAATCTTGTTGCTTTCCATAGTTAGCTTCTACCATTTCGGTAATGGAAAGATAATAGTGCTTTAGATTTTTATTTAATGATTTGCCCCAGACTCCATCTGTAAAAAACACTAAGAGCTTATAATCATTATTTTCTAATGTGCCTATATGATCTGCAGTTACTGAAGAATAATTAGGTTTTCTGCTACTAGCATCCAGAGGTACTACAATTTTACCATTTGCCCCATACTCAACTTGATGCATCTCATCTAGTCGCTCTTTAGATAACAATGAATCTTCCCAAATGATATCTTTAAAAGTACTGCATGGAATAGAAAGAATCAGCTTGTCACAAAAGGATGTTGTATTATCAGTAAACTCCAGTTTTATGCCGCCTTCATACCGAGAAACTCTGCGAAGAGCTTTATTTAAAAAAACCCTACCTTCCAAAGCCCCTGCTAATGCAAGAGGTAATCTGCTATTTCCACCTTTTACATATCTCAAAACAAAAGGTTCGTCGGTCCCTTTTGTTTCTTGAAATGCGGCCTTACCTCCTGGAAGAAAAAATTTAAACGTTTCAATATTGTGAAATATAGCTAAATTTTTTGTAGGCAAACCTTCATACGATCCTACATGATATGTAAAAACACGTTTTAAGAGAGGGTTTTCTGCAAATACATAATCGATGACATCCGCCATAGAGCATGCAGAAGGCGGCAAAGTTTGTAAAATCTCGCTCAGCTTTTCTTGCGTAAAACCAGAAGTTCTTAAAAGTTCTTTGGAATCATAGAGCTTTCCATTTGCATAGAACCCTCGAGAAAGACAACGAGGATCATCTTCAATTTCAAGTCCTAATTCTTTTGTAAGATTCAGAAAATGTTCAGCATCCCCACCATCAGTAATACTATGCCCTCCTAGTTCAGCCATAGAGTAAGTGCCGTCATTATTTTTAACGTAAACTGTATGGACCCTGCCTCCTACTCGAGATTTAGCTTCATAAACCGCGATATTTTGATATCCTTTTTGTTTCAACCTATGCCCCATGGTTAAACCGGACAAACCTCCCCCAATAATTGCCACTCGAGATTGTCGGATTAAAGGTAAGTTAGAATGCTTACTGTTATCATTTTGACATACGGCTGTGTGAAAGCCAGAACTCATCACAAGACTTACAAAACCCATTAAAAATGCTCTTCTTGGAATAGTGCCATAACTAAACCTCTTTTGTTTAGTAAGCTCTTTTACAGGATAAACCAACAGATTTTTATTTTTAGACAAGAAAGAGTCAGCACTCTCATCCGTTAAAGAGTCTACAAAATCGCTAGCCTTTGCTGAATGATTAAATAGTGATAAAGATGGACAAATTAAGTAAAAAATCAAGATTACAATATTTTTTATTTTCATATTCTATTTTCTATTTGATATTTTGAGTAGGATTATATCATCGTAGATGAAGAAAAAATCAATTTTTTTTATAAATCTTATTCAAATATTTAAAATCAGTATTAACTTTTTTTGTTAAAAAAAATATTTTTTTAAATTAATAACTTTGATAAATACTAAAATTTACTGAAGTTTTTTATTAATCCAAAACTGGTTGAATTTAGGAAAAAATTTCCCTTATTTTAAGATTTTTAATCACAATTATAGAATAGTAGTCAACAATGTGATTGTTTTTTCAACAGTCCCATCACGTTATTTTTTGCTTTAAAATTAAAGAAAAAAATTAGAAATTTGGTGCAATCTTATGAAGCTTAGAAGGCTTTAAAAACTCTTCTTGTGTTATCGATTTTTGCCCATATTCATACTGAGTTAGATCATCAGCAGAAATACCAACCATAATTTTTGTCTTAATTAAGAGAGCCTTAACGCTTTCTTGCTATAGGTTTAAAGTGAAGGATTGGATTTTAAAAAAGTTTGGAGATAGGGCGCATGAAAATTTTATTTATAAGCATAGCTATTGTTAGCTTATTGGTAAGTGACGCTTTTTGTAGCGCTAAAATAGAACATGAGAAATCTACAGTTGCTTTAAAAGATGCTATAAGGGTTAGTCCATCTAAGGATAATTTATTGTTGGCACTGCCAGATATTTCAAAAAATCTTACAGGTGGTGAGGTTATCGTTTGCTCACAAAAGGGGAACGATGGGAAATATACCCTCTTTTACTCTTCGGTCGGTGGTGGAGCGACGTCAGAAATACTATCTGGAGAAAGAGAAACGAATACAAGAAAAATGTTTAATAGCGTCAGTGCGATGAAAGCCGGTGATTGGATGGGGGTTGATTTCAATTATCAAAAAAATGGGAAAGATATCCCAATGAAATCGCATGTTTTCCCTGTGAATGAATCTATTATTTGTGTCCTTGTTTGGCCTGCTTCTGGTTTGACAGACGATATAAGTTTTGGAATGGATATGGCAAAAGTGGCTCCTTCTACTTCTCCTGTGGTCGCAACTCCTCTGATATCCCCTTCAGCTCCTATGCAAGAGAGTCAAGATAAAACGGTTTCTGCTGATGCGGCGTCAGCTCCTCCTCCAGCGCCCGCAACACCTTCACCGGCACCAGCCGATCCTTCAGCAGTTCCTCCAGCACCCGCAGACCCTGCAGCTCCTCCTTCGGCACCAGCCGATCCCGCAACACCTTCACCGGCGCCCCGCTGATCCCGCTGTTCCTCCTCCGGCACCAGCAGACCCTGCAGGAAATCATACGCTTGCAGTTCCTGCGGTTTAATGGAAAAGGAAGCAGATAAACATACTTTTTCGAAGCATGTGATGTAAATCAATGGCAATTAATCACAAAACTCTTGTGCAATAGTTAAAGGGGTTAAAGCGGATTTTTCAGATTTTGAATACTTCTTTGTAATTTTTCCATCTTGTAACAGCATAAGACGATCTCCATATTGAATTGCATGATGCATGTTATGAGTAATCATAAGTGTGGTTTGTTTTTGCTCCTCGACAATTTTGGCCGCTAAATTCATAACATTTTCGGCTGTTTTAGGATCTAAAGCTGCTGTAATTTCGTCAAGAAGGAGAACCTTTGACTCTGTTAAAACAGCCATAATTAAGGCAAGAGCCTGACGTTGTCCGCCTGACAAATTGCCAACAAGCTCATCCATTCTGTCTTCTAATTTCATATTAAGGAGCGATAATTTTTCTCGGAAAAGATTTCGGCGTGATTTGGTATTGTGCGGCAAGAGGTGTCGTTTTCTCCCGCGCATCAAAGCGAAACTTAGATTCTCTTCAATGGTCATTTTTTCCATTGTTCCAAGTTTTGGATCTTGCATAACCTCAGAAACAAAAGCAGATCTTGTTGGTTGAGAAATTTTAGTAACGTCGGTTTTGTCGATAAAGATAGATCCTTTGTCTGGCAGTCTATATCCGGAAAGGATGCTAAACAATGTTGACTTACCAGCGCCATTTCCTCCAATTAGTACGACAAATTCACCCTCTGTGATTTCCATACTAAGCCCCTTTAGAACATTTCTTTCCAGTTTTGTATTGGCGCCAAGAGTTACATAAACGTTTTTAAGGCTCATCATCATGATTTTTTCCCTGCTTTTGGAATTAACATAACTGCAATAACCATCAAACCGGTTATAAGATTAAGATCCTGTGTTTCAATGCCAATCCTTTCACTATGAAGAGCAACAGCGATAAAAACTCTATAAAGGACGGATCCTAGAAAAGAAGAAAATATGATTAAAAACAGTGATTTTGTGGGTAGTATCTTTTCCCCAATCATAACGGCTGCAAGTCCTATTATGATTGTGCCAAAGCCTTGTGAAATATCGACAAATCCCTGATGTTGACTAAATAGAGCTCCACCAAGTGCAATCAATGCATTGCTTAAGGCAAGCCCTATAATTGTCATGCTACCTATTTTTACTCCTACATTCATTCCAAGTCGTTTATTTTGCCCAATACTTCTTAAAGCCAAACCAAAATCAGTAGTTAATACATAGGCAATACCCAAAACAATGAGGATTGTGAGAAAAAGTAAAAGAGACACAGCTGAGTGATTTGTAAAAATAGTTTCCCGACCAATAAGGGCAATGTTAGGGATACCGCCCATTATTTTTAAGTTAATGGAATACAACATAAAGGCGACAAGAATTCCGCATAACAAGTCTGTTATTTTGAACACAACATTCAGCAGTCCCGTTACAAGGCCAGCTATGGAACCAGTGAAAATAGCGCATATAAGGGAAAAGCTTGGGTCAAAGCCTTTATCTATTAAAACAGCAGACGTTACAGCGCCAAGGACAAAGGTCCCATCGCATCCAAGATCTGGAAAATCTATCGTTCTAAAAGTAAGGTATATTCCAACCGACACTATGCCATAGACGAGACCAAGCTCTAGGCACATTAGAAATTCTGATAGCGTCATTTTACATACTCACTTTGCAACAGGTTTTTCAAAGGTCTTAGTTGCAGATTTAATAATATCTTCAGGGATATCAAGATTCACATTTTTGGCAGCATCTAAATTCAGGAACAGTTCTAAGTCTTCTTCATTTGGAAATTCAACAGGTATTGCTCCTAAATCTTCACCTTCAAGAGCTCTTAAAACCAATCTTCCTGTTTTTTGTCCTACTTTAAATTGATTGGGTCCTAGTGCAGCAACTGCTCCATGTTCGACATCATCTGTATCACTCACATAAAGAGGGATTTTCTTTTCCATGCAAGCTTTTACGATGCTTTGAAATCCTGCTAGAGCTGTATTGTCATTGCTAATAAAGATAGCGTCGCATCTTTCGCACAGCCCAGAAGCGGCTTGGGGAACGTCAGCGGTTTTGGAAATGGTTTGCTTAACAATTTCAATATCAAATTCAGCAGCAATTTCTTCTAATTTTTTAACGATCACAACACCATTAATTTCTCCGGGATTATAAATAATTCCTAATTTCTTTAACGAAGGTTGGATTCTTTTAAAAAGCCTTATTTGTGGTTTTAAGTCGACAAAATTTGACGCGCCCGAAGTACTGTTTCCAGGGTTTTCAAGGGAAGACACAACACTTGAGGCAACAGGATCCGTAACTGTGCTGAAAGCCAATTTCGCTCTACCTTCCTGAGCGTATTTAAGAAAACTTTGTGCTGAAACTGTGGCAATAGCTACAATAACGTCCGCACTTTGGTTAACGAATTTTGAGGCAATTTGAGCTGCAAGCGCAGGATTTCCTTGGGCATTCTCAATCCGAATTTCAAGATTTTCACCCTCACGATACCCTCCTGCCTTTATAGCATCGATAACACCTTCTGTTGTTGAATCTAAAGCTGGATGCGCCGCACTTTTGCTGATGAGAATTTTTACGATCTTCTTTTCCTCTGCAAGTAATGATCCACAAGTACCCAGGAAAAGGGCGGTCATTATTAATGACGAAATTATTTTTTTCATGTTTTTTACTATACCTTTTTTGATTTCATTATAAATTTTGAATATTTTTTCAATTAATTTTTCATGCAATGCCTTTCTTACGGATTAATAAAAACGCTAACGCTCAATATGATAAATATGATTCCCATTGCAATTTCTATGTAACGGGAGGCGTTTTTAATTGTTTCTAAACACGAAGGATATGTGATTAAAATGCTTAACCCAGAAAACCATAAAAATTCAATGAACACTGATGTAAAACCATATGTTAGAGATACTGAAAGCGGGGTGTTATCATTAATAAATTGGCTAAATAGGGCTATGAAAAATATCATTACTTTTGGGTTAAGAATATTTGTTACAAAGCCCATGGAGAAAGCAGGCAAAACGTTTATTTTATGTTTCGTGCAAGCATTTAACAGATTTTCCTCACTAGATAAGGGCTTGTTCTGAAAAATGCTTTTTAAACCTATGTATCCAAGATAAACAGCACCGGCATATTTTAAAACCTCATGAATTCTATGGGAAAGAAACGCATCCAGTCCAAAGCAAATGATCAGAGCATAAATTAGCATTCCAACAGACAAACCAGCCGCCGTCAAAATACCAATTTGACGTTTAGATGTGGCAAGTGTGTTACGAACAACAAGGGCAAAACTTATGCCTGGTACTGCAGAAGCACCCAAACTAGCAAGGACAAGCAAAGCCCAATTTGACAAATAGGAGGACATGAAATGACCTATGCAACGAGATAATAAGGATTGTTTGCGTTAACTGGAAGAGTTTTTTCAAGACTATTAAGTCCAAACAGCCTTATCATCCACCGATCTGTTCCATCAAAACGAGGGGTAAATTTCTCTCTTGCATGGGTAACCCTTTGATTTTTAAATATTAGAAAATCACCGGGTAACAAAAGAAGATGATTAACAACCCGTGAGTCCAGAAGATGTGTATTAAGAGTATCAAGCGCTCTTTGAGCCTTTAATGTTTTAGGTATTGTGAATTCTTTATCAAATCGAGAAAAAACCGTTTCCTTATCTTTTCGAATAATGACTGGATATTCAAATTGCCTTTTTTCTCCAAAAGAGTCTGGGGTTGTAAGAATGAAATTAGGTTGTTCTAATTGTTCAATTGTATCTTCATCTAGAAAATCTAAAGCTCTGCTTAGAAGACTTATCTTTGTGAAAACTTTGGCATCGCATCTAATGCCATAAAGGGATAAATATTCAGGACAAGGAGACAATTTATGTGAAGAAGTTTCTTCAAGTTCTGGAGTCAGCGGCAGGTGACAATCGTCTACGTGCATTCCCAAGCTTTCACTTCCGTAAGAACTTTTTTGATTGATTCCGTTTTTTGTGGGGACAACATGGCGAATAAGATGACCATCATTTTCTCCCAAATAAGTTACAGGGCAAATGTCAAGAAGAGCATACATGCCAAAATTTAAAGCTGATGCAAATGGTATGGAGTTTATAGAACATTTTCCATCTTCTGGGGTTTGCGGCGGGCAAGTTTCCATTGGTAATCCTCGAACAATCAGTGCTACTTCATCAGATTTCTTGGAAAAATCAGTTATTTGTCTTAAATGTCGATCATCAAGCGATTCCAGCAAACAAGATGCGTAATTTTTCATGTTATTGAGTAAATCTTTTTCACTTTCTGGAAAGGTAACTTTCGAAAGTGACTGGCGTATAGCTTTTTCTTCATTGTAGGATAAATGAATCGTTTTAATTGAAACTGTCATAATACTCTTTACTCTTTATTAAATGTCCAATAATTCCAAATTGTTGAGGATAGGACATAAATAAAAAATCTATTATTTTACTTATGTCCTTTTTCTTTTCTTAATGGGCTCTTAGGTATTCGGCTAGAACATCAACCGGAATAGTCTCTTGAATGCCGGTCAGCAAATTTTTCACATTAATATTTCCAGAACTAAGTTCAGAATTATTGCCAATCAAAACGAACGGTATTCCTTTTTTAGAAGCGGAAGTTATTTGCTTACCAAGCCTAGAGTCTTCGTAATAAATTTCTGTATTTATTCCCGCCCTTCTTAGAGTGGCTGCTATGGCTTGATAGGAAGATAAAAGAGCTCTGTCTTGAGTGGTTACCAAAACTTTGGCTGGTGATTGAGTTTCAGCTCTTAAGATGCCTCGTTCAAATAAATTCGATAATAAGCGAGTCAGGCCAATAGAAATTCCAACACCTGGAAAAGATTCTCTTGCTTCAGCGTATTTGGAAATGAGCTCATCATAACGGCCGCCGCTGCAAATACTTCCTAGATCAGGAGCAGCCAAGAGATTTGTTTCGTAGACAGTTCCTGTGTAATAATCAAGACCACGAGCAATTCCAAGATCAATTCTTAATCGTCTTTCAGGGACGCCTAAAGCAAGAGTTGCATCGTATACTGCCTTAAGTTGATCAGTGCCTTCTTTAAAACCAGCCTCCATCGAAGCTGCCATCAGGTCTAGTCGTTCGAGTATTGCATTGTTTGGAGCCGTTGTTGTAAGTATGTCAATCAATTCGTCAACTTTTTCTGGTGCAATTCCTAATTCGATGAGCTGAGAAACTGTTTCACCTCTTGATACCTTTTCTAAACTATCGACAACTCTAATCGCTTTTTTTATCTTTTTTGGATCTTCTATCCCTAAACTTCCAAACATCCCTTGAAGAATTTTTCTGTTATTAAGGCGAATAACAAATTCCCCAATTCCCAAAGAGTCAAAAATTTCATGAATCATAGCAGGGGGCTCAGCATCATGAATAATATCAAGTGTACCTCTTCCTATGATGTCTGCATCAAATTGATAAAATTCTCTGTATCTTCCTGTTGATGCTTTCTCTCCTCTGTATACTTTTCCTACAGCTTGCCTTCTAAAGGGGAAAGTAAGCTTATTCGAATGTTCCGCTACATATCTTGCTAGCGGGACGGTTAAATCAAAACGTAAAGCAAGGTCTTTATCTCCTTCACCTTCTTCAGCTTGCAAGCGTCGAAGAGCATAAATTTCTTTATCTACCATTCCTTTTGCTTGGATCGTTTCGACGCGCTCAAAGGTAGATGTTTCTAAGGGGCTATATCCATAGCGAGAAAAAGCATCAGCAATGACCCGTTTTACTTGTTCAAATACAATTTGGGCCTTTGGGGAAAACTCTGGAAATCCACTAATAACCATACTCATGGAAGGACAAGAGGCTCTGCCTTCTCTTACAGCGGAAGCTTTTGTGTCTGAAGTCTCTATTTCCTCTGAAAAGCCAGAACTTATGCATTGATTCGTGATGGAACAAAGAAAAGTTGCACACAATAGTAATTTTTTTAAAGACATTTTTAATCCTCTTAGATTATTAGTTAATTGAAATTTGATAAAAAACAATTTATTCTTACGTAAATTATTTTGATGGAATTTACCTTTTTGCCAAAATTTTAGTATTTTTACGTAAAATTATTAATAAAATTTATTTATATTTTTATCTATCCGTAATAATTACGGATTATTATCTAGGTTTTTAAGGGTTTATAGTGAAAGCCAATCTGATATTCATTATCTATCAATATCGCGTTAAATTTAGTTTTTATACATAATTTTGCGATGTAAATAATCTTAATTTTTAAGAGAATAATCTGAGATCAAAAGATAATCACAAAAAGGAAATAAAAATTATGCAATGCTTTTAGGATCTTGCAGAGAGCAAATTACCGCTACAGCAGCAAAATCAACTGGTGAGACCAGAATCCTAGAAATTAGCCTTTTTGATGAGTTCTTGAAGCAAGCTGGCTTATGCAAAGATTTTTCCTTTTAAAATGATACGAAACGAAGGTAAGCAGAAAACAATGTCCCAAATTAAGATCATAATACCCATCTTAATTGGTGCGTTGATATATCTTCTTCCCTCTCCTATGGGCTTAGATTTAAAAGGGTGGCATATGTTTGCCATCTTTTTAGCGACAATCATCGGAATTATTTTAAAATCAATGCCTATGGGGGCTGTCGCACTTTTTGGAATGCTAGCAGCTTGTTTAACAGGAATCCTTGATATTAATAAAGAAGCCATCACTGCTTTTGGGTCGAATACCATCTGGTTGGTCGTTTTAGTTTTTTTTATAGCCCGCGGCTTTATTAAAACAAATCTAGCCTCTCGGATTGCTTATCAGTTTGTGTCTCTCTTAGGTAAAAGATCACTGGGCCTGGGGTATGGTATAATTCTATCAGAACTTCTTATGGCACCCTTCATTCCAAGCAATACAGCAAGAGCAGGTGGGGTTATTTTCCCGATCACAAAGTCTATTAGCGAAGCCCTTGGCAGTTCTCCAGCTGCTGGCACCGAACGAGATTTGGGAAGCTATCTGATTCAAGTGGCTTATCATGGAAATTTAATAACAAGCGCTATGTTTTTAACTGCTATGGCAGCAAATCCCATGGCTCAGGCTTTTGCGGCAAAGCTGGGAGTTCAGATTAGTTGGATTGAATGGGCAAGAGCAGCTCTCATGCCCGGTCTTGCTAGCATAGTCATTGTGCCTTTTCTATTATATGTCGTTTATCCGCCAAAAATTAAGGAATTGCCGGAGGCCAAAATCTGGGCAAACAAAAAACTTCTTGATCTAGGTTCTATGTCTTCAAAGGAATGGATTATGACGATGACCTTTGCTGTCATGATTATTTTCTGGGCAATTGGTGATCGTTTTGGGATTGCTCCCTCTCTTGTTGCTTTGTTCGGACTTTGTACTTTATTGTTTTTTGACATTTTAACCATGGAGGACATATTAAAAGAAACAGAATCTTGGCATACACTTTTGTGGTTGTCTATTTTAGTGATGATGGCGGGGTGCCTAGATAAGTTTGGTTTTATTACTTGGTTTAGTTCCCAAATTACCTATTCAATTGCAGGACTAAGCTGGCCAGTTGCCCTTTTAACATTGGTACTGGTTTATTTTTACAGTCATTATTTCTTTGCAGGAAATGCCGCCCATGTTGGTGCCATGTATACTGCCTTTTTAAGTGTTGCGATTTCTATTGGATCCCCTCCCTTAATGTCTGCCTTAATTTTAGGTTTCTTCAGTAGCCTTTTTTCAAGCATGACTCACTACGCAACGGCTCCGGCTTCTGTTTTATTCGGATCGGGTTACGTTCCCATCGGCGAGTGGTGGTTTTATGGCCTTATCGTTGGAACGGCAAATGTTATTGTTTGGCTCTTTATAGGAGCTATTTGGTGGAAAATTCTTGGACTTTGGTAGAGGCCACAAAAACTGAATGCTTCTGCCGAGTCCCTGTTATCGCATTACTGCAAAGGGTATCGTTAAACAATTTGTCGCAAACAGGCTAGGGGGAAATTTATATACGCATCGGTTCTAAATATTAGAGCTGAGATACTCAAGAAGAGGGCCATACCAAGAAGCTGCTAAGCAAAATCAAGCAAAAACTTTGTTCGTTGATAATTGTGGCAGAAAAGCGACCCTTTATTAAACCAACATTCGTTCTTAAAGCTAGCGCCAAAGCGGAATAAAGACTTTCTTGGAAAAACCAAAAAGGTTAAAAAACCTTGATTTACCTGGTGCCGGTTGGGGGACTCGAACTCCCGACCTACTGATTACAAATCAGTTGCTCTACCAACTGAGCTAAACCGGCAACTTTGTAATTATATTTACCTAATTTTTCCGAAAGAGTCTAGTAAAATTCTTAGGTTTTTCTAACTTTTTCTAAAAGTGGGGCGAGTGACCGGTCTCGAACCGGCGACCTCCAGAGCCACAATCTGGCGCTCTAACCACCTGAGCTACACCCGCCACATAAAGGATACATATCTTTTTATAATGTATCTTCTTTTACGTCAATGCTAATGATGATGTGCGCAAGGTTTTTCATTAGATGGTGAGGCCGGATTAATAGGTAAGGTGATGGTTATGTCTCCAGCTTTTTCAAAGATTAGAACCAATTCTAGTTTATCTCCATTTCGAATAGATTCTGGAAAACTATAAAGCATCAGATGTTTTCCATTTTTCTCAAACTTAACCGGCTCTCCTTTCGTTAACTTTCCATTGCTATCTTTGGTAGCCGCTGGAATGATAACCCCATCTTTTATTCGTTTCATGGTCAAGACATTTTGGTCTTCTGTTGTGGGGACATGATCATGAAGCTCAATGTGAGGTGCTTTTTTATCAGGGTTAGAGAAAAAGCCTTTAAGGCGAGATATAAAGTCTTTTGGCTCTTCAGTATCTGTTTTTGTTTTTACACCAATTAACTTATCAGCTGTTTCGATTGTTTGGGCGATTGTTAAATAACCAGCTCCAGCTTCCGCACCTTTTAAAAAAACAATAGATTGATCTGAAATTTCAAATGATCCATGCATTTGAGGGCAAGAAAAAGCATTTGTTGTTAAAACAACGAGGAAAAATAGGGAACTAAAGAATTTTTTTTTCATGACTTAGGACTTTCATAAAGCTTGATATAAGTTCTATATCCAAAATGTTATTTAAAATGCAAGATATTTTACAAGATAGAGCGAAGGAAAAATTAAATCAATTCTTAGGTGTACTTTTTTGATTTAATTGTTTTGTTAGAGAGTCGTAATGTTTTGGAGATTGAAGCTCTAAAAACCCTAAATGAGACCATCCTAAAATTTTTACTCCTTGACTGTTCTCATTTTTTAAATGATTTTCAAAATCAATGAGGAGTTTTTTTCTTGAACTGGAAGAAATTCTGACAAAGTCTATGAATATGTTCCCACTTAATTGCCTCAGTCTAATTTGCTGTATAATCGGGTTAACTGCTTCAAAGTTAATCTCTTCAGGGGATTTTTCGCCTCCATTGACATCAATTATTGTGGCAGAGGCTGTTTCCTCTATGTAAAGATTTCCTCCAGTTGAAAGAGGAACAAGAGGTTCAGTTAGCATTTCCCAGTCGTCTTGAATTCCAAAAAATTCAAATAAAGGTTGTTCTTTAAGGGAGGCTAAACGAAAATTGTTAGTGGCGCCTAGATCTGTTTCAGTTAAGTGTTTTTTGGAGGACGCTAAGATCCCTGCATCGTCAAAAATAACTTCAGTTGTTGGGTCCGTATCTCTTAACAAGCGTTCCAATCGAGTTGGAGCGGATTTTATTAGGCCGGTTCTTAATTGAGATGTTTGAGAGATAAATTTCCAGCTTTCTCGAAGGTGATCCATTTCTTTTTGTAAGCCTGATATATCCATCAATGATTCGGATGATGTTCTTAATGTAAAGCCAGTCTCTTTACCTATAAATGCTGAAAGCTTTTGTTTTGTGATTGCTGATAGATTTTTAGAGAAGAAGATGTTTTTATTGAAAGGATGATAAATGCAAAATTTTCCAGCGATATAGATATTTTGAGTTAATCTGGAACCTTTGTGAGAAACGATATCGTTGATTTCTTCTTTGCTGATTTGTACGATAATTCTTTGCCCCTCAGTTAAGGGTTTTTCTTTAAGTTTTCTTTTTAAAACACCAGGATTTTTTTCGCCAATATCTACCCAAATAAATTGAGGCGTAATTCTTATGACTTTCCCTAAGTAAATATCATCTTGTGATGGTTTGTATTTTGCAAGTGGCTGGTAAAAAAACTGCCAGATTTTTCCATTTTTAAGACTGGCAATCTTTAGAAACGAAGAATCCCTACTAACCAGTAAGGAATCGAACTGTTTTGAGTTTACCTTCATGAGACTCATGAAGAGATATATATCACTTTTGACGGAAAGTAATACGACCCTTTGTTAGGTCATAAGGGGTCATTTCAACAGTAACACGATCACCCGCAAGAACGCGGATTCTATTTTTCCTCATCCTGCCGGATGTATGAGCGAGGATAATATGATCATTCTCTAGTTTGACTCGAAAAGTAGCATTTGGCAGTAATTCCATAACTACTCCACTAAACTCGATGAGATCTTCCTTTGACATTAAACTTCCAAATATTTATCAATTAGTATTACAAAACATCTGACATTATTAGCAATTTTTGTGGCTTTTGTAAAGGACGGATAGAGATCGCTTTGGTCTTTGACGGATTCTGTGGCTCTTTTGTCACCTTAAATTGATATGCAGAAGATGATTATCCCAAAACTCTTTCACAGTTTTTGTATATATTTTAAACCACTCTTCTTTTTTGTAATGGCCAAGTCCGGTTCCTACGTGATCTATAAAAGGACCTTTGTGCGCTAGAAAATGCCAAGCTTTTGCTAAAAGACTTTGGTTTCCTTGATCGGGAACTGTTGGGGCAAGGTAAGCAACATCCTCAAAGGCACTGTGTTTTACATCAAAACTAATAATGTGCGCATTTAGAACATATTTTAGTCTATCACCTACGTCGTCTTGATATTCATTGGAACGAATAAAAAGAACGGACTTATTTCTTAGATTCTCAGGCAAAGTGATACGTTCAGTCAGTTTTGAGTCTACGTCAATGATGGCTTTGATTGTTGGGTTTTTAAACCCTTCACGCAAAGATACATTCCCGCCAAACGAATGCCCCATAAGACCAACTTTAGAAAGGTCTAGCTGACTTTGGAATGCAGATTTGTTGAGTTGGGGCAGTTTTTTTTCTAAAAAAAGATCAATATCCTGGCAGCTGGTTTGTACAGCCGTTTCAAACCACGCATATCGATAGTCACGATTGTTATTAACACGCCACATCGTGAAAAGATGAGGTGTTATAATGGAGCCGTCTTTAAAGCGCACAAAACTTGCAACATAAGGATGATCAAGACTAAAGACCACATATCCGTGACTGGCAAGATCTTCGCAAAGAATTGTATGAGCTTGCCTCACGCCGCCAAGCCCTGGTTGCATGATGATAACAGGATAAGGGCCTTTTGTTGCGATCGGTGCGTTTAATTCCGCATGGGCATACAGAGTGATGTTTTCAATTTTCCCATCCTCTAGAGTTTCTGGCATGTAGGGTGTGTTTTTAGAACCCGTATTCACAATTGGATAATAAGCTTGGACCATAAATTTTCTAGCGCCCCACCAAGTATTTTTTTCAGGTCTGGTTGGATCATTTATTTCAAAAGACTTAGTGCCAACACAATAAGGCCCAGAGGGGACCGGCAAAACAATCTCTTGTGCATAAAGACAATAAGAAAAGAAAGTGAGGATGATTGTTATGCAGACTTGTTTCATTTTTTCTGGATTGCCGTCTCGTTTACGTTCCTCGCAGTGACGATAACGGTACTTTTCCGTCACCCTGAGCGAAGCGCGAGGGTTCAGTTTTTGAAACATGATAAATATAGATTAAAGATTTCACTTTTACACATTAAAACGGAAATGAAAAATATCACCGTCTTTAACGAAGTAATCTCGGCCTTCTTGTCTTAGTTTTCCAGCTACTTTTGCTCCCGATTCTCCATTGCACGCAACATAATCATCATAGAAAATTGTTTCAGCGCAGATAAACCCACGTTCAAAGTCGGAATGAATGACGCCAGCAGCCTGAGGGGCTTTTGCTCCTTGGTATACTGTCCAGGCCCTGGCTTCTTTAGGTCCTACTGTGAAAAATGTTAAAAGATCCAAAAGTTTATAACCTTCGCGGATAATTTGTTTTAATCCAGTTTCTTTGAGCCCTAGGCTTTCAAGGTAATCTTGTTGATCTTGAAAAGATTCCAAGCTTGCCACCTCAGCCTCGATTGCAGCAGAAATAACAACAGCTGCTGATCCTCTAGATTTTGCGTAATCAATAACTTTGCCTGTGTGTTTGTTTCCTCTAGAGGCTTCATTTTCGGCTACATTGCAAACGTATAAGATGGGTTTGCTGGTTATAAGTTGAAGTTGGTTATACAGAGGGATATCATCCTTTGCAATTTCAACTGATTTTGCAGATTTTCCCTCTTGAAGCACGCTTAAAACTTTTTGTGCCACTGGCAGTAATGCCTTTGCCTCTGCATCGTTTCCTTTGGCTCTTTTCTCTAAACCAATAACACGCCGTTCCAGGCTTTCCATATCGGCCAGAAGCAGTTCAGTTTCAATGGTTGTTAAATCGCGAAGGGGATCAACTGTTCCTTCTACATGAGTTATATCATCATCTTCAAAACAACGCAGAACATGAATAATGGCGTCGGTTGAGCGAATATGCCCAAGGAATTGATTGCCAAGGCCTTCACCTTTGCTAGCTCCTCTAACAAGTCCGGCAATATCAACAAATTCAAGCTGAGTAGGAATAATTTTGGCAGAGTTTGCAATAGCTGCAATTTTATCTAATCGTTCATCAGGAACGCTAACGCGCCCTGTGTTTGGCTCAATTGTGCAAAACGGATAATTCGCTGCTTCTGCAGCTGCTGTAGCTGTTAAAGCGTTAAAAAGGGTGGATTTACCAACATTTGGCAACCCCACAATTCCACAGTTAAATCCCATACTCGTCTTTAAATTTTAAGAAAATATAAAACACCCTAACGAATTTCGGTCTGAAAAAAAACAAAAAAGCACGTGCTGTGAAGAGTATGCCTTCAATTCTTAATTAATTTTCATTTGTTAACAAATTTTTAAGGAAAATTAGGTTTAATAGGGAATGATAGAAATTTAATAGAAAGGCAAAATTAATGAGTTCGAGATTTGTTTTTATAAAGGCCTGTTCGGCTTTTGTGATAGGCTTTGCGGCTTTGTCGCAAATACCGACATATGCGTCAACTACAAATGCCACCACGCCTCCTGCTAAGAAATCTATGTTTGGAAGTATGTTTGGTAAATCAACTAAGAAAGAAAAAGCTGCAGCCAATAAAGCGGTGCAGGATAAGAAGCATGCAGATCAAAAGAAGCTTTCTAAAGAAGAAAAAGATGCTGCAATAAAAAAGAGCAAGGAAGAATCCCAAAAGAAGAAAGCTGCAGCTTCGGCCGCTGCACCTGCTAAGAAATCTATGCTTGGCAATATGTTTGGAAGTAAGAAGGCTGCAACGCCTCCTGCAGTGGCTAATAGCAATAAGCCAGCTACACCTGATAAGAAATCATCTATGTTTGGAAGTAAGAAGGCTACAACACCTTCTCCTGCGACTAAACCAGCCACACCTCCTGTAGTGGCTCCCGCGGTAACTAAAGCTGCAACTGCAGTTGCGCCAGTTAAGCCAGTGACTCCACCAGTAGCAGATACACCGGCAACACCAGCGGCCGATGCACCAGTAGCAGATGCACCAGTAGCAGATGCACCAGCAACACCAGCAGCTGATGCACCATCAACAGATGCACCTCCGCCAGCAACAGAGAGTACTGATGCACCGCCTCCACCGGCAGAGGAAGCGGCACCACCAGCAGAGGGTACTGATGCACCACCTCCACCGGCAGAGGAAGCGGCACCAGCAGCCGATGCACCATCAACAGATGCACCTCCACCGGCAGAGGAAGCGGCACCAGCAGCCGATGCACCATCAACAGATGCACCTCCACCAGCAGAGGAAGCAGTACCAGCAGCCGATGCACCATCAACAGATGCACCTCCACCAGCAGAGGAAGCAGTACCAGCAGCCGATGCACCATCAACAGATGCACCATCAACAGATGCACCATCAACAGATGCACCATCAACAGATGCACCTCCACCAGCAGAGGAAGCATCACCAGCAGCCGATGCACCAGCAGCTGATGCACCATCAACAGATGCACCGCCTCCGGCAGAGGAAGCACCAGCTGAATAAAGAACTATATTAGTTCAGCACAAAATAAAAGAGAGGCTTTTGGCCTCTCTTTTTTATTATCTTTAATGATCGGTTAAGCAGCTATGGGAACACCTTTGGTTGTTGAATATTCAAAATGAATAATCTCCTCCGGGTATAAGAAATGACGAATAGCGTGGGCAGCTTGGGCTGCTTCGGCAAATCCTGTTAAAATTAACTTCAGCTTATGTGGATAGGTTGCAATGTCACCAATTGCGTAAACTCCGGGTCTATTGGTTGCAGCGGTCGCCGGATCAACAGAAATATGATGCTTAGATAATCCCAATTCCCATTCAGCAATAGGCCCCAAATTCATGGACAGACCAAAAAATGGTAACAAAACATCAGCTTTTAATTCCTTTTTTTCGCCTTCAAGAGATTCAACTTCAACATGACTAAGCCTGCCATTAGAGCCTTTTAGGCCTGATAGCTGAAAAGGAATCACTAGGTCAATTATTCCTTGATCTGCAAGGCTTTTTAAACGATCTTCACTTTCAGGTGCTGCTCTAAATTTAGGACGTCTGTGAACAACTGCAACACTTGCAGCCAGTTCACTCAAAGATAACGCCCAGTCGACTGCAGAGTCACCGCCGCCAGCAATCACGATATGTTTACCACGATAGCTTTCTCTTGAATTGACATAATAGTGTACAGATTTCCCTTCGAACGCTTCTATTCCTTCTAGCGGAGGGCGATTCGGACCAAAAGCCCCTACACCTGCGGCAATAATGATAGATTTTGTTTCAACTGTAGTATTTTTGTTGCCAGTAATGCGCCAATGTTTTCCCTCAAGATCAAGCTTTTCAATGCTTTGAACTTGTTCGCCCAAATGAAAGGTCGGGTGAAAGGGAAGGGCCTGACGATTAAGGTTTTCGCTTAAATCTGCGCCCGAAATTTCCGGGTGTGCAGGAATATCATAAATAGGTTTTTCTGGATAAAGGGCAGCACATTGGCCTCCTACACGGTCTAAAGCATCAAAGACATGGCACTTTAATTTTAGCATACCACATTCGAAAATCGCAAAAAGACCAACTGGCCCCGCGCCAATAATTACGACATCTGTATTGTGTATCATTTTAAACTCTTAGATTTTTTGATTAAAAAAAGGGGGTGTATAAATACCCCCCCCTCAATAAGTTTTTTTTACTTTACTCTGAACTTAGGCAAGTGTTTTTACTTTTTTTGCCAAACGAGAAACTTTACGAGCAACTGTGTTTTTGTGTAACAAACCTTTGCTAACGCCACGCATTAATTCGCGCTCTGCTTGCACCAAAGCTGTAGAAGCCTCCACCTTACTTGCTTTGCTTTCTAGCAAGGTCTCGATTTTTTTTACGAATGTACGAATACGGCTCATGCGATTTTGGTTTACAAGAGTACGACGTGCAGTTTGACGAATACATTTCTCTGCTGATTTATGAGAGGCCATTAAGTTACCTTTACCCTAAACAAATTGAAAACAAATTTTACTGCTATTTATACAAAGAATCGAGGCAAAGGTCAATAATAATATTACTTACCATAGCAGGTTGTTAAAGCTTTTTGTGGCAGTTTTTTAATTTGGTTTTGGGAAAGTGTATAGACAAACTTCTTGGTCTTCCTTACTAATAATGTGGTAATAACTTACGAGAATGAATCATGCGTCTATCAAATTATTTTTTGCCAACTTTAAAAGAAATTCCAGCAGAAGCTCAAATTGCGTCTCATCGTTTAATGTTGCGAGCAGGTATGATTAACCAAACAACTGCGGGTATTTATTCGTGGTTGCCTCTAGGGCTTAAGGTTTTGCAAAATATCGAGCGAATTGTGGCCGAAGAGCAAGACCGCATTGGTTGTCACCGGGTACTGATGCCAACGTTGCAGCCTGCAAGTTTATGGCAAGAAAGTGGGCGTTATGATGATTACGGCAAGGAAATGCTTCGGATCAAAGATCGCCATGACAGAGACATGCTGTATGGCCCTACAAACGAAGAAGTCATAACAGACATTATGCGCCAATATCTGAAAAGTTATCGCCAGTTACCACAAACGCTTTATCAAATCGGTTGGAAATTTAGGGACGAAATTCGCCCACGCTTTGGTGTCATGCGCGGCCGTGAATTTCTTATGAAGGATGGGTATTCCTTTGATCTTGACTACGAGGGGGCAAAAGAAACCTATAAAAAGATTTTTGAAAGCTATCTTGTAATATTCCGTAGAATGGGTCTGACAGCAATTCCTGTGCGTGCGGATTCAGGCGCTATTGGCGGTGACTTAAGTCATGAATTTCAAATTGTTGCCCCAACAGGGGAGAGCGCTATTTATTATGACGAGTCTTATGATTCTTTTGCTCCTCAAGACATGACCTTTGATAAATTGCAAAACTTATATGCAGCTGCTGATGAAAAGCATGATCCAGACAATTGTCCAATTCCAAAGGATCGTATTAAAACAGCACGGGGCATCGAAATTGGTCATATTTTTTATTTTGGTACCAAATATTCCAAAGCCATGAATTTAGAAGTCGCAGGGCCCAATGGCGAGCCGATCATTCCTGAAATGGGATCTTATGGAATCGGTGTTTCTCGTTTAGTGGGTGCAATTATAGAGGCAAGTCATGATGAAAATGGAATAATCTGGCCAGAATCTGTGGCTCCTTTTCAAATAGGTCTTATTAATGCCAAAACAGGGGACGAAAAACTCGACTCTCTGGCAAATGATTTTTATCAAAAATTGAATAATCAAGGAATAGAGGTCTTGTATGATGATCGGGCAGAAAGGCCAGGCGTTAAATTTTCTAACATGGATTTAATCGGCCTTCCTTGGCAAGTTATTGTTGGCAATAAAACAGCAGAGCATGGAACAGTTGAGGTAAAAAACCGTCGCATGGGTGAACGCAACGATATGTCTCTTGAGGAATGCTTAAATAAGGTTTTAAAACGATAATATGTTTTTACTTTTTGAGCGTTTGCTTGCATATCGTTATTTAAGATCTCCAAGACAAGAGGGTTTCATTTCAGTTATCGCGGGTTTTTCGTTTATAGGTATCGCTTTAGGTGTGGCGATTTTGATTATCGTCATGGCTGTTATGAATGGATTTCGCCAAGAACTTTTAACACGAATTATCGGAATGCGCGGTCATATTCTTGTTCATGGAATTGAGGCGCCTATTGCAAATTATCAACCGGTCATTGATTTGGTCCGAAAAGTCCCAGGTGTTGAAAGTGCTTTCCCTGTTCTAGAGAGGCAGGCGATTATGACCTTTCGGGGCCAGGCCAGGGGAGTTTCAATTCATGCGATGGATCTATCAGAGCTGCGCGAAAGATCTATAATTACAGATAATATTAAAGCCGGCACTTTAGATGATTTTCAAGGTGACGGCCTATTGATTGGAAGCCGCTTGGCTGAATTTATGCACCTTAAGGTTGGGGATCGTATCGTTATGATAACGCCAGAGGGAAATGTGACGGCATTTGGGACTGTTCCTAGGCAAAAATCTTTTATTATTAAAGGTGTTTTCCAAGTAGGGATGCATGATTATGACAAAAATGTTGTCTTTATGCCTCTTGCAACGGCACAAAATCTATTTAAATTAACGGATCAAATTAGTCATATAGAAATTTTTTCAACCCACATAGAACTTGCTCCTCAGCTTGCCTATGTTGTGCAACAAACCTTGGGAAATCATGTCCAAGTTCTCGACTGGCAGCATGGCGATTCACAAATCTTTCATGCCGTACAGGTGGAACGAAATGTAATGTTTTTGATTTTAACTCTGATCATTTTGATTGCTTCTTTTAATATCATTTCAAGCCTTATTATGCTGGTAAAAGACAAAACAAAGGACATTGCCATCTTGCGCACGATGGGGGCAAGCCGGGGTTCAATGATGCGGGTTTTCTTTCTAACAGGTGCAACAATAGGCGCGGTTGGAACCCTTATGGGGGTCATATTAGGGCTTAGTTTTTCACTGAACATAGAGAGTATTCGTCAATTTTTGCAGGGGCTCTCAGGGACAGAGCTTTTTAGTGAGGAGATTTATTTTCTAACTCAATTGCCCGCAAAAGTAGACTGGTGGGAAGTTTGTGCGGTTGTGGGAATGTCTTTGCTATTGTCTTTTTTTGCAACTCTTTATCCTGCATGGAGAGCCGCTAGATTAGATCCTGTAGAGGCATTACGGTTTTAATTTTTAAAAACAATTCTTAAGGTTATTGACTCCTTTATAACCCTATCTTACGCTTGAGTATGGTTGAAAAGTATACTCAAAATTTACGAAGGGCTGAATTAAAACACGCCCTTGATGTTGCTGCAGGTAATAAACCTGCTGACCTTTTAATTAAGGGGGGAGCTGTTCTTGACCTGATTAATGGTGAGATATGCAGGGCTGATGTTGCCATAGCAGAGCAAACTATTGCAGGCATAGGATGTGGATATGAAGGTATAAAAGTAGTAGATGCTACTGGTTTGACCATTGTGCCTGGATTTATCGATGCTCATGCACATCTTGAATCATCCTTGATGACACCTTTTGAATTTGAAAAAATGACGCTTCCTCTTGGTACTACAACGGTTATTGCAGATCCTCATGAAATTACAAATGTTATGGGAATTGAAGGAGTTAAATGGTTTTTGCGCTGCAGCACATTAATGCATCAAAATCTTTTTTTGCAGGTTCCTTTTCGCGCTCTTTCTTTGACGGGTTATGAAACAAATGGAGCGAATTTCTCTTTGGATGAGATGTTTGCATATCTTGACCACCCACGTGTGTTAGGGGTGGGACAAATGATGAATTATCCCGAATGGATAAGGGGAGAAAAAAGAGTTTTAGATAGGCTAGAAGCATTTGATGGTGTGATTGCTGATCAAGTGAAAGAAAAATTAGCTACTGGGATGACGAGTATGCTTAGAAAAGGCTCTGCTTCAAAAAATCTCTTTAAGTTTGCGCCCATCGTAAAAGAGTTTAATTCGACGCAATGTCTTTTATGCCCAGATGATCGAAAGCCTTACGAAATTACAAAAGAAGGGCATATTAACTACCTTATTCGCCAATTAATCGAAAAAAGGTCCATGCCTTTGCATATTGCCTATCGATTAAGTTCTTTTTCAGCAGCTAAACATTTTGGTTTAAAGCGATTGGGATTAGTTGCTTCTGGTTATCAAGCCAATCTTGTTCTTTTGTCAGATCCGAAAAAAGTTAAAATAGAAGATGTCTTTGTAAAAGGGCTATCTTTAAAAGACATTGACTTGGAGAGTTCAAAAAAACTAATAAAGTCTAACCCGCCTTTACAAAATACAATTCAGCGTAAACCAATTAAAATCGAAGATTTGAACTATCCTAAACAACCGGGAATTTATCATGTGGTTGAGGTAATCCCTCAAGAGATAATTACAAATCCTTTGAAAATTTATTATGATGGGGCCTCCTTTTCGGAAGAAGGAGTGCAATTTGTAGCCGTTTTTGAGCGCTATGGGAGGCAGTCGCCTCCGGTCTTAGGGTTTGTGAAAGGATTTAATCTTATAGATAACTGTGCAATGGCCTCAAGTGTGGCTCATGACTCTCGCAATTTAATTGTTGTTGCTTCATCCTTAGATGCAATAACTTTGGCTATAAATTCGCTTATTAAAATGAGGGGAGGGTTCGTTATCGTAAAAGACGATCAAGTTATCGCAAGTTTACCTTTACCTGTAGGCGGACTTTTGAGTCTTGAATCAGTGGAATATCTGACGCAGCATTTGGCAGCTTTAAAAGAGGCGCAAGAAATAATAGGCACTCCTTTGCGCTGGCCTTTTTTGCAAATGGCATTTTTGGCTTTGCCAGTCCTATCATCACCTAAAATAATAGATCAAGGTTTGATTGATGTCACGATGAAGCAAAAGCTAACTTTAGAGGCTGCTTGAATACTTTTGAATAAAGTTTCTTGCGATCTTCTCTCGAGTGTTGTAAAAAGTCATTTATAATCGGTAAAAAACCAAAGAATTATTACTTTAAGGAAGAAATTAATGAGTGACGTTAGTAGCCGTGTTAAGAAAATTGTTATAGAGCATCTTGGCGTTGATGAAGCAAAAGTCGTTGAGAACGCAAGCTTTGTTGATGATCTGGGCGCGGATAGTCTTGACCAAGTTGAGCTTGTGATGAAATTTGAAGATGAATTTGGTTGCGAAATTCCTGATGATGCAGCTGAAAAAATTACAACGATTAAATCAGCGATTTCGTATATTGAATCACAACAAGAAGCAGCTTAAATCTCAAAAGAAAGAGTAATCAATGAGGCGAGTGGTTATCACCGGTCTTGGAATGGTCAACCCTCTTGCAAGTGGTGTTGAAGCGACGTGGAGGCGTCTTATCGCTTCGGAGTCTGGTATCAGAACTATAAACACGTTTGATACAAGCGATTTACCCGTTAAAATTGCGGGTCTGATTCCGACTTCAGCAGAAGAAAATGCAGATTTTTTTGATGTTGATGCTTATGTCTTGCCTAAAGATCAGCGTAAAATGGATCGTTTCATTGTTTACGCTATTGCTGCAGCAACGCAAGCTATTAAAGATGCTGGTTGGGAACCCACAGAGGAAGAGGAACTCGAGAATACAGGAGTCATTATTGGTTCTGGTATTGGTGGATTGCCTCAAATTCATGATACTACGTTGGTTTTGGATAGGCAGGGGGCGAGGCGTGTGAGCCCGTTTTTTATCCCTGCCTCTTTGATCAATTTGGCTTCTGGACACGTTTCCATAAAGTTTGGCTTTAAAGGTCCGAATCACGCTGTTGTGACGGCTTGTGCAACAGGAGCTCATGCAATTGGCGATGCTGCTCGTTTGATTCAATATGGAGATGCTGATGTGATGGTGGCAGGCGGTGCCGAAGCTGCTGTTTGCAGAATCGGTATGGCAGGCTTTGCTGCTGCGAGAGCTCTTTCGACTTCTTTCAATGACACACCAACGAGAGCTTCACGCCCATGGGACAAGGATCGAGATGGTTTTGTAATGGGTGAGGGTGCAGGAATTGTCGTCGTTGAGGAGTATGAGCACGCAAAAAGACGTGGAGCAAAGATCTATGCTGAGGTAATAGGTTACGGTCTTTCAGGGGATGCTCATCACGTAACAGCCCCGGCTGAGGATGGAAACGGGGCATTTCGTGCAATGCGCCAAGCTGTTAAAAATGCAAAAATTAACCCTGAAGATATCCAATATATCAATGCTCATGGTACCTCTACCCCTTTAGGGGATGCAATAGAGGTGACGGCTGTGAAAAGGCTTTTCGGTGAACATGCTTATAAACTGGCGATGTCCTCAACGAAATCATCGATAGGCCATCTCTTGGGGGCCGCAGGAAGTGTTGAGGCAATCTTCTCAGCTCTTGCCTTAAGGGATAGCATCATGCCTCCAACATTGAACTTAGATACCCCCTCGGAGGGATGCGACTTGAATTTTGTTCCGAATAAGCCTCAAGAAAGAAAGCTTGACGTAGTCATGTCTAACTCTTTTGGGTTTGGTGGAACAAACGCGAGTTTAATTTTGAGAAAGGTTGCCTAAGTTTTAGATTGCATTCCAAAGAAGCAAAATATGAAAATTTCGCTTTTTTCCACAAATAATTATTGACTGGAGTGTGATGATTAGATATAACTACACATACCGCTTGAGAAGCGGCGCGATCATTGAAAAGTAGAGAAGAGATAGAAAAAGGGATGGTAAGCAGGTAGCGTTGAAGATATTTGAGAGA
>CAIULA010000012.1 GCA_903899945.1 uncultured Alphaproteobacteria bacterium | reverse complement strand
TGATTTTTCTGAACCTTTGGCATGGAGCCATAATCACGTGGAAGGAAAACAGCATTACATAAGCTTATTCTATATCCCCTCTAGAGCGCCTTATGATCTGTGGCATCAAGATTCACAGTATGGCTTAAAACTCTATATTAACCGTGTTTTTATTCTTGAAGGGGCGAATCAGTTCTTACCTCGTTATCTTCGTTTTGTTCGAGGGGTTATTGATTCAAGTGATTTACCGCTTAATGTTTCTAGAGAGTTTTTACAAACCAGTGATTTAGTCGGCTCGATTAAAAAGACAAGTGTTAAAAAGATTTTAACGCTACTCGAAAAAATGGCTGAAAATGAGAAAGAAAAATACGATGCTCGTTTTGAAGACTTGGCCTCTATCCTATACGATCAAGCTGTTTTATCAGAAGGTAAAACTTTGCACAATTCTGCAGATTATGTAAAACGCGTTAATTCTCTTTTGATAAACTAATAAGAGTCTGAAGAGCAAAGAGAACAGGCGGAAAATGAGTTTCTTTATATCTAAATTCTGCACCAAATGTTAGCAAGAAAAATCATCCTGATAGTAGTTACAAAAACAAAGAAAAGTTAAAAAGGAATAAAGATGCAGAACTCTAATGACTCTCATTAGAAAATATATGTTTATTCATCTTGGATGTTAAGCTATTTTCTGTTCATCTGATTTCAAGTTACTATTAAGAGCTTGTGCGGCTGTGAACTCTAATAAAAAAACTAACCTTAAACTTGTGGCTATATTGATGGTAATGTCTATTTCTTCAATTCAAGCTGCTGAGGAGATTTTAAGTGATGAATCTGTACTAAAAGGTGAAAGAAGCAAAGGTTTGCTATTGTCCTTCCCAATAAAAGTAGAGGATTGTTCTGAAATAACGCCCTCTTCGTGTTTATCTTTTGTAACTAGTTGCTCTTCTACAGAATTTTCTGATCCATTGGATTGCGCTGATGAGTTAACTGAGGCTGACCAAACAAAAATTCTGTCAAATTTACCATCCGGAGTTATTTTAATCATTACAAGCTTTTTAGATAACCCCGATCAATTAAAACTCTCACATGCTAACAACCTACTCAAAGGTATTATAGGAGAAAAGTTCTGGGAAAACCAAATTGCAAAGCAAAGGTATTTACTTTGGGATACTTCTTTACCTCGGGCAAAAATTTTTTTTGCTAATTACTTTTATCAAAAGGGGTTTGGCCGTGATCCAAGATTACCGGAAAAAATTGTATATAGACTAGAAGATGTTTCATTACCTCCTAGTCTGAGATTAGCGCAGAAATCTTTAGATCTTGGTTTTCCTAAAGGCAGAGAAAATTATAGTCAAGTGCAGCATAAAATAATGATGTTAAGAGTGCAAAGAGTTACTCAGGTAGATGTAATCGAAGCCTCTACCTCCTCTCATTATTTTTTATCATTACTTCCCCCATCCTTACAATTCTTGCTAAAATTTTAAGGTAGAAAACAGTTAAAATCTAACTGATTGCTAGTTTTCAGATTTTTTGGAAGGGGCTTTTGCTTTCAACTTTTAGAGTTTTTTAAATACCTTTTTGGTAGGGTTTTTCATTGATAAATGTTTTTATCTGACATTGCTGCAAACCAGAAGGTTTTTATTTCCAAAGCTTTTCCATTATGCACATTTTATTAAGCTGATTGCATAAATTACAAACTTATTTGAATAAATTCTCTAGTTTCATGAGCTATAGCTACAGCTCTCGAGTAACCATTTAAATCTGTCAGCTTTGAGCAGTAAAATTTAAGATTGTTTGCTAGATAATGAGATCCGTTATTGGCTGCAACATTCATTACTTCTATTGAAGTCATTGGATGAGATAACCC
>CAIULA010000011.1 GCA_903899945.1 uncultured Alphaproteobacteria bacterium | reverse complement strand
TTATGCACGGGTAGATGACGCCATTGCGGAAACGGTCATAATTCTTAAAATAACCCCGGCGACCCTATAATAACAAACGACTGAGATTGTTTCTTTCATTTTAACCAAGATCCGCTAGGATTTTGTGATTGACTTATGATGCAGCATTATACCATGCTGCAAAGAAACCTCATTTATACAGGAATCACCCGAGGAAAGAAGTTGGTTATTTTAGTCGGACAAAAGAAAGCGTTAGCCATAGCTATTAAACAACAAAATCACCAAAGACGCTGGTCAACACTGAAAGACAAAATGCAGAGTGCAGCTCAAGACTTGATCCCAATGAATTAAGATCTTCTGGATAAAAACAACCTAAGGTTGAGCGAGCCCAAATAATAGATAAGATAGGCTTATTTTGTTAGCCATAATCTAGGAGAAGTATAATTTTTCAAAAATATCCGAAACAGAACGTAACTCTTCTGCTGTTTGGAAAAACATGAAGACTCATCTTTTTGAAAAAAGCTGAAAAGGGGATTTTTATCGTTGCTGTATCGTTATCTAGATTGGATTTATAGATCAATCTTCCATTGACAAAACATAAGTAAGTTTCTTCATAACCTTCAGCAATTTAGGGTATTACGATCCTATCTGATGGTTCTATAAGGCCTGCAACCATTTCTCCAGGTACACATAGCGACCGTCCAAATTCTTCTGGTGACGCTTCTAGCAGTCATGTCATCATCACGAACCCCTAGATTAAAAGCTGTCGATTGTTTTCCTGGGCTCCATTCACTAATTATTGTTTTTAACAATATAGTTTGGGATAAAATTCCTTTCTATATATAATCCTGTTGCAAGACTTATAATCCTAACACCAAAATGTTGTAAAAGTGCTTCTCTCTCATAAGAGTGACCATCCGCTGCTATACCGGATCTCGTATTGCCAGCGATGTTATTGGACAATAATGCTCATGTGGTCTGCCTTCATCATTAAAACTTGCTGCATAGCAAGAACGAGCAATAAAGATAAGGGTAAGTAAACACACTCTAACAATAGGATTCATTATATTTTTTTCATGTGCTTTTGTGTTTTCCATCAAGTACATAAAATACAAAAAGCCAGAGTTGATAAACCAGCCTAAGCATGTTTTTTTGTAAATAACCGAGGAATATTGATAACTCGATATGTTCTTTCTTCAATGCGTCCATGCTCTCCGCCAACGGTTTGATGCTCTTCCATCCCAAGCTCTCTCAAAGATTGAAAAAATCTGAAAAGAGCCCTTACATCATCCTAAAGAGTTCCTTGATTGCCCTTAAGAGCTAAAACGTAATCGCCTTATTTTTCAACAATCTGTTTGGCAATTTCTTTTTGGCACCCCATAGCATCAATGGTAACAACAGATCCCCTCTAAGTCTAATCACGATAATAAATACAGGGATGGCTATAATCTCGTTTGATTTATCAGAAACCTTTGTTTGAGCTAATACCAAACTGCACTCACTTGCAAAGGCACTGACCATATGCAGAGCCTTCTTATCTTTGTCAAGGACAAGAAACTTTACCATCAATAGAAATGAGTTGCTCCTTTGAAGAGACTAAACTTTTAAACCACTCTGCAAAACAGTCTTTAAAAACTTTAGGGTCAATTCGACGAAAAAAACGGCACAATGTATCGTCGGAAGGAATACCATTCTCATAAGGAAAGAACCGACTTAGAAAATCTAACTTTAATTGACCATATCTTTCAACATCAATCCAACCCTCAGCTCCACTAATGATTGCAGCCAATGTCAGAAGTAAAATCTCGGAAATGGGGTGAAGCTTACAACGCTCAATCCTCGGATCCTCTATGGAACCGAAAAAATCTAAAAACGTTTCTTTTATCTGTGCGTCTCTAGCATAGGAACAACTTGTTCATGAAAATAGGGACTCAACTCCTTCTACCACACTTTTGCATGTCTTTTATAATGGTGACCCTGCTCTCGATCAGAATATATTTTGAAAAATTATAAAAAATTCAACTTGTTGCGTAAAAGATTTTAAATATGCTCTTACCATTAATTTAAAAAAGCAACGGAGAAATAGATTATGATGCCAAGACTAGGTGATTTTTGTTGGAGTGAACTTTTAACTTTTGATATAAAAAAAGCTAAGGATTTTTATACATCAGTATTAGGCTGGGAAGCAAAAGATTTAGAAGTTGGAAATGAGCCATATGTAATGCTTATGTCAGAGAACAAAGGCTTTGGGGGTATAATGAAATTTTCCAGTGATAAAGAAAATATAACTTCTCATTGGATAAGTTATATTGCTGTGAAGGATTTATCCGAAACACTTGAGAAAGCAAAAAAGTTTGGAGCTAGTATTTTAAAGCCTGTTACTCTCCTTCCTGAAAAGGGGCGCTTTGCAATTATTACGGACCCTACAGGAGCAACGATCGCTTTTTGGGAGTCTTTTCTAAGAACTTAAAAAATGTTAGAAAAAGACAAGATGTTTAATAGATAGTTAAAGTGATTTTTAGAAAAGGTTTAGATCCTATGACTATAAATAGTTAGCTTTTTAAAGAAGAGGGCGTTATCTCACTTTGTATGATCGATAAAATGACTTCTAGCATAATGTTTATGTAAAATGAGAGATAAGTCAGGTTGAAACTTAAGTCAAAGCCTAATAAACCAAGGAGTGCACGACTATGTGGTGCCATGGGATCCTTACTCGGATTTAGTTTTATAGAGGAAAATTTCCTTACCTCAGCCGCTTGCAGCTCAGATAGGGAAATTTAGCTCTGCGAATTTATAAGGAGTCGTTAGTTGATCCTATACTTACCTTAGATTAGTTCTCAAATTTTGTGTCTGCGATACGATTGGTTTCTGAGAGAGGAGCCTTAAAAGTTGATTACACAAGGCGCCTTTGGGGTGATTCTGGCATTAGTGGAGAGACACACACAGACAAACCAAAGGTAATCAATACATCATTCAGACACTAGCTTGTAGCTATTCATAAACAAGGTCGGAACAAATAAACTAGATTGTTGGACTTCGGTTTTCTCTTTTGAAGAAATTTGTCGTATTTAGTTTGAACTCTAAATCCTATGTTCTTATCTTTTTATATCCATTTGATTCAAGATTTTCTTTTGTTTTCTCTTCCAAATTGCAATAATAAAAAGCTCACTGCCTCAGCATTTAATGAGTTTAAAAAAGTTTTTCTAATGCTAAAAGATGCATCTCTATACTTTTTCCAATTTCGTTTAATATTATCTAGTGCTTTTTGTATGTCACTCTTTGAGATGTTTTCTGAATTCAAAATATATCCAAGTCCTAATTTTTTAGCCTTATGGGCATTGAAAGCCTGTTCTTCCATTTGTGGAATCATTATCATTGGTACAGAAAACCTGATTGCTTCATATAAACTGCTAGCTCCAGCATGTGTAATAAATAAAGAAGCTTTTGATAAAATATCTTCCTGTTCAACAAATTCATATATTTTTATCTTTTTAGATACTTTTTTCTCTAATAGCTTATTATGTACTTCTTTGTTACCACCTGTAGATATTATGAGTTCATATGAGGTATTTTCAAAGAAATCTATTAATATGCCTAGTAAATTGAAATCGCAGTTAAATAGCGTACCAAAAGAAATATAAATTAGAGACTTATCATCAAAAAATTTTTCTCCTCGTAAGTGTTTTTTATTAGATCTATTACCCAAAAAAATTATATTTTTATTTTCTTTAAATTCTGTTTGAAAATCTGAAGAAGTATAAGCTATTACTTTATCAGCGCCTCGACAAGCAATACAATCAATCATTTCTTTATAAGAAAAATTAGTATTATTAATAGGGGTTTTTGTAGAAATCTTCGCCCAATCCTCAACGGGGCGGAGCAGCATTATACTGGAACATATGGAAGGTATTTTATATTGAAAAGCAAGCAATCTACCCCATATAGCAAATTGATCATATATTATAACATCAATTTTATTAGTCTTCTTGAATTCTAAGATGGTTGGCCATAACTCCATCATTACATCATTTAACGCACGATATGCCAAGGATAGATCCATGCTCCTAGAGTTTACTGGTTGGGCATTTTGTGCAGAGATGCTATTATAATCAGCAAACTTAGCCCCCACTAATTCGATCTGACTTTTGAATTTAGATACATTAAAGTAAGTAACATGGTGTCCTAGTTTAGTCAAAGCACCTACTATCTCTAGTGTGGGTTTTACATGACCATAAGAAGGAATTCCCATAAAAACATAATGAAGCGGCTTTTCAGCTGCTGCTGCATCATTTACGAAGTTAACAAAACTGATAAAAATCACGATAGCTGATTTTAGCAGGCTCATATATTTACTTTTATTTAAAATCTTTTTGTAAATCGTAAAAAACTTTTTCAAAAACATATATAGGACTGCTTACCGCAAGTTTTGAATAACTGAAAGCTTTCATAATACTTGGGAGAAATAGATAATTTAATCATCTACAAGGATATACCTTCATTTTCTCTTTCAAAATTGATCATTAATACCTCACAATACACAGTTAACCAAAAAAGCTTGTTATTGAAAAATTCACAATTTTTGGCTATTTAGCTACCACCCAAGACCACTTAACATCAAATCCATAGGGGTTTCTTGAATTACTGGAGACTATTCGCAATCCTTCCGTTTCTTCATCTATTTGCAAAGTACCTTCTATTTTCCCCCACATGGGTACAAACGCTCCATCAACGTGACAGTATCCTCGAAATACATTTGAACCAAAGACATGAACGATAATGGCATCTCCAACTACTGGCTTAATAATATCATGCTCATTTCGTACATGCCAAATGATTCGATTAGGTTTGTTAGGATGCTGTTCTGGAGGAATCTTCATACCATTCCATTCTGCATCACTGATTTCAATTTTTGGGTCTGTAGTAGGAGTTACACGGAGACCGTTGAATCCATTAATCCAATCTGCCTCCAGATAAAATTGACTTACATCTGCTGCGCTAACTCCGGTCAATAAGGCAACGATTAAAACATATAATGTCTGAAAAAAATTCTTCCACATAATTGACTCACTTTCCTTAAATTTTCACCTTAACCAGGAGTGATCTAGAAAACTTCTCTACCTTCACTCATTTGAATAAAAATTTAAAAAGCCCCTAATTAAACTTTAAACATGTTTCTTTTTTGTCGTGGGTAT
>CAIULA010000010.1 GCA_903899945.1 uncultured Alphaproteobacteria bacterium | reverse complement strand
TGCTATGTAATGCAGATACACCAAGGTTCGATCTATCAAAGTTTATGGAACATAGCAGAATTTTTCCGGAATCTTCCCGCTAAATATCCCGAAATTGAAGTTATGAGTACCATGAATTTACCAACACATGATGGTGCCCACTTCTTGCCACTTGGGTATGACACGCTGGGAAAAAGGCTATACCAATTGGTAAAAAGGGATTTTTATAACGGGGCAAACAAGCCAGATATAGAGGCCCCAAATGTTTCGTATGCTTATTTTACTGACTCCACAAGAACCTCAGTAAAAATAATATTTGGTAATGCAACAAATATCTTTGCTACAGCACATGGAAAAGATTCATTAAAAAACTATTTCTACTTAAATGGTTCTTTTGGCAATGTTGCATCAATTAGGTGTAATGAAAATATTGTTACTTTAAACTTGAATGAACCTGCCCCATACCATACATTATTGACATATTTACCTGGCTGTTATTATAATGATTCCCCATCAAGAGTATACGAAGGTCCTTATTTGGTGAACGATAGTGGCTTGGGTGCTTTCATTTTTTATAATATTCCAATTTATCACACTGCTAATTGTTGTAACGTACTTGCTATCAATATTCTTTTTTTAAAAGCATTAAGACAAAAAAATATAGTAAATTTAAATTGGAAGAGTACTAATGACAGCAACAGTACCTATTTTTTTATTGAACGAAGTATAGATAAGTTAAATTTTGAAACAATCGGCAAAATCCCAATAGACATTAAAACACCTAGCTTATTGTATAACTACTCTGATGATATCTATGATATTACAAATGGAACTCCTTATGTTTATTATCGACTGAAACAAGTTAGTACCGACAGTTCAAGTAATTTTAGCCAGATTGTCGCTGTTGCCTTAGATATGGAGAATGACGAATTAACAATATCGCCAAACCCTTTAAGAAATATTTTAACCATTCATTTAAAATCAGACAAATCCGTAAGGGAAACCCTTTTGATCACTGATATAAAAGGAAAATTGATTTATAATGAACAATTGAATTTATTTTCTGGTAATAATTTATTTACTATAAATACCTCCTCATTTCAGAGCGGTAACTACATTTTATTAATTACAGGAGATAGAAAATTTCAACAAAAATTTATTAAGTTATAATTTAAATTTTTACTTTTATTTAACCCCATCTTATAATTTTTTATAAATATTTTTCTTGAACATCAGTTTCATAATTTCTAAGCACCTATTATTAAATAAAAATAAATCTTTCTCTAAGTTTATTGTTCGTCTTTCTGTGGTGGCTACTGCACTTAGTGTGATGGCAATGATTATTACCTTGGCTTTTGTTAATGGTTTTCAGGAGACAGTCAGCCTAAAAGTATTTAGCTTTTGGGGACATATCCATGTTCAGCACTTAGAAGACAATAAATCGCTAGTGGCGGAGGAAACTCCTATCACAAAAAACGATACCATTTATAATCTTATCAAACAACAAAAAGACTTGGTTGATATTTCTTCGTATGCCACAAAGAGTGCCGTAATTGAGAAAGATAAGTCTATCGAAGGTGTACTGATTAAAGGGGTTGAGTATAACTATGATAGCACACAGTTTCAGCCGTTTCTACAAAAAGGACATTGGATTGACTTTAATGATTCTAATTATAGTAAAGAAATTGTCGTCTCACAGACTGTTGCTAGCTCGTTAAATCTACAAATAAATGATACAGTTCGAATCCATTTTATTGCTACTAAGGAAGGTGAAAGAAGCACTTACAGAAAACTTATTGTAGCTGGAATTTATAAAACTGGCAT
>CAIULA010000009.1 GCA_903899945.1 uncultured Alphaproteobacteria bacterium | reverse complement strand
GAAAGTCGGTCGCTGCCAAATCTACTCATTACCAGAAACACTCCTCCCTATAACTTTTAATCCTTACTCTATACACTATAATCCTCTATCATACTCAAATCAGATGCCAATCCCTCAACTAACCTTATAACCTTCTCAAAATATTCCTTCCTATTCTAAACCTAAAATCTAAAATCTAAAATAGACTAATATTTACTGTAATCTGTTTGAAATTCTTCAAAATCGGTTTATTAAGGTGATAAGTGGCATTGTATGAGCGTTTTATAGACTATGATCGTGTTTCCAAACGACTTGCCATTTTAAGTGATCAGCGCCTCAAAAGCCTTCTTCAAAAAACTACTTTTAATCATTCACGCATTGCAAGTACCTCAGCTTATTTGACAATAGATGAGGTTAACATTTTCGTTAAAGAAATTCCTCTCACAGATCTTGAGAGGATGGATAAGAATGTTATGTCAACAGTTAACCTTTTTAATCTGCCGCTTTACTATCAATATGGTATTGGTTCGGCTGGTTTTGGAGCCTGGCGCGAGCTAACCGCGCATATTATGACAACGAATTGGGCGCTTGCTCGGAAATGCTCAAATTTTCCATTGATGTATCATTGGAGAATCTTAGAAGCTCCTAGTATTCCTCCTATGAATGGCGAACAAATTAAAAAGTTGGAAGATGATTTTAGGTATTGGGATAACTCTCCTGCGGTACGCAAAAGACTTGAGCAAATTCATAACTCTTCGGCATGCGTCTTGCTGTTTCTTGAGTATATACTGCATACCCCTTTACCAATGGCTTGGGTCTCAGCTTATTTTGGAAGAAGAAAAAGCAATGCAGGCTATTTTGTTTGTTGAGAGGCAGTTAAATTCTATCAACAAATTTTTGAAAGCCCAAGATTTTTTGTACTTCGATGCTCATTTTGAAAATGTCTTGACTGATGGAGAGTCTCTTTATCTTAGTGATTTTGGCCTAAGTTTATCTCGCGCATTTAATCTATCTAAGGAGGAAGTTGAGTTTTTTACTAATCATATGAACTTTGATGAATGCTGTGTGGTTGTAAATTTAATTCACTGCCTTATTGCAAATTTAGAAGGGAAAGATAAATGGCCCACAGCAATTTACGAGTTTTTAAAAGAACAAGACTTTCCTTTAAAGTCTCCTTTTTCAGCAATTATTAAACGATACGGTCCAATCACATTGATTATGGATGGATTCTTCAATAGGCTTTAAAAAGAAAATAAGCACACCCTCTATCCAAAAGAGCATCTTGATAGTCTATTAGCGACTTTGGTTTAATCCATTTAAGGTTGTAGCCTTTGATGTACCCATTCACCATCGGTTAAATTATACCTAAGTCGTTTATGTAAGCGGCTGATGCTGCTATGCTAAAATTCAATGATAGAAATTCCTAAAATATAAGCAAGACCCTTGTATAATGGGTAAAAGTTGGGAATTTGTCATAGTAAAGTTCTTTGCTTAAATTTTATACCTCATGGAGGGACCAGTTGCATGACTTTTTCAAAGTCAGTAGTATCGCAATTAAGATACTTAAGCACACTTCCGCACAACCTTTATGAAACAACTCTTGCTGCCACTCAACACGGTTTCTCTTTATACACGCACAGCATGGACATTGGGTGATTGTAATAAAGATGCTATGAGCTGGGTCGATACATGGCCTAACTGGCAAAATGTAAGGTTTGTTTGTGTGTTTGGCGAAGCGGGATCTGGAAAAACGCATCTTGCTCACACTTTTCAAAACAAGGCAAAGGCTTTTTACTGGGATGCAAAATCGCTTGAACTACAAAGCCCCTATGAAATGATAGAGGAAGCAAAGGTGATCGTTTTGGATAATGCAGATTTACTTTCAAAAGATCATTCTGAATGGCTCTTTCATTTTTATAACTGTGTTCGTGAAAGTGATATTTTTTTAATGATGACGGCAAAAAAACCGCCAACCCAGTGGGAAACAATTTTGCCGGATTTAAAGTCACGCCTTTCCACAATTGTATCTGTTGAGCTGGGGCAGCCCGATGATGCTCTTTTAACAGCTATTTTCCAAAAGCAGCTTCACGAACGAGGGATGAGGGCATCCCTTGAGACTATTGATTATTTATTAAAACATATTGAACGATCTTTTGGGGCAGTCAACGCTTGGGTCAATAAGCTTGACCGTTATGCAGCTGTTCACCATAGGACAATTACAATTCCTCTCATTCGTGAGCTTTTGTATGGAAACAGTTTATGATATTGCTAAGTAATTCTTGAGATCCATTGACTGCATTCATAGACATCAGTTACGTTTGTTCATATGTTTTCATTGTAAATTTGAGTTTGTTCGTGACCTTAGCAAAATCCTTTCAACAAATGATCTTTGATCTACAGAAATTCTGGGCGGATCAAGGGTGTGTGATTCTGCAACCTTATGATACTGAGGTTGGGGCAGGGACGTCTCACCCTGCTACGACTTTAAGGGCATTAGGGCCTGATTTATGGAATGCAGCTTTTGTGCAGCCCTGTAGGCGTCCAAAGGATGGGCGTTATGGGGAAAATCCCAATCGAACTCAGCATTATTATCAATTTCAAGTCATTATGAAACCTTGCCCACCAAACCCCCAAGAGCTTTATCTGAAAAGCTTGGAGGCTGTTGGTTTTGATCTTGCGTGCCATGATATTCGTTTCGTTGAGGATGACTGGGAAAATCCATCTTTGGGAGCAGCGGGTCTGGGTTGGGAAGTGTGGTGCGATGGAATGGAAATTACCCAATATACTTATTTCCAGCAAGTTGGCGGCATTGAATGCAATCCAGTTCCTGTTGAGATCACTTATGGGCTTGAGCGAATTGCAACTTTTATTCAAGGCGTAGAGAGCCATTTTGACATTAACTGGAATGGCCTGGAAGGAGAAGGAAAGCTGACCTATGGCGATGTGTTCAAACGGGCTGAACAAGAGTTTTCTACATATAATTTTGAGGCTGCCAATACGCATGTTCTTTTTCAGCACTTTGCAGATTGTGAAAAGGAATGTAATGACCTTTTGAAAATATCATTAATTCTTCCCGCTTATGAACAGTGTGTTAAGGCGAACCATTATTTCAACCTTTTGGATGCAAGGGGCGTTATCAGCGTGACTGAGCGGGCAGGGTATATAGCGCGCGTTCGCGATTTGGCTAAAAAATGCTGCGAGGCATGGGTGCAAGGTTTGAAAGAGGTTAGTTAAGATGACAGAACTCCTTATTGAAATTTATTCCGAAGAAATTCCTGCTCGTATGCAATTACAAGCACAGGCTGACTTTAGAGAGCTGTGGATAAAAGCATTAACTGAAAAAAATGCCACGTTTAAGGCGGTTGAAACCTATGTGGCGCCACAGCGTCTAACGGCGCGTATTACAGATCTGGCTGCTAATACCCAAGGGACTAAGGAAGTGCGGCGTGGCCCTAGGGTGTCTGCGCCTGAGGCTGCTTTGGCCGGGTTTTTAAAGTCCACTGGAAAAACAAAAGATCAATTGATTCAAAAAGATGAGTATTGGTATGCCGAATTAAACCAAGAGGGAAAACCAATTCAAGAGTTATTGCATCAGATTTTGAACGAGGTAATGGATGCTATGCCATGGCCCAAGACCATGCGATGGTATAACCACCAGACCAAGGGGATGAGCAAACCCTGGATCCGTCCCATCAGGTCTATTCTGTGCGTGTATGATGGAAAGCCTGTGGTTTTTAACGTGCCAGATTTTGGGATTAATACAAGTAATACAACCTTTGGTCATCGTTTCTTAGCGCCAAAGGCTTTGACGATTACGGATTTTGATGATTACAAGCAGCAATTGGAAAAGGCCTTTGTGATTTTGGATCATCAAAAACGCCAGGAAATGATTAAAGCGCTGCTTGTAGAACAAGCTGCGGCCAAAGGCTTGGTGATGAAAGAAGACCAGGGTCTTTTAGAAGAAGTCGCAGGCCTTGTTGATTATCCGTTTGCGCATCTGGGTAAAATCGAGGAATCCTTTATGCATTTGCCTGGCGTTGTTATGTCTACATCGATGCGCGTGCATCAAAAGTATTTCACCATTGTTGATAACAATGGCCCTATTGCGCCTTTCTTTGGTGTTATCACCAATGTTCCGGCTAAACCCGATAACCATTTAATGTTAGATGGTTTGGAGAGGGTCCTGCGCGCCCGTCTTTCTGATGCAGCATTCTTTTATGATGTGGATACAAAGAGCGATTTTGAAGGTAAGATCGAAAAATTAGATCAAATCGTTTTTCATGCTAAACTGGGAAGTTTGGGCGATAAGGTAAGGCGTTTGCAAAATTTGATGTCTTCGTCTGATGGCAAGCGGGCGGCAGGGCTTTGTAAAAATGATCTGCTAACAGAAATGGTTGGCGAATTTCCAGAGCTTCAAGGGATTATGGGCGAGATTTATGCAATAGAAAAAGGTGAAAAGCCAGAGATTGCAGCGGCTCTGCGAGAATATTATCAGCCCAAAGGACCGTTTGATATGTGTCCTGCCGCTTCTGTTAGTGTTGAGCTTGCTCTAATGGATAAATTGGACACTCTTGTTGGATTTTTAGGCGTTGGTTTAAAACCAACGGGTTCTAAAGATCCCTTTGGTTTAAGGCGAGCAGCCCTTGGCATTATAAGGCTGATTGTTGAAAATGATCTTAAAGATTGTTTGTTAAACAAGATGATTGATATTACGGTCAGAGAGTATATAAAAGTTGATATTGTGATTGCAGAAAATGAAATTCTGCCCTTTCTTTATGATCGCTTCAGTGCGGATCTTTTGTCTAAAGGGTTTGATCATGATTGTATCGATGCAATCTTTGCTAAAAAGTCAGGTAACCTATGGGTTGACTGTAAATCCATAGCAGCCCTTCAATCCTTTTTGAAAACTGAGTCAGGCATCGCCCTAAAGGCTGCCTATAAACGGTCATCCGGCATTTTATCCAAAGGTGAAGTAATAAAGAACATAATAAATGAAAGCTTTTTAAAAGAACTAGCTGAAAAACAGTTGTTTGTCGCTCTTACTGCCCTTGAGCAAAAATACCAAGATCTTTTAAATAATCATAATTATCAAGAGGTGATGACATTATTAGCTTCTTTACGCAAACCTATTGACGCCTTCTTTGATACAGTTACGGTTAACGTTGATGACGAAAAATTAAAAGAAAATCGTTATGCGCTTTTGAATCATTTTATCAGCCTTGTGAATCAAATTGCTGATTTCTCGAAATTACAGGGATGAGCAGATGCGAAATGAGATTGCTGAACTGATTCAGGGTATTGCACCTTATGATGATCTCGAGAAATTTCAGATTAGGGAAACACTTGATTGGATCCGATCGGATGCTGAGATTTTTAGGTTGGAAAAACCTGCAACACCGCCAAAGCATCTTGTTTCATATTTTCTGCTGGTGGATAAGACCGAAAGACAGGTCCTTTTGGTCGATCACAAAAAGGCTCAGCTTTGGTTGCCATCAGGGGGACATGTTGAGCTAGACGAACATCCTCGCGTAACAGTCGAGCGCGAAATGGAAGAAGAGCTTGGAATCAGGGCAAAATTTATTCAAGATACGCCATTCTTTTTAACGGCAACACCTACGGGTGGCCTTGATAACGAAGACGGTATTATTCATACAGATGTTTCCTTGTGGTATCTTTTAGAAGGTGACATTCATCAAACGCTCGATTTTGATCAAAGAGAATTCCATGGCATTCAGTGGTTTTCTTTTGATAATATTCCTTATCCCCGCACAGATCCACAAATGGGACGGTTTATGAAAAAGTTGGAAACTATTTATTGATCTGTCTGTAGAGCTTTAGCTAAAAAAAGCCAAGTATCAATAACCGTATCAGGATTTAGGGAAATACTTTCAATCCCTTCCTCAGCTAGCCATTTTGCAAGTTCTGGGTAATCAGAAGGGCCTTGGCCACAAATGCCAACGTATTTATTTGCCTTGCGGCAGGCCTGTATGGCCATTTTCAGCATAACTTTTACGGCTTCATCGCGTTCATCAAAAGAATGTTGCATTAAACCAGAGTCGCGATCTACGCCTAAGGTCAATTGGGTCATATCATTAGATCCAATAGAAAACCCGTCGATATGTTCAAGAAATTGATCTGCCAAAAGGGCATTAGAAGGGATTTCACACATCATAATAATGCGAAGACCATCAACGCCTCGCTTTAAGCTATGTGATTCCAGTTCTTGAATGACTGCTTGAAGTTCTGAAACAGTTCTGACAAAGGGGATCATGATTTCTACATTTTTAAGCCCTTTGTCATCTCTAGCTCGTTTTAAGGCTTCACATTCCATGGTAAAGCAATCCTTAAAATTGGGAGATATGTATCGAGAGGCACCTCTCCAGCCAATCATTGGGTTTTCTTCTAAGGGTTCATAAAGTTCGCCACCAATTAGGTTTCGGTACTCATTTGATTTAAAGTCAGAAAGACGGACAATAACAGGTTTTGGCCAAAAGGCAGCTGCTAAAGTTGAGATGCCTTCGGCCATTTTTTCAACAAAAAAGTCTTTTGGCGATGCATAACCGTCGCATTTTTCTCTTAATTTCATTTTTAGATCTATAGGTAAATGAGGAAAATTATGGGCTGCCATGGGATGAATGCCAATCATAGAATTGATAATAAACTCTAAACGCGCAAGTCCAATGCCAGTGTTAGGCGTTGATTGAAATCGATAAGCAAGATGGGGATTTCCAACATTCATCGCAATTTTTACAGGGCAAGGAGGCATGGAATCTAAAGTTAAATCATGAACTGTAAACTCAAGAATTCCCTCATAAACATAACCCATGTCACCCTCTGCGCAAGAAACTGTAACACTTTGTCCTTCGTGCAAAAGGTTTAAAGATTCTCCGCATCCCACTAGTGCGGGTATGCCAAGCTCGCGCGCGACGATTGCTGCGTGACAAGTACGTCCACCTCGTTTTGTTAAAATGGCTGAGGCTTTTTTCATGATAGGTTCCCAATTGGGATCGGTTATATCTGTTGAAAGAATATCGCCATTTTTAAAACGATCCATCTCAGTTGGGTCGTTTAAAGCACAGACTTTTCCGGTGCTAATTTTTTGACCAACAGCTCTTCCTTCAGCTAAAACTTTGGAGAAAGAGGTTAAAGTGTATCTGGTTATAGTATTACTCTTTTGTAAAGAAGAAACGACTGTTTCTGGGCGTGCTTGCAGAATATAGATTTTTCCATCTATTCCATCCTTGGCCCATTCAATGTCCATGGGCTGTTGGTAATGTTCTTCGATCAATAGTCCATATTTTGCAAGCTCAAGAACTTCTTCGTCTGAAATGGAGAATATATTTTGTAATTCTTCGTAAACTGGGGAGAGGATGAGAGTTTTATCAACTTCATTAATCTTCGAGTAAGTCGCTTTGTATTTTTTATTTCCAAGTGTTCTAGAGAGAATAGAGTTTTTAACTTTTCCTAAAGTTTTTTTATGAACATAAAACTCGTCAGGAATGACTTCACCTTGAACAACGGCTTCACCTAAGCCGTAGGAAGCATTGATAAGGATGACATCATTAAATCCAGATTCGGTATCCAGTGTAAACATAACGCCACTTGCTCCTTCATCGGCATGAACCATTTGTTGAATGCCAACTGAAATAGAAAGGGACATATTTGAGAATCCTTTATCGAATCGGTAGGAAAGAGTTCTCTCATCGTACAATGAGGAAAAAACTTTTTTAATTGCAATCAGTACGTTTTCAATACCATTTACATGAAGATAGGTTTCTTGTTGCCCGGCAAAAGAGGCATCCTTTGAGTCTTCTCCAACAGCGCTTGATCGAACAGCTACGTTAACTGGGTGAGATAACTGATCTTCTAGTTGCTGATAAGCTTTTCTGATAGCTTCTTCGATTTCTGCCGGGAAACAACCCTGTTCAATAGCAGAACGAATCTCTGTGGAAGATTTAGAGGCAGCCTTAATGTCTGATATATCAAGGCGTTTTAAAATATCGTCTATCTTTTTATCTAAGAGGTTAAAACTAATAAATTCTTTAAATGCAGCCGTGGTGATTGCAAATCCATTCGGGACTCTGATACCCTTTTGGGAAAGTTGACTGATCATTTCTCCAAGCGAGGCATTTTTCCCCCCTACTTTTTGAGTGTCAGCTAGCCGTATCTGCTTGAACCATAAAATTGTTTCCATATACCACCACATTTATAAGAAAGGGTCGTTTTATCTCTTAAGTAAAGAAATAGGGGATAATGGTTAAGGTGGGGTTAAGAGAATAAAAAAAATCGCTTGGGACATAAAGCCTCAAGCGATTAATTTTAAGAATACTTCTCTGAGAAAATCCAGTTTACGCAGGAAGTACGCAAATATAAGAACGGTTGTCGCGTCCTTTTGAAAATTGGACGTGTCCTTCGATTGTTGCAAAAAGAGTATGATCTTTACCCATGCCTACGTTTGAACCAGGGTGGAACTTTGTTCCGCGTTGACGAACTAAAATATTACCAGAAAGAACGTGTTCTCCGCCGAATTTTTTGACGCCTAAACGTTGACCATCTGAGTCGCGGCCGTTCCTAGAACTACCACCAGCTTTTTTCGTTGCCATAGTTTACTTCTCCTCTGCTTGTGCCTTAGGAGCTGCAGCTTTTGCTCCAATAATTTTAGTGATTTTCAAAACAGTCAAGTTTTGACGATGACCTTTTTTGCGGCGATAATTGTGACGACGTGTCTTTTTAAAAACAATCACTTTACGATCACGCATCTGTTCAAGGACCGTAGCCTCAACCTGAGCACCTTGTACGGTAGGTAATCCAACGGTTACTTTTTTCCCATCGCTGAGCATCAGAACTTCGCCTAGACTAATTTTTGCTCCAGCCTCAGCTTCGAGCTTTTCTACGCGGATTATATTATTCTCAGCAACTCTATATTGCTTTCCGCCAGTTTTTACAATTGCAAACATGGTCCACTAACTCTTTATAAATAATTATGATGAACGAAATAACTTCTTCAGCTTCTGTTAAGCAAACAGAAACCAATACTCCTGTCTAACTTTTTATGGAAAATATGTCAAGGATTTTGTTCTGAGCAGAATGCATCGAAACAGTTTGCTGGTGAAGAATTTTGGTTAAGTGTGAAATATTCATTATAAATTAACTATTTGAAGTTATATTTTTATATAAGTGTAAGAATTTGTTTTTTTGAATATTAAAATGAATAAAGCTTTGGTTTTTGCAGTGTACGTATGTATGTTATGGGTCCAGGACGCTTTGGCTTCTTTACATAATCATCAAATTCATCAAGCTGCTCAGATTGGCGATATACACACTATTCGAGAATTGTTTACTCTTGCTGATCAAACCGGGATTAATTGGGCGGTTGAATGCGCAGCTGGTAATGGGCAAGGCGATGCTTTAAAAACTATAATTAATAATAGTAAGGTCAATTTATTTTCTCCTGACCAGCACGGAATCAATATTAGTCTTATGCGTGCTGCAAGTTATGGAGATCTGGATATTGTAAAATATCTAATTCAACATTCAATAAAAGAAGTGCCCCTTCCTGATCAGATCGGGATTAATTGGGCCCTTGGTGCAGGTGCCAGAGCTGGGAATTTAGAAATTGTACAATATTTGTTAGAGCATCAATTTACACATATACCCTATCCTGACCAAGATGGAATTAATAATGCGGCAACACAGGCTGCTTTAGATGGGCACCTAAATATATTTCATTTTCTAAATTCCCATCAAGTAGAGAATGTTCCCTATCCTGATGAAGATATAATCAATGAGCTGAAGGAAGAACATGCGCCCGAGAATGAATTTGTGGAGATTCTGTTGGATCTTTTGAAAGAGAGCGAGCGTGATTTTCCATTGAGTTTTCAAGATGTGTAAAGTTTTTATTCACTGTTTTTAAAGTTTACAACTTATTAAGTATTTCTGTTGCAAGATAGCATTAGAGTCCTTAATAAAAACAACATTCAATGTTTCTCTTTGCAAATTTTAAAAAAACACAGCTTAGAGTAAAAGCTCCAATAATGGTGATTCTGTTTGTTATATTAGCTGTTGGCGGAAGCGTCCTCTTGTCATATATGACTCAAAAGAAAGCGCTTTTTGAAACGAAACGCGCTGTCTTAGAAGATATTGTTGAGAAAATAAAATCTGATATAGATCAAACAGCAATGCTCGCTGAATCACGTGCTGTGATGTTGGCAAGTATTCCCGAAATAGCGGAAGCTTTTAGAAGAGAAGATCGTAAATGGATTATTGAACAACTAAAACCAATGTTTTTGAATCAAAAGCAAGAATATTTTGTGAGCGAGATACAATTTCATAAAGCTCCAGCTATGACTTTTTTGAAACTCCATAAAGATGGTGATTATGGTGAAGATTTAAGTGGTTTTCGGAAAACAATTGTTTTAGTCAACAACGAAAAGCATCCACAAAGAGGGCTTGAACTTGGCCGTGCTGGTTTAGGCATCAGAGGTGTGGTTCCGGTCTCAGATCGTAATGGCCATATCGGCAGTGTTGAGTTTGTTTTTACGTTGAAAAATATAATCAATAAAATAAAGGAATTAACATCGTCTGAGATAGGTGTTTTTATTGATAAAAAGATTTTTGAAGATACCTGCACTCAGCTAAGTATTAAATCAGGTGGAAATCAAAAATCAGCAGAAGTGAAATCTAATACTGTTGGTGGTTTTTATTATATAGATTCAAGTAATAAAGAAAAAATTCTTGCTTCGGTTAATAAAGATAACCTTCAAAAAAGATCTGATTTGAACATCATATTTCCGATCATTAATGGGACGGAAGAAGGGATTGCTTTTGCTCCGTTACTTGATTTTGGTGGAAACAATATTGGAAAAATTACTGTTGTTAAATCATTTCAAGATCTTAATCTGGCTTTTTCTAAGAAAATATTATGGGAAATCATTAACTCAATTGTACAGATTATTGTGATAGCTAGCGCAGTTTTTGTTACTTTGAATGGTTTATTATTATCCCCATTAGCCGAGCTAATTCAAAGATGTAAAGCGTTGGCGCGCAGGGAAAAAATATTCTTAAAGGATTACGCGCATCACCATAATGAACTTGATAAAATTGCAGATGTGGTGATCGAGAAGCATCCACTATTTATGGATGATAAATCTAATGGATACATTTCTGATGATAATAATTCTTCTAATACTGACAATGGTAATAACGATGCCTCGATGCTTTCAAGTCTCATTTCTTAAAATACTTTTTTTGTTGATGTGCCTTGTATCAACAAGAACTGAGCTTTTTTCTGCAGAAGATAAAAGTGAAAAGGAATTAATTTTTCCTGTTCCTGTGAAAGTCGAGCTTCTCGTTCTGAAATTAGATGATATCAGTAACATTTTGGAAGGATTTTCAGGGGTTATTCAATTGAAAATTACTTGGAGAGATCCAAACCTTGTTTTTGATAAAAAAGAAAAAGGAGTCAGTCGCATTATTTTGGATGATGAGGCAGCTATTCAAAAACTATCAAGTATTTGGAATCCAAGTCTTAAAATTAAAAATCTAAAAAAACCAGCACAATCAGAACATCATGGTCTAATCATTTACAATGACGGTAAAGTCGAATATATCACCACAATATCTGGGGTATTTGAAGTTCCGCTCGATACAAAAGCATTTCCTTTTGACGATCAAGTTTTAATACTTGACATAGAATCTACAAAAAACACCCTGTCAGATATGCGTTTGATTTATGAAGAAGAGGAAGAATATGGTTCTGGGGTCACAATCGGCGCAAGTACACCTTTATGGTATTTGCATGATTTTAATTCAAAAATGCAAACCGTCAGAGGATGGAATGGTTATTTGTATCAGAACTTACGTTTTCTCGTAAAGGCAGAGCGCGCTTCAATGACGTACGTTCCTCTGATCTTTTTTCCATATTTTATGATCATGTTATTTCCTCTGATTTTATTATGGGTAAGCAATAATATAAATATTATGGCCAAGATCAGTATTGTATTATCGTCACTTTTGGCGCTCATAACATTGCAGTTTACCATCACCCTCAAATACCCCGATAGTTCAGCTGTGGGCAGTTTAGTCCTTAAGGTCTTTGGTATTGGATACATATTTCAGATAACAATATTATTTTTTGTATGTATTCTGGAAAAATATATAGGACACACTGTTTATTCGAACAGTATACTCAGAACATTGGTTCGTTATTGCCAATGGGCTCTTCCTTTATTTGTTTTCTTCTTATTGGCTGGATTTATCATTGATGCAATGCAGCAATGAACAATAAATCATTTTAAACGAGGATAGTTTATGCTTGCGTTGGATAAAATAAAAATGGAGAAGATAAGGGTTAAGATACCCCTTCTTATTCCTTTTGTTGCTGCAATTTCTTTATCATTTACATTGGTATCTTCTTATTTTGGTCATGGACATGCTTTAGAAACTGCAAAGAAAAATGAACTTATAGGTATTTCAGACCAGATAGCATCTGATTTCTTAAAAATCGCTGGCAAAGCTGAGTCTCGCGCCGATATGCTTGCGACTATTCCGGGAATCAGCAAGGCATTTTATGAAGAAAATAGAACCTGGTTATGGGACCAATTAAGACCTATGTTTCTTAAACAAAATAAAGATTATGACATTAGTGAGATACAATTTCATAAATCACCAGCGTCAACTTTTCTTAAGCTTCATAAAGAAGGGGATTATGGCGAAGATTTAAGTGACTTTAGACAAACTGTCGTGAGTGCAAATAAACTAAAAAGCTCACAAAAAGGACTTGAATTGGGGCGGGCCGGTCTTGGCATTCGTGGTGTTGTGCCTGTTTTTTACGAAAATGAACATATTGGAAGCTTAGAGTTTGCTTTTTCTTTTAAAAGTGTTTTGCAAAAAATCAAAGATCTCACAGGAGCTGACGTTAGTATTTTTGTGAATAAAAAATTATTTGATAGAATCTGTACAGGAGTTTCTCAGACAGATGAAAATGCAAAAAAATTGACGAATGAAGAAATAGAGATTACTAACACAATTGGTAATTTCAGGTATTTAGAATCAACCAACAAAGAAAAAATAATGTCCATGTTGACGGCAACTTATTTAAATAAAAGTACAGAATTTTATACAACATTACCTATCATAGATGGTGCAGAGCAGGGATTGGCACTGGGGCCACTTTTTGATTTTAGCGGCACGAAAATTGGAGCCATTATTATTAACAAAACATTTGAAAAACTTAACGCAATGTATCGTGCAAAATTTGTAAATGAAGTCATTATAAATATAATTGAGATTATTTTAATAGCATTCATTTCTATTGTTATTTATAATGTGATGCTTATATTTCCTCTTAGTAAAATAAGTGCTATTTGTCGTGACATTGCGGATGGTAAGAAAGGTACGTTTCAAAAATTCACCCAAGCACCCAACGAGATTGGAATGCTTGCACAAGTACTAGAAAAATTATTTGAGGCCTTAGATGACGCTGCAAAAGATAAAGGTAAGAAATAAGCAGATTTGGGCTTGAATCCTTTTGCTGCATCAGTCATTACTATATTTAAAGTGGAATACTCTATTGACTAAATGAGGATATATGACGAATTTGATGAAAGGTAAGCGAGGCGTAATTATGGGCCTTGCTAATGATCATTCTCTAGCGTGGGGAATCAGTAAGGCGTTGGCAGATCAAGGTGCTGAATTAGCATTTACCTACCAGACAGATTCTCTTTTAAAGCGTATAGAACCTTTGGCAGCTCAGCTTAATTCTAATCCAAATCATTTGTTCCAATGTGATGTGAGTCAGCCTGGGCAAATAGCAGAGGCCTTTCATAAAATTGGACGAAACTGGGATTCAATTGACTTTGTTCTTCATTCATTGGCTTACTCCGATAAAGAAGAGCTCAAGGGGAAATATGTTGCAACTTCAAAGGCTAACTTTTTAAATTCATTGGATATTTCTTGTTATTCTTTCACGGAAGTTTGCCGTGAAGCTTCCAAATTAATGCCAAATGGTGGATCTCTTTTGACTTTAACCTATTATGGCGCGGAACGTGTTATGCCGCATTACAATGTCATGGGTGTTGCAAAAGCAGCGTTGGAGGCCAGTGTGCGCTATTTAGCTGTTGATTTGGGCGGAGATAACATTCGTGTCAATGCTCTTTCAGCGGGCCCAGCAAAGACTTTAGCTTCATCAGGCATTGGCGATTTCCGCTATATCCTTAAATGGAATCAATACAATTCCCCATTAAAGCGCAACATTACTTTAGAGGATGTTGGTGGTGCTGGTTTATATCTTTTGAGCCAATTGTCCAGCGGTGTTACAGGTGAGGTACATCACGTTGACGCCGGATATCATGTCGTCGGCATGAAGGCAGTCGATGCACCTGACATTGCAGTTGTGTAACTAAATAAAATAGGGGAAATTTTAATTAAGTGCCCCTATTAAATATATCCTTCTCAAACTTAAAAATACTTGACTTTTATAAAATAAAATGTTGGAATAAAAATGTCGTTTATAAAGGTTTAAAAATGATTCTTAGTTCCTTTACAAAATTCTCTTCCTTCCGAAAGGCCCCCTAGGGCGCCTTTATATCCTCTGCCATTTTTATCGTTCTATATTTCTCACCTTCAAATATTAAGTCGTTAGAGGATTTTTAAAATGTCTCGTAAAATGGGTTTCTGGTCTGTGTTTGCGCTGGTTACTGGCAGCCAGATTGGAACAGGCGTCTTTATGTTACCGTCCAGTTTGGCTCCTTATGGAATATCAAGTTTATATGGATGGGTATTGTCATCGTTAGGTGCGATTGCTCTTGCACTTGTTTTTGCTGCACTCTGTGCCCAATTTCCTAAAACCGGAGGACCGCACGTTTATGTAAAAAACGCATTTGGCAAACCGCCAGCATTTTTTACAGGCTGGACATATTGGATTATCTCATGGGTTAGTACAACGGCTGTGATTGTTTCAAGTGTAGGCTATCTTTCTCCCTTAATAGGTAATCATTCACAAGGCTTTAGCTTGATGCTCGAATTCGGGCTTTTGTTCATTATTACATTTATCAATCTAAAGGGCGTTAGAACAGCAGGAAATGCTGAGTTCTTTTTAACGTTTTTGAAATTTATTCCTTTAATCATTATGCCTCTTGCGGCTATTTTTATGTTTAATATGGATAGTTTTGTGGTGGATAAAAGCATCGCCGCTTTGCCAACTTCTCAAGTTCTTTCTCAGGTTGCTTTGCTGACTTTGTGGGGTTTTATTGGTGTTGAATCGGCAACGACACCTGCAGGTTCTGTTGAAAATCCTGAAAAGACGATTCCAAGAGCCATTGTCTTGGGAACAACATGTGTCGCGGTTCTTTATATTTTTAATAGTATCGGTGTTATGGGTTTAATTCCTGGCGATATTTTGATGCACTCAAAAGCGCCTTATGTGGATGTTGCTCAGATTGTTTTTGGTGGACATTGGCACCTGGTGATTTCAGTCATTGCTTCAATTGTTTGTATTGGAACGCTTAATGCATGGGTTCTAACCAGCGGGCAGATTGCTCTAGGACTAGCAGAAGATGGTTTTGTTCCAAGCTTTTTTGGTCAAAAAAACAAAAACGATGCACCCTATGGCAGTCTTTTGATTAGCTGCGGAGGGATTGTTCCTTTGTTAATTCTTACCTCCAATCAAAGTATTGCCGGGCAAATCACATCTATTATTGATTTCTCGGTTGTGGCATTCTTATTCGTTTATTTAATAAGTTGCTTTTCATTTTTTAAATTACTGATAGCGAAAAAGGAAAAACAAAAACCAGTTTTATGGTTCTTTGGATTCATAGCGACCGCTTTTTGTGTTTGGGTGATTTATGAAACTCCACTTAGAACATTGATGATTGCGGGTTTGTTTACATTAAGTGGTTTTCCTCTTTATCTCTTTTGGTATCGTCCTAAACAAAAAGTAGCAGGGCACGTAAGCTCGAGAGCCGTTGCTTAGGCCGTCATAGCGTCTTCAATTATAAACGAGACATTTGTTGATCCTTGCCAAGAATCGACTTTTAAGGTTCCGGCAACTTGAATACGCTCACCTTTTGTTTCCTCTAGATATCTTCCCAAGGGAGTATTTTTTGCTCTAAAGGCCATCGCTTTTAGGCGATTTCCAGCCTCATCGGCCAGCTGACAGCGCAGGTGATTTTCCCCCACAGTGTCTATATAAGCAACACGGACCTGGTTAAAAGCAAATTTAGGTGATGCATTGCCGTTACCAAAAGGTTCTAGGCATCCAATGGTCTGTAATAACGCCTCAGTTGCAGCGCCGATTGATAAATACCCATCTAGTTTAAGGGTGGGTGTGATCTCGCTGATTTGTTTGCCAAGATGATTATTTAAAAAAGTATGAAATAAATCGTATTTGTCTTTGTGAACCGTAAAGCCGGCTGCCATTGCGTGTCCACCGCCCTTTTCAAGCAAGGATTGGTGCACCGCAATATGCATAGCAGCGCCTAATTCAACGCCCGTAATGGATCGGCCAGAGCCCTTACCAATTCCGTTTTCAAACCCAATGACACATGCGGGGCGATTATAACGTTCCTTTAAACGACTGGCGACAATGCCAATAACACCTGGGTGCCAACCTTCTTCTCCTACCAAAAGAACGGGATGACGGTGAAGAGAGCGTGCCTCTATTTGTTCGATGGCTTCTTCTAAGACTTGTTTTTCAATTTCTTGACGTTGGAGGTTAAATTGATTGAGGCTATTCGCTATTTTTTGTGCTTCCATTTTATCATCAGTTGTTAATAGCAGACTGCCTAAATTGGCTTGTCCCACACGGCCACCTGCATTGATACGTGGCCCCAAGATAAAACCAAGATGGTAAGTAGAGATTGTTTCATTAACGCCGGCAATGTCCGATAAAATAGAAAGTCCTGGATTTTGACGTTGTTTTAAGATTTTAAGGCCTTGGGTGACAAAGGCTCTATTGAGTCCCACAAGCGGCATAACGTCACAAACCGTTCCAAGAGCAACAAGATCCAAATAGTGAAGTAAGTTAGGCTCAGGCGTATGAGAAAACCAACCCTTTTGACGGAGAGTCCTTTGCAGGCCAATTAAAAATAAAAACGAAACACCGGCTGCACATAAATGACAAAGGTATTGATAATCACCCAAGTCTTGATCAAGACGATTTGGATTAACGATACCAATAGATTTGGGCAGAGCAGGCTGGGCAGTATGATGATCTAATATAATAACATCCAATCCCAGAGAATGGGCATGTTCTAATGGCTCAAAGGCGGTTGTTCCAGAGTCAACCATAAGCACAAGCCTTTGCCCCTGCCGATAAAGCAATTCAAGAGCTTCTTTATTGGCACCGTATCCTTCTTCGATTCTATCTGGAATATAAAGCTGAATGGGGTAACCGATATCCTTAAAATAACGGCGCAAAAGAGCGGAGGAGGTGGCTCCATCTACGTCATAGTCGCCATAAACGACAATAGGTTGTTTTTTTTCAATTGCGTCTATTGTACGTTCGATTGCTTTATCCATATCTAACAAAAAAGAGGGATCAGGAAGTAACTCTCTTAAAGTTGGCTGTAAGTAGTTGGGCGCCGTTTCAAGTGTGATACCACGATTGACAAGAAGGCGTGTGACTATTTCAGGTAAATTATATTGCTGCGCTAATCCTAATACAGTTCGTTCATCTGGGTTTTTCAGATGCCAAAGTTTACCCGTGACAGATAAAGAGGATTTTTGATTCATTGATCGCAAAGCATACGGCCAAAGTCTTCTTTTTTAAGACTTGCTCCGCCCACCAAAACGCCATCAACATTATTTGTTAAAAGAATTTCCTTATAGTTCTCTAGTGTGACAGAACCTCCATAAAGTAAAGGAATATAAGGCCCAATCAATCTTCGAAGGAAACTATGAACTTCTTCAATGTCTTTTAAAGACGCTGCTTTTCCAGTGCCAATTGCCCACACAGGCTCATAAGCAATTAGGAATTCAGGTGACTTGGGCAAACATTCTTCAATTTGATTTTTCAAAACCTCAAGCGCGCTGCCTTGTTCTCTCTCAGCCAGGTTTTCACCCACACAAATAATTGGCTTTAATCCAGATAAGATAGCTGTTTCTGCTTTGACCTTTACAAGATCATTATTTTCCCCATGATACTGACGGCGCTCAGAGTGACCAATAATAACATGGGAACATCCAGTCTCTTTTACCTGATCTGCGCTTATATTTCCTGTAAAGGCTCCTAAAGGTTTTTGATGACAATCTTGAGCACCTAGGCTTACCTTGGATAAGTGGATATTTTTGTTAGCTTCTGTCAAAAGGGTAAAGGGTGGACAGATTACAAGATCGTGAATTAGATCGAGGCCCTGCCAATACGACAAGCATTCTTTTAAAAAAGCTGCCGTTCCATTCATTTTCCAATTGCCTGCAATAATCTTAGGAGATGTCATCATTTACTACTCTTGTTTAGGTATAAGATACTTTTGAACAGCCCCACTCAGTCTTTCAGGAGGTGTGCTGTGTGGAAAACACTCAAGAAATTTTCCATCACGATCCATTAAATAAATAAGCGTACTGTGATCAATCAAATAATCCGATGAACTTGGTCCTTCATCAGACTGAGCAGCATATACTTTGTACAGTTTTGAAATGGTTTTAATTTCATCTTCTGTTCCGGTTAGCATGATAAAATTGGGGTGAAAATTACTTGCATAAATCTTGAGGTGCTCACTTGTATCTCTTTTAGGATCTACAGTTACAAATATTGGAACAATCTGCTCGCGGTCGCGTTTTAATAAATTCAAAGCGCCTGTAATATTCTGAAGACCTGTTGGGCAAATATCAGGGCAGAAACTATATCCAAAATAAATCAATATAAGTTTGCCTTTAAATTCATGACTGTCTCGTTTTTTTCCGTATTGATCGGCTAAAACAAATGGTCCACCTATCTCAGCCTCGCCGCTAGCAGGTTTGTCTTGAACATAAGAAACAGGAGTGTTTTTTAATTGATACATGATCAGGGCTACGCAAGCGAGGCTTGTAAGCGCAAACATTAAAATGTACCGATGAAAAGGTTTAAATTTCATTTTTTTATAAAACTGCAAATCATTGCCATTAAGTATCCAACTCCTGCCACCAAAATGATAGTAGGGCCCGAAGGCCAGTTCAGATAATAAGATAAGAGAAGTCCAATATAACTAGAGAGAATCGCAAGGACAATACTGATTACAAAAATAGGAAATAATCGTTTAGATAAAAGCTTAGCGGTTACAGCTGGAACCATCATAATGCCAAGTGCCATTAATGTTCCCAGTGTTTGGCAGGCAGCGACTAGATTGCATACAATAAGACTTAATAAAACAATATTGTAATAAGTGCTTTTAAGGCCAACCGACTGCATAAAGAGAGGATCAAAACAGTCATAAATAAGAGGGCGATAGAGGAGGATGACAAGCACTAATGTAAGAGAGGAAATTCCGGAAATAAAGAACAGTGAACTGCTATCAACTGCAAGTACATTACCGAATAAAAGATGAAGTAAATTCATATTGCCGCCCTTTAAAGAAAGAATAAGGACTCCTAAAGCAAGGGCAATAATATAAAAACTACTGAAGGTAGCGTCTTCATTTAAAATGGTTTTGCGAGTAACAAAGCTGCTTGAAAAAGAAATAATAAGGCCTGCTGCGATTCCCCCAATGCTAAGCCCTGGAAGCCACATACCGAACAATAAATGAGAAATCGCGATACCTGGTAATATTCCATGTGAGAGAGCTTCTCCCATAAGACTCATACGTCTTTGAATAAGGATCACTCCCAAGGGCGCGCTGGAAAGAGCAATACCCAAGCATGCAACTAAAGCTCTGCGCATAAAAAGATAGTCAGTGAAAGGAGAGATGGCTAGCTTTGTAAAAGAAATTTCCACAATTAAAGTCCCATCAAGCTGGTTTCAGTTAGGCTTTCGGTTGTCAATACAGAACTAGTTTCACCAAAGGCAACAACTTTCTTTGCTAAAAGAAGTGTTTGGGGGAAATATTTTCGAACCAAATTCAGATTATGAATAACAGCCACAATGGATTTCCCCTGACAGTGCCATTCTTGAATCAATTTTAGTAAATCTTTGGTGGTTGCTTCATCAACAGCTGCAAAAGGTTCATCCAAGAGCAGAAAGTCTGCGTCTTGAACAATCATTCTGGCAAAAAGAAGTCTTTGAAACTGTCCACCGCTAAGTTCTGAAAGCCCGCGTTTTTCAAAACCTTTGAGACCCACATTTTCAAGAGCATGGTGAATTTCATCTGCTTTTGTATGAGAAAGGCCCCCTAAGATGCCTATTTTTTTCCATAGCCCCATAGCAACAACATCAAAAACTGTTAAGGGAAAAGAACGATCCAAAAGTGAATATTGGGGCAGGTAAGCAAGCTTGACTTGACTTTTCCATTTCAGTTTCCCCTTGCAGGGCGTAATAAGGCCGGCTATTGTCTTTAAAAGAGTGCTTTTCCCGGCGCCATTAGGCCCGATAATAGCTGTTAATGATTTTGCAGGAAATTCAAAGCTGATATCTTCTAGTGCAAGAAAATCTTTATAGGAATAAAATATACGAGAAAGTTCTAGCATGTGGTTAAAGTGATAAAAATACACTTCCCCACAATAAAGCAAGAGGCAGTACTATCCACTTTAGACGATCTATTAAATTATGAAGCAAAGGGTCAAAAGTCATTACATGCGCCTGTACTAAACCTGAGTAGTTTAATATAGGCAAGTTTTGAAGATTTGGTCAATGTTTGAGTATCGACGCTCATGAATAAGATTTTAAGCCTAATTATATATTTACTTTACAGGAGGTCTAGATGACCTAAAGGTCTTGAAATAAGCCCGTAAATAAGGCTCGCACTGAACCAAAAGAGCGCCTGCAAGGACGATGCCCGTTCCCATCCATTGGCGAAGGGTAATGGTTTCATCCAAAAACAGAATACCAATAACAACCGTAGCTAGAGGTTCTAAAACGCCTAAAATAGAAGCTTTAGTTGCTGTAATTGTTTCCATGGCCTTTAAAAGTAAAAGGATCGGAAACAATGTGCAAATAAGCCCTAAGACAACGACACTGAACCAAGAAGAGGGAAGTGGCATCATCTTGCCGCCACTTTGGTAAAGGGATAGAAAAAAGAAAAGAACAGCACTTCCAAAACATAAAACAAAAGTGGATAAGATCGGGGGGACTTTTATTTTTTTACTGATGTAGACGTAAATGGCATACCCAACACCTGAAAGCAGAGCTAAAAGCAGCCCTACAAAATTTATGTTTGCTTGTTCATAATCTGCTAATAACCCAAGACCAATTAAGATAATCGTGATCGAAGCAATTGTTCCCTTTCCGATGGTGTGTTTGTCAATAATCCAGCTGAGTAAAATAACAAACAGAGGAAAAATAAAAAAAATAACCATAGCTAGGCCAGAGCCTATGCGTTCTGCGGCTTGGAAATAAAAATGAGCCCCTAGACTGTATACAAACAATCCTACAAAAAACAGGACTCCTAGTTTGTAAAGAGAGGCAGAAGTCCATAAATTCTTTTTAAAGACAAACGGAAAAAGAGCAACTGTTGCCAGCGCAAATCTCCAAAATAGCATGTCGGAAAAAGAAAAACTGCTGTTAACAAGATTAAAGCCAAAATAGGCTAAACACCCATACAAGGTTCCTGAGAGTGCGGCGTAAAAAACGCCTTTGATATTATGGACAGATACATTATTCATTTTTGGCCTTTTTTAATAATCTTCCTGTAAGCAAAGCAAACGCACCATTTCCCATCACGTTTGCAGCTGTAATAATTGGGTCTTGCAAAATATAAATAGTTGCAAGCATCGTTGTTGCTTCTCCTCTTAAACCTAGATAATGCTGAGCGACAGGCAAAATGACAATAACTCCACCTCCAGGTATACCCGCTGCTGAAAATTTAGCGATGCAATAATACAAAGTAAAAGTCAGAAACGTCGAGAATTCTGGTATAGGATGCGCTGTCATTATCAAAAGTGCAAGGCTTGTTAAAGCAATGTTAAGGCCGTCGCCAATCATGTGGATATTGACAGTTGCGGGAATAACGAAATCCGCATATTCCCTATTGTTTAAATTTGTTTCAGTCGCGTCTAAAGTAACAGGCATAGCTGCCGCACTGGACATAGTGCTAAAGCCAGTGAGACCGGCAGGGAGCATTTCACTGACAAATGCTTTAAATCTTCTCCATCTAAAACCAGCAGCAATAGCATACATAAGACTGATATAAGCAGCAATTAACACACAACTGATAATGAAAATCCGGCTGTAATTATGAAGTAACAATCCAAGAGATCCATCGCGATCAAGCTTTAAAATAAATCCAAGAACATATAATGGTAGAAAAGGAATAAATCCCTTTTTCAAAGCAATAGTTGCTTTATCTCTTAATGAGAAAGCAAACTTTTTTAAGATCGGTTTGTTTAAAAAACTTGCGATAAGTCCCACACATACACCGAAGATCATGGTTTTATCAGGGGTTACCGGAGAAGAAAAAGGTAGGCGCCATAAAGCGTTAATTTCTTGGTGAGTGGCCGCAAGCGTGTGAAGAGGTTCGTAGGAAAGGAGTGGCAAAATAATTTTACCAAACCCATAAGCAGTAAGAACCGTGGTTGCATTTGAACATATAACGAGCATAACAATGGTCAGGATTAACAATGGGGCTTGCTTTTCAAAAGAAAGGATCGCTGCAAATAAGTAACCAAAGATAATCACCGGAAGAATAATCATCAGGATATCTTTTAAAAAGCAGCTAATTGTGTAGAAAAAACTTATAACATCAGAGCTGAGGTAATTCCCAAAAATAAGAGCTGCAGTAAGGCACAGTAGTAATTGAACGGGTAGCTTTTTTAACATGACTATTTGTATTTTATATTTATTTTAAAAATGACTTTGGAAAACGGGTGCAAACACACTATGTCGCTTATAAGCGAGAAGAAGGGGATAAAAAAAAGATGTCACACCGTATAATCATGGAGCGACTATCGCAGATTTATTTGCAAAATACAAGGACCGTTTTTGCGATGAATGTAGGTTCTTATAATCCTATGGGAATTTCAAGCTCTACAGGAGAAGGAAGTCTTTGTGTCAATTTCTCATGACTGCTAGAGTCAGGAGCATAAATTGACACAGAAACGGGCTTATTATCAATTCTGTCTTCTTCAATAATTTGTATAGGAACTCCCAAACTTTTAGCGAGTTCAACAAATGTTGGGTAAGACAAGGCTAAATAAGTTTTTGGAAGCTTGCCCTTTAAACTGAAATAACTCAAAGATGTGATCAAATAGGTGAGGATTTCTTTAAATTCTTCTTCATTGCACATCGTATCAATGGCAAGACGGCTTACTTCCCAGTATCCAGGTTTTTTAAAGCTAGCTAAAGTATCGGGAAGTAAAAAACGAAAGGGCCCATCGAACATGCATTCCTTGGTCATTTCGATGAGTCGCAAGCATCCTTTAATAATACTGTTTTGATCTTTATAGATAACATAATAACTATTCAATTGGTCGTATTCGTCTTTTTCCATACCACCATGGGTTTTCACATCCCACTTAAGGTTTTTATAAAAAAAATGATGACGAAGTCTATACATTTCTTCCAAGTCCTGGAGATGATCACCAAAGTTATGAGGGCCGATTAGATAGAGCACAGTTTCTAAACTCTTTCCATTCTATGATAACCCGGACATTGATCTGTATTTATCCTGATTAATTTTGAAAAAGTATGTATTTTTTAGCGCGGGATCTAGGTAACGTAGCAAAGGTTCAGAGGAAGTCCATTTGATTTTTTTTAACAATTTTTTATAAGAAACATTTAAAGGCGGATACCCTGATATCACTACAGTTTCTCCTGAAATTTCACTTTGCTTCAAAGGAGCCATCAAAAGTCCGTATAAGGCTGCAAGCTTTGCAACTCCGGGAAATGAAAGTGTCAGGAAGCATTCAACTTTTTCAATTTGTAATCCAAATTCCATAACTCCTGCCAAAAGAGTTGGAACTAAAATTTGTGAATCTTTGAGAGTGTAAGATTCGTCGTACATATGGTCAACAGCGAATCGACTGGCTTCCCAATATCCCGCATGTTTAAAATCTTTTAAACTTGTCAAGAGGCCACTAAAAGAACCATCAAGCATACAAGGGTTCGTCATTTCGATCAAGCGTTGACATCCTCTGACAACGCCATTTTCATCTTTTGCGATAATGTAATAAGCATTTTTCTCGTCGAATTCGTCTTTTTCCATACCATTATGGGTTTTAACCTCCCATTTGAGTTCTTTGCAAAAAACTCGGTATCTAAGCTTGTACATTTCATCTAGATCTTGGCGATGAAGACTGTAATTGTCCGGTTTAATAAGATACAGCATGAAGTCTCTCCTAGATTAATTATGCTGCATATATTTGTTTTTCTTAAGGGATTTTCAAGTTGAAAAATATTTGAGATAAGCATTAATTTTTCAATAGGTAGTATGTTACCGTGAAAATTTTGCAAAAATGGGGCAGGGATCGGATGGTTAGGAGTGCAAAGCACCTTTTATAAAAATTGTAAGACCGGTTAAAATATTTTCAACGGCTAAGGCTGCAAGAATAATGCCAAATACTCTTGTAAGAACATTCGTTCCCGTAACGCCCAAAAGTTTCATAATTCTATCTCCTTGCTTTAGAGCAAGATAAGTAATGTAGATAACGAACACAGCAAGGATAACAACGCCGGCTTGTACCAAATATCCCATTGATTCAGCTTGCCTCATTAAAACAACCGTAGAGGTAATGGCGCCAGGTCCTGCAATCAAAGGGATCGCAAGAGGAAAGACAGAGATATCATCTCGTTGAATGGCCTCTTTGGTTTCATCACCTGTAGGGCTGCGTAGGCCTGTGTTTTTAGCTACAACCATTTCAATGGCGGCAAGAAGTAATAAAAATCCACCAGCGATACGAAAGGCGGGCTCAGTGATGTTCATTGCATTGAGAAGTTTGTCGCCAAGAAAAGCAAAAGAAACCAATAGACAGGCACCTATCAAGCAAGCTTTTTTTGCCGTTTTTCTTTTAAGAGTCGTTGAATCATTTCGTGTTAAAGAAATAAACACGGGCACTACTGCAAAAGGATCAATAACCACCAATAAGGTTACAAAAGTTTGCCACAAAAACTCATGCATATAAATACTTTATTTATTGAATAATTAAATACAAAAAAAGTATATCGTAAGTTTGAATATTTTTCAAGATGATAAGTTCAAGATTTCTCCCACCAAAAACAAAGATCCTGTAATGACTATTCTGCTTTGCGTATATTTTTTTTGAATCTGTTCCAATGCATCTTGGTAGCTCTTTGCTTTACTTGCTCTCATGTCTTCTTTTTCAGCAATCTCTAATAAATCATCAGGGGAATAGGATTTTCCGGTTTTGTTATTCTCTGTCAAAGGGATGAAGACTGCTTCTTTAAAATGGGGGCCAAGTATTTTCATAAAGAGTTTGGCATCTTTTCTTTCTTTCATTCCAAGAATACCTATGATTGGTTTATCTGATCCCCATTTCTTTAATTCCTCTGCCAATGCTTCGGCCCCGCCAGAATTGTGCGCTCCGTCAATCCATATTTCATGAAAGCCTTCTTGAAGGCATTGCAATCTACCGGGCCATTCTGCTGATTGAAGACCTTTATTAATGGCCTTTGGTTTCAAGGCAAAACAAAGCGAAAGTGCTTTTAAAGCGGTCGCTGCATTGATACGTTGATGCTCTCCTTTTAGATTGGGAGAAGAATAGGGGGCTAAAATATCTAAATCCCAATCTTTTTCGTATATATAACAAGGTGATCCTTTCAGAATGGCTTCTCTTTTTAAAACCTCAATCACTTCCGGGGTCTGTTTACTGATAACAACGGGGCAGTTTGGTTTAATAATGCCTGATTTTTCAAAGGCAATCTTAGACACCGTGTTTCCTAAAAATTCCTGATGATCTAAAGAAATAGGCGTGATAACACTCATCAATGGGGCTTCAATAACATTGGTTGCATCAAGGCGTCCACCAAGCCCTGTTTCAAGTAATAAAACATCAGCTGGGGTTTTTGAAAACAAAACAAATGCCGCTGCAGTTGTCGCTTCAAAAAAAGTGATGGGATTTGAATCGTTAATTTGAATAATGTCTTTTAAAGTTTTGTATAAAAGTTCATCAGCGATTAATTTTCCGTTTAAACGGATACGTTCATTAAATCGAACGAGGTGAGGCGAGGTGTATGCATGGACACTATAACCAGCTGCCTCTAATATACTTTGGCAAAATGCAATGGTTGAACCTTTTCCGTTCGTGCCTGCCACATGAAGGGTCGGTGGGAGATTCTTGTGAGGGCTTCCCAGTTTATTTAGCAAATTAATAAGGCGATCGAGGTTTAAATCAATCTCTTGAAAATAAAAGTCATAGAGTCGATCTAAAAGGTCAGAAAGTGCTTCTTTCATAGGTAAAATTCACTTTTTTATAAATGCCTGGTCAAATAAGGCTGTTTTTCGTACAATCTTCAGATTATAAAGATATCATGTCTAACCGAAAAAGGAATTACAACGTATGGATTCTGTGTCATTAGTGATTATTGGCTGTGCGATTCTGGCAATTGTTTATGCCATTTTTGCTAGCAGCCGTGTGTTTGCAAACCCGACAGGGACACCGCAAATGCAAGAAATTGCCCAAGCTATTCAAGAGGGAGCTAAGGCTTATTTAAACCGTCAATACACAACTATCGCCGCGGTGGGTGTTGTTATTGCCATTCTTTTGGCCTATTTTCTAGCACCTCTTGTGGCCATTGGTTTTGTGATTGGTGCTGTTTTATCAGGTTGTGCGGGCTATGTGGGAATGCATGTGTCTGTTCGTGCAAACGTACGTACAGCAGAAGCAGCTCGTTCTGGTCTTGCAAAGGCCTTGGATATCGCTTTTCAATCTGGTGCTATTACTGGAATGTTAGTGGTAGGTCTTGGTTTACTTGGCGTGTCCTTATATTACTTTTATCTGTTGTCCGCCAACGTAGAACAACGTTTATTACTTGAATCATTGATTGCTCTTAGCTTTGGTGCATCCTTGATCTCTATTTTTGCACGTTTAGGTGGCGGTATCTTTACAAAAGGTGCTGATGTTGGTGCTGACTTGGTCGGTAAGGTAGAGACTGGAATTCCAGAAGATGACCCTAGAAATCCTGCTGTTATTGCTGATAACGTCGGTGATAACGTTGGTGACTGTGCGGGTATGGCTGCTGATTTGTTTGAAACTTATGCGGTAACGATTGTTGCTTCTATGGTTTTGGCGGCGATTTACTTCACAGGTCCTATGCAGTCTCTGTTTATGATTTATCCTCTAACCATTAGTGCTGTTTGTATTATCGGATCTATTGTTGGCACGTTCTTTGTGAAACTAGATGCATCGAATAATATTATGAAGGCTCTGTATAAAGGCTTGATTGCGACAACGATTGTATCGGCCGCATTGATTTATTTTACAACAAATTATTTATTTCAAGGAATGACAGGTCCTGTTGTGGTAGGCGGCTTGGCGTTTTCAGTGCCAAATCTTCTGGTTTGTTGTGTGACTGGTTTGGCTGTAACAGGTCTGCTTGTGTGGATAACAGAGTATTACACATCCACTTCGTATCGCCCTGTAAGAAGTGTGGCTGAGGCTTCAACAACTGGACATGGAACCAACATTATTCAAGGTCTTGCTGTCTCTATGGAAGCAACAGCTTTGCCTGTTTTGGTCATCTGTGCCGGTATTATTGTTGCTTATCTAAATGCTGGACTATATGGCGTTTCTATAGCTGCAACCACCATGCTTGCTTTAGCAGGAATGATTGTAGCCTTGGATGCGTACGGCCCTGTAACAGATAATGCCGGCGGTATTGCTGAAATGTCAAACTTACCAAAAGAGGTTCGAGTTGTGACGGATGCTTTGGATGCTGTTGGTAACACAACAAAAGCTGTTACTAAAGGCTATGCGATTGGTTCTGCCGGTTTAGCGGCGCTTGTTTTGTTTGCAGCTTATACTGAAGATTTAAAGCATTATTTCCCAAATCTTAATGTTCAATTCAGTCTTCAAGATCCATATGTTTTGGTTGGTTTATTTATTGGCGGTTTGCTGCCTTATTTATTCGCTTCCATGGGGATGAAAGCCGTTGGACGGGCAGGTGGAGCGGTTGTGGTTGAAGTTCGTCGTCAATTCCGCGAAATCAAAGGAATCATGACGGGTGAAGGAAAGCCTGATTACAGTGCAGCTGTCGATATGCTAACCAAAGCAGCGATTTCAGAGATGATTCTTCCTTCTCTTCTTCCTGTTTTGGCACCTATTGTTATGTACTTTGCAATCAACATGATTGCTGGACAGGCGGCTGCTTTTTCAGCATTAGGGGCTATGTTAATGGGGACTATCGTAACTGGTTTGTTTGTGGCGATTTCCATGACATCCGGTGGTGGTGCCTGGGACAACGCTAAAAAGTATATCGAAGATGGTCATTTTGGTGGCAAAGGTTCAGAGGCGCACAAAGCTGCTGTTACTGGCGACACTGTCGGTGATCCTTATAAAGATACAGCTGGTCCTGCAATCAACCCAATGATTAAGATTATTAACATTGTGGCTTTGTTGCTACTTGCTATCTTGGCGCGTTAGGTTATAAACCTGATTTGTGCTTAAAAATCCCTCCAGGGTCTTGGTATCTTGGGGGGATTTTTGTTACGCTAGATGCTATCTGCATTTGAGAGAGTAAGTTTATGGATATTATCTACTTCAATGGTGAGTTTCTTCCTTTTGAGAACGCTACTATTTCTGTTTATGATCGTGGATTTTTGTTTGGTGATGGCGTATATGAGGTCATCCCTGTTTTTGATGGAAAACCTTTTGAAATAAAAGCCCATCTTGAAAGGCTTAAAAAAAGCCTAGAAGCGGTTCAGATTGACCTTCCTCTGTCAAATCAGCGGTGGATTGAAATTTGCGCAGAACTTATTCAAAAAAATAATCTTAAGGAATCAACTTTTACTCTTTATCTTCATGTTACCAGGGGATCTGAACATTGCAGGCGTCATACAATTTCGAAAGACATGAAGCCAACAGTGATTGTTACTTGCATGAAAGGTCAATTCTTTACAGAAGAAGAGCGTTATAAAGGGTTTAAAGCGATTACTTTAGAAGATTCGCGGCGCCGTGATTGTTACATAAAAGAAATTAGCCTTTTACCAAGTGTTTTGCTTGCTAATAAAGCTATATCCTCTGGTGCATTAGAAGCCATTTTAATCAGGGATGGTTATGTTACCGAGGGTGCTGTTAGTAATGTTTTTATCGTAAGAAATAATGAAATTTTCACGCCTGCCTTAAGCAATTACATTCTTGGAGGAATTACAAGGCAAGTTACATTAAAGGTTGCGAGAGATATTAATATCCCTTTTTATGAGCAACTGATTGCGGAGAAAATGTTACGTGATGCCGATGAAGTCTGGATAACGGCTTCAAGCCGGGAAATTTGCCCAATTGTGCAGCTAGATGAAAAGCTAGTTGGAACGGGGAAAATGGGCCCTGTTGCTAAAAAAGTCATTGAGGCTTATGAGGATTATAAGTTGACAGTGCGTGATGATTAAAGATATGATAATTGTAACAAAAATCATAAAAAGGGCTTAAAACTATGACAAGAGGTGGTTTTCGCGCTGGAGCAGGCCGTAAACAACTAAGTGGCCCCTATAAAGAGGAAACAAAGCCTGTTCGTTTGCCCTTAAGCATGATTCCGGCAGTAAAAGAATTTTTAAGGGTATCTCTTGAGGTTTCTTCTGCGGAAATTTCTAAGGTTAAAGGTTATGATAACACGATCTATAATTTATGGTCATCTTTAACTGAATCGTCTAATGATTGGGCTTTGCCCCTTTACGCCAGTGCTGTTTCAGCCGGTTTTCCGTCCCCTGCGGATGATTATATTGAAACTGCCTTGGATTTGAACGAACATTTTATCAAGCACCCCAGTGCGACTTTCTTTGTGAGGGTCAGCGGCGAATCCATGATCAACGCGGGCATTTATGATCAAGATGTTTTGATTGTCGATCGTTCCCTCAGTCCTAAACAAAGCGACATTGTGATTGCTGTTTTGGATGGGGAACTTACCGTGAAACGTCTGCAGTTAGAGAAAGAATCTGTGACGCTTTTGCCGGAAAATCCTGATTATCCACCGATACCGATTACAAAATCGATGTCGTTTACAATTTGGGGTGTGGTGACAACCGTTATTCATTCTGTGCGATAATTCATGTTGGCGCTGAAAGAGCGAATATCATCCGTAATTGTCTGGTACAGTCAAACCAAAGTATTGTAGATTTTCTTTTTTTAGCATAGACTCGCTGATATAATGCAGAAATCACGTGAAAATTCATCCACCAATCAGATAATCACTTTTGGTTGCCGGCTTAATACTTATGAATCTGAGGTTATTAAAAGCCTTTCAGGACAAGCTGGTATTAAAGGTGCTATTATTATTAATACTTGCGCGGTTACAGCTGAGGCTGAAAGGCAAGCACGCCAGGCTATACGCCGCTTAAGGCGCGAGAATCCCAATGCTGAAATTATCGTAACGGGTTGCGGCGCTCAGATTAATCCAAAGCAATACTCTGATATGCCAGAGGTTACCAGCGTTATTGGTAATGATGAGAAAATGAAACTTTCCACATACCAATCCATCAAAGGACAGGATGCTGAGCGCGTTTTGGTTAATGATATCATGTCCGTCACGGAAACGGCTGGCCATTTGGTTTCAGGTTTTGAAGGGAAAGCCAGAGCTTTTGTGCAGGTGCAAAATGGCTGTGATCACAGATGTACCTTTTGCACTATTCCCTATGGCCGTGGAAATTCGCGAAGCGTTGCCTTGGGGGAAATTGTTAATCAAATCAGACAGCTTGTCCTTGGTGGCTATCAAGAGGTTGTTCTAACCGGCGTTGACATCACATCCTATGGTGGTGATTTGCCAGGCAATCCAACCTTAGGGCAAATGATAAAGCGTTTACTGGCCTTGGTTCCTGAATTAAAACGCCTTCGGTTATCATCCCTTGATCCTGTGGAAATTGATGAGGATTTGTGGCGATTAATTGCCGAAGAAGAACGTTTAATGCCGCATCTACATGTTAGTTTGCAAGCAGGCGATGATATGATTTTAAAACGAATGAAACGTCGTCATTTGCGAAATGATGTTATTGAGTTCTGCAAAAAAGCGCGTGAATATCGGCCGAATATCGTTTTTGGAGCGGACCTTATTGCTGGTTTTCCAACAGAAACCGATGAGATGTTCGAAAACACCTATAGAATTATTGAAGAATGTGATCTGACTTTTCTTCATATTTTTCCCTATTCAGCGCGTGAAAACACGCCTGCAAGCCGAATGCCACAGGTTGCTAAATCAATCATCAAAGAAAGGGCGGCACGCCTGCGTCAAGCGGGTTCTATTGGCCTTGATCGTTTTTATGATAAATGGATAGGAAAGCAAGCAGCGGTGCTCGTTGAATCAGTTAATGATGCAGTACTGCGTGGTAAAACTGATCATTTTGCGCCCGTTTGCATTCAAAATCCTTCTAAGAGATTTACAGTTGGATCTCTGATTGAGGTACACTTAAAGGGCAGAGAAAAAGATGAATTAACAGGAGTTTTGGTTTGAGTCAGAAAAGTTTATGGGGACGCCTGAAAATAGGGCTTCGAAAAACATCGGAGCAGTTCGGTGGACAACTTCGTGAGCTTTTAAAAAACCGAAAGTTAGATGCTTTGACTCTGGATGAGTTTGAAGATCTCTTTATTCAAAGCGATTTGGGAGTTACAATTTCACATCGTTTGCGTGAAAGCCTTTCGAAACAGCGCCTTGATCAAGAAATCACAGATGAGGGAATTAAAAATTTTCTAGCAGATGAAATCGAAGTCATCTTAAAATCTGTTGAGGCTCCTTTAAGCCTTTCAAAAATCGGATCGACCCAAGTCGTACTTGTTGTTGGTGTTAATGGCAGCGGTAAAACAACTACGATTAGTAAATTTGCTAAGCAGTGGGCAGATGCCGGGCTAAAGGTTGAGCTTGCTGCTTGTGATACATTTAGGGCAGCAGCTGTTCAGCAATTGCAAGTTTGGGGAGATCGTCTTGAGATTCCTGTGTATACAGCGTCTGATGGCGCAGATGCAGCCGGCCTTGCGTTTGAAGCGGTAACAAAGGCGAGGGCGAATGGGGCAGATATTTTGCTTATTGATACTGCGGGGCGTTTGCATAACAAAGAAGGTTTGATGAACGAGCTTCAAAAAGTTATTCGAGTCATTAAAAAAGTTGACGAGATGGCGCCTCACTACACATTGCTTGTTTTGGATGCAACAACAGGTCAAAATGCCCACAATCAAGTAGGAATCTTTAAAGAAATGGCCGGAATTACCGGTTTAATTGTTACTAAATTAGACGGCACGGCTAGGGGCGGGGTTGTTGTAAGTTTGGCTGATCGATATGGCTTGCCAATTCATGCAATTGGCGTTGGGGAGCAGCCTGAAGATCTACAGGCTTTTAGTGCTCATGATTTTGCGCGGACCCTTGTTGGGCTTGAATCTACGAAAATATTAGAAAAGGAAAAGGAATGATATCTGACTTTCCCATTACTGAAGGAAAATCTTTCACCAGCGCTGATGAAGCCGTGGAATACATTGTTTATTTGTATGAAAATAACTGTGGAAAAATTAGGGCAGCCTTTAGAGATCTTTTGAGCTCAACTCACGAAGAAGATAACTCTGCTCAGGCGACGTATCCTTTTGTTGGATTTAAAATAGAAGCTAAAGATCTTCATGTGGACGCGCGTTTGAGTTATGGTGTGATGACAGATCCTGGCCTTTATGGAACAACGGTTACGCATCCGGACTTTTTCAAAGAATACTACCGCGAGCAAATTGCTTTGTTGATCGAGCGGCATAAGGTTCCTGTGATTGTGGGTCTCAGTGATCAACCGATTCCTTTTCCGTTTGTTGTTGATCATACTCCAGCTCAGCTTGATGCAGAGCAATTATGGAATGTAAGAAATGGATTTGTTCTACCTAATTTAAGTCGTATTGATGATTCTATTCCCAATGGAACTCGTTCTTTTGGTGAAAAAGATATCAAGCCCTTATCTTTGTTTTCAGCAGAAAGGGTTGATTACTCTCTTCATCGTTTGAAGCATTATACAGGAACTTCGCCTGAGCATTTTCAAGGCTTTATCTTGCTCACAAACTATCAGCGTTATATTGATGCATTTATCAATTACAGCCAAGAGCAGCTCGCCTCTGATGAGGACTACACAGAACTTGTTGGGCCAGGAAATGTCGTTTTAGGAAAAAAATATGGCAAAGTTGATACATCAACGCCCCCTGCTTATTTGCCGCAGATGCCTGCTTACCATTTAAAACGTAAAGATGGCCAGGGTATTACTTTTATTAATATTGGAGTAGGTCCTACGAATGCTAAAACAATAACCGATCACTTGGCTGTTTTGCGTCCTCACTGTTGGATTATGATTGGTCATTGTGCGGGGCTGCGTTCAACACAGGTTCTTGGGGATTATGTATTAGCGCACGCTTATGTTAGAGAAGATCACGTTTTGGACCAAGATTTGCCGCCATGGGTTCCGCTGCCTCCGATTGCAGAGGTTCAAGTTGCACTTCAACAAGCGGCTGTTAATGTCAGTCAAGAAAAAGAAGCCGAACTGAAAACACGTATGCGAACCGGCACACTTATAACCACAGATAACCGAAACTGGGAACTCAGGACGCATGAACTATATGAAAAGTTCCGTCAAACACGGGCGATTGCTTTAGATATGGAGTCAGCAACGGTGGCTGCCAATGGGTTTCGTTTCAGAGTTCCTTATGGCACATTGTTATGCGTTTCTGATAAACCTATTCATGGCGAAATTAAGCTTCAAGGAATGGCTAATGCCTTTTACCGAGAACGTGTTAATCAGCACTTGAAAATTGGTTTAGAGGCTGTGCGTCTTTTAAGGGAAAACGGTGCAGAGCAGCTTCATTCTAGGAAGTTAAGAGGATTTGATGAGCCACCTTTCCGGTAGAGCCGTGTTGTTTTTAAAGGCTATTATTTTTCTTATTGCAGCAGCACATTCTTCGCATGCCTGGGCTAGCTCTAATATGCCTGAAGTTTCTTTGATTTTGCCCCTCTATACAGGCATTCCGTTTTTAGGTGTGCTTCTTTCTATTGCTTTGCTTCCTATTTTGGTTCCTCGGTTTTGGCGTCGATTTGAGAATATTCTTTTAGGTGGATGGACAATTTTATCCCTTGGTATGTTATTAAAAATCCTGGGAGATAATTTTTTAGGATCAACCCTTTTTGGGGTTGCTGTTCATGAGTATCTACCGTTCATAATTTTGCTGACCACTCTTTACATTATTGGCAGTGGTTTTTATATTCGCCTAAAAGCCAAAGCGACGCCTATTGCGAATGCAAATTTTCTTTTGATAGGGTCTCTTCTTGCCAGTTTGATTGGAACCACTGGGGCGGCTATGCTTTTACTGCGGCCTTTTATTCATATGAACCAAGCGCGAACTTATCGTTCACATAGTATAATCTTTTTTATTTTTATCGTTGCCAATATAGGTGGATGTTTAACGCCCTTAGGTGACCCACCTTTGTTTTTAGGATATCTGAACGGGATTGATTTCTTTTGGCCATTTCAAAACCTAACATTACCTTTTTTAATTACTGTATTTCCGTTGCTGATTATTTATTACGGTATCGATTCTTGGTTAATAAGAAAAGAAAGCGTGAAAATCATTCCTGAACACCAGTTAGAAAAATTTTCCTTAGAAGGAAAATTAAATATCATTTTATTAGCTGGCGTTTTAACTGTATTGATCGGATCAAATTTTGTTGATTTTCTTCCGACTTATTTGATATTAGATCAGCAAGTTTCTTTAAGCCATGTCCTTAGAGATGTTATCCTTTTGATTCTTGCTTTTGTTTCGTACCGCACCACACCGGCCTCTATTCATCATCACCAGCATTTTTCATGGGGGCCAATCTTAGAGGTAGCCCGTGTATTTGCAGCCATTTTTATTACAATGATACCGCTCAGTATAATCCTAAGAATGGGTGAAGTGGGACCATTTTCCTCTTTATTACATTTTACTAACACAGGTCATCAGCCTTTTATTTATTTTTGGCTAACGGGAATATTTTCGGCTTTTCTTGACAATGCGCCTACATATTTGATTTTCTTTAAAATGGCTGGCGGCAATCCAGACATTTTAATGACAACGCATACCAAGATACTGATGGCTATTTCTTTGGGGGCTGTTTTTATGGGGGCAATGACCTATATTGGAAATGCTCCCAATTTTATGGTACGGTCTATTGCAAAGCAAAGCGGGATTGTTATGCCTAGCTTTTTAGGGTACATGGGGTGGTCTTGTTGTATCCTTCTTCCTCTTTTTGTAGGAGTGACTTTATGGTTATTTTGGTAGATTCTTTTCTTAATAAACAAGCGTTTGATTTTTCCTTAATTGCAGATGATGGAAATCCTTTTACCCTATCAAGCTTGAAGGGCAAAAAGATTATTCTCTATTTTTATCCAAAAGATGACACCAGTGGTTGTACAGCACAGGCTTGTAATTTCAGAGATCATATTTCAGAATTTAATGCTAAAAATGCTGCGATTATTGGGGTTTCCAAAGATGATACAAAACGCCATCAGAATTTTAAAAATAAATATCAGCTTAATTTCCCTTTATTAACAGATACAGACGGCAAAATTTGTGAGCTTTATGAGGTGTGGAGGGAAAAATCAATGTACGGCCGTAAATATTTTGGAATCGAACGATCAACTTTTTATATTGATGAGAGTTTTACGGTGAGGCAGGTTTGGAGAAAGGTAAAAGTGCCAGGCCATTTTGAAGAGATTCTTAACGTTTTATAGTTCAACTTTCTATAATTTGAGCTTCAAATCCACCTGCAACCAGTGCTTTGCGTATTTCTTCAGCATGAGTTGCATCTCGTGTTTCGATTACAGCATGAATAAAAGCCATTTTGACGGCAACGTGTTCAAATACACGTTGATGGCTGATTTCGAAAATATTACCGCCAACTTTGCCGATAATTTGAGTAAGGCGACCTAAAATTCCAGGGGCGTCATTAATTTCAATTTTAAAACGAACAAGCTTACCATGTTGGACCATACCTTTTAGCAAGATATTTGATAGAATTCTGGGATCAACATTGCCCCCGCAAACGATTGCGCCTACCTTTTTTCCTTTGAAAAGTTGATGGCCATATAATAAGGCAGCGACCGCAGCCGCTCCTGCCCCTTCACTGACGGTTTTGCTTTGCATCATAAGAGCTTCAATAGCCTCTTCAATATATGATTCATCCACAACCAAAAAATCATCAAGATGTTCACGCAAGATGGCCAAATTTAATTCACCAGGAAATTTAATCGCAATTCCTTCAGCAATGGTATGTTTTGATTGATGATTTGATATAGTATTAGGAAATAAAAGTCTAGCAACTGATGGGCAAAAGGCAGATTGAACGCCGATAATATGGATTTTGGGATTAATGGCTTTTGCAGCAATGCACATTCCAGCCGCAAGTCCTCCACCACCGATAGGGATAAGGAGAGCATCAAGATCAGGAACATCTTCGAGCATCTCAAGAGCAACTGTTCCTTGGCCGCAAATCACTTGCGGATCGTCAAAGGGGTGAACCATTACGTAATGGTGTTTTTTTATAAGTTGCATAACGAAATCGCGACATTCAGTCATATTCGTTCCGTGAAGAATTACAGAGGCTCCGTAATGGCGTGTTTTTTCTACTTTTGCAATAGAGGTATCTTCGGGCATGACCACAACGGCAGATATTCCCATTTTTTGCGCGTGATAAGCAACGCCTTGTGCATGGTTACCTGCAGACATGGTAATGACACCTCGAGCTTTTTCTTCATCTGTCAAAGAGGAAAGTTTTATATAAGATCCTCTTGTCTTAAAGGAGCCGGTTATTTGCATATTTTCAAGTTTAAGGTAAGCTTTACCCTGAATTACATCACTCAACCAAGAAGCTTCAATCATAGGAGTTTTTCGCACAATTCCTCGTAATGCAACGGAGGATTTTTGAATCTCTTTGATAGTTAAATGCTCTAAAATATTGTTTTTAGTAATCAAGTTTGAGAGAAATGAAGGGTCTTTTTTTGGGTCCATTGCCTGCATTTTGGGAATTAAATTTATGAAGACTTGCTATTTTTATACGGACTCTTTCAATTTAAAGCAATCCTTTTTGCATTAAAAAAACAAAAATAACTATGCAGAAAACGCATACCTTTTATATTCTCTATTTTGCTTTTAGATATTTTTTTGAGAGATATAAAAAGGAGTATTTTAAACTTATGAAATTCTGCTATCCTCAGCTGAAATAAAGGAGACCGGTTGTGTTACAGGTTAAGGTCAAGGCCACTCAAAAGGTTTCATCAGCATCATTGAATAATTATAAAAGAAAAAGCATTTTTTGGATGTTGATGTGGGCTTTTAGCATTACGTTAGCAGTGTCCTTTGCCAAAGGCCTTGATAGTGAAATCAGTGGGTTTATTTTAGTATTTTTTCGTTGTTTTTTTGGTTTTCTTTTCACAGTCCCCTTTATTTTTTCTGAAGGACTAGAGAAATTAAAAACAAGGCGTTTTCCTCTTCATTTTTTAAGAATGTTTTTTAACGCCACTGGCCTGGTATGCACGTACTACGCTTATCGACATTTACCCTTGGCTGAGGCAACGGCCATAGGGTTCACAGAGCCCCTTGTTACAATTATATTGGCAGCTGTTATTTTAAAAGACAAGCTTACACTTGCTAAGTGGATTGGGCTTATCGGCGGATATATTGGTGTCTTTATTATTGCAAGTCCTCATACCATGGTTATCAATAACGCTTTTTACGTGCTTTTATTGGCTAATTTTTTCGCAAGCTCTTCTTTGATTTGCACCAAGATTCTTTCAAAAACGGATTCAACAATAGCCATTTTAACTTATACAAATATTATGAGCATCCTTATTGCAGGTTTCGTTGCACTTCCTTATTGGAAAACTCCAGATTTATATAATGCCCTTTTGATGGTGGGGGTGAGTTTTTGCGGGATTATTTCGCAATTCTCTTATGTAAAAGCCCTTAAAGTTGGCGATCCTTCATTTTTAGCTCCTTTTGAATACACACGTCTCTTGATGGCGATTCCAATTGGTATTATGTTCTTTAGCGAGACTCCATCGTTAAGGGTTTTTGTGGGGGCGGGAATTATTGCCTTTGCAACCTACGTGCTGGCCAAGTTAGAGCGTTCCTGAGCCAATTTCAAGATAGCGCAAAACTCTTATCCGTTTTAAAAAAAGTTCATCGTGAGAAATAACAAGAAGAGTTCCTTTATAGGCATTTAAAACTTGGATGAGGTGTTCTTTCGCTTCAATATCAAGATTGTTTGTCAGCTCATCAAGCAATAAAAGCGAAGGGGAGAGAGCAGCAATTTGGGCAAGGCACAAACGGGCCTGTTCGCCTCCTGATAAATTAGAGGTATAGGCAGAGATCTCTTCATTTTTTCGAAACAAGAAATCATTAAGGTGCTTTCGTACATCAGTATCAGGCCACATCGGTTTTATCTTTTTGATGCTCTGCATGACGGTTTCTTGTGGGCACAGCGTCGAATAGTGTTGGTCCAAATAACCTAAGAGATGTCTTTTAGGTAAATGCCAGTTTCCTTCCACAGACACATCAGACTCTTGTAAAATTGCTTTAAAAAGGGTTGATTTGCCACTGCCGTTGGGTCCTCTAATCGCGGTGCGCTCTCCTTGATAAATTTGAATATTTAAATCTTTTAAAATCCATTCTTTTCCGTAACCAACTTTACCTTCGGTAATGGAAAGAGATAAAGAATGCTTGGATTGGCTAATCATAGAAAATTTTGGCTTGAGAACCCCTGGCAGTCTTATGTTGGACAGTTCATTTAGAATTGTATCTTTTTGTTGATTAAGATTCTTTGTATTTTTGCCAATGGTTGCGCTTCCCTTTAGTTTCATGGCGCCTTTTAATTTTCGATCATTTTCTCCTTCATTTGCTTTTCGGCTTTGAGCTGCTCTATGACTTTCGTCTTGGATATTGTTTGTTATTTTCTTTTTTTGCTTTTTTAAATCCTCAAGTTTGTGCAGAATTTTTTGATTTTCTTGTCTTTTATAGATTTGATAGGATTCATAATTTCCTTTAAAAGTTGTGATTTTGTTTTCTTCAAGCGACCAGATTGTTTCAGAAAATTGATTTAAAAGATCCACGTCATGAGAAACAATAAGAGCAGCCCCTTTCCAATTCAGCAGAAAATCTATCAATATTTTTCTATTTATTTGATCAAGGTGATTGGTTGGTTCATCGAGCAGAAGGATCTCTGGTTTTTTGGATAAAAGACGCACAAGATTTAATTGCATCCGTTGTCCGCCACTTAAATGAGATACAGTCTTGTCTTTAAAGCCCAGTAAATTAAATTGATCCAAAAGGGAATCGATAAGGGAGGGGGCTGAAAAACCATCTTGTGTGATAAGACGATCAAGCAGTTGTTCATAAATAACTTCATTTTCTTGCATAAAAGAAGATGTGATTTCTTCAAGTTTTTTCAGGTCATCTAAAACATCTTGAATGTGTTCACTGGCAGCCTCAAAAACACTTTTATTCTCCTCAATGACTTTGTTTTGGGGCAAATACCCAATGGAAAGGTTCGGAACTTTTAGGACAGTTCCATCACTTGGCTCAAGTTTATTTAGCAAGAGCTTAAGCAAAGTTGATTTACCGCTGCCATTAGGTCCAATGATGCCAATTCGTTCGCTTTTGTGAACGCGGGTGTTGAATTCTTTAAAGCAAGTTTTTAGAGGTGTGGAATACCCAAGATTAATGAGTTCTAAAAGAAGGATTGGTGACATAAGATTTCTCGTTTAAGGGAAAGGCGGTTTTTGAAAAACCTAAAATCTTATACCTGCGGAGGCGGAAGATTTTGCCCTTAGTTCATATAGGGCTAACGAGAAATTTTATCCATGTGGATTAAATCCTTAATTAATTGTTCATTTCATTATATAGGTGAAATTGTGATTCAAATCAAGAGGTCTGGATATCTAGATTAAATAAAACCCTCGTGCTACAGTACTTCCATAGTTTTTTTAATAAGCTCTTATCTGATGAGTTCCGTTTTGCCAACATTACAGCTTGAAAATATAACCCGTACATTTCAGCAGGCTGAAGAAGATGTTCATGTCTTAAAAGGGGTTAGCTTGAAAATTGAACCTGGAGAGATTGTCGCACTGGTAGGTTCTAGCGGCGCCGGTAAAACAACACTTTTACAGATCGCAGGATTGCTTGAATCTCCGACCTCTGGAAAAATCAGTATGGCGGGGCAGGCTTGTGAGTCCCTTGATGATCAGGCGCGTACTCTTCTTAGGCAAAAATATACCGGATTTGTTTATCAATTTCACCATCTTCTTCCTGAGTTTTCGGCCTTAGAAAATGTGATGCTTCCGCAACTAATTGCAGGAGTCAAAAGGGCATTAGCTTATCAAAAGGCAGAGGAGATCTTGAACCGTATGGGACTTTCCCATCGCCTTTCTCATCGGCCAAAGAAATTATCAGGCGGAGAGCAGCAGCGCGTTGCTATCGCAAGAGCGCTTGTGAATAAGCCAAGAATTTTGCTTGCTGACGAGCCTACGGGGAATTTGGATGATGAAACGGCTCAAAAAGTATTTGAGGAGATGATGAGTCTGGTCAGGCAAACAAAGCTATCAGCATTGATTGCAACTCATAATCTTGAGTTAGCTAAAAAAATGGATAAGGTTGTCAAGCTACATAGTGGGTATTTATCTCAAATTTAATTTAAATACAATTGCGTGGGAAATAATTTAGTTGTATGTTAGGGGCTCAGAGAGATCTTTAAAGGAAAGCTGAATGATCGGTCTTGTTATTATTACTCATGGGGAACTTGCAAAATCGTTTGTTCTGTCTTTGGAATTAATAGCCGGTCCTCAGCAAAATATAGAAACGATCTGTATAAAGCCAGACGATGATATGGATCAACAGCGCACCAATATTTTAAAAGCGATTAAGACTGTCGATCAAAATAAGGGAGTCATTCTTTTAACAGATTTATTTGGTGGGACACCGTCAAATTTAGCGCTTTCTATTTTGGGTTTGGAAAATATAGAAGTTATTGGCGGGGTGAATTTGCCAATGTTATTAAAGTTAATAGCTTTGAGGTCTAAATTAACCCTTCAAGAAGCCGTCGAACAGGCGCAAGAGGCAGCACGCAAACATATTCATATAGCCTCTAGTTTATTGGTTAATCAAAACCCTTTAGAAGCTAAGGCTTCATAATTTTCTGAAACGGTTGTTTTTTTATAAAACAGATTGATTTGACTATTTCTAACCCTTTGGGACTTCATGCTAGGCCTTCCGTGAAGCTGATCGAGTGCGTTCGGAAATTTGAAGCAACTGTTTGGATAAGTTATCAAGAACAAGAGTTTCTTATAGATTCCCTCTTAGATTTGCTTTCTTTGTGCATACCCCATGGCGCAACTATCACCCTAAAAGCCGAAGGCAGAGATGCTGATGAGGTTTTGGCAGAATTCACACAGCTTAACACTCTTCAAATCATATAATCCTCTGTCCCGTCTTTTCCCAGTCTTTGACAAAAGTTGCAAGGCCGCTGTCGGTTAAGGGGTGTTTTAAGAGTTGGTGGATAAGTTTAGGGGGAATTGTTGCAACATGGGCTCCAGCTTGGGCTGCTTCAACAATATGTAATGGACTTCGGATAGAAGCCGCTAAAACCTCTGTTTCAAGTTCTGGATAATTGTCATAGATCATGCAAATTTCTTCAATCAACTGCATGCCAACATGACCAATATCATCAAGGCGACCAACAAACGGTGAAATAAATGTTGCGCCAGCTTTGGCGGCAAGTAAAGCTTGGCCGCTTGAGAAGCAAAGAGTCACGTTAACCATCGTTCCTTCATCAGCTAAAGCTCTGCATACTTTTAAACCATCTAGGGTAAGGGGAACTTTGACCGCAACGTTTGACGATATATCAGCCAAAAAGCGTCCTTCTTGGAGCATAGTGTCATAATCTGTTGCGGCAACCTCTGCGCTTACAGGGCCAGAGACAAGCTCGCACATTTCTGCGATAACGTCAGTGAATTTGCGCCCACTGGCAGCAATCAGAGAAGGATTAGTCGTGACCCCATCCACAATCCCCATTTCAAGTAAGGGTTTTACTTCTTCAACATTTGCGGTATCTAGGAAAAATTTCATCGTTTCTTCTGTTTAATAGGGTATTGTGATAGATAAATATCACTCTATCGCAGCCCAAAATGCAAGTCCAAGTTTTAGTTCCCACAGGCGTGAATGTTTCTTTCACTTATGAAGCTGAAAAGTCAGTTGCGGTTGGTGAAATTGTCATTGTGCCTTTTCGAAGCAAATCAACTTTGGGTGTGATTTGGTCTGATAAGTCGGCGGATTTTAAAGGGACCGCTAAAACGATTGAGGCAACAACGGGTTTTATTTTGCCAGAGGCTATGATGAAGTTCGTGAATTGGGTTTCTGATTATACAATGACCCAAAAAGGGCTTATTTTAAGGATGGTACTGGCTTTACCTTTTCTCGAATTTAAAAAGTTATTTAAAAAACTTTATGTTCCGCATACAGAAATTTATGAGTTTCCTCACAATATTCAGCTTTCCCATTCTCAAGAAGAGGCCGCTCGTAAACTAAAAGGATCCCTTGGAGAATTTCAGCCTTTTCTTCTTGATGGAATTACAGGTTCTGGAAAGACAGAGGTTTACTTAAGCGCACTAGAAGATGTCTTGAAAAAAGGCGGGCAGGCCCTTGTTCTGTTGCCAGAAATATCCTTGACTTCGCAATGGTTAGAACGATTTGAACGAAGGTTTGGGATAAAACCACTTCTTTGGCATTCCGATATTCCGATGGCTCAGAAACGCGAAACCTGGCAGCGCCTTATAAAAGGTGAGCCAGTTGCTGTGGTGGGGGCCCGTTCTGCATTATTCTTACCTTTTGCAAAACTTGGTTTTATTGTGGTTGATGAAGAACATGATTCTTCTTATAAGCAAGAAGACCAGGTTCTTTATAATGCTAGGGATATGGCTGTCGTAAGGGCTCAGCTTTCTAATATTCCGATTGTTCTGGCATCAGCTACGCCTTCCTTAGAAACAGTTGTGAACGTACAAAAAGGACGTTATCAATTCCTTCATCTTGCAGACCGTTTTGCAGGTGCCGAATTGCCGAATGTTTCGATTGTTGATATGCGTCTGCAATCAAAAGGAATTTGGCTTGCAGAGCCTTTGTTAAAGGCAATTGAAGAACGTTTATTTAAAAATGAGCAAACTCTTCTTTTCTTAAATAGACGGGGTTACGCACCTTTAACTTTGTGCCGTGCATGTGGTCATCGTTTTATGTGCCCAGGATGTGCGGCTTGGTTAGTTCAACATAAAAATATGAATCAGTTGTGCTGCCATCATTGCGGTTTTTCAAAGCCCTTACCAAACTCTTGTGAGCAATGCGAAGCTGTTGATACTTTGGTTCCCTGCGGGCCTGGGGTTGAACGTATCTATGAAGAGATTTTGAAAAAGTTTCCAAAAGCCCGGGTTTTAATGGTTACAAGTGATCTTATTTCAACATCAAAGCAAGCCTCTCAGATGATTGAGAAAATCGAAAGCGGCCAAATAGACATCATCATTGGCACGCAAATGCTGGCTAAAGGCCACCATTTCCCAATGTTGACTTTGGTAGGCGCTCTCGACGCTGATTTAGGACTGAATGGGGGAGATTTAAGGTCTGGCGAACGTACTTATCAGTTGCTTCATCAAGTGTCGGGGCGTGCAGGACGCGAGGAAAGAGGAGGGGAGGTCATGCTTCAAACCTATCATCCTGATCATCCTATTATGCAGGCCCTAAAGGATCATGATAGAGAGCGATTTTATGTTTGTGAAACCGAGGAAAGGCAGCTTCATGAAATGCCACCTTTTGGAAGATTAGCTGCTGTGATTTTGTCTGGTTTAAACGCAGATCAAGTCGAAACAGCCGCTCATAAACTAGCACGTTTTATTCCTCCGCATTCTCAAATTACAGTGCTTGGGCCTGTACCGGCGCCACTTGCACGTCTTCGTGGGCGATATCGTTGGCGGTTTTTGGTCAAAGCCGATCGTCCTATACGTTTGCAGCCATTTCTACAAAATTGGCTTCAAAAAGCGACCCTTCCTCAAACGATTCGTGTCGCAATCGATATCGATCCACAAAGTTTTATGTAGCGAATATTTGCTATTAACCATTTCTTAATAAATTTTTGCTATATTTCTAATTATAGGGTTAACAAAGCCCAAAAGAGGCTCAGTTATGACCCAAATTATCTCCAAAATTTTTAGTGTTCTTGCGATTGTTTCTGGTCCATTCATTGCTGCCTATGCAGGTGCACAACTTTTGGATGGTCTCTAACTAACCTCTTTTTGTTTTATTCTCTTTCTTAATTGGTTTACTTTCTTTTTTTACTGCTTTGCCTAAAACCTCATCGCGGTAATCTTCTAAGGAGCCTTCGTAGGGCTTAATAGTATTGTTCGCAACCAGCCATAAACGATCTGCAGTGTGACTCAAAAGATGCCAATCGTGCGCAATCAAAATAACAGCACCTTCAAAATTGTTAATCGACATCATTAAAGATTCCCGCATTTCCATGTCCAAATGGTTCGTCGGCTCGTCCAAAATGATTATGTGGGGTTTATGAACAGTCATTAAAGCAAAAACAAGACGAGCCTTTTCGCCGCCCGATAAGTTTTTTGCGATAACATTAGCTTTATCTCTTTGAAAACCAAACCGCCCAAGCTGAGCTCTTATTTGTGTTTCATTTGCATTAGGAATGGCTTGTTGCATATGTTGATAGGCTGTTTCATCTCCATGAAGGTCTTCCAGTTGGTGTTGATGAAAATAAGCAACCCGTAGTTTGGGATGAAATGTTGAAATGCCACTTTGTGATTTAAGTCGTTTGGCAAGAAATTTGGCAAACGTTGATTTTCCATTGCCATTTGCCCCCAATAAGGCAATGCGATCCTCAGGGGCAATGTTTCCACTTAGATTTTTTAAAACCACCTTGTCATCATACCCTAAACTTATTTTTTCATAATGGATAAGGGGCGGAGAAAGCTTTTCAGTTTCAGGAAAATCCAACTTAATCGTTGGGTCTTCAATTGCAAGGTTAATGGGAACAAGTTTGGCAATCGCTTTTAGTTTACTTTGTGCTTGGACGGCTTTTGAAGCCTTTGCACCAAAACGGGTTACGAATTTCATCATATGATCTTTTTGGGCCGCAACCTTAGCGTTGTAAGCCTCAGCAAAAGCTTTTTGTTCGTAATAAGTCTTTATGTAAAAATCATAGTTTCCCGTGTAACGGGTTACCTTTCCTTGTTGCAGGTGAAAGATATTATCAACGCATTCATTCATCAATTCACGGTCATGGCTGATAATCAACAGGCTATTGGGGTAACTTTTTAAAAACTCTTTTAGCCAAAGGGTTGCTTCCAAATCAAGGTGGTTTGTAGGCTCATCAAGCATTAAAAGATCCGGTTTCTGAAACAGAGCGGCAGCCAAAGCTACCCTCATTCTATATCCACCAGAGAAAGAAGAAAGAGCCGTATTTTGTTGTTCGTCTGAAAACCCAAGCCCTTTTAAAACAGTACTTGCCCTGGCCTCTGCGGTATAGGCATCAATCTGGATTAACCTATCGTAGACATCTGCAAGTTCGTGAGGGTTCTCACAAGTTTCAGCTTTTTCTAAAAGCTCAAAGCGTTCCTTGTCCGAAGCAAGTAAAAACTCTAGCGGTGTCTGACTGCCACCAGGAACTTCTTGCGCTACGGTGATAATTTTTTGCCCTTTAGAAATCTCAATAGACCCGCTATCAACTTGTGATTGACCTAAAATAAGACGGAATAGACTTGATTTCCCGCAACCATTCCTGCCAACAAGACCGGCACGCTGCCCATCGGGTAATTGAAAACGGATATTGTCTAATAAAATGCGTCCACCAATACGATAAGTGACGTCTTGAACAATTAACATGATTTACTCATTTTTTAAAATATTTCCCCAAATTAGCCAAAGCTTCTTTTAAAGGGTCATAAGATATTTCTTTAAAGTCTTCCAAGGGCAACGCTTCAAGGATTCGATCATTTTCACTTCTTTTAGGATTCTTTTTCTGAACTAAAGTTGATTTATGAAAAATACGCAGCTTCGTGATTGCTTGATAGCCATAATATTGGTTAACCTTTTGTAAAATCAAGGGCTCTTGATAGGTTAATACTGAAGCCATAGAGCTTGTGGTTTGAACATGAAGACAACCTTCAGTGGTTTTGCCAAATGGAAATACAACTTTTATGGCCCCACATAGGTTAGCAAAATCATTACCTACAATTTTTGACCAATCAAGAATAACGCTAGCATTAACAAACCCTTGTCTTTTACAAATAGGTTCCAGTATAGGAGTAATGCAATTCCTGAGGGCTTTTGCACCTTTATAGCCTTTATTCTTCGAATCTGGTATAAATTTTAACAAATTATTTTCATCAATAAAGTAATGAATACTTGTTTCAATGTGAGTTAAAGAACATATGCCTGTCAATCTCTTTCCAAAGGTTTTAAAGGACATACGTTTGAATGTTCTGAAATGGTATGACACTCATCAAAGAATACTTCCTTGGAGGGCGGAGAAGGGGCAAGCGCCAAACCCTTATTACGTTTATCTCAGCGAAATTATGTTGCAGCAAACAACCGTTGCAACGGTTACGGATTATTTTGAGAGATTTATAACAAAATGGCCGACCCTAGAAGCATTGGCAGAAGCTAGTCTTGACGAGGTTTTAGTGCAGTGGCAAGGCCTTGGGTATTACAGTAGGGCTCGTAATTTGCACGCCGCAGCTAAAATACTGGCCAAACTTTCAAAGATTCCTTCAGATCCAAAAATTCTTAAAGAATTGCCAGGAATTGGAGACTACACGGCCGCGGCAATTGCATCTATTGCTTTTGATTATCCGATTATTCCCATTGATGGCAATATCATGCGTGTCTTTGCGCGTTTGTTTGCAATTCCATACCCACTTCCTTTTTTGAAAAAAGAAGTTTTTATTTATACTTCGCATATGGCCGATGGAGTGTATCCAGGAGATTTTGCTCAGGCTTTAATGGATTTAGGTGCAATGATTTGCCGCCCTTTAAATCCTAAATGTGCAGAATGTCCTTTAACAACAAAGTGCCAAGCATATAATGAAGGGAAAGTTAGTGAATTTCCTGTTTTAAAGATAAAGCCTGAAAAACCCACACGGTATGGAATTGCATACATTCTTCTTTGTGAGGGAAAAATCCTTTTAGAAAAACGCCCGTTAAAAGGCCTTTTGGGGGGAATGATGGGTGTTCCAACAACACCTTGGGGTAATGAAGCTTTGAATCCAGAAGATTTTTTTAAATTTGAGAAAAATTTAGAGTGGTACGAGGTGTCCAAACAGGTTAAGCATACATTTACACATTTCCATTTGCATTTAACGGTTAAGGTTGGGGCTATATATAATACAAATACAGTTATTTTCAAAAGCGATGGGTATGGCCAAAAGATTTTTGATGGCCATTGGGTTACCCTTGATAACCTTGAAAATGTGGCTTTGCCAACTGTAATGAAGAAAGTGATTAAACAAATTCCAGATGAAATCTTTAAAAAAGATTCAAAACAAATCTAGCTTTCACTATTTGTTAACAGGATTGATGTTTTAATAATTTATAAAGATCCTTAGTAGAAATAGATTTTGATTTTAAAGTTATGACGCAGGAATCGACACAGATAATGAAACAATTACAAAAAACATGTCTGTTTACTTTTACACTGCTCGGATTAGTTTTCGGGGAGCAAGGCCTTGCTGAGACTGTAACTGCTGTCCCGACTCCTCCTCCTGTCATTACGATTCCGAAAATACCATCAACGATACCTGTGGTAGAAACACAAATTTCTACAACTCAAGCTCTATCGACTGAAAAATCAGTTCCAGATACTACGCTAGCGGTTGTTGAATCAGCTCTCCCTGAACCTACAGTTGCACAAACAGAGCCTGCTAAAACAGCAGTTACTGAATCTACATCTGCGGTTGTTCCAACATCTATAAGTCCAGAAAGTGCACAAAAAGAACAGCAACTGAAGGATGAGGACGAAGATGAGGCAGGTTCCTTAGAAGAGCAATCTGTAATTTCTGAAGATGAAGATAACGATCCAAAACCAACGACCGTTGATATGAGGGTAGTCCTGTCTCAAAAAGAGAAACTTGAAAATATATTGAAAGAATATGAATCTTTAGCAGATAAATCAGGAAGACCTCCGCAGTGGACTTGCATTAATCACTCTTTTCGACTAAAAGACCAGGATCCGGTTTTAGTTACAGCTAAAAAGCAACTTCATTTATTGGGATTTTTTGCGGCTTCTAAAAAAGGAGCAGATCTGAAATTTACCTCTACCTTTAGTAAGAAATTGGAAGCGGCTGTAAAACAGTTTCAAAAAAGACATTTTCTTGAGCCTGATGGAATTATTGGCAGAAAAACTTGCATTGCCTTAAACATGACTCCTGAAGAGAGAATCAAAAAAATCAAACTTAACCTTGAACGTTGGAGGGAATTAGAGAGTTCTCTTCAGGGCAAATATGTTTTGGTTAATATTCCGACATATAAGCTTTATGCCATGGAAGATCGGAAAATTGATTTAACGCAGCCTGTGATTGTGGGTATGAAAAGCAGAGAGACTCCGATTTTTACCTCTAACATGAATAGCGTGGTTCTGAATCCCGCTTGGGGCGTTCCTGTTAGTATTTTTATTAAGGATAAATTACGTAAAGTCTTACAGGATCCAAAATATCTGTCAAAATCTGGTTTTACTGTAACAGACCAAGATGGTGATACAGTTACCGATTCATCTGTGGATTGGAGTCATGTTTCTCTTCATCATTTTCCTTATACGGTACGTCAGTTGCCCGGAAAAAATAACGCGTTGGGGGCTATAAAGTTTAACTTGGATAATAAGGAAGCAATCTATTTGCATGGCACGCCTCAGAAAAATCTATTTCATAAGGTTGCAAGGCCATTTTCATCAGGTTGCGTCAGGCTAGAATCTCCTCAAAAACTGGCAACTTGGGCTTTGAAAGGGACGCAGTATGATAATCCGCAGAAGTTACAAGAAAAAATTAATGCCGGGGATACGTCTGCGATACTTCTTAAAAAACCTATCCCTGTTTATTTTACCTATATAACAGTATGGGTCGATGGGAAAGAGCAGGTTCTTTTTAGCGATGATCCTTATAATTTAGATAAAAAAGACTATGCTCGTTTCAACCTATAGTCCGGGATTCAAATGCTCAGAATACAGTTCCATTGCTCTGTTTTCAAAAGCAAGAAGAGTTCTTTTTAAGGCTTCATTAAAAAAGCTTTCCATGAGATTTTGCAATAACTGATTTTTAAATGAAAAATCAATTAAAAAATCAACCTCCGTTTCTTGTTCATTTAGAGCCTTGAATGTCCATTGGTTATCCAGATGCTGAAATGGGCCTGATAAATACTCGATTTCTATTTTTTCAAAAGGTGTAAGATGCACTCTTGATGTATACGAAGTTTGTACAAAAGCGTTATATCCAACGGTTAATTTTGCATCAAAATGTTGTGCCTGCCGGTTTGAGATAAGAGATCCTTTTACCCAAGGCAGGAATTGCGGGTAATTTTTTACATCCTCAACGATTGCATACAAAAGTTCAGAAGGATAAGTTAACTTTCTTTTCTCAAAATGTCTTGGCACTATTTAAAAAGCCTTATTTAAGCTTTTTACGCGCGCAGCTTTTAACTTTTCAAAATCTCTTCCGGCATGATATGAGGAACGTGTTAAAGGAGAGGCTGATACCATTAAAAAACCTTTACCTCTAGCCATGGCCTCATAATCTTGAAATTCAGAGGGCGTAATAAAGGACATAACAGGATGATGCTTAGGGGTGGGCTGTAGATATTGACCAATGGTTATAAAATCAACATTGGCTGCCCTTAGATCGTCCATAACTTGGTAAACTTCTGTTTTGCTTTCTCCAAGGCCCACCATAATTCCGGATTTTGTAAACAGGGAAGGGTTGATTTTTTTTACAGTATCAAGAAGGCGAAGCGAATGAAAATAACGAGCTCCGGGACGAACCGTTGAATATAAGCGTGGAACTGTCTCAAGGTTGTGGTTGTACACGTCGGGCCTGGCGTGCACTACCGTTTCAATGGCATTTTCTTTTCTTAAGAAATCAGGGGTTAGGACTTCAATTGTTGTTGAAGGGGCTCTTTTTCGAATTTCCTTGATAACTTCTGAGAAATGAGCAGCCCCCCCATCATCCAAATCATCTCTGTCAACAGAAGTTACAACCACATGAGAAAGATTCATTTGCGCAACAGCTTCCGCAACTCGTTGTGGTTCATGGGGATCTAAAAGATTTGGTTTTCCAGTCTTTATATTGCAAAAAGCGCAAGCCCTCGTGCAGGTGTCGCCCAGAATCATAACCGTTGCATGTTTTTTTGACCAACATTCACCAATATTCGGACAAGCTGCTTCTTCACAAACTGTGTTCAACTTTAAAGAATGCATGAGTTTTGCAGTTTCTTTGTATTCTTTAGAAACAGGAGCCTTGACGCGTATCCATTCAGGCTTACGAGATAAAGCTGTTTTTTCCACTGTTTGCAAAACTGAAAGCCCATCTTTGTTTAAATTGATACGTTTAGTGTTATCATAAAAACAGGCTAACGTGAACCATCTTGCGGTAAAAATCCAATAATAAATTAGGGACAAAATAAATTAAATTTTTAATTAAATTTAATGGGGAAGGTGGAAAGTTATGCACAGGTGCTAAAAAGAAGAGAAATGTTTTCTTAAAATTTTTTTAAAGTCCTTGGTTTTGTTCGTCTATGTAAATAATGTTTAAAAAACAAATACTTATTTTTTGAGCTTAAAGCTTGAGCACAGACTGGAAACATGAGGCTTTGCTTGGTATTTTCAAAGTAGCCCACAAAATGTCCACAAGGTTATCCACAGATTTCGTGGATAAAAATTAACTGTTTGTTAATGAATTGTTTTAACGAGGATGAATAAGGCAAAATCACGTTGCAATGACATATTCAGCTGAAGTTATTGCTTTTAAAATCACATCATTCTGTGCTTTTAGTAAAGAATGTTCCGTTAAACTTGGTCTACCTTTAAAATGTCAGATAGCGAGATCCCTTTTAATTTATCAGAAACCCTTGAAAGAGGGGTCGAGATTTTACGGAATTTTGTTAAAACTTTGCCTTCTTCACCTGGCGTTTATCGCATGCTGGGTCAAAAACAAGAGGTTCTTTATGTTGGGAAAGCAAAAAACTTAAAAAAAAGGGTGGTTTCTTATTGTCATATACAAAAACTACCAAACCGTCTACAGCGGATGGTTGCTGAGCTTAGTAGCCTTGAAATTGTTATTACCCATACTGAAATCGAAGCTCTGCTTCTTGAAAGTAATTTGATCAAAAAACTACAGCCTCGCTATAACGTACTTTTGAAAGATGACAAGTCTTTCCCTTATATACTTTTAACCAAAGATCATTCTTATTCTCGTATCGTTAAACATCGAGGTCCTCAAACCATAAAAGGATCTTATTATGGGCCGTTTGCATCTATTGTTGCTGTTGATGAAACTGTTTTGACTTTGCAAAAAATATTTCAGATACGTAATTGTAATGATAACTATTTTGCAAACCGAACGCGTCCTTGTCTGCAATACCATATCAAACGCTGCACGGCTCCGTGCGTTGGGAAAATCTCGGGAACAGAATATAAGGATGCCGTAAATCAGGCTGAGGACTTTTTGCTTGGCAAAGCAGGTTTGGTGCAGCAGCAATTGGCTGAAAAGATGACCGAGGCTAGTGAGGCTTTGGAGTTCGAGAAAGCAGCAAGTTACCGAGATCGAATTCATCTTTTAACCCAAATTCAATCCCGTCAAAGAATTAATATAAGCGGCATGAAAGATGCAGATGTGATTGCTCTTGCTCAATTAGGCGGAAAAACGTGCGTGCAGATTTTCTTTTTCAGATATGGGCGCAATTTTGGGACAGAGTCCTTTATGCTAGCGCATACTTCTGAAGAAACGCCAGAGGTCGGTATGGCTGCTTTTCTGACTCAATTTTACGAAGAGAGAGTTCCGGCACCTGTTGTCCTGATGAACTATAGGCCAGAAGAAATGAACCTAATTAAAGATGCATTTAAAGGAAAACATAAACAAACTACCGCATGGGAAGTTCCTAAACTTGGGCTCAAAAAAGAACTGATTGATCATGCTTTTGCAAATGCCAAAGCGAGTCTTGAAAGAAAGCAGACCGAATCTGCGTCTGTTGCAAAAATTTTTAATCAGATTACAGAAATTTTTGAGCTATCCAAAGTCCCTGAAAGAATAGAGATTTATGATAATAGCCATATCCAGGGTAAGGACGCCTACGGGGTTATGGTGGTTGCAAATCAGCAAGGGTTTGATAAAAAGTCTTATCGGAAATTTTCTATTAAGACGTTGGGGGAAAAAGGCGATGATTACGGTATGATGCGTGAAGTCATGAACAGACGCTTTGCTCACAAAGAAGAATGGGTTCTGCCTGATCTTTTGTTAATTGATGGTGGAGAAGGACAGCTTTCAACAGTTCTTGCGTGCCTTCAGAAAATGGAATTGGAGTTGCCGGTCGTAGCTATTGCTAAAGGACCTGACAGAAATGCTGGAAAAGAAAGATTTTTTATGCCTGGAAAAGACCCTATCTCTTTGCCAGAAAATAGTCCTGTTCTTCATTTTTTGCAAAGATTAAGAGATGAAGCTCATCGCTTTGCAATCGGAACGCACCGCAGCAAAAGGCAAAGGAAAATAGGGCAATCACAATTGGATAGCATTCCCGGAATAGGTGCTCTTCGTAAGAAAAAGCTATTGCAATATTTTGGTTCAGCCCAAGGTGTTGCCCATGCAGGACTTGCTGATTTGCAGCTTGTTGAAGGAATTAATAAGGCAGTAGCTTTAAAAATTTATCAACATTTTCATGAACAATAGCTTTGTGGTTGCCATTTTCTCAAATGATAAATTACTGTTAACAAACACAGCAAATTGCATTACATTGCAAGGAATTAGAAGAATTCTTTATTAAAATGATGCTATCAACAATTCCCAATCTTTTAACGTTAGCACGCATAGGTTTGATCCCGATTATGATGGGCGCTTTTTACACACAAAGTGTGGTGGGGAGATGGGTTGCTGCTCTTGCCTTTATTATTGCTTGTTTTACAGATTTTTTAGATGGTTATGTAGCTAGAATTTGGTCACAAACCACAAAAATTGGTCAGTTCCTAGACCCAGTTGCTGATAAACTTCTTGTGGCTTCTACATTGCTTATGCTGGCGGGATTTGGCAGGATTAGTCGTTTTACTTTGATGCCAGCAATTATTATTCTTTGTCGCGAAATCATGGTTTCTGGTTTGCGGGAGTTTTTAAGTGAATTAAAGGTGAACATGCCAGTAACAACTTTTGCTAAATGGAAAACAGCAATTCAAATGTTAGCAATTAGTCTTTTACTCTTAGGTGATACACCTACTTTTGGAAGCCCCTTTTTGTTGGTAGGCGAAGGGATGCTTTGGGTAGCCGCAGTGATGACTCTGATTAGCGGTTTTGATTATTTTAAAGCAGGTATAAAGCATTTTTAGTAATCAGCACTTTATTGAAAAGTTTTTTAATAACGAATTAGCACTAAGAAATGACTAGATATGCATAAAAAAATGTGATATTCACTCAACCATAAGTTGATATCTGAGCTAAATATAGCTAAGGACTTGAAAAAAAAACCTCTTAATTTTTTGAAAAAAACGAGGGATTGTTTATTTTTTTGTTTAAAGAAACGAACAAAATTTTTCATTTAAGAGAAATGTATGTGAGGTAAAGTATGAAGACGCTTATTACGAAACCAAACGTAGTTTCTTTTGATGGACCTGAGTGTTCTGAATTTCGTTCTTCTTCTTTTAACATGGGATTTTGGGATTGGGATTTGCAATCTGGTGAACTCTGTTGCTCTTCGCATATCTACCGATCATTAGGCTATACGGTTGAAGAATTACCAGCTTGGGATCTTAGGTCATGGGTGAACCTGATTCATCCGGATGATCTTGAAAAATTCAATTCTGATTTGGAAAAACATCTCACTGGGCAGATAGAAACCTTAGAGATCCTCTGCCGAAAAAAGCACAAATCGTGTCAATGGTTTTGGTTTCTTATAAAAGGAAAAGTGGTTATCAGGGATGCTAGTGGGCATCCTGTTCGGATGGTTGGTACTCATACTGATGTTAGTAGGCTTAAGCAAACTGAAAAAGAACTAGAGCTTACAGATAATCTTCTGGCTGCGATTAATTATTGTCAATCAGAACAGTTTCAAAAAGATAATTACAACGAAATCTTTGCTCATTTGATAGAGTCAATTGTTAGGCTGACAAATAGCGAATATGGGCTTATTGGTGAAGTTCTTGAGAATGAAGAGAGTCAACCATATGTTAAATCAACTTCTTTCACAGTAGCGAAAAGCAATGAAAATCCAAGAGAATGTGCTGATCAAACAGATAAGTATTTGGATAAAAAAATTTTATGTATGGAAAAGCTCTCAGGGCAAGTGGTTAATTCTAGAAAGACCTTTCTCATCAATGATAGTAATTTGCTAAAAGACACAGATTCATCCGATTTTCAGCATTTAAGAAATTTCATGGGGATTCCGATTAGTGTGAACGGAAAGTTAATAGCCGTAATAGGACTTGCCAATAGAACAGAAGGGTACGATAACGAAGTTCAGAGCTTTTTGCAGCCTCTTATGGCAACTATTGGAAATCTGGTGCAGGTTCAAAATCAGGTGCAGCTTCAACTTGAAACAGAGCAAATCTTGAAGTTTTTTATAGAAAACACGCCGGCCGCAGTGGCTATGTTTGATCGAAACCTAAATTATCTTTTAACAAGTAAAGCATGGCGCAGAGACTATAGCTTAGAAGAGAGAGAAATTATAGGTAAGCATTATTACGAAATTTCTCCTGATATTCCTCTGGAATGGCGAGCTATACATCAACGTTGCTTGCAAGGGAAAGTGGAAAAAATAGATGAAGTTGAGCTTGTGAGAAGAGACGGTACTTCCATGTGGTTAAAATGGGAAGCTCATCCCTGGTATAAATCTAATAAAATGATTGGGGGAATGATTCTTTTTGCAGAGATCATCACTGAACGAAAAAATATAGAAATAAAAATGCAAAAGATGATCGATGGGCTTAAAAGGTCGAACAGTGAACTAGAACGATTTGCTTATATTTGTTCGCATGATATCAAAGAACCATTACGTACCATTTCAAGCTTTATTCATCTTATTTATCGCCATAATGCAGGAAATTTTGATGAGATAACTCAAGAGTATTTCAGTTATGTGCGTAAAGGTGTGGAAAGGATGAGGTTGCTGATTGAAGATATTCTCATTTATTCAAAAGTCGACTCAAACAACCTCCATCATACTATTGTTTCGATTAGTGATCTTATAGAGGAAATAAAAGAAACACTTGCCTCAACAATAGAAGAAAATCAAGTCATTATAGAGACAGGTTATTTACCAGAGATTTATGGAGACTACACTCAACTTACTCAATTGTTTCGAAATTTGATTGAAAATGCGATTAAGTTTCGTTCAGAAAAAACTCCGGTGATTAAAATTGAAGCTACCAGTCTGAATGGATTTTGGTATTTTACTATCAAAGATAATGGGCTGGGAATTTCTGAAGAATATCATCAAAAAGTATTTCAAATGTTTGAGAGATTGCATGGAAAAGAGAAATATGAGGGATCTGGTATTGGATTAGCACTTTGTAAAAAGGTCGTTGAATCTCATGGAGGAAGTGATATTGGCGTTAGATCTCACAAAGAGGGAGGAGCCGAATTTTATTTTACTCTTCCTTCCGGATTAATCAGACATAAACTTATTGCATAAGGAAATAATAATGGAAAATAGGGCTGAAGAAATCAAAGAATTAGACGTGTATGTTGGTAAAAGGTTAAGGGAAAAAAGACAAAAGCTAGGTATGACCTTGGCTTATGTGGCGGAAAGACTCTCCGTATCACACCAACAGATTCAAAAATATGAGCAGGCTCAGAGCCGCATTTCTGCTGGAATGTTATATCATATCGGGCAGCTATATGGTGTGCCGTCCCAGTATTTTTTTGATGGTTTTCAGGCAACTATGCAAAAAAAAGGCGAAAAAGTTAATACTGATATTATTTCCCATAATCTTGAAAAACCTTTGAGTATATTACTGGTCGAAGATGATCCAACCGATGAGCTGTTAACGAGAAGAGCTTTAGAGGCAGCCGATCATAAGGTTCATATTTTTTGTGTTCATGATGGTGCACAAGCCATTGAATTTTTAAGATACAAAACTATGAATGTTGACTTTCCAAGACCTGATATAGTGTTGCTGGATTTGAATATCCCTAAAAGAGATGGTCAGACAGTTCTAAAAGAAATAAAAAGAGATAGAGAAATCCAGGATATTCCTGTGATTATCTTAACCAATAGTATTAGCGTTCAGGAAATGATTATGGTTTATAAAAATCAAGCCTCTGGCTATATTAGTAAATCATTTGACTATGACGTTTTTCAAAAAAATATGATTGGGCTTGTAGATTACTGGTCTACAGTCGTGGTATTGCCGAACACCGCACAAGAAGCGGCTTGTATTAATCTAAAAGCTGCATCTTAATTGAAGTTTCTTAAAGTTGCTGTTAGACTTACAGAAGTTTTTGATGTGAGTTGAGGTTCTATGCAAGCGTCCGCGGTTATTGATGAAAACAAACAGAAGAAAAAGGGGTGGATCTATTCTCTTTACTACAAAATATTAGAAAGTGCCAATAGCCCAAGAGCGCTTTGGATATTTTGTCTGGTGTCTTTTGCCGAAAGTTCTTTTTTCCCATTACCGCCTGATCTTTTGATGATTCCCATGTTGCTCGCAAATCGCTCTTTGGCTTGGAGATTAGCGTTTTTAGGAGTTCTCACCTCTGTTTTAGGTGGATTTCTTGGTTATGCAATTGGTTATTATTTGTATGGAACGATTGGTGAGTGGATTATCAACACTTATCATTTATCTGATGCGTTTGCTAAATTTCAACATGGATTCGAAGAATGGGGTTTTTGGATTATTGCCTTAAAAGGGCTTACGCCTATCCCTTATAAACTTGTCACGATAGCAAGCGGAGTTGCACGCTTTGATCTCGTTTCTTTTACAATAGCATCTATCCTTGCTAGAGCATTTCGGTTTTATCTTTTGGCCGCATTACTATGGTGGTTTGGGCCTTGGGCAAAAGAGTTTATTGAGAAATATCTAACCTTGTTTTTGATAAGTTCGCTTGCCATAATAATCGCAGGGTTTGTTATTTTTAAGCTTATGAGTTGATGCTACTTTCTCAAAAAACTATTAGGCTTCTGATTGTTTTCTTTTTTCTAATTTCTCTCTGTTTTTCTTTAGGAGCAGAGTATGTATTTAACATAAAACCTTGCATCCTCTGCCTTTATTTGCGATATATCTACGTTGTTATTTTAATCGCTGCAGGGATTTTCTATTTTTATCCAAAGCGTTTCATTTTTCTTATTAAATTAGTTTTGATTTTGGCAGCAATTAGTCTCAGTGCTTATCATCTTGGAGTCGAGCAACATTGGTGGGAAGGCCCCTCGGTATGCTCTGGAGGGACTGTAAATTCAACGCAATTACAAGGGTTAACGAACGATGAAAAGGCGCAGCGTTTGTTAGAGCATTTTCAAGGAAAGCCGCCGACTCAATGTAATCAAGTAAACTGGCGGATTATTGGGGTTTCTGTTACAATTTGGAACACAATTTTATTGATATTCCTTTTTATTGGTATTGGCGTTTTATGGAACAGACAAAAAATATCCACAGAATAATCCGCGTTAATCAAGCCGGCGAATATGGAGCAACTCGGATTTATCAGGGGCAGCTTGCTGTATTGAAAAAAGATAAAAATATAAAGAAAATGGCTGACCAAGAAGCGGAGCATTTAAAACAATTTAATCAACTGCTAATCGAGAACAAAGTTCGTCCAACTCTTTTGCAGCCAATCTGGCATATTGGCGGTTATGCGCTTGGTGTGGTAACTGCCTTGTTGGGCGAGAAAACAGCTCATGCTTGCACGATTGCTGTTGAAACAGTGATTGATGAGCATTACAAAAGCCAACTGTGTGAATTAGACACATGGGATGAACATGAAGATTTAAAGAAAATCATCCATCATTGCCATGAAGAAGAGCTTGAACATAAAGCTTTTGCAATCGATGAGGGTGGCACCAGTGCTCCTGGGTTTCCTATTTTAAATAGCGCTATTCAAGCAATCTCTAAAGCTGCTATTTGGCTGTCTTCACGAATCTAAGAACGTCCGCATCATAACACTAACAAAAAAGCCATCTGTTTGGTGAAGGAAAGTGCTTAATTGTAACATGTCTTCTTGAGTAGGGCAGGACGAGCTAATCGTTTCTTTCCATATCTTTTCTATTGGGACTAACTCGAAATCGGGGTTATTATTTAAAAAGTTTTTTATTTGCTGATGGTTTTCTATTTGTAAAAGGGAGCAGGTTGCGTAAATTAACAGACCCTTTGGTTTCACGAATTTTGATGCTTTATTTAAAATTTCTTGTTGCTTTTGAACCAGTTCGAGAAGATCTTGCTTGGTAAATTTCATTTTCAAATCAGGGTTTCTGCGCCACGTTCCCGTTCCAGAGCAAGGCGCATCTACCAATACTCGATCAAAACGCATTTCTTGCCGTTTAAACCAGCTTTTATCTGTTACTAAGCGGTATTCATAATTATGGATTCCAGCTCTTTTAAGGCGTTCTTGGGCGCGCTTTAACCGCCATTCTAAAATATCAGATAAAACCAGACGCCCTTTGTTTTGCATGCATCCAGCAATAGCAAGGCTTTTCCCGCCAGCGCCAGCGCAATAATCTAGGACAGACATGCCGGGTTCAGCTTTGCATAACAAAGCAATCAGTTGAGACCCTTCATCTTGAACTTCGATGCTACCATCTTTCCATAACGGATAATCAGGAAGAGGACGTCTTTTTTCAAGGCGTATTCCAATGGGACTGAAAGGAGTTCGTTTTGCCTCAATTTCATCCTTTTCAAGCTGCTTTAAAACAGCTGTTGTTGTGTTTTTTAATATATTTACCCTGAGATCAAAGGGTGCTTGTTGATTAAGGGCCAAAAGTTCATCCTTAAAAGTGTTTGGAAATGATTCTTTTAAATACGGAATGATATCTTCTGGCACATTGTATGCTGCCCAAATGGGAACTGATTCTTCAGGTTTTAAGGTATTTAAAATTTTGATTTCAGCGGAGGTTAAAGGACTGGGGCAAAATATTTCATTTACGAAAAGAGATTCAAGGGATATTAATGACTTTTTTTCAATAGCCTTTAAGTAAACAATAACCAGAAGCCTTGCAGAATCTGTTTTGTGAAACCAATTAAGCTTAAAATAATTCCGAAGAACAGAGTAAGTTAGTTCGGCAATTGCGCGCCTATCGCCGCCCCCAATAAAGCGACGTTCTCTAAAAAAAGATGCCATGATTTTATCGGCAGGAACTTCTGGAGATCCTAAAATAATATCAAGGAGATCAATTGTGGATTGGATACGAGCAGAAATTTTCATGGAAATTATAAAGGATTCTTTGGGTCACCAGAAACAGGGTCTTGGTGAATAATGACCTCTGCTTTTGGATAAATTTTGTTAATTTCAAGAGCGACTTCATCTGCAATCATATGAGCCTGGTGAAGACTGATGTCTTTATCAAGATCCAAATGCATTTGTATAAACTCATTTTGCCCTGAGCTTCGCGTTCTAAGATCGTGGATCCCAAGTACTTTGTGGTGACTTTGGGCGATTTTAGTAATGCTTTCAATAATTTCTCTCGGTAATTCACGATCCATCAGAATATCAAAGGATTTTTTTGCAATACTCCATGTAGAATGAAGAAGATAAATGCTGATTAATGCACTAACTCCAGTATCAAAATAAGAAATATTAAAATAACTGGAGAGATAAAAGCATAAAAGAACACCTGTATTGCTTAAAAGATCCGTTTGATAATGAAGAGAATCCGAAGAAACAGCCAAGGACTTGGTGCGTTTAATAACATAACGTTGCCCCAGTATCAGGAAAAAAGTCAACACTGTAGCACAAATCATCACAATGACTGCAAGATGGCTGAAAATAAGTGGCTCAGGCTTATAAAAACGTTCGATTATTTCTTTTAAGAGCCATGTTGCAGAAATAGCGATAAAAATCGATTGCCCTAAGCTTGCAAGGGCTTCTGCTTTTCCATGACCAAATCGATGTTCATCATCGGCTGGTCTTAATGCATGATAAATGGCGATAAAGTTAAGCAACGACGCAAAGGTATCTAATAAGGAGTCAATAAGAGAAGCCTTGATACTTAAAGAGCCGGTCAGATACCATGCATAAGCTTTTCCAGCAACTAAGATTGATGCAACGGCAATTGCGCTATAGGTAGCTAATTTTACAAGATTTGCGTCAGATACTTTTTGCATTTTTAAAACTGTAAAGAATCATTTGTGGACATAGTAGTGTTTTTAGGAGAGCGCTACAATAAGCTTGCATAAGCAAGCAGGATTGAAATTCATCTTTTCTTCAAAATTAACTGATTCTTAAGATTTTTCCTCTAACTTATAGTTACAGAGATAATTATTAAATTCACAAAAGAATATATTTTTACCGTATTTGTGGCGCGTAATTTAGGGAGAGAGAGATGCAAAAAAAGAAAGTAGCCTTGGCATTACAAGGTGGTGGCGCACATGGAGCCTTTGCTTGGGGTGTAGCTGATAGACTTTTAGAAGACGGCCGTTTTGACATCGAGGGTGTTTCTGGAACCAGTGCCGGCGGTATGAATGCAGCGTCAATCATTCAAGGGTTGATAAAAGGAGGGACAGAAGGGGCAAGGGCAACTTTAAAAGATTACTGGAGATCAATGAGTGAATTGTCAAAAAAGATCTCTCCTTATTCATTGAATCCCATAGATAAAGCTAATAAATACTACAACTTAGATCATTCCCTTGGGTTTTTAATGATGGGAAAACTGCAAGAGCATTTTTCACCTTATGATTTAAATCCTTCTAACAAGAATCCTTTTGGCGATTTCGTAAAAGGTTTCTTTGATTTCGCAACGATTCGTGAAAGCACAGAACGAAGAATATTTTTGGGGACAACCCATGTGAAATCCGGGAAAATTAAAATATTTACAAACAAGGATATTTGCTCAGATGTTCTGATGGCATCAGCTTGTTTGCCGTTTATGTTTCAGGCTGTTCAAGTGGATGGCGAATATTACTGGGATGGTGGATTTATCGCTAACCCTGCTATTTTCCCGCTTATTAGCGAATGCAGTACTTCTGACATCATTGTTGTTCAGTTAACAAAGACCTATCGTGAAGAACTACCAAAGACAAAAGCTGACATTGTGGATCGTTTAAAAGAAATTACTTACAACGGCTGTCTGGTGCGTGAAATGCGCGCGATTTATTTTATCACAAAGCTTATTGATGACGGTAAAATCAAAGAAGGCACTATGAAGCGTATGAATATGCATATGATTAAAAACGAAGATTCTTTCAAAGATCTCAATCTTAGCAGTGCTTTGAATACAGATTGGGACTTTTTGATGATGCTTCATAATGAAGGGCGCAAAGCTGCCGACAGATGGATCAACGATCACTATGATGATGTTGGATCAAAAACGCATAAGCTTGATGATGGCCTGTTTAAAGATTTCGTTTCTTAAAGCATAACTTTTCAATTAATATAGGCTTCAGTTTTAAGCTGAGGCCTATTTTTTTTAGCCTTGAAGCAATGGATAAGGAGTTCCTTATGTTTGAAATTATAGCGGGTATTATTGTCGTTGTTGCTGTCTTTTTTGTGTTTCGGTCCGTTAGAGTCGTTCCACAAGGCTATGAATTTACAGTTGAAAGATTTGGTCGTTATATACAAACACTTCGTCCTGGCCTTCATATCATTATTCCTCTTATTGATCGCATTGGTGCAAAAGTGATTATGATGGAGCTGGTTTTAGATGTTCCATCACAAGATGTGATTACAAAAGATAACGCGGCTGTAACCGTTGACGGTGTCATTTTTTATCAAATTTTGGATGCAGCAAAATCAGCTTATGAAGTGGCGAATTTGAAAAGTGCAATTATGAATTTAACCATGACGAACATTCGTACAGTCATGGGGTCTATGGATCTGGATGAATTGTTGTCCCATAGAGAAACGATTAACGCCCGTCTTTTGGCTGTGGTTGATGATGCCACCAGTCCCTGGGGAACGAAGGTTACGCGTATTGAAATTAAGGACATTAAGCCGCCTCGTGATCTAGTAGATTCTATGGCACGTCAAATGAAGGCTGAGCGCGAAAAGCGTGCTTTGATATTAGAAGCCGAAGGAGAGAGACAGGCCCAAATTTTAAAGGCCGAGGGTATTCAGCAATCAATGATTTTAGAGGCTGAGGGTCGCCGTGAATCCGCTATAAGAGACGCTGAAGCCAGAGAAAGATTGGCGCAAGCTGAAGCCACTGCTACTAAAAATGTCTCAGAGGCTATCGCAAACGGCAGCGCGCAAGCCTTGAATTATTTTATTGCACAAAAATATGTTGAGGCGATAAAAGAATTAGCCCAAGCGCCAAATCAAAAATTTGTATTAATGCCTCTTGAATCAAGCAGTTTAATCGGCAGCATTGCAGGAATTGCTGAGCTTGCTAAAGATGCATTTATAGATGAACCTTCAGGCCCTAAACCAAGGAGTGCAAGAGGGGAGAGGTAATTATGGATATCTTTATGACAATTACAGGATGGCATTGGTTTGGCTTTGCTTTGATCTTGTTTGGGTTAGAACTTTTTGCCCCGGCTGCTTTTTTCTTATGGCTTGGAGTTGCAGCTTTGTTTGTTGCAATCACTACCTTTGCGCTTATTCTTTTGGTTCCATTGCAATTTGTTTTGTTTGCAATCCTTTCCCTTGTGGTTATGTGGGGAGGTCGTCGTTTTTATAATCAGGCAAGTGGCTGCCAAAAATCGAACCACTTAAACCAACGGGGATTGGAAATGGTTGGTTTGGTTTTAACCTTGGAACGGCCCATTATAAATGGCCAATCGAGAATCACGATAGGTGATAGTACCTGGAAAATTTTAGGAGCTGATGCTGCTGCCGGGACCGAGGTTAAGGTAACCGCGGTACGTGGGAATGCTTTGGTTGTTGAGGCATTGTCACACCCTTTAGAATAACCGTTTCTTGATTTCTGATCCAAACACTGCTTATATGACGGTACTTGGATTGCAAAAAGGAAGATCAAGGTGAGTGATATTTTAGAATCTTTAAGCTTTGAACAAGCGATGGCTGAATTGGAAACTTTGGTAAAGCGTCTGGAAGAAGGCCGTTTACCCCTTGAAGAGGCAATTAGTGCCTTTGAGCGTGGAGCTCTTCTTAAAAAGCATTGTGAGCAAAAGCTGCTTGCGGCCAAAATGCGCGTTGAACAAATAACCGGAATGACTGAAAACGGTGCTAAACTTGAAGCCTTTAACGTCTCGTAAATTTTCTCTTTTTGATGAAGCGACTCATGATGTTTTAGGCAAGGTTGATAAGGCTTTAAAAGCTGTTATAGAAAAGCAATCGGCGTCTGTTCAGTTACAAGAGGCCATGTACTATGCGGCGCTCAATGGCGGTAAGCGTTTCAGGCCTTTGTTAATGATGGGCTCAGCCAGCCTTTTTGATCTTTCTTTTGAAACTTTTCTGCCAATCGCAACGGCCGTTGAACTGATCCATGCTTATTCTCTGGTGCATGACGATTTGCCGGCTATGGATAATGCCGATACCAGACGAGGCAAACCCAGTTGTTGGCGCCAATATAGTGAAGCAACTGCGATTTTGGTTGGTGATGGTTTATTAACATTGGCTTTTGAGGTGATAGCATCCTCTTCTTTGAACCCCACTATAGCCCTAGAGCTTGTAACAAAACTTGCGAAAGCAAGCGGCCCTAATGGCATGGTTGGCGGACAAATGCTTGATATTGCTCAAGATCACCATGATGATTTCAGTTCGATTACAACCCTTCAGCGTTTAAAAACAGGTGAACTCATTGCGTTTTGTTGTGAAGCAGGGGCCATTATGGGGGAGCAAGATCCCTTTATTAGAAAGCAACTTAAAGAGGTTGGCTATAAAATTGGACTGATCTACCAAATGGTGGATGATCTGTTGGATAAAAAGGGAGAGGCCCATATTTTAGGCAAGCCTTCTCAGCAAGATGGCGATAAAATCACCCTTGTTGATAAAATGGGCGAGGATCAAACTCTTCAGAAAATTGATGATTTAAAAGAAGAGGCCTTTTCCATCTTAAAGCCTTTTGGTCCAAAAGCAGATATGTTTAAGGAGATTATCAAAAGGTCTATTGAAAGAAAATTTTAAAAGAGAAAATCGTTTCTATAGTATTGATCTCAACTAAATCGCTTTTGGCATGTATTTTTTCCTTTTTCTATAACTTTTTATAATATAAATGTTTAATTTACATTAACTATATTATGTTATAAAAAAAGTAATAACGTTAGTTCGGGATTAGAAATGAGGATTTACAAAGGGTAGAGGGATGTTTTAGTTATAATTTTAGCAAAAAAGAACAAAACAAGCCCCTCTAATGAAGAAAGATATCACAGAACTCTTTACATTTGTCGATGATTTTT
>CAIULA010000008.1 GCA_903899945.1 uncultured Alphaproteobacteria bacterium | reverse complement strand
TAGAATAAGCTTATGTAATGCTGTTTTCCTTCCACGTGATTATGGCTCCATGCCAAAGGTTCAGAAAAATCATGTGAAACATGCTTATAGAAAGCTTTATACTGATCTTCAGTAATGTCATTCTTAGAAAGTCTCCAAAGGACTGTCGCTTGGTTAACAACTTCTTCTGTCACAGCCTCAATAATAGTGTCTTCTTTTGCTTCTGTTTCAGCAGCCCCTGAAACAGGTTTTTCCATTAGAATAGGCCAAGTATATGCAACGTAAGAATATAACTATAGCCGTCTTGAAGGATTTTGGCGCATTTTACTTTTAGCTTGGTTATTGGAAAGAATAACCTGAGCTTTACGCTGGTAAGCAAGAGGTGCATTTTCATCCTTTATAATGCCTTCTGCAACTTGAATCGCTTTTTGAGGAAGAGTCTCAAAAAGATAAGACCCGTTTCCTTGAAGGGCTTCTATAGCAAAAAGACGATTCGCAGCAGAGAGATTAGGGGATTCATGTACTAAGGTCAGTAAAAACATGGCCGCAGCTCTCTTTTGGTGTTTTTGCTTTAAAGAACTAGGGATTTTATTTAAATACCCTAAAAGAACCTGGACACAAAAGCCAATGCCAATTTTTTTATGAGCAATAGAATCTAGCAACTGCTTTCCAGCCTTTATCTTCTGTTTTTCTTTCACAAAAGTTTTGCTTTCTACAGAAGCAAGAGCTGTTAACATTAATAGCTTTTCTTCAGAATTATAAAAGGGGCTCTCTTTTAAAAGATCTACATAATCTTTTTGTTTTTTCATCATTAGACCTTCTTTTAAAAGATAAATAATAAACCGGCAATCATTAAACCAACAACCATACCAGCGTAACACAGCCTTTTAGTGAGTGGAGGTTTTTGAAGGGGTAAAGATTGAATAGGATTATTATTTTTTCTTTTTCTTCGCATTTTGAACCTTTGTCCTTTGTCCTTTGTCCTTTAAGGAAACTTAAACAGGACATTCTAATAAAGAGGTAATCCTCCCAAAAAGTAAGTTGGAGAAACTTTATAAAGCTTAGCAAGCTTTAAAAGCTCTTCTTGGGTTATCGGTTTTTTTCCATATTCATATTGAGTTAGATCATCAGCAGAAATATCCGCGGTTGTTGCTACATAATTCAAGGAAAAACCTAATCTAAAGCGGTGTTCCCTTAGACGTCTCATTAAGGACTCAGTTCCATAAACTACATAATTCGGCATTTTATCTATTGATTCCCTTTTTACTTGTATCAAAATCAATTTTAAATATTACGGCTTCAACTTAAGATATTACCTTCCTTCATTTCAAGTTTATAGAAAACCTTATTTTCAACTCATCAATTATTTAATACTATTTTTTTGTAGCTTGATTCTTGCTCTTCTTAATTCTTCGGGTTTTACAATAAGATGCGAGAACTATTTTCCTGAAATTCATTCTCTAGAGGAAATCGGGTCATCTTGAGGGAAAAGAGAGTTTTTAACCTTATAAATTGTAGCAAGGATGATATCGGCGTTATATGTGATTCTGTAAACATCCTCTTCAATAAGATTGATAATCTTTCTAAGATGATCTTCTTTTAAATCCTCTTTTTCAGGCTGGTCTTGAATAAGGATCAACAAAAGGCGATGTAACTCTAAAAGAGACTCTTGTAGCTGACAAGGATGTTCCCGGAATTCCTCAAGAACCAACCCTTTTAGTTGATAAAAAGCATCAATGGCTTTTAATGGGTCTAAACCTTTATAATCTTCTTTTAGTTTGTTGAGTATACTCTTGTGTATGGTCACTGAGGGGCTCTTGACTTTTCTTCTGCATAGCTTTCATTTTTGATTGATTTTCTTCCAAAATAGCTTTTGCGTGGTTTTTATGATGTGACTCTATCTCTTCTTCAGCAAAACCTTCTAGGTTAAAACGATGTGTGTTTTCCACTAAAGACTTATGATAATTTTTTCGATTTACATAAAAAGCAAGAACGGTGCGGATTGACTTTCTCGATATAGACCCATTTTCTGGAAGGTGTAAAAATATTTCAGCTTCTATATGTCTTTTAAGCGGTTTAGGACTTGATAAGTTGAAACATCCTGAAAAGCTCTCACAAAGCCAAGCTAGCGTTTTTTTAAAAGTTTCCCTTTTCGCCTTTTGTTCTGGTGTCAAAACCTTATAAGATTTTCTCTTTTGAAAAGAATTTTGAGAAGCTCCTCCTTCATCTTGAGCTTCTGGAGGTTTATTTATGAGTGGTTTATCAATTATTTTCATTTTTTAATCCCAGATTGGCTTTTTCTTTGGGAATCACTTTAACTCTTGAAAAAACCTAAAGATATACTTTTTAAGCTTTATTTTGAATCATGTTGCAACTATTTTATCTGAACTTACAAGAGGTTATGAATGTAGGCAAACTAGCTTTAGTAGGAAATCACAAGAACGTTATTCCGAAGATTTAGATTTTGTGCAAAAGACTGCAGAGCCTATTGATAACCTTTTGGATTATTTGCATGAAGTTTTAAACCATTGGTTGGTGAGCCAAAATGGAAACAAATACAAGGAATAGTAACATTTTATTATTCTTATGAATCTAAAATTTCACCCCATTAGAAATCTGGGTTTGAAAAAAAATATGGATTATAAGTTAAAGGATAAGAGATTTATGGATAATATTGTTCCTCTTTTATCACAAAGCAAGATATACAGTCACAACAATGCTTATGCTATCGTGCAAGAAAGTTTGATTGCCTTGCCTCCTTTTGATCCATGGAAGAAAAAATAAATGAAATGGGAGTAATATGGACGACCATAAAAATTCCATTCTCATAAGTACACGCTGAAAACCATCTATTTGCATATAATTTAAACCCTTTTGCACGAACTCTTCTTGTTTATTTACAAAAGATATTTAATGCTTCTGGAGGTATGCTTTCTCTTCCTGATCGTTTTAAGACTCTTCTAATAGATGGAGTAAGATAGAGAGTATTTATTGCATTCAGGGTAAAAGCTTACGGCAGATCAGCACTTTTCAGAAATTGTTTATAGCTCCACATTTGTAAAGAAGCAGCCATCTAACTGCATTATTCTTAATACCTTTTATTGATCTGACGTTATAAATTTTCAGTCTTTTTTGATCTCTATTGATTAGATTAGCGCTGCTTATATTTAAAACATGTTTATTGACATTTCATATTAATAAGACAATAACATTATAGTAGTACATTTAGACTTTCTAATATTGATTAAAATGATATTTAATTTTATAAAAACATCAAAAGTTTACAATATATTCAAAATTACTCTATTTTCTTGTTTTTATATTATAGGAGCCTATGCCGCAACAGATGAACGCTCAGCAGATATAGCTGCAGATACTTCTCTTCCTCATATGCCATTTAAGATAGGTTTTGAATTTCAGGAAATAGGTAGCTTATGTCCCTGGGCTTTAAACGATATAACTGTTCAAAGAAAACCACTATTTTGCATGCCGGCTGATGGAAGACTAAATCCTCTATGGCATGTTGTGATTGATACCAATGATATCGAGTTTGTTACATCACCTTATTCTGATGAAGAGGGGGCGATTTTACACAGATGTTTAGATACTCTTTCTGCCGCCTTTCAATTTTTAAAAACAAGCTTAGAAGCTAGAGAAACAATTACTTTTGATGAATGGATAGCAGGTATAACAGGAGTACAAATTCTACCAGATTATGCATTAGTTCATGATAAGCCGATTATCAAACCTCCTAAATGGGCAGCTAGATTTGCACCACAAGTTACAATTCAACATCCTTTAGAATGGACTATACCCCTTTATTACGGGATTTTTGATCTAGATTGTTCCGACATGGTAAGTTTTTCTGCCAGCTTTCCTTATCGTGATTCTGTTGTAAAAGCTTTTAAAGAGAGAGAATCAAAAAAATTACATGGAATATTTGTTGACGCAGGGAAAAAAATTAATGGCTTAGTTTTTTTGCACGCTTTGACTCTTGTACAGATGACCCCTGTCGATGAATCTGACGGAAGAGAAGCCTTAGAAGAAACACTAGAAAGCTTAGACAACTGTTATCAAGTTGATGCAAAAATGAAGTTAACCTTAATGTCTCGTCGTCCTTTTTCTGCCATGCATAAAGATATTTCGGAGAGCTTAACAGTTCCTTATGAAGATTATTTTAGAGACAGTATACTAAGTTGTAATAAACAGTTTGTAACTTTTGCTGAAGTTGAAAAATTATTCTGCTTCTCAAACTACGGAGATCAATTTTTTGACCCTGACACCAAATCTGTTAGATCACTAGAAACACTAGCAGGTCTTCCTCCATTCATTGGAGAATTTTTCTCAAGTAATGACGATTTAATAGGGCGATTACTATCACAAGGCATTATAACAACAGCCATGATCCGTAACAGTGTAGGCGGCATGGCTATATTTGCACCTTACTTTAATGCAGCACTTAGTATATCTCTCCAAACTCGCCCACGCTATGATTTAAATATTTCTGGTACGGGAGAGACGCTTATAGTAGCTCGCGAGTCAACCGATGATGTGTTATCCCCACCTTGGCTTTTAGGAGAAACAGATTCGATGGGTCGATTTAAGGGAGATATCCCAGCAGAAGATAAAAAATATGGGGAAGCTATTATAGAAATAAGAGCTATAAAAAGTGTAGGAGCTTGGTTTCTAAAAAAAGTCTCTTTAGAAGGAAGTTCTAAATCAGGAAAATTTCTTACTGATCCAGATAGATTAACAATAGAAGCCATGAGTTTATTTAATTTCTTGTCATCATTTACACAAGAGCATTTTTCTGATATTTATATGGGGGTCCTGTATGCATTACAAAAATATTAATCGAGCTTGTAGATATAATTAAGGTGGACAACATGACAAAAAAATACTTAGGAGCTTTGGTTATAAGTCTTGGTCTCGCAAGCACTGCTTTTGGCCAAGATTATAACGCCAGATTACTTCAAGAATATGCAGATGATTTTGGTAGAAAATTATGGGCTCATACACCTATTAGGGTTGAGGAGATCCAAGAGGATCTTAATTTCGTTTATAAACCTGAAGCTTTAGCAGACAAGGTTGAAAAATTTGAGGACACATACTCAAACCTATCTTCTTTATTTGTTCATGATGCTTCATTATCAACCTTTGCTTCTACATGTGCGGATATTTATGGAAGCGGAGATGGTGAAACAAAAGTTGCTTTAAGAATGCTTTTTAAAGCCGTAGGTGACAAATACATGTCTCATCATAAACGATTGCAGAAGCTTAAAAAAACTAAAGAAGAACCAGGAGATGGTGGCATCCCTCAACTTTTTGGGAAAGCAGATAAATCGATTCCCCTAGATTATCCAGATGCTCTTTTTGGGATAGAAGCTCGTTAAAACCTAAAAACCACCATAAAAATTTGCAGCTCCATTCCTACACTGGACTGGTGGGGAACGTGGGCAATAATACTCTTCGATTGATTATAAAGATTTAAGGGTTCGGTTATCGTAAGAGATTCTGCGCATGTTAGTACTCACAATTCAGATTTCTCCTTTTTGGTTTACTAGATAGCGAAGAAAGTAACGAGTCTTTGCCTGAAAAGTACTGATCTTTTTAAACACTACTCAACTCTAATAGGGACTTTTTTGAAAAAAGGCTAATTAGCATAAACGTAAAGCATTTGAAAGAATTGTTTCTACAAGAATGTTTGTGGCTATAATTAGCCATAATTGTTTGTACCTAATCTTATTGCAGAACCTTTATCACAGAGTTTTTCCCTCCCATAACACAAAAGTCGTCGTGTTGCGCCCTTCCAAGAGACTTGCTTGATCGTAACCTCGGCACCATCAACACAGGTTATCACCTGTTTTTCTTTCTTGCGCTACCTATTTGCTACCTGGAAATTTTTTTAGAAAATCAAATTCTCAGAAAACCGTTGATCTGCTTGGTGGGCGCCAGAGGATTCGAACCTCTGACCCGCTGATTAAGAATCAGTTATTCATATCTAACACTGAATATCGTATAGCACCTCAAACCCCTTATTTTTCTTTGATTTTCTGAATAATTCCGTCTATATTCTCTCATATAGAAACATAAAATACCATACATTATGGTGACTTATTGGTGACTTTTTAAGGGTAAAATTATGAAGCTTACAAAAAAGAATATTGAGACATTTACATACGAAGGACCTTCTCCTCGTCGTGATGCTCGTTGGGATGATGAAATTGCTGGTTTCGGCGTTCGGATTTATCCCTCCGGTAAAAAGACATTTATTTTAAGTTATCGAGTCAATAATCAGAAACGACAGCTGACATTAGGGGATTTCGGTATCTTAACCTTACAAGAAGCTCGTAATATGGCTCGCCAAGAATTGGTGAATGTATTAAAAGGGATTGATCCTCTTAAACAAAAAGAACAAGCTTCTAAGGCTCAGACAATGAAAGATTTTTGCAATATGTATCTTGAGAAATACGCTAAAATTCATAAAAAAAGCTGGCAAGAAGATGAAAGAAGAATCAACCGGCATATTATCCCGAAATGGGGAAATCAAATTTTAAAGAATATCAGTAGAACTGATATCGCTTCTTTTCATGCTCATATAGGAAAAATGGCACCTTACGAAGCAAATAGAACTTTAAGACTTTTGTCTAAGATGTTTGATCTAGCAAGTCAGTGGAACATTATTGATGAATCTTTACCGAATCCTGCAAAAAAGATTCGCTTATTTAAAGAGGAGAAGCGTGATCGATGGCTAAAACCTACAGAACTTCCTCAACTGAAAGAAGCACTTGATCAAGAACCAAACAAAGTCGCAGTCAATGCAATCTGGCTTTACCTTTTAACAGGTGCAAGAAAATCCGAGTTGTTACAAGCAAAATGGGAAGATATTGACTGGGAACGGAAAGAGCTGAAGATTCCCGAAACAAAGTCTGGTCGCATTCACTACATCCCGTTAACAGAACCAGCCTACGAGCTTTTAAAGAATATTCAACCAGAGAAAAACAATCCTTATATTCTCCCTGGACACGTTAAAGGGAAGCCCCTTGTTAACATTACTAAACCTTGGAAACGTGTTTGCCAGAAAGCAGGATTAGAAAAGATCCGTTTGCATGATTTGAGAAGAACGGTTGGCTCTTGGTTAGCTCAATCAGGCAACAGTCTCCATTTGATTGGCAAAATCTTGAATCATTCCAACCAAAGCACCACTGCAATTTATCCACGTTTTGCTCAAGATCAAGGAAGACAAGCTTTGGAAGAGTATGGTGAAAAGTTGATGGCTTCATCAAAATAAGCAAACAAGTATCGATGGCATTATGTTAGACTATGTTCCTTTAAATTAAGCAGAAGGAGTTTGCATGGTTAGTGTACCAGAAGAGACAAAGTTGATTTCTTATTCGGCACGGAAGTACTTGCAAGAAAAATTTGATGCGTCCTACGATATGGTGTTGACTGGCTTGTCTATCTTAAGTTAATACCTATGTACAAATGATAAAGGGGAGCCCTATGTTTGTAATGGCCCTCTGTATTACGATAAAGATGCTATAGAAAGTTTTGATTTTGAAAATGATCCTCAGGTTTTGAATAGTTATCAAATTGAAGGTTTTGATTTTAGTCCAAAAACGATTTTACGAAGTGCCATAGACGGCAATATTATTTCAGGTCTTGAGTAAGCTGCATTACTTAGAAAAAAAGATTCAACAGCTAATGATAATACCATAGCAAACATGCTCAATTCTCTTAGAGCTTTTACTACCAACAAACCGAATAATAAGGGCATGCTTGGTATAAACTCCAATATGCTTGAAAGGCACGAAAACCTTTTTTACTCGGAACAAGAAGTTAGCAGCCTGATCCCTTCTCCTGATCAACAATATATTAGTTATGGGAAACTTAAAGAACGTGATTGTTGGAAAACCTTTAATGATGATGAACTTGTGAACTTCTTGAAAAAGAAGAGTCAAACACGAGAATTGAAGGCTATTGACCCTGTATATCATTGTCCTGGATCAGAAAGCATTTCTACGTACTTAGGCATCGATAGCAGGCCCGTAACTGTTAAAGAGGGAAGAAAGCCTACTGGCTATTATGGTTATGATGCTCAGCAATTGATAGAAAGCAGGCAAGCTCAATTTGTTCTTTCAGAAATTATTGCCATTGAAGAAGCTACGTTCGTAAAACCTGAAGAAAGGGAACCTGTAAAAAACTCTAACCAGAGCATTACAGAGAATCTTTTTCATCAAGAATGCAATCGAATCAAAAATGGATTAGCAACCGTCCCAACTAACAAGGAAGCTTTTGCAAAAAGAATTTATGCTAAAGGCATTAAAGAAGAACTTTACCCAAAGTCAATGACAGTAAGCAGAATAATGAGATACCTATCTGATTTAAAATATTCAGGGATTATGCAATCCCTAAAAACTTCGAAGGCAGATTCTAAAACTGCGTAAAAATCGTTTACTGTAGATAGTTATTTAAAGTCCCAAACTTCTCGACTAAAATTTGCTTTTCGTTTTCGCCCTTATTCTGATCGCCTGAACAACTCAGGCGACTTACATTTTTCTACATTTTCAAATCGCCCGGAAAATCGCCTGGCTTCACATTGCCCTTAAACCCTTATGAAAGGCCATTTTCAGAGCGTTTATACGTCTTTGAAAAAAGATAGGCGATTTCATTTTAAGCCATTTCGCCTCAAAATCCCCTGTGATTTTCTAACCTTAGTTAACAACGACACTCGCATTCAAGCAGATGTTATCAAGTTAAGAGGTTAAAAGACATGACACAACATTCACTCGACCAAAACTTGTTTGTTTCCACCGATGAAGTGGTGAAACGAAGCGGGCTAACTAAGCGCTTCTGGGAAGCAAGACGCATTTCAGGCGACACCTCCCCCCTTTATTCGCATTACTGCCCGAGCTGTACGTTATCGATGGGATGACGTTTCAAAATGGCTCGAAGCACGGGTTAGAACAAGAACTTCAGATCAAGGTGGCTTAAGATGATCGGCAGCATTACAAAACGTAGGAGAGCAAAATGAACCCTGCTCTCCCATCTGATATAAAATCTCATTTTAACAAATATACGAAAGAAGACATAGCGCGTATTGCACATAGTTTAGGAAAATCTTCAAAAAGTAGTCATGGTTACATGTGTCTTTGCCCTGTTCATGATGATCATAATCCCAGTTTATCTATTGCTGTTGGTGATGATGGCAAGCTTCTCTTGCATTGTTTTTCTGGTTGCGATTTCAAAGATGTTTTGCAGGTAATACAAGATCGTGGATTATTACCTTACAACCTTACAGAACGCAAAAAAAACAAGGGAAACCGCGGCTCTAAGCCTGTAAGGTTAGCTGTAATGTACTCTAAACAGAACGTTACATCCTTACAAGAAGTTGTGTTAAGTGACAATCAAAAAGCAAGTAAAGAGGCTTCTGGTAGTCATAATGAAGCAAAAAGCATTTGGGATGCATCTGTAGATATCTCAGAAACAGCGGCTGACAAGTACTTAAAATCACGAGGTCTTGATTTAGACTTTATAAAAGATCGTCTAAATAGTTCCTTACGTTTTAACAATTCAGTATTGCATTCTTTTTTACAACAATCATTACCCTGCTTAGTTGCAAAAGTAACAGATTGTTCCGGAGTTTTAAAAGGACTTCATCAGATTTTTCTATCTTCCGAGGGTAAACAAATCGCAAAAGATGGTCCTTCTAAGCTTTCTTTAGGAACAATCAAAAATCACTTAGTTTGGTTGACACCTATCAAAGAAAAATTGGTTCTCACTGAAGGTATTGAAGACGGATTAACTTTAGTCCAATGCTGTTCTGAGTACGGAGTTGCAGCTTTTCTTGGTGCTAATACTTCTTTTGACTTACCTGATCTTGTAAAAGAAGTAATTATCGCTGCTGACAATGATGATGCAGGACAGAAGAAAGCCAGAAAAATTAAAAAAAGGTTGCAAGATTCAGGAAAGGCTGTCGGAATCTCTTATCCTCCAAAAGGTAAAGATTGTTAATGGTCTTTATGAGGCAATGACCGATTTGTAATGTTGTAAGGTTAGCGTTTCATAGAATTACAGGTAACCTTACAATTATGAACCCTTATTTTATATGGCCTCGTGAAGTATTTGTAAGGTTTGTAAGGCGGTTGAAGAGTAATGGATAATTTGACAGATTTTAATATTTAAGAAAGGTTTTTAATATGCACAAAGATCATCATAAAGCAGGTTGGGTTAATCCTAACAGATATGAACATAACACTCGCACTCAAGCGATTAATCATTATGAGAATGAGAGACAACCTTATGCTAAAGGTGAGTAGATTGTATATAGAGAGCATCATATGATGAGGGCAACAACAGGGGCCGGTGCAGAAACTCGTCGTCCTGCTGCCCCGGCTCATCATCCTGCTTTTGAGGGAAATTTTGACAGAAATCATGTTCGCTCTTGCACAAGGGAAGAGCTTCGTAACTCCGCGGGAGATATTGCGCGTCGAAGGGCACAGGCTCGTAACGCTCCTCCTGCCAGCACTGTAATTTCTTTGAGTCCTAATTCCCGGCAAAGACTTGAAAATGAAACGAGATCAGCAACAGCACAAACGGCTTTTGCCAATGGTCAGCTCTATACGACTTCTCCAATAAAAATGAGAGCCTTGAAAATTTCTAGTGGTGGAAATCATAGATATTATAAAAAGAAACCAAGAAGCCTTGAAATTGGGGGAAAATTAAACAGCCACGGTACCTATTCAGCACATCACTTTCATGATATTAGCGGAAAAGGTAAATCTTTTACTTTTGCGGAGAATCGCATTACTTATGATGAAGACGGAAATCCTATTTAACGGTAATATCTGTTAACTTAGGAAGATCGGCTACTATTTTTTTATGATGTAACCATCTTCCTAATGTTAGCTTTTCAAGGTTAACGAGATTTTTGAGAAAATGCATATGATTGGGATGTGATTTATTACGATGGTGCATATAATTAGCGTGAATATCCAGCTCTTTTAAACGAGTCATCCTACCAAGGATATCCCAATCTTGAACACTATGTAACCCGCTTGCAAAAAGATGAGTTATGCGAGGATGGGCTGTAATAGGTTCAATACTAAAGATATAAAGATTGGAACTAATATCCAAGCTTCTTAATTTTGTTAAAGGCATAACAAAAGCAAGAGAAACGGCCTCCCTTTCTTCTATTTCTTCTGAAAACATGCATGCAAGTTTCAGTTTTTTAAGGGTTGTTAAATTCGATAAAAGCTCAACATCCCTAACTTCGCAACAAGTTGAGAGATTTAACTTTTCAATGTTTTTAAGAACAAGAAGAGGCCGTATAGAGGTCAGTCGAGGATTTTGATATAACTCTAATTCGATTAAATTTGGAAAACAGAAGATAAAATCTATGTTTGTAAAACCTGCATTAGATAAATCCATTTTAGTTATATGAGTATTTCTAACGATAGGGGGCACTACAAACGGTTCAAGTTCCATTTCTTCATCGGAAGCCATGAGTAATGCTATTGATAACCATAAAAAGAATAATATCTTCGGTAAGTTTTTCATCGCATTTCACTTCTTTTTTCTTGAAATATATCATTCTAATAAATAGATCAAAAGGGATTAAATCTCTAGGGTTATAAGAGATCTTCTTATATTCTCTACCTATAATACATCTGTAAATTTATTTTGATTTTATTTTTAATTTATATTTAGAAACATAAATTATTACTATAATATTCAGATATTCAAAATGCCAGCTCAGAGAAAAAGTAAAGCAACAAAGACAAAAACATCTGAAGCTCTTAAACCAGAACAACCATCCAAGTCCAAAGAATCTCTTAACGTAATTAACCCTGACAAGCATCCTCATGCCTACGCCGTCAACAAAACACTTAAAGAAGCCAGAGAAAGCGGAACTTACATGACAACCGATAAATTAAAAAAAGCTGCTACTCCTGCAAGTTTTAAAGCAGATGAACCCAGACCTAAAAGATTTAGTTGCTGTGAAGCCTTTGCCGAATATATTGGCTGGGATATCGTTGATAGCTGGGTTGAGAAGGTTAAAGGAAAAATTAAGGAGGGAGATACAACTTGCCTGTTGTTTATGCTGGAGCGAGTCTTTCCTAAAGGTAAACCCGATAGAAAGATAAAAAGCTCGATTCGTGATCTTGTTACTTTAGAAGACGTTCACAAAGCTTACACAACGATTATCAACGAAACGGCTGTAGGCGATCTTGATGTCGATGATGCTAAAATCCTAACCGATATCATTGCTAAAAAGGAATCCGTACTTACGGTTTCTATAGCCGAAGAAATAGAAGGAAAGCTTAAGAAATTAAGAGAGCATATTACCCAAAGATCTGTTTTTAAACAAATTAATGGCTAACAGCCTCTTTCAATTTTCTTTTCTTCTTTGGACGAAGGAGAGGATTAGCACTTTTTTTGTTGCTGTAGAAAAAAGAGTCGTCAACATTTCTTGTTACTATCTCACCATCCAGAGAATCCAGAAAACTCTGTGCCAAAACATAGTAAAGATGAGTTAATTCCCATCTAACATACTTTTTGACATTTATTGATGCAATCGCCCCACCCTTGTCTGTGTGTCCTACTCCGTATTGAAGCTGTAAAATTACGCGATCATCCTCTACCTCTTTTTGTATGTCTAATCGCCATGTATCGGCTTCTGGAGTAATTCCCCGTGTCTTTAAACGTTCTAGATTTCTCCTTTGCTCTCTCAGTTCACCGAATTCAGAAAAAACGTACGATTTAGGTGTGATTGGGCCAGAGAATTTAACAAAATTATCGTCACCGGAATCGTCTCGGTGATCCGCAATAATTCTTTTCAAAGCCGCATGAACGAAGGAAGTCTCAAAACCTTCACCATTTGGACTCCAAATCTCTGCAGGTTTTAGGTCTGCAAGCCTTCTGTGTTTTCCTATGCTTGGGATTGGAAGGCTTTCTTGAGAAGAAAAGCATGAGAAATGCGTAAGTAGGAATACTAAATATATGGTTAAAAACAGAAATCTATAAAGTTTTAATGTTTTGTGGGCAGGTTTAAAATCAACGCAAAACATACATGAGCTTTCAGTATCAAAATTTTCAAAAGCGTAACTAGAATCTAAAATCATTACAAGTTGAAAGTTTTCATTTTCACGGATAATGCAAGTGTGCAAGTTCTTGTAGAAAGGGATTGAAAGATTCATGCATGGGGTATTTATTTAGATAAAGTTGACTAAAACCTTAAAAATCTAAAAAGCCCCATGACCTTAGGCGAGTTTATCATTCATACCTACTGTTTTGTCGACGATTTTTTACAATGTTCTTTCTCATCCCCTTTCAAAAAACGAGGAGAGAAGCCAGCCTTATCAGACGCTGAAGTCTTAACAATGGAAATTATTAGCGAACATTTGGGGCGTGGTTCTGAGTGAAGTTAAGAAAAAACTCTGTGAATTTGTATCCGGTATTTTATCCGCAGATTAAGATCTTTATTTGTTTGATGATTTTCCTATCCCCATATGCAATATCAAGCGTTATAAAAGACCAAAAATAGAACTCAGGTGTTACTGTTCTGCAGGATGTTGCGCAGCTAAAGATGAAAAATATTTCGGATTCAAAGGACATCTTCTTGTGACTTGGCATGGAGTTCCTGTTGCTGATGAATTAGCAGCAGTCAACATAGACGAACGAGGTATATTGCCTGAGATCACAAACAATCGAAAAGGAATGCTCCTTGCCGATAAAGACCTTATTCGGCCAGAGTTAAAAGATTACTTGGCCCCACAACATCTTGATCTGCAAACACCTTTGCGCAAAAACATGCAAGATTCAAGGTCAAAAGAAACTGCATCCCTTATGATGAATATTCGAAGAAAAATTGAAACAGTGATTGAGCAACTTGTTGAACGCTTTCATATCCAATCAATCAAAGCTAAAGACATGGCATTTGTGTACAAAAGTTACACGTAAAATCCCGGCTCACTCAGTTGCTTTTATATTTAATCAAATCCAAAACCCAAATCAACAAACGTTTAAAGAGTTTATCTCTCAACGATATCCAAAGGTTCTAGCTGAGTTTGAATCTGTTATTTTCTGACTCAAAATCCTAGCCCTGATAAGTAACTTGTGCTCTTCCTCCGCATGCTGAAGGAAATAAAATAAAACCTTCACCATCCTCATTACAATGAACATCGGAATGCTGCTTAGGAGTTAATGGCCATAAATTCCACCATTTGTTAGGTCCACCATATATTTGCGGGATAATGTGGTGGGCATGTTTGTTTTGATGATCAAATTGAGGCCAATGATCTTTTTCATACATTTCAGCCCATTTATTTCTTAACGCAACTTTACTTTCGTCAAATGAAGCATGAGAGGTCGTCAAAGCACCTACCATTCTTTTCTGCTTTTTTGAAGTTTCTGATTTGAAGTGTTTAGTCAGCAATCTTTTAGCTTCTTCATGTAGTACGACACCATCTGAAACTGGAAGAGAATCCAAGTATCTTTCAAATCCAGCAACTGTTCTCTTACCTTGTAATTCATAATAATCCTCAGCAGAAAAACAGGATGAAACAAAAAGAAAAACAAAGAGAAATTGTATACATTTTTTATAGTTAAACATTTTTTACCCAAACGATACTACCAAATACAGGTCCGATACTGTACTCATTCGTTTAAGTAAATCAAGTTGATATTATCTTGAGTTTTCTCAAACAAAATAAATAAAAACTTCCCATTTTTTTACATATCCAGAATTCGGCGGTATCAAGATCTCTTCATTTAGCCCCAACAACATGTCGAGATTCTAATTTTAACTATTCTACCCATATAAACTTATCTTGGGCTTATATAAATGTGGTAGCAGAATCTATATTCCATCATACGTTTAATCCCGGCGGTGAACCTTACAAAAGTACCTTTGCTAAAATTGAAGAAGAAGGATTGACTAATTCAGTTATAAGACTTGGGTTAGTTATTAACCATGATTATACCGGCACCTTCTACAATGTTTTTGAAACCACCGAGCAACGAGAAAAAGGCGCCGCTATCTTGAAAGAATTACGGGATATTTTTAGATAACTATTTAGATTTAAGACGATAAAAAATCTACAATATATTTTTAGGTCTGAGAAAATAATATTTATATTATAAGATTATTTAAATTCTGTATTGTATAGACGGCTTAGGTTCAACGAATATGGTAAAGAATACTCAAATTGATAGCATCAGATATTGAAAAGGGAAATTAAGTGAATAATTTACATGTTATTTTTCTTGCGCCACCAGTAGAAAGTTTTGATATCGACTCCTATCAATTCACTGATTTCTTTGAAAGATAGATCTTTCTCCAGTAATTCATGAATACGTTTTTCTTGCTCGGGGCCTATAGCCTTTTTTGCTCCCGGTTTTTTTCCTGCTGCGATGGCTTTGGCACGGGAACGAACACAAAGCCGACTTCTAACATTCGATTCGTTATCTCGCAAAATTCCAAATGCCTTCATAAAGTGTGCATGTGAAGAAAAAGAAAAAACCAAAGCAAGAAGATCAATCGGATTCATAGGTTTCTAAATGATCAACCGTAGCTTTTCCAGTGCTTCTAGGATTTCCATATCCTCTAACACTTATCCTACGATCTTTTAGCGTACTTTTATCATCTAGTGTTCTTCCATGCTTATCCATAGTTATTCCCGAACTTCTTATAGGACTTAATGCAATTTGCCTTTTTCCAACATCTCTATCTTTAAAAATGGATTGAACAGTCGGTCTATTTAATTTTTCATAAAGTTGTTTTCTTCCTTCATGATTTAAACTGATCATTGTATTTGCACTGCCCCTTCTGATCGCTGTTTCTTCGGCTCATGTAGCTAAAGGAGTAGGACTTTCAGTTCTATGAAGATGGTTTGAAATAAAGTGAGGTGCTATGACTTCTCTTAAATCTGGAGAAGGAAATCTTGCCCTAGATGAAGAGCTGATATCACGATCTCGACTTCGACTTCTGTCCCTAGTTCTAGATGAAGATGAGGAGGATGAATGAATACCAAAACGTTCCGCTCTTTTTTCTCTCCTTTCTCTTTCCGACATAGATGAGAGTGCAATTCTTGGTTCACTTATTCCAGAAGAAGTGGAAGAACGTAAAAAATCTTCCCAGGAAGGTTTAGATTTTCCGCCTTTTCCTATTTCCTCACCTCTAGAATGACATTCTTTATAACCTGGCTCTATATAAGGACTTCTCCCGCTTCTTCCTCCAACAAGGTGTGGTGTAGAAGGGCCTCGCATATCGTCTTTCCTACCTCGGCTCATATCAAACTCCTGTTAGTCAGTATCCATTTCTTTTCATGGTAATACTAAACAGGGGAGAAATAAAACAATAAATCGTACGTTATTCATTGATAGAAATATTAGGAAAAATCGAGGAGAGTGTTTACATATTCAAATTAAAGCGAATGGCTTGCATAAAGGTAGCAACAAGCCGAAGACATAAAGCAAATAATCCATCACAAACCGACCGACCGCGTCAACGCTTCTGTTGCGGTTGTAACTAGGGGCCTGTTCAGCTGATCTGCAAGTCTAAGTCCCCCCTTTTCAATTCATGAGATGGCATAGGTCTAATTCACGATTTTATCAGCCGTTTTCAGGAACAAGATTACAGTTCTGAAACGAGTGTGAGCCCATCTAGCGATAATTCTTGCTCTGACTCACCAATCGTCTCGTTTCAGTCTAGAACTTCATCATTTCATCATTTCGTCATAGAGTGTTATGGCTGAGTCTACTGCTGCATCAATCACGACGACCGCCCGGTTGATCAAGCCTTCCCAAGCTTCGACCCACTGCTCGTGAGCTTTAACTTGAAGGGACAGTACGTTTTTAGCATCTAGATTACGAGCATGATTTTGGATACGCTCCAGGGCGATTTGATCGTAACCATGCCCTATAATTCCATTGAAAAGGGCCGCTTTTTCGGCTCTATACTGAGCCTCATATAGGATACCTAAACAGTCCGCACCCTTACCGTCGAACTTACAATTAGCATGATGATTTGCATTATCACCTCTATCTGCATGGTGTTTGATTGACACTCGGTGTGTGAGATATCTTTCTAGTCTTAACAGGTAAGGTTGCATCACTTGAGTACCGAATTGGTCGATGGGGTTGGACTGGTCTTTAAGGGGTTCGGTATCAGCGTCAGTGTGTTTGAGTTGTTGTGAGCCCCACTGACCATTGTGATGACTTTCCAAACTTGCCATCATAGTCTTCAGCTTGACCCTTGCTTGCTTGTATTGTTCAAACTGGGGGTTGACTGCCGATTTTTGTCCACTTGCTAAATACTTGTAAACGTCACCAATTATTCGGTCCAAGAGGTTAAGAATCTTTTGGAGCAAGTCGTGCACGGACGCGAATACATGATTTCCTTGCTTAGGGACTGGTGCGGGTTCGGCCATAGTATAGTTTTCCTTTCTCTATGTATGTGGATTTGCCTGTCACAATCACAAGGTGATTCTTTATTTGTTGGATTTTAGGTGCTTCTACTCCATCGTTGATGAGAGATTAGCATTGTAATATCCGGAAAAATTTTTAATCATGATGGCTTTCTTTTTTGAATATTAAGATAAGTGTTCACAGAGTAAAGAGTGCTATGACTTGAACTGTAAACTAGATCTTTAAGTAATAAATCATCAAACGATTTTCTTGTGTAGCTAGGACGTCATTAAGATTCAAGAAAGGAACGCCGATCAGCATCTTGGCATGCCAGTTGTTCTTGAATCATTCTATTTTGACGGCTTTGTTTTTTCGCTAGGAATTCGTTAATGCATGTGACACGCAATGACAAATTGAAAAAGGAGATCTAAAGTCTATATTAGATGAATTTTAAGCTTTGCTGATTGCCTGATGGACCCTGTAGCTTGACTTTAAGATCCAGGGGAATACAGTTGAGGACTTTATTCCATAAAAAAGTGCATCGCCATTTCTAATGGTCGTAACAGAAATCCAGACAAACTAATAATTGTCATCAATAAAGTTATAGGTAGATATCACTCGTACTCATTGTAAATGAAGATAACTGTTTCTGGATTGCAACAAAGCCATTGTTGCATTTTATATTGGTGAGAATGTCTATCATTAATCTCCTTAAGCTCTTTTAAAATTTTTTCGTTTGTATCATCACACCCTGAGAGAGTTATAGTTAATTTAATAAACAAAGTAATATTATTATAGTCATCAAACAGTTTTTTTGCGAATTCTAATTAATCAAAGCTCCATCATAGTTACAGCCTCTACGCAAATCTAAAAAGCGATCTATACTCTGTCTTTTTGGATTCTGTCATAGAAAATCTTGAAAGAAGCTGCTCAAAAGGTTCTTGCTCTGACAATTTTTTATGTATGTCAGCTAAGACTTTTGGTGCTTTATAGCCTAGTCGAATTTTTTTTACTCCGGAGTTAGTAACGCCAGTTCCTAAAAATTGAGCAAGCTGTGCATCAAAAGCTCCAGCTCTCAACTCTACCTGTTTCTGCAAATCTTCAAATAAATTTCTATAACTTGTTGCTAAATCAGGAGAAGATATAATTTTTTCATGGCCTGTTTTTTCTGGGCTTGCAAAAGGTGTTCCATGTCCACCACTAGCAGAATGCTCATAAGATAATCTTTTGACTGGCGAAAAATTTTGTACTGTAGCACTCGTTTCAGCTGACAAAAAGGTGGGCGCAGAAATTACTCCCGTCATTTCAGCAAGAACCTGTTGGGGAGTTAAACCAGTTGCTCTGACATAATCTCTCAAAAAACCAGCTAAATAAATTCCCCTATCTTGTTCCGTTGAATCCGGTGTTAAAGGTATAGCAGATAAGCTCAAAGATTTAAGAGGAGTTGTAGGGTGTGCTTCCTTCACCTCAATTTTTACATTGGGGTTTTGTAAATGAGGGATTGAATAAGGAGTCTCTCCCATAGGGCAGTAAGATTTTCCATCATTTAAAACGCCATAGGGTAAAAGATAAAGTTGAGAAGAACAATTTGCTCTGACAATTTTTTCATAAATGCTTTCTTTCTTTTTTAATTTATTTAAAGCTCTTTTATTTTTAATATCAAATTTCGATACTAAATCCTTGCTTTCAATTACATCAAGGCTAGGTGGATTTCCGTGAAATTTCATTTCAGCTACAACAAGTACATCACCCTTTTCGTAAAGCCCATCAATGCCACAATCACCATAATACTTACCACCCAACTTGATAAACCCTAAAGCCATCATGGTTAAATCGCATGCAATCTCTCCAATCCGTCCAGTTTCTTGCTTTGAAAAAATACTTATGGGATGTTGAGACATTGATTTTTGCTTATAAAAGCAATCTCCTTGGTAAAATTTTCCATGTGTATAAAAAGAAACTTCTCTAGATTTTTTATGAGCTGTTTTCCACTGAGGTTTTTTTAACCCAGGATTTTCTTTTCTTAGATTTTCTTCTAAGTCTGATCGATTAATGTAAACTCTAATTGCATCTAAATTTAAATCTGCTGGTGTTTCTGTTTGTCTTACAAAAGACCACATAGGACGAGTTTTATCCCAATTCTCAAGGCTTTCTGAGTTACATGTAAATCTACCTGAAGTACGGATCCATCCTTTAAAATCCCTCCTAGGCGTAACAACTGGCGTAAGTCGACCATTATGAAGCGGTCCATATTGAATATCGCAATAAGGTAAGCTTACTGCATATGATGTACGAGTATTAGAAGCTAAAAGATATTCGATATTTTGGATTTTTTGCTGATCAGTATCAAACGCGATTACGCGAATGCTATGATTTGCTTTAATATCTCTACCATCAGATGGGTAAAAATAGTCATTAGCAATCCAATTCATATTTTCTTGAGAGGAATCAATATCTACAATTACTACAGCAATGCTTGTTGTGCTGTAAGTCGCAATTAATATCAAACTGAACAGCCAGGAAACAAAAGATGTACGGAACCAGTAAATCACCATGGAAAACCTCAAATTTATTAAGATAACAAAGCAAACAACATGTCTTTACGCAGAACAAGTTTAAAAAATTGTTTTTGGCAACTTTTGAAGTGTGTAAACACAACCAATTGTATGTTGTTTTCTAAGATGTAACAGGGTGAATGATTTTTAAATTTTGCTACCCCAGAGCATTTTAAGAAAAACTAAAAAACTACAAACCCTTTAATTTACTGGTGCCGGTTGGGAAGGGTCGAACTTACGGACCTGCTAGTTAAAAATCAGATATCAGTTATACATAAGCATTTTTAGATGAATTAGGTGGCCGTCTTTCTTGTTTAAAAAATAAGAAAGGAAGAGAGGATTAGCACTCGTTGTCAGAAAGAATCCCCTTTATTAGTATGATCATGAACATCAAAGAATCATTGAGAAATGAGGAATGACAGAAAAAACAAACAACAAATAGTCTCGATTTTCTGTTGAGTTTTATTTACTCAGTGGTGACCTATTGGTGACTCTTAATTTTTTTAAAAAACAGAGAAATCTCATGAGCCTTTGATTTGCCTGGTGGGCGCCAGAGGATTCGAACCTCTGACCCGCTGATTAAGAGTCAGCTGCTCTACCAACTGAGCTAGGCGCCCTTGCTTAGCTTCTTTTTTAACCCATTCTTTTTGATCTGTCGATAGTTTATCAAGCTTTTTAAAAACTTTTCTTCCCTCTTGGCAACTTTGGGGCTATTTTATATGATACTGTCTTTAAAATTTCTGATCACTGAAAATAATGGATTATAAAAATACTGTTTTTCTGCCCAAAACTGACTTTTCTATGAAGGCAGGCCTTTCTAAAAGAGAACCTGAGTTTCTAGCATACTGGAAAGATATTAAGCTTTATGACAAGCTTCGCGCAAAATCCAAAGGAAGGGAAAAGTTTGTTCTACACTTTGGTCCACCCTATGCTAACGGTCATATCCACATAGGCCATGCTCTGTCAGAGGTTTTAAAAGACATTGTGAATAAAACCTATCAAATGATGGGTTATGATGCACCTATGGTTCCGGGTTGGGACAGCCATGGTTTACCGATTGAATGGAAAATCGAAGAATCCTATCGCGCTCAAAACATTCAAAAGGATGACGTCCCTGCCCTTGAATTTATCGCCGGATGCCGAGTTTTCGCTAAAAAATGGATGGAAACTCAAAAAGAAGAATTTCAAAGACTGGGCATTATAGCAGATTGGCAAAATCCCTATAACACCATGGACCATCAAAGCGAAGCACACATCGCTAGCCAGCTTTTAGCCTTTTTGGAAAATGGCCTTTTGTACAGGGGCCTAAAGCCAGTTATGTGGTCTGTTGTGGAAAAAACAGCCTTAGCCGAAGCTGAGATTGAATACAAAGAACATACCAGCGAATCCATTTATGTAAAATTTGATGTCGTAACAGCTTCGGTGCCAGCTCTTAAAGATACTGCAATGGTAATTTGGACAACCACACCTTGGACGCTTCCCGGTAACAGGGCCATTGCTTACGGACCGGAATTTGAGTATGTCGTTATTGAAACAAAAGAAGAGACTGACTTGATAGCAAGGGGACAAAAGCTAATTCTTGCCAAAGATCTTGTCGGTGATTTTTGCGCAAAAGTTGGCATAAACTCTCATAGCATTATTCACACTTTATCGGGCAATCAGTTACAAGGAACGATCTGTGCTCACCCTTGGCGTGGTCAGGGCTATGACTTTGATGTCCCCCTTTTGCCGGGTGATCATGTAACAACGGAAAGCGGTACGGGCCTTGTTCATACAGCACCTGGTCATGGTGTTGAGGACTTTGCTGTCGGTCAAGCGCATGACATTGAAGTTCCCTCAACTGTTCAAGATGACGGAGTTTATTATGCTCATGTTCCTCTTTTTGCCGGTAAACATGTGTATAAAGTAGCGCCATCTGTATTAGATGAACTTAAAAAAGTAACCGCACTTTTATATGCCAGTAAATTAGTACACAGCTACCCTCATTCCTGGAGATCAAAAGCTCCGCTTATTTTTAGGGCGACGTCTCAATGGTTTATAAATATTGATGCTTTAAGAAGCAAAGTGATGGATCAAATCGATGAAGTTGAATGGTTCCCGGCTCAAGGTAAAAACAGAATATCAAGTATGGTTGAAAACAGACCAGATTGGTGTATTTCAAGGCAAAGAACTCTGGGTGTTCCTATAACCCTTTTTGTTCACAAACAAACAGGCGAGCCGCTTAAGGATATCGAGGTTAACAAACGCATCATCAAAGCTATTGAGGAAAAAGGTATTGAAGCATGGCATATCCATGATACACCTTACTTTTTAGGCAGCCAATATAATGCATCTGACTATGAGAAGGTCATGGACGTTTTGGATGTCTGGTTTGAAAGCGGTTGCAGCCAGTATTTCGTCCTTAAGCAAAGGCCTGAATTAAAATGGCCAGCTGACCTTTATTTCGAAGGCTCTGACCAACATCGCGGATGGTTCCAGTCATCATTAATCGAATCATGCGGCACAACCGGCAAAGCACCTTATAAACAGGTGGTGACTCATGGTTTTGTGCTGGATGAAAAAGGGTACAAGATGTCAAAATCTTTGGGAAATGTTGTTTCTCCTGAAGATGTAGTCAATACGCTGGGTGCCGATATCCTAAGGCTTTGGATTGTGGGATCTGATTACACACAAGATTTGCGCATTGGTAAAGAAATTCTCAAACATCAAGAAGATATCTATAGACGTCTTCGCAACACATTGCGGTATTTATTAGGTGCTCTTGCCGATTACAAGACATCAGAGGAAATAGATTACGAGCAGATGCCAAGGCTTGAAAAATGGGTTCTTCATCAATTAACTGAGCTTGATGATCTGCATAAAAAATGCATAAAAGAATATGACTTTCCGACATTTTATACAGCCTTACATACATTCTGTTCTGTTGCTTTATCAGCGTTTTATTTCGATATTCGAAAAGATTGTCTTTACTGCGACCCTGAAAACTCATCTAAACGCCGTGCAGCCAGAACCGTTATGAATCGTGTTTTCATATCGCTTGTTCATTGGTTAGCGCCAGTTTTAAGCTTTACAGCAGAAGAAGCTTGGCAGGCTTATTCTTTGTCTAAAAATGAAAGTATCCACGAGCAAACCTTTCCCGATTTTCCTAAAGAATGGAAAAATGACGTTCTTTCAAAGCAATGGGAAATTATTCGCGGCGTCAGGCGTGTTATGACCAACGCTTTAGAAATTGAAAGATCCGCTAAAACCATCGGATCAAGCTTGCAGGCCCACATTGCCGTATATGTCCCTTCTGAAATTGCTGCTGTTTTGCAAAACATTGACCTTTGTGAACTGGCCATTACTTCGGCTGCAACGCTTGTTATTGCTCAACCCCCTGCAAACGCTGTAACCTTAGATGATGTCAGTGATGTGGGTGTTGTTGTTAACTTAGCAGACGGAGAAAAATGTCTTCGTTGCTGGCGCGTTTTACCCGAAGTAAAACAGACAGAAGAATCTACTCGTAAACATAACGGTATTTGCCTGCGCTGCGAAGATGCAGTTGAACAAATGGCAGTTTAATAAAGGTTAACAGGAATTATGTCTTTACAACCAGTTCGCGGCATGCGGGATCTTTTAGGAGAGGAATTAGATCGTCAAAAGCATATTGTTAAAACAGCAGAAGAAATTGCTACGCTTTACAATTATGAATCGATTGAAACACCAATTGTTGAATACACCTCGGTTTTCAAAAGAACTTTAGGAGAAACATCGGATATCGTAGGCAAGGAAATGTATACATTTTCTGATCGCAATAATGAATCAATGACGCTTCGTCCTGAAGGAACGGCATCTGTTATTAGAGCTATTATTAGCGAGAAACTGACCCAAACGTTGCCTCAAAAACGTATCTATTCAGGGCCTATGTTTCGCTATGAACGCCCCCAGAAAGGTCGTTATCGTCAGTTTTACCAATTGGGTGTGGAATATTTGGGGCAAGATTCACCATTTGCTGACGTTGAATGCATAGCCCTTGCCGATCATATTCTAAAGACTCTTGGTATAGTAGATTACAAGATTAATCTCAACACCTTAGGGGATATGGAAAGCCGTCAAAGTTATAAGGGCGCGTTAATCAAGTATTTTTCAAAATATGAAAATGATTTATCCGAAGATAGCCAATCTAGACTCCATCGCAATCCCTTACGAATTTTAGATTCAAAAGACGAAAATGATCAAAAAATTAGCGCAAACACTCCCAAATTTGAAGCCTATTTAAGTAGCGAATCAAAGGCATTTTTTGAAACTGTTTTAAATGGCTTAAACATTCTAAAGATTGATTTTGAACTGAATCCACATTTGGTTCGTGGTCTTGATTATTATTGTCACACAGCTTTTGAATTTAAAACAACATCTCTTGGCGCTCAGGATGCCCTTGGTGGTGGCGGGCGTTATGATGGGTTGATGCAGCAAATGGGCGGACCATCTATACCAGGCGTTGGCTGGGCTGTTGGTCTTGATCGTTTGGCTTTATTATTACCAGAATTCCAAACAAAACCAAGTTTGCGAATTGCCGTTATTCCTATTGGAGACGAGCTTGAACTGGAAGCCATTCGTTTAACGCAAGAGCTAAGATTAAAAGGATTCACTTCAGAGATATTTCTGAAAGGAAATTTAGGCAAACGTTTTAGACAAGCCGACAAGGCTCTTTGTAACATTGCTGTCGTTTTTGGTAGCGACGAATTGGCCCAGAAAAAGGTAAAAGTTCGCAAATTACAATCCGTTGAGATCGAAACCAACAAAGAGACTTTTGTTGATTCAAGCCAACTTATTTCACACCTATCTTCTCTAATTTAATGAGTTTTAAATGTCATTTGATCAAAAACTAAATCGCCTTATTCAGCGTCACGAAGAGCTCAGCGATGCGCTTGCAACTCATACCATGTCTGATCCCAATGACTTTGCTAAACTTTCGAAGGAATATTCAGATCTAACGGGCATTGTTGCAGCCATTCGTGAATTACATAAATGTAAAGATGATCTAAAAGAAGCTGAGGCGCTTATGTCTGATGCTAGTGTAGATTCAGAAATGAAAGCGCTTGCTGAAAGTGAATGGCATGATCTTAAAAATAAACTCCCTGAAATGGAACAAAATCTTCGTATTCTTTTATTGCCTAAAGATGCAGACGATGATAGAAGCGCTATTTTAGAGGTAAGAGCCGGCACAGGCGGTGAAGAAGCCGGATTATTTGCTGCAAGCCTTTTAAGGATGTATCAGCGATATGCGGCGATCCAAGGATGGAAATTTGAACTTTTAAATAGTACCGACACAGGTCTTGGCGCCATTCGTGAAGCCAGCGCATCAATCAGCGGCAAAGGCGTTTTTGCACGCCTAAAATTTGAATCAGGTGTTCACAGGGTTCAGCGCGTCCCAGAAACAGAGGCAAGCGGACGTATTCACACATCCGCCGCCACCGTTGCGGTTTTGCCTGAAGTTGAAGACGTTGATATTCACATCGATGAAAAAGATTTGCAGATCGATGTTTACAGAGCATCAGGTGCTGGCGGTCAGCATGTTAACACAACAGACAGCGCTGTTCGCATTACCCATATGCCAACGGGTGTTGTTGTTACCCAGCAGGATGAACGGTCTCAGCATAAAAACAGGGCCAAAGCAATGAAGATTCTTCGTGCCCGTCTTTATGAAGCAGAACGTATGCGCAAAGACGCTGAACGAGCAGCATCCCGTAAAAATCAAGTTGGTTCAGGCGATAGATCTGAAAGAATCCGCACTTATAACTTTCCTCAAGGCCGAGTCAGTGACCACCGTATAAACCTCACCCTTTATAAAATCGAACAGATCATGGAAGGTCAAGCATTGGACGAACTGCTTGATGCTCTCATTGCCGAACATCAAGCCGCAAAACTATCTGAAGATGTTGAATGAAAATAAGCTTTTTCTTTGGAAAATACTAGACCAAGACATAGTATTTTAAAAATGAGCCGCTAGAAACTCATGATTCAAAGGAAATTCAGCATCAAAAAATTCGCCCCTAAAATACCACAAAACTGAAAGAAATACAAAAACAGTAAGAACAAAAACAAACCAAAGATTTCTGATGATTTTGTCTTCTTTCGTTTGGCAATGAAGAAACGTTGTTGATCGATTGCGTTTCGCAATGTTGTTATTAAAACGAGTTGTGGATACCATTGGTTCAGTGTATTTGTGTTGTGTATTAAAATTATTCATAACTCCACCCTCCATAAAAAAAATCAAAAAAATTATAAGAGATAAAAATTCCTAAATGTTGTGTCTATAAGTTGCTTGAAAAGTCTGCTTTATGATTTATGTAACAATAATCATATCAGCTTCTTTTTTTATGTCAATCGCCCTTTTTAAAAGCGAAAGTGAATCTATCCAAAAAATTCAACTACCAACAAAACGCTTGGAAATGTTTCTTAATTACTTTGTTATGTGCTTTTAGATTGTCTTTATCATTGGAGTGATATAAAGAATCCCAATTAAAAAATTGCGTACATTCTTAGTCAACATTGATAAAGCCTTTTCGTTGTGAACATGGTAGATATAAATTTAGATGTAAATTCTTAATAAATCGTTAACATGACCCTTGCTCTTATTGCTGGTGGTGGTAATCTCCCCCTTGAGATCATTCGAAGCTGCAAAAAAAACAACACTTGCATAATTGTCATTGGATTTGAATCACAGACCGACCTCGATGAAATGAACGTCCCCTACGCTCAATTTTCACTTGGATCAATTGGAAAAATCCTAGCTCACTTTAAAAAGCACAATGTTAAACAAATTGTCTTTGCCGGCAATATCAAACGTCCAAGCTTAAAAGAACTGCATGTTGATTGGGTCGGAGCAAAATGGCTCCAAAAACTTAGCATAAAAGCCATGAAAGGTGATGATGCTTTGTTATCAGGAATCTTGAAACTTTTAGAAAAAGAAGGCTTTGAAATTCTTAACCCAAATGATTTTTTAGATAATCTTATGCTTCATCCTGGCATTTTAACAAAAACCTCCCCTACTCCTGATGACTGTCTTGACATTGACCGAGGCGTTCAAATCTTGAAAACATTGTCTCCATTGGATGTTGGGCAATCGATCGTTGTTCAACAGGGGCTCGTTCTTGGAGTTGAAGCAATAGAAGGAACCAAGGCTTTAATTGAACGAAGCGCATTACTAAAACGCCAAGGATCAGGTGGCGTTTTGGTTAAGATGGCCAAAGCAGGGCAAAATAAAAAAATTGATCTTCCGACAATTGGCCCAGAAACAATTAGAGACCTAAAAAAAGCCGGTTTTGTCGGCATTGCAGCAGAAGCAAACCTTACTCAAGTCGTAGATTATGAACAAACCATAAAACTAGCCGATGAATTGGGGCTATTTATTGTTGGAATTAAAAATGGCTAAAACGATTTATCTAATTGCTGGTGAAGCCTCGGGAGATTTCTTAGGAGCTGGATTAATAAAGGCTTTAAAAACACTCTCTCCTGATGTAAACATTATCGGCATTGGCGGTTCTTTGATGGAAACTGAGGGCCTAAGCAGCTTATTCCCTATGCAAGAATTATCTCTGATGGGGCTAACTGAAGTTTTACCTCATGCACTTCATATCCTAAAACGCATTCGTCAAACCGCAGATGACATTGTTCAAAAAAAACCTGATGTTGTTGTAACAATTGACTCACCTGGTTTTTGTTTAAGAGTTGCAAAAAAAATAAAAGATAAAACAAGCATTCCAATTGTTCATTATGTTGCCCCTAGTGTCTGGGCTTGGAGAGAAGGAAGAGCTCAGAAATTAGCCGCTAAAGTTGATCACTTATTGACTTTGTTTCCCTTTGAGCCTCCTTATTTTGAAAAATATAATCTCCCTACTACTTTTGTTGGACACCCATTAACAGAGCAAACAATTAAGTCAGACCCTACATTTAGAAACCATCACAAAATACCGGAAAATGCTATAGTATTAAGTATTTTACCCGGAAGTCGGATGGGAGAAATTAACAAACTACTTCCTATTTTTATTGAAACCGCAGAATTACTTTCAAAGAAGATAAAAGATCTTCATCTCGTTTTTCCAACCCTTCCTCATTTAGCTCCTATTTTATCTAAGACTTTAAAAGGAACAAAGTTAACTTACACACTTGTCACCTCTATTACTGAAAAATATGCAGCTTTTTTTGCATCAGATGCTGCGTTAGCTGCAAGTGGGACAGTTTCCTTAGAATTAGCTTTTGCAAATTTACCAATGGTTATTGCTTACAAAGTTTCTTTTTTAACGTATTTTATTATTAAGAAGTTAGTGAAAATAAGAAATGTTTGTCTAATTAACATTTTGCTTGGAAAAACTGTTGTTGATGAAAAACTCCAAAAGGACTGTACTGCGGATCAACTAACAGCGGCATTGGAGAAAATTTTAAACTCCAAAGGAAGAGAAATGAAACCACATCTCTTAGAAGCAACTAAGCGACTTTACCCTTTAACATCAGACAGTCCAAGCAGCGTTGCTGCAAAAGTCATTCTTGAGCATTGTAGCTAAAATATTTATTGATCTGTATAATTTTCTATCATTACTGGTTTTTTTTTATTATTATATAGAGACGTATTACTCATAAGATGACAATTCATTTGTCAAAATTTAAACTAACAAAAAACAGTTACAATAAAAAAATAAATAAAACTTTATTCATCAATAATCATATGTAAAGTAAGGAGAATATAGGGTTGAAAAGGCACTCTCACATTATCAGTGTGGTGTTAATGATGTTGGCCTGTTTGATTGCTGCACGTGAGTACTATATAGGATATGAACTCCAAAATAGTCTTGAACGTGAAGTTGAAAACATGTCTTCTGCAGCTGGAAATGATCAGTCTGCCGATATTAACAAGAACGCATCTGCATTTGGGATCACGCCCTCATCTTCTTCACCAACAACTGCAAATTCGCTGTTTGCTAATGCTCAACTGAGTGCTGAAAAACAGCAAATGCTCCAAGTTGGCAAAGGAGACACAATCAGTTCTCTCTTAGCTAATGTGGGAATCTCAGCAAAAGAAATTGAAAGTGCAACAAAAGTTCTACATAAAACGTATGATGTTAGGGATTTAAAAATCGGTCAATCAATCCTTGTCAAATATCATTACGATGAAGAACGAAATGGCATAAGCCTTTTAGAATTAGAATTTAAACCCAGCCTTGAATACCAAATCATTTTGAATAAAAACGAAAATGGCGGATTTAAGGTTATAAAGCATACAGCTCAACTTAAAAAAGTTATTCGAAAAGTTGAGGGATCCATAAAATCCAGTTTTTACAACGCCCTCCTAAAACAGAAAGTCCCTCCTAAAATCGTTCACGAAGCCATAAAAGCTCTTAGTTATACCATGAACTTTCAACATGATATTAAAAAAGGTGACCCTTATGAATTGATATACGAAGAACATCATGACCATGAAGGAGATGTGGTAAAAACAGGAAATCTTGAGTACATTGCTATATTATCTCATGGACAACCTCACAAATTATATCGATTTACCCCCCAGAATTCTCATGCTGGATATTACACACCCAAAGGGGAAAGCGTTATAAGAGCTCTTCTTCACACACCAATTGATCCGAAGAAAATGCATATAACTTCAAAATTTGGAAAAAGAAAACACCCAATCTTAGGATTTACACGGGCCCATAAAGGAGTTGACTTTGGCGCTCCCCGCGGAACAAACGTAATGGCAGCTGGTTCGGGTGTTGTTGAAAAAGCAGGGTATAATGGTGATTTTGGAAAATACATAAAGATAAGGCATTCCGGTGGTTATGAAACCGAGTATGCTCATCTCAGTAAAATTTCTAATGGAATTAAAGCAGGTGCTCCTGTTGCGCAAGGACAAGTTATTGGGCATGTTGGAGATACCGGCCTTGCAAGAGGATGTCATCTGCATTATGGAGTCCTTTTAAATAAAGTCCATATTAACCCATTAACAATCAAACAAATGCCCACAACACAATTAACCGGCAAAGATCTTGAAATGTTTAATAAATCTAAACGCGAAGTAGATATGCAACTTGCCGGACTATCACAAAACAAGCAATTTGCAAGATATAATTCTAAACAAACACTGATTGGGTAACCTTACCGCTCAAGGAGCTTATTCAAAATACCACTTAAATTCCCCAACAATCTTTTTGTATAGCTCTTTTTTAAAAGGAACTATAATGTCAATTAACTCATCACAGTCAACCCACTTCCATGAGGAAAATTCAGGGTAATGGGTGTTTAAGTTAATATCTTTCTCGTCACCTAAAAACTTCACAAGAAACCATTTTTGCTTTTGCCCCTGAAAACGCCCTCCCCAGAGCCTTATTTGCAGATCCAAAGGCAAATCATACGAGTACCATTCTTTACTTTCAGCAATGATCTCGCCTTTTGAACATCCTATCTCTTCATCCATTTCTCTCCACAGAGCCTCTTCTAAGTGTTCTCCTGAATCAATACCTCCTTGTGGCATTTGCCAGACTTTAGAAACTATATCATTCTCTTTTTGACGAGTTTGATCAATACGCCTACCAACAAAAACTTTTTTGTCCGCATTTACCAGCATAATGCCAACCCCCAAACGAAAAGCTGAAGAATCAGAACTTGTCATGTATAATCTTTCTAAATGCGACCCATAATTGATTTGACTTTAATGAAAACTCAATCATTAGAGGTCTTGATTTGAAATAAGGATAATCCCTTTAAAAGATCAACAGCTCTTTGCAACTGATAATCTGATTTCTCTAATGCAAATGGTATATCAATTTTCTTAATTGCCTCTTCTTTGTCTTTTGTTGGTTCTTCGACAATGATATCAGGCTCAATACCTTTATTTTGAATTTCATTTCCTTTAGGGGTAAAGAAAGTGGCTGTTGTTAAGCAAATTCCACCATATCCTGGCATTGAAAACACCGTCTGTACAGACCCTTTACCAAAAGAAGGAGTCCCCATAAGAATGGCTCTTTTATGATCTTTCAACGCCCCTGCTACAATTTCTGATGAAGATGCAGATCCTTTATTTATAAGCACAACCATAGGAATACCCTTAGCTAAATCGCTACCATTTGTATGGATTGTTTGGTTGTTGTCAGGTTTGCGACTTTTGATATCGACAACAATCCCCGAGTCCAAAAACAAACTTGCAACGGCAATACCTTGCTCTAATGTGCCTCCGGGATTATTTCTCAAATCCAAAATGAGCCCCTGAACTTTTTGATAGGTCTTTAATTCTTTCAAGGCTTCTTGAAGTTTTATGGAAGCAGATTCATTAAAGGTACTGATACGAATATAGGCAATATCATCTTTCACGCTAAACTTAACAGGATTCACTTTGATAACAGCCCTTATCAGCTTTACTATAAATGGTTCAGAATCGAACCTGGATATAGTTAAGGAAACCTCACTACCAGGAGCCCCATGAAGTTGATCAGCTATTTCATTAAAAGATAATCTATGGACTTCTTGGCCATTTATATGAGTTATAGAATCCCCCGACTTTAATCCCGCGTTATGCGCCGGAGTATCATCAATTGAAGCAATAATTTTTATAACCCCTTTGGTTACGATAATTTGTGCCCCAATTCCGGTAAATTCCCCTTTAGTAAATTCGTTTAATCGTTCAAAATCCTTTTGATTCAAATACATGGAATATGGATCTAAGGCAGACAACATCCCATTTAAAGCACCCTCTACTAATTTTTCATCCGAGACATTGGTTACATAGTCTTGATTTATTTTATCAATAACTTCTGGTAACAAAGCCTCTAAGGTGTCCTTTGCATTCTGACTCTTATCAGAATTTTCTTTGCTACACGCACTCAGCAAAAACACAAAACATACTAGAAAACTAAATTTTTTTATCATTAGATGTATGCCTTAAATAGGGGGTTGAATCAATAAACTGCAATCCTCTTGCCAGTTGAAGGTTAATAACCTTTTCTTCACTTTTAAAATCTTTTCGAAATTCATTTGCGGCCCAACTTAAAGCACACCCTATAGGTTCACCCTCTTGGACACTTTCACCAATACGGCAATTTACAGACCCCAGTCCACTAATCACTACAAAATATTCATCTTTTTTTAAAATGATCAGTTGACTTTTTTCAGCTACAGATCCTATATAAACAACCATTGCATCACAAGGACTTACAACCTGAGCCTCGCCTCTCGTTGAAACCTTAATTGCTAAGTCATTTTTGGTCCCACCAGGAAGGCAAGATGATCCTTTGCACGATTGAAATGATTCTCCTACCGCCACATGAATTAATTTCAGTTCAGGATCTTTTTTATCCTCGGTTTTTGAGAAAAAGCTTGAAAGTTGAGTTAATACTTCTTGCAATGAAGCTGTTTTAAATTCCTTAGCTATTTCCTGAAGTTTTTTAATTTCTGGTGTTTCTGGGAGAGGATACTCTTGGAATTTAGTCTCAAACAAATTAGCTTGAGATTTAAGACTTTCCTGATAATATCCCTTTAATTTTATATAGTCATCGTTGTGTTTTTGAATCTGGCTTCGCAACTCAACCACTTTTTTAAGAGCATCCAAAATGGATCGATTTTGTCTTTCAAGTTTAGGCGCGCAAGACTGCAGTATAAGAAAGCTGTGAACCAAATCATCTAAGGAAACCGAAGACAATGCAATAAGGATAGGCGAATATTCCCTCCAATGTTTAAGGCTTTGCAGAGTAGATACTAGGATATGCTGTTGTTTGGCGATTAATGCAAATACTTCGCGTTCTTTATTTTTTAAAAGTTTAAGCTCTTTTTCGACCCCAGAAAGACTCATTTCATAAGTTTGTAATTTTTGAGTAATTTGAATAAGGCTTTTCTTTACATCTTCTTGAATTTCTGTTGCATGTGCACTTCCTTGCTGACTTTCTAGAAGACAGATGATCGCAATAAAAAAAATCTGGAATCTTTTCATGGAGACTCCACTAAAGAATGGCCTGTCATTTCTTTTGGTTGCTTATAGTCTAGAAGATCCAAAACAGTAGGCGCAACATCGCATAATGCACCTTCCTGTTTTAATTTTTGGACATTTCCGTTTACAACCATAAAAGGTACGGGGTTACATGTATGGGCCGTATGGGGAATGCCATCCGAATCAACCATAAGCTCTACGTTTCCATGATCAGCTGTAATAACTAAAATCCATCCTGTCTCTAAAGCGGTTTTTTCCAAACACTCCAAGCAGATATCAACAAAGCGAACAGCTTCTTCGATTGCACTTTTAACGCCTGTATGCCCCACCATGTCGGTATTTGCATAATTCACGACGATTAATTGAGAATCTTTCTTTTTCATTGCCTCAATAACATGATTCGTAACTTCCTTGGCTGACATCTTTGGCTCAAGATCGTATGTGGCAACTTTTGGAGAAGGCACCAAAATTCTAGACTCTCCTTTAAAAGGATCTTCTCTCCCTCCATTAAAGAAGAAAGTAACGTGGGCGTATTTTTCTGTTTCTGCAATGCGAATCTGTTTTTGGTCAGCGTTCGAAATAATTTCACCAAGCCCATTATTTGAAGGGATTTTCTCAAAAACAGGCGGAATAAGCGGCAATAAAACTTCAGAATATTCCGTCATTCCAAGAACTGCTGAAAAATTCACCATTCTCTCACGGGTAAAATCGGCGAAATCTCTTTGCAAAAAAGCACTTAAGATTTGACGGACCCTGTCTGCTCTAAAATTTATCATCCAAAACCCTTCTCCATCTTTCATCCCAGGATATTTCCCAAGGGTCAAGGGCGGAATAAATTCGTCCGTCACATTGTTTTTGTAAAAATATTCAATGGCTTGACTCGCGTTATCAAAAACCATATCTGATTTTCCAAACACCATTGCTTCGTATGCAAGAGCTGTTCTATCCCAACGTTTATCACGATCCATTGCAAAATAGCGCCCCCCTAAGCTTACAATTTGAGCACCACTCTTTAATTTTGATTGAAAATCATTAATATATTTTAATGCACTTTGTGGAGGTGTATCTCTGCCATCTAGAAATGCGTGAATATTAACGCGAATTTCTTCATCTACAAGCATATTTGCCGCCGCAACGATGTGATCTTGATGTGAATGAACCCCACCCGGTGATAAAAGACCTAGCAGATTACAAGCGGAATTCCTTTGTTTAAGAGTTTGAATCAAAGAGTTAATTTTTGGATTGTTTTTTAAGGAACCATCTGAAATGGCCTGATCAATTCTTGGCAAATCTTGTGTAACAATACGGCCAAGGCCAATTGACATATGTCCGACTTCTGAGTTTCCCATTTGACCCTTTGGCAGACCAACATAGGCTTCAGAAGCTTGGATTTTGGTCCAAGGGTACGTTTTAAGCATACGATCCCAAGATTTAGCACTAGCCAGGCCATTATCTTTAGGATTATCCCTTACGCCCCAACCATCAAGAATACACAAAACGAGACGTTTCTCAGTCAACTCAGAAAATTCCCTAAAATTTATGATTACTTAACAGTAGCAAACTTTTTGATTCTTTTATAGAGATCTAAATTAATTAATTAAACAAAACACAAGAATTGATATTATCGTTGAAAAAGTTGGAAAATTGATATCCAAACTAAGCAGGAAATGAAAACGATTACAGGATTAAACCACATCATCCTCGCCGTAAACGATCTTGAAAAATCCCTTCAGTTTTATGAAGAAGTTTTGGGATTCAACCCTTTGTACAAATGGCCTGATGGTGCATATTTTTTAGCGGGAGATTTGTGATTTTGCTTAAAAAAAGATGAGGGACGTTCATCCACTTCTGCATGCTACGCACATTACACTTTTTCAATTGATAGCGAATACTTCAAGGAACCACTAAATTGTCTTCGAAAAGTAAAGGCCACCATCTGGAAAAACAACCAATCAGAGGGTGACCCTCTGCATTTTTTAGACCCTAATGGCTATAAACCCGAAAGCCATGCAGGGAACTGACAAAGCCGACTAGACCGCAAGAAAAAGGACGCACGGTCAAACTTTGAATTCTACGCTTAATAGACAGACTTTGACGGAAATAAGCGCACACCTACTCTCTTTTCTCTATCACAGCTTATAACCCAACGCCGCGCCCAGTAGATGAGCCTCTTATCTTTGCTGCATATTTTAACGTCACTTCATAGTCGCTTTTATGGCCAAGACCAAAAAGTGGTTCCTTACCCTAGATAATCAGGTCACACTAGACTTACGAGATTTCCGACCCATTTCAACGTAACCATGGTGGCCCAACTGACCAGAACGTGCTTCGCCGCCCTTGTGGCCAAGTTCAACATAACCATCATGCCCAAGCTGCTCGGCTCTCACCATACCACCTTTTCGACCCATTGCCACATAACCATCATGCCCAAGCTGTCCAGCCCTGGCTTCGCCGCCTTTGTGGCCAAGTTCGACATAACCACTATGCCCAAGCTGCTCAGCTCTGGCCAGACCGCCTTTCCTGGCAATTGCAACAACTTTATCGCGGGACATGGAAGCGAATCCTCTGGCATTTACCCGAGGTCGCTTTTCAAGGCTATTTATATCTTTTCTGATTATCACTTTTCTTTGCGCAACACTTTTTTTTCGTATTGTAACCATGACCAACCCTCCAGCTAAGATTGTTAAGCCATTATGTTATTACAACCCTCATCTAACCGTCTATTGACATCTAGGGATGTAGACACAAAATCGGGTGTCCATCCTTTGGATGAAAAGCCTTCGGATGAGAACTCTTTGGATGCGTATCTAAGTAAGGATGTCTCTCAATAAGTTTGCATATCGGATGATTTGTTTTCATAATATTTACTCCCGTATAAAGTTATCCAAAGTTTGCATCTTAGCGTATACTACAAAATTTCAACTAATCCAATTAGAATTTTAATCATATTTTCTTTTTTCTTAACATAGGAAAACAACACGCTATGTATCGGAGATCCTTCATACCTTTTTTCTCCCTTCTCAGCCAGACTTAAAAAGATATGAAACTGCTAAAATAAATCGCTTTGTCAGCACTGCTCCGTTTATCAATATAATCCTCTTCTTCAAACGAATCGTCGTCGTCGTCGTCGATAACTTGAGAAGGTGGCTTTTTGGGGGAACCGGCAAGATGCTCATTATCATAATCCACTGTTTTATGATCTTTTTGATAGTCACTAATATGAACGATTTTAGAGTCCTCAAAGTGAAAAACGTCTCTAATGACGTAGGCAACAACTTTAGGGAAATTAAGAATCTTTGACATGGCAACCTCTCCTTTTTTAAATGGAGTTAAAATAGCACCACACTCAAACTGTTTGTCTTTGCACCCCATCTATTACTCTTATTACAACGATCTGTAAATAAGAATATTTTATTATCTTCGATAGGTTTGTTTTTCTTAAAAGCTAGCTTATACTGTCTTCAATCTATTCAAATAGGATATCAAGATCTAAATGAAACAATGGATTCAATTACCCCATATTGAAGGTGTTTGTTCAAGGCAAGCTCATGCCGATTTTCCACAAGGTGAGGACGGCAAACCTGTTTATGAACGAGAACTGGGAAAAGAAGGTTTTTTTGGCCCCTCTTCTCATATGATTCACAAACATGCGCCAACAGCATGGACAGATTGGAACGGCCCTTTGAAACCAAGAGCTTTTGATTTAACAAAGTTAAAAGATACAACAGCCCTGCCATGGGAAGCTTCCCCTATTTTATCCAATAATTTTACCGAAATTCGTTGGTGGAATTTAAGCAAAGCCATGGATAAATTGGCACGAAACGCTGACGGTGATCAGCTTTTATTTATTCATGCCGGTAGCGCTGATCTTTTTTGTGATTACGGTCACTTAAAAATTACTGAAGGTGATTATATTATGCTGCCCCGCGGCACGATGTGGCGTCTGGAGCCCTTGAATTCTTTGAAGATCTTGATGATCGAGGCAACAGATAGTTCTTATCAATTACCTGATAAAGGTCTTGTTGGGCCTCATGCGATTTTTGACCCAGGTATGCTTGATATACCAACCATTAATGAATGTTTTAAAACACAGCAACAAGAAAAAGATCATGAATGGCAGGTGGTTGTAAAAAGACGCAAGGCCTTAACCAGCATAACTTACCCCTTTAATCCCCTTGATACCCTTGGTTGGCATGGTAATTTGATGCCGGTTCGAATTAACTGGCGCGATATCAGGCCGTTGATGAGCCACCGTTTTCATTTACCGCCCTCGGCCCATACGACATTTGTTGCCAACCGGTTTGTGGTTTGCACCTTTTGCCCAAGGCCAATTGAAACTGACCCAGGCGCTCTTAAGGTACCCTTTTATCATAATAATGAGGATTATGATGAATTCATTTTCTATCATCAAGGGCAATTTTTCAGCCGCGATAACATTCACCCTGGCATGACAACTTTGCATCCTTGTGGCTTTACCCATGGTCCGCACCCCGGCGCCTTTGCCATTGGTGCAAAAGCTGAACGCCGTGAAACCGACGAAGTTGCCGTGATGATTGACACGCGTGATCCTCTTAATGTCCCAGACCTTCCAGAAAATGTAGAGTGGAAGGAATATATTCATTCTTGGAAAGGAATTACGAACCCATGAAACTAGCAAGCCTTAAAAATAACAAGAAAAATGGAGTTTTGGTCGTTGTTAGCCGCGATTTAACACGGTGTATAGAGGTGCCGTCGATTCACACATTACAACAGGCAATTGAGACGTGGGAAGCTTCTGAGCCCACTTTAAAAAGTATCTATGGTGCCCTTAATCAGCAAATAGATAAAGGGGAACCTTTTGATCCAACCAAAGCTCATTCGCCCCTGCCCCGCGCTTATCAATGGCTGGATGGCAGCGCGTATGTGAATCATGTGGAACTGGTTCGAAAAGCCCGCGGCGCTGAAATGCCGATTAGTTTTTGGACAGACCCTTTGATGTATCAAGGTGGATCTGATGCCTTTGCTGGCCCGTGTGATCCTATTTTAGCCGCAGATGAAAGCTATGGTATTGATTTTGAATCTGAAATCGCCATCATAACAGATGATGTCCCTATGGGCATTAGCACGGATCAAGCAATTCCGCATATAAAACTGCTGATGCTGGTCAATGATGTTTCCCTAAGGGGCTTAATACCAGGTGAACTTGCCAAAGGATTTGGTTTTATTCATGGAAAACCAGCCACCAGCTTTTCGCCCGTTGCCGTAACGCCTGATGAAATCGAATGGGCAGACTGCAAGGTTCACCTACCCCTTTATACTTATGTAAATGGCCGTGAATTTGGCTGTCCCAACGCCGGCGTTGACATGACCTTTAACTTTGCTCAATTAATTGCCCATGCTGCCAAAACGCGCGTATTGTCAGCCGGCACTATTATAGGATCTGGCACCATTTCCAATAAGGATAAAAGCGTCGGATCATCGTGCCTTGCTGAAAAACGCATGCTAGAAATCATTGAAACAGGCACAGCCACTACCCCGTTTTTAAAATTTGGCGATCAGGTGAAAATCGAAATGCTGGATGCTAAAGGCCAGTCAATATTTGGTTCGATTGACCAGGTTGTTGTAAAATGTTGAATGTTAGCCTAAATTTCCCGCCCACATTTTATGAGGCAATTCATAAATAATTCAGATCCAACTTTCATTCACAAAGGGTATATTGCTATGATAAGGGAAAGCCTTAAACAGACGAACTAACGTCATGATAAAAATTACTTTCTTTGGTGTACGGGGCAGCACTCCTTGTGCAGGTCCAAATCATATTCGTTATGGTGGCCACACAAGTTGCATCGGGATTGAATTGGATGATCGGTTAATTATTCTGGATTCAGGCTCTGGTATTTGCGATGCAAGTCTTTTGGCACTTAATAACCCTCATAAAGAAGTATTTCTGCTTTTTTCTCATGTGCACCTTGACCACATCATGGGACTGCCTTTTTTCGCCCCTGTGTGGAGAAAAAACATGACGGTACATATTTTAGCAGGTTCTGTTGCACCCTATGGAGGGATTCATCATTTTTTAAGCAATACCTTTACACCGCCGCTTTTCCCGATACAGTTTATTGATTTTCCGGCCAACATCCACTGCCGTGATTTTAAGGCAGGAGAAACCTTAGAACTTTTTTCGAATGTTAAAATTGATACATGCCCTTTGAACCATCCCAATGGCGCAATCGGTTATCGTTTGAACTATAAAGGAAATTCGGTTTGTTATATAACGGACACTGAACATTTTCCAGGACAGCTTGATCCTTCAGTCTTGGCCCTTATTCAAAACAGTGATCTTGTCATTTACGATTCCAGTTACAACGATGAAAACTTCAGTACTTATAAAGGGTGGGGCCATTCCACCTGGCAAGAAGGAATTCGCTTGGCTAAAAAAGCCAATGTAAAAAAACTGGCTATTTTCCATCATGATCCATCTAATACGGATGATAAAATGGAAATAGTCGAAGCGTTGGCTACTCAAGAGTGGGATGGGGCCTTTATTGCAAAACAAGGCGAAGTTGTGGTTTTAGAGTGATTTCATTCTTTAGTTAGCATAGAAGCGCACGTTTAAAAATTTTTCTTATTGTTTCATGCCCATATCTAAAGTACACCAGCTGCATTAACGGGTTTATTCCCTTCTATAAATTGTGGTGGAAAGGTAATGGCAAAAACATTAAATGTTAAAAATGTTCAGGATTTTTCTTTGCATCTGAGAGAAAATCAAAGAGAATCCGATAGGCTATTGTTCCCTATGACTATAGAAAAGGAATTTTATTTAGGAAACCTCAAACTTGAATATGCAACCGACTTTTTTAACCTGATTGATACCAACAGACTATACTTAAGAAACTGGTTGCCCTGGATTGATTCTCTCATCAATCAACAGCAAGCTTTGCAATTTATTCAGGGTTCTATTCAAGAAAATCTGTCGCATAAATCTTTAAGGCTTGGCCTATTTCATCATTCCAAGATAATCGGTGCCATTTCTCTACTGCTTATTGATCAAGACGCTCAGACTTGCAAGATAGGTTACTGGATTGCTGAAAGCTATCAAGGCAAAGGCCTGATAACCAAAGCCTGTCGAATGATGATATCGATTGCTTTCGGGCATTTTGGATTAAAGCGCATTATGATTGAGTGCGGCGTTGAAAATAAAAAAAGCCGATCCATCCCGCAAAGACTGGGGTTTAAAGCCGAAAAAATCATTCAAAACAATGAACTCATTAATGGTCATTACATAGATCATATGGAATATGTGATGGATTGGCAGTGGTGGTTCGGTGGTAAAATTACGAACATGAATTTTCTAGGATGAAGCTATAGAAAGGATAAAAATATGTCGTTCATAGCACCTACAGGCAGTCCTAGTGTAACCGAAGAAACAATGAAATGGGCGAAAGATACATCTAACCTCTGGGTTATAGAAGAGCTAAAAGCTAATAAGATGGTCGAGATTGACCGCGCCAACGAAGAATCCAACTGCTTTGGATTCGCCGCTACTGGTCTCAACACAGGGCATCTACTTCCAAGTGGTGGTGCTTCTGCTAACGAAGACGCGTTTGATGCCATGTTTGCCGACCATGGCTGGCTTCCTGTGTTGCTACCTCCCGAAGGACCACAGCTGGTGCTTTATAAAGCACTTAGTGATATTGGATTTGCTGGCCACGCTGCAATGTGGATGGTATATGCACCTCATGATACAACCCAGCAGTACGCATGGTATAGCAAACTAGGGACAGGGCCTCTCGTTAAATTAACGCTAGGAGCTGTTCAATTGGAGACTGAATACGGTTTAATTGTGAGAAGATACAAGAAATTCAGTCATACCCCCCTAATTGAATCATCCGATAGATACTGATTTTCTTATTGTTTTGTTTAACCCTCATCCCACCAATACCGTCGGCGCACCAGCAACAATTGACCCTCCATGGGCAGACATATCTCCTAGCCTTGCGGCTGGCATTTTATCAATTAAAACAGTCATACTCCCTAACACGATAGAATCAGTCGGGCCAACACAAACCTCCATATCCCCTACTCTTGCAGCCGGCAGCGAACAGATCAAAACCGTTATAGCGCCTGGCGGCATAATGGGACCACCCACATGTGGAACAACGCCTGTTACCATCGGACAAACATGCATATCGCTAATTCTTGCTGCTGGCATTCCCATTTAAGCTTGCTCCATATGACTAGTTTGTAAGATAGATAACCCTTTTTGGATAAATGCTTCAAACCTTTGCTCGATTAAATTAGCATCTCCTTTTAACGCTGCAAAAATAATTGAATTTGCAATAAGGGATCGAATGACTTGTTCAGAAATAAGAACTTCTGGTTTTCCTTTTGGTGAAATATTTCCCCCACTCCAGTACACAGACATTCCTAAAACTCCCCAAGAGTTTGCATAATTGATTGTTTCGGATTTTTGCCGAATGCCTTCTCGTACTTCATCTGTGGGCTCTTTTATCCAGCTGGGAATCAAAGTATCCAACCCTATCGCCTCTTCTTCTATATCGGGCAGCGTTATCAAACAGTCATAACTCCAGTTTAGAGAGAGATTTAAACTAAGACTGAATACTATAAAATTAATGATGTCTTTATAAGCCTTGCCCTGCGCAAGAAATTTCAAAAAATCTAACGATGATGGATTTTCATTTTTTAAAATCCCCTCTCCGTCAGTTGAAATTTTAAATAATTTGCACACAGCACAGGCTTTTTGATTAGAAAGAAATTCGAAATTTGACGCTAAATCCAGGGTCATTTTAAATAATCCATGCTAATTGATCATTGTGATAGCGCCTTTTAACTGCAACAGCGCATCAGCTTGGGTTTGAATCATCTGGCCATTTATCTTGATCATCATCCCTTGCAGTGTTATTCCCGTTTGATCAATCTTTATGCTATTTCCTCCTACCTTTAGTTCAATGCCTTGCATCGCTTCAATGGTACTACTCCCCATGCTCAGTTTAATTGAATGATTTCCTTGCTGGATGTTCAAAGCATAATTACCCATTTTAACTTCTGTTGTTTGATTACCTTGTGAAATGGTGATGCCATGATCTCCTTGAATACTGACAGTAAGCTTACCTTTTTTAACTGTCAGGCTATCGTCCCCTTCGGTAATGGTGTGTGTTCGATTATTTTTTATAGTCACAATCTGGTCATGGTTAATTGTTTGTGTTTCATCATTTTCAACAACCCTTTGAAAATCTTTTTGTGCGTGCATAAAGATATGTTCCTCGCCTTTTTTATCTTCAAATCGCAATTCATTGCTATTTGCAGGGCTTCCCTTCGGGGTCGAACAAAATTTAATACCGCTTTGGGTTTTGTTATCGGGTAAAGCATATGGCACCATGTTGGACTGATTGTAAAGACACCCGACAACCAACGGCCTATCGGGATCATTATCGATAAAAGTTACAACAACCTCTTGCCCCACCCTTGGAATAAAGATATTTCCCCAATTATTCCCCGTCCAGGGGTACATAACTCTCAGCCAACAAGAACTTTTCTCGTCATGCTTTCCATATCGATCCCAGAAGAATTGAACTTTAATGCGCCCGTACTCGTCAGTGTAAATTTCCTCATTCGAAGGCCCTGTCACAACAGCTGTTTGAGGACCATTTGTTTTAGGTTTCTCAGTTATTCGTTTGGGACGAAAATTTACAGAAGATAAAATGCACGTGAATTGATTTTCATAAGTTGAGGCCGCTTCCTCTTGAGGGTTTGCTAAGGGTCTGTAAAGCTTATGAGATTTATCTTGAGCAAAATGAGTAACAGAAATAATGCAATAATTTCCTTCCTCTTGAGCAGATTGATTTGGTTTAAGCTGAAATTTAGTGCCCGGACAAAAAGTATAGTAAGTACCTGTCCCCATTATAAAATCTTGATCGGTTTCTTGCTCTTCCATCCGAACTCTACTTTTATTTTTTCCAAGCGACGGATCAACATAGTCCCCTGGAAACTCAAAAATTTCCAAATCTGAGGTTGCAGAAAATCCACCAACAGCTTTTGTGGTTGAAAGCAAACTTGCGGTTGGTTTTGTGAAATCATAATCTGAATAAGCCCATTGCCCTGTAACCAAATTGTATGCTTGAGACCAACTTTTAAGTTGCATGGCCCCGGCCGCCCCCAGCGAAGGGTTTACGCTAGAGATTTGATTGTTAGGACAGCTGCTCGTTAGGTCTGCCAGCATAAGGGTATGTTTTCCTTCTTCATGTTTGAAAAAGTAAAATATTCCTTCTTCCTCAAAAAGACGTGAGATAAAGGTAAAAGCCGATTCATTGTACTGAACACAATATTCGCGTGGTTGATATTGTCGTGTTAAAAAGCCCAGACTATAATCACTGAAATTAAATTTTTTAAATATTTTTTGTGCAATTTCCACAGTTGATTGATTTTGAAAAATACAACAATCTTGAGAAAGAGAAAGCAACCAAAACCATGGCACCACTTCAAGTTCATACTCTCTGATTTCCCGAAACATCACACTTTCCTTAGTGAATGTTTTTACAATCCCGTTAAAAATCCTTGGATTAGAACTTTCCGGGTTAATTTTAACAGTTACTGATTTTCCTATTATTTCTTTTTCATCGATAGAAAAGTCTTTTGAAAAAGCTTGTAATTTGTAAGAAAAAAGCTGAGAGAGAGACTCTTCTCCTGTGAAGGAAGTCAAAATAAGCCTATCTTTCCCTAGACCTGTTTCTAGGGCAATAAATTGCTGATTTTGAGTCAAATTTCCCATCAGAAGAGAAGATGAAAAATGGTTTTATTTCGTGGAAGCCGTAGCCAAATTATAAGCGGCTCTGACTGCTCCTCCTTTTGCATCCTTATCATCACGAGGCGAGAAAGACACTTCGATTTTATCATAACTAAGGGAAATAGATTCCGAGGGCTCTCCGCCATCACTAGATAAACTATAGCTACTAATCAAAACATTTGACAGTTTACAATCGTAGTATTCTTCTAAGCCATCTGATGTTTCTACAAAGTGAAACTCATAATTTTTGGCTTTGCCCACACAAGATTCCGTAAAGAAAAGAGGACTGGTTTTATCTAATACTTTTGTAACATTAATTTCGCTAAAAGAAGGAGCGTTTGCTTCTCTATCTTGCGTATTGCCTGCTTTGGTGGTAATCCCTCTTCCCACCCCCACACTAAACGAGTAGACTTCAATCATTTTCTCAAAGCCTTTTGCTGTAACATTACCCTCGATACCATCTACTTTCATGTAAATTGCCATTACAAATCCTCCTAATTCAGATTGATTGCGAAAGACTAAAGCATAAAGCCGCATAAAATGAATTGAATAATAAATTTTTTTCTCATAGAAAACTTTGGATTTTATAGCTTAGTGTTAGCCAATTTCGGACGGTTAAGAAGTTGCTAATGTAAATGCTTGATATTTCTCAGCTACTACAAGCGATTCCAGGCGATAATCCTAGCGGACAAGACCCGAGGCTTGATACGTCAGCAACTTCTTTGTACTGGCAAATGAAAGAAGCTCGAAATCAAGCTAGAGATATAGAAAGAGCAAGCAATATTCTCTCTGCAGCAAGTTCTACGAAAAGCCTATGGGAAAAAGTTTCAACTTTAGGAGAAAAAATTCTTTTAACTCAAGGAAAAGACCTACAAATTTCGTGTTGGATAATCGAATCTCTTACAAGATTGTCAGGATTTTCAGGTCTTAAATATGGACTGAGCCTTAGCTATGGGTTGGTTCAAAATTTTTGGGACAGGCTTTACCCTCTCCCCGATGAGGATAAGGATTTTACCTCCAGGGTCAGTTTTTTTTATGGGCTTAATGGTGAAGAAAGGGAAGGGACTTTAATTGCCCCTATTCAAAATTCCTTCATTATCCAAAGTAAATCCGGCCCAAGTTACACAGTTTGGCAATACCAACAAAGTTTAAACTTTGGAAAAGTAAAGGACACCTCAAAACAAGAACAAATGCTTGCAGGAGGCGTGCCAAAACCCCAAGATTTAGACTTAGCTATCAAAGAAACTTCAACCGAGTTTTTTCAAAATGTTTCCAATGACATTCAAGGTTGCCTAGATCAACTCCAACTCCTTGATCAGAGTTTAACTGAAAAAACACGAAATCAAGCCCCTTCGTTTACAAACATAAAAGAAAACTTAATCGTTTGCTTAGATTATGTTGAAGAATTTTTAAAAACTCGAACAGTTCCTCTTTCTCAAGTAACAACTAAAAATTCTCAAGCAAGTTTAATCGCTGAAGTAACCCTTAGCGATAGAGATTCAGCTTTTAGGTCCTTAGAAGAAATTGCAGCTTATTTTTCTGCTCACGAACCCCAGTCCCCCTTACCGTACCTCATTAGACAGGTTGTTAAATGGGGAAAAATGTCCCTGCCCGATCTTTTAGGGGAACTTATTGATGATGACCGGGTGCAGAGTAGCTTGTCTCGTTTGACAGGTATGGAAATTAAAAAACCAACGGAGGATGCTTAATGATGGAAAGTATGCAAAAAGAGATTTCGCGTGTACGCAAACCAAGGATTCAAATTGTCTATGACGTTGAAACAGAGGGTGCAGTTGTTCAAAAAGAACTACCCTTTGTGGTTGGCATTATTGGAGATTTTTCTGGAAATGCAACCCCAGCAAGCAAAGCCTTACGTGACCGCAAGTTTGTTCAGATTGACAGAGACAATTTCGATGATGTTATGGCTCATATCTCACCTTCTGTAAACTTGATGGTTGACAATACCTTAGCCGGAGATGGCAGCCAAATGAGTGTTAGCCTGAAGTTCAATTCTATTAGTGACTTTGAACCAGGACAAATAGTCAATCAAGTTCAACCTCTCAAGGATCTTTTAGACGTGCGCAATAAAATAAGAGATCTAATGGCAAAAGCTGATCGCTCGGATGAACTAGAAAGCATACTAATAGAGGTTTTACAAGATAATACAAAAATCCAAGGAATGGCCTCAGATCTTGGGGTAGATGTTAGCAAGGAGAATAAATAATGGCAGACACAGCAACCGCAACACAAACAGCAGCTCCTGTATCAGCACCAGCAGCAGAGATTATTCCACCTGCGACATCTCTAGCAGGTCAAGCAATTGTGGCAATTAAACAATCGGACCCCAATGAAATGAAAGACCTTATTTCAGTCTTTGTAAAACAAGCTTTATTAGGGGTTTTGACTTGGGATAAAAACATTGTCACTTCTGTTAATGCGGCTATCAAAACAATTGATCAAAAGATCTCTCAGCAATTAGCTGCGATCATGCACCAAGACGCATTTAAAAGCCTCGAAGGCAGTTGGCGCGGTCTTAACTATTTGGTTATGCATAGCGAAACAGGGGAAAGTTTAAAATTAAAAGTTTTGAATGCAACTAAAAAGGAAATCTTTAAAGATTTAGACGGTGCTTCGGAATTTGATCAAAGCACATTGTTTAAAAAGATTTACGAAGAAGAATACGGATCTCCAGGTGGTGAGCCTTACGGAGTTTTGATTGGGGATTATGCTTTTGAAAACACACCAGATGATGTTGATATGCTCAGAAATATATCCGGTGTGGCAGCAAGCAGTTTTTGTCCTTTTATAACCTCCTGCAGTTCTTCCTTTTTTGGATTTCAAGACTGGACAGATCTTTCTAAACCGCGCGATCTAGAGAAAATCTTTGAATCTACAGAATATATAAAATGGAAAAGTTTCAGAGAAGCAGAAGACTCTCGTTTTGTAACTTTAACTCTTCCTCGTGCTCTCGCTCGTCTGCCTTATGGCGCGTCCACACATCCCATAGATGAGTTTGATTATGAAGAAACAATACTTAATGCACAAGGGTACAGCACCCAATTGCATCATGAAGATTATTGTTGGATGAGTTCGGCCTACGCGCTTGGTGCTAAATTAACGGATGCCTTTGCAAAATTTGGATGGTGCACAGCAATCAGGGGAGCAGAAGGTGGCGGAAAGGTTGAAAACCTTCCTCTTCACATATTTAAAAGTGATGATGGGGATATCGATTCAAATTGTCCGACAGAAATTGGAATTACGGATAGGCGTGAAGCAGAGCTCAGTAAACTTGGGTTTTTGCCGCTTTGTCATTATAAAGAAACAGATTATGCTGTTTTCTTTGGCGCGCAAACCACACAAAAACCGTTAAAATATGATCTTGCCGATGCAACTGCAAATGCCGCGATCTCTGCGCGCTTGCCCTACATTATGGCAACTTCTAGAATAGCTCATTATCTCAAAATTATGGCACGTGATAAAATCGGGTCCTTTATGGAGCGAAGTGATGTAGAAGCTTGGCTGAATAGATGGATTCTTAATTATGTGAACTCTAACCCAAATTCCGGACAAGATTTAAAATCAGAATACCCATTAGCTGAAGCAAAAATTCAAGTGGTAGAGATTTTAGAAAGCCCAGGGTCTTATAATGCTATCGCCTGGCTGAGACCCTGGCTTCAAATGGAAGAACTATCTGCCTCCATGCGCCTTGTTGCTAGAATACCTCAGTTGTCTTCCTAAGTTTATGAGAGAGAAAGTCTTTTATAGGGCTTTCTCTCTATTTTAATCAAGAAAGGTAACAAAATGGGCGAATCACTTTCGCAATTTTCAAAAGAAGATTATGAAGCGCTTGCTTATAAAATTTTGAGAAATATTGATAGAATAATAAACGCTCAAATCAATGTCATTCTGCATCACAAAGTTTTTCAGAATCTTGAGGCAACGTGGAAAGGTGTTTTTTATTTATGCCAGCAGATCCCGTTGACTGAGGCTGTAAAGCTTCGTCTTTTGGATGCAAAATGGAAAGAGATCGCCCAAGATATTGGTAATGCACTTGAGTTTGATCAAAGTTCTTTATTTAAAAAAGTTTATTCACAAGAGTTTGATAATCCGGGAGGAGAGCCATTTGGGCTTCTTCTTTACGATTATTACATCGAGCACAATGAAGCAGATATGCAAACTCTTAAAGTTATTAGTGGCATATCCGCATCTGCGTTTGCTCCCGCAATTTTCGGTGTAAGTGCCACTTTTTTTGAAATAGAAAGTTTTACAGAATTTGAAAAACTTTATGAAATTGAGAGTCTTTTAAAAAAGGAGCAATATTTTAGTTGGAAAAAATTAAAACAACATCCCGATTCTAAATTTATGGGTGTTTGTTTTCCAAGAGTTTGTTTAAGGAAACCTTACGAATTTCAAACAGATAAGACTTTAAGTTTTAATGAAATATGTACAGACTTAGAACACTATCTATGGGCTAATTCAGTTTATTGTTTTGCTTCTGTTGTTGTTCGTTCTTTTTATGAAACAGGGTGGTTTTATAATATACAAGGAACCCCAAAAGATATAATCGGAGGGGGACTTTTAGAAAATTTACCAACTTTCGATTATCCTGATTCTTCTTCGTCTTATACAAGACAGCCTATTGAAACAATCTTTAAACCTTCACAAGAAAAAATATTAAATGATCTTGGATTTATGATCGTTTTATCCTGTCAATATACTTCTTATCTCTGTTTTTACAGATGTCATACAATTCATCAACCTGATCATTATGATAAAGCCATTGCAAATCTTAATGCTAGTTTAATACTGCCCATGCAACATGTCCTCTCTGTCAGTCGAATGGCTCATTATCTTAAAGTTATGGGACGAGAAAAAGTTGGTTCTTTTACAACTGCTTCAGAATATCAATCTTTCTTAGAAACATGGATATTGCAATATACGGCTCAATCAGCAGGAGATGATGAAGATCTTATAAAAAAATATCCCCTCCAAGAAGCAAATATCGTTGTGAAAGAAAATTTTTCAAACCCAGGTCAGTATTTCTGTACTCTTTATCTAAAACCTCAAGGTTACCTTGAACAAGTTGAAGAGCCTTTTCTCTTTAGCCTGTCACTGGGTGCCCTTTCCTTGCAAACAAGATGAGAAAGGGTTAAATTTATGATTCAAAGTTCTTTTTTACGAAAAAGCCTGACGATTAATACAGCAGTTATGAATGTAGTAACAAAATCGCCTATTGATGAGTTGCTAACTGAACTGCAAAGTGATCTAGAGAAGCTTTTAAATACCCGTCGTCAGCCTTTTTCTCTGTCTGGCAGTTTTAAAGAACTAAATCGTTGTGTTTTAGAATATGGTCTAGATGACTTTTCGCACTTCTTAAGCTTTTCACAAGTGAATCTGCAAAAAATGGCTATAGATATTGAAAAGACACTTCGTTTGTTTGAGCCTCGTTTTTCAGACGTTAAAATCGATGTTGCGAAAAATGCACAAGATAATAAAAAAGTAATTTTATTTAAAATGATTGCTTCTTTGAATTTGGGCAATAAAGCATTTTCAGTTTATTCCCATTTAAACTTTCATATGCAAAATCAAATATACCGCTTTTTAAATTGGGGTTTTGATTATGCAAGATGATTTTCTCTCTTATTATAACAAAGAGCTCGTTTTTTTAAGACATTTAGGGGTCGAATTTTCTATCAAGCATCCCCGTGTCGCATCGAACCTAAAAATTGATGAGAAGAATTCTACAGACCCTCATATTAATCGTCTTATTGAATCTTTTGCATTTTTATCAGCGAGAATCCATCGCAAACTTGATGACGATCTATCAGAGTTAGCTGATGCTATTCTTAGTGTTCTTTATCCTCATTACATACTATCGATTCCTTCTTTTTCAATAATACAAGTCCAACCTAACGCAAAACTGGCAACTCCCTATTTTTTAGAAAAAGGCGCTGAATTAATAGCCCGCACCCCCTCTTCTCAAATCTGCAAATTCACGACAACTTATGACCTTAACCTTTTGCCTATTTCAGTGGATCATATTGAATTTGGAATGAAGATCGAATTTGCCTCCGAGTTATCCTCTTTGTATTCCCAGACCAAAGGAGTCCTTAGATTAAAACTAAAATCTACGCATAAGGATTTTAGTTTTTCTAAGCTTTCTAAGACTTTTTTGCGTTTTTTTATTAATATGGTTCCACCATATTCACATAAATTCTATGAATTAATTTTTAAAAACCTTATAGGAATTGCGTTATATACATCTTCTCAAGATAAAAAACCTTATGTTTTGGATAAAGATTGTTTAAAGCCTGTGGGTTTTTCTGAAGAAGAGTCTTTACTTCCTTTTCCAAAACACTCTTTTATAGGTTATAGATTTTTAACTGAATTTTTTGTTTATCCGGAAAAATTCCTATTTTTCGACCTTGTTTTTAACGATTTAAGCCTTTTTAAGGATTCAGACAAAGAAATTGAAATATTTTTTCTTTTTGATACTTTCAATGCTGATCTTAACCCTGCATTTAGCATAAAAAGTATAATTCTTGGGTGCACACCCATTGTGAATCTTTTTAAACAAGAAGCTGAACCTATTGATTTAACGCATCAACAAGCTGAATACCCTGTTATTCCTGATTCTCGTCAGTTAGAAGAGTTAGAAGTTTATACCATTAATTCAGTTAAACTTATTTCCCCCGGTGAAAAATCGAAGAATTGTCAATTTATCTATGGCCCCAAATTTCATGAAGAAAATGAAGATAATTCTGTCTTTTGGTCTACGTCCAGGCTTTTTCCTGACGACATTTTAGGTTTAGAAGAAAATTCAAAATCACAAGTTAATATTACCTTTGTTGATCTTAATTTCAGCCCAACATCTGTAACAAATTCGGTCGCTCGATTATCTTTGTGGTGTTCTAATCATAATCTTCCAACAAGCCTTACATGTGGAGAAAATGGTCAGAACTTGCAATTATCGAACGGAGAGTTAGAAGGGAACATAAAATGCTTATCTCCTTTTACGCCCAGTTATCATCTTAAAAAAGGAAAGGGTTATAGATGGCAATTAATTTCTCACCTGACCTTAAATAATTTTTCTATAATGGAAGATTCAATTTGCAAAGAATTACTGCAAGAAATTCTAAGCCTTTATAATTTTAACAACTCAAAAATTATTGATTTATTGATCAATTCAATTGTCAGCGCAAGTGCAGAGCCGGCTATTCATAGATTCCAAGATCAATTTGGAAACTCGGTTTGCAGAGGCACAAAAATAACTATAACGATGAAGGAGGAAACTTCTAGAAACTTTTTATTTTCCAGTATTTTAGAACGATTCTTAGCGGTGTATTGCGCTATGAATTCTTTCACCCAACTTGTGGTTAATAATGAACAAGGAGAATGGATAAAATGGGACCCCAGAGCCGGCCTCAAGCCACTTGTTTAGATACATTAATAAGACAGCCGCAGACTTTCGATTTTTTTCAAGCCGTCAGACTTCTTGAAGGGTTAGAGCTTCCAAAAACTATCGATTTGCCTTGGTCTCAAAAAATCTCTAGAAAAACTTTGAGAAGTGTGGGATATGATTTGGCACCTGCAACAGAAGCTTTGCGTTTCAAAGCATTTGTATCCTTTGCTTTTTCAGCGGCAAATGTAAAACAATGCACTCTTCTCCCCTCGACATCGCAAAATTCTTTTTCTCAGCCTGTACTGGAAGTTTCGATCGGTAATTTTTTAGGAGCCGGCGGAACTCTTCCCTACCACTATACAGAAGAGATCTTAGAACGTATCCGTTATGGAGATTTAGCGCTGAAAGATTTTCTTGATATTTTTAATCACAGAATTTCCTCTTTTTTCTACCGGGCATGGGCTAAGAACCGCATTTATATGCATTTTGAGCGCTCACAAAAATACGAAAGCCCCCATGATGTTACCAAACTTATTTTAAGTGGCCTTCATGGTTCTGCATTAAAAAGTACTTCCAACCTTCTTCCCGCCAACGTTGCTACTTTTTTTTCTGGATTATTAACTCAACAACCTGCATCAGCCTGTAGCTTGCAAAGCATGTTATCCGTTTTTTTGTCTTTGCCCGTAAAAGTGGAACAATTTTGCGGAAGCTATTTAAATCTTCCTAAAAAGGAATTAACTCGGATTGCGACATTGCCCTTGAAAGCCAATTATAACAGGCTTGGCAAAGACGCTATGGTTGGGTCTAAAGTGTGGAGCAAAACTAGCAAATTCACAATTTTGATTGGCCCTGTGCCTCTATCAATTTTTAATAAGATTCTTCCTAACGGTTCTCTTATTTTTGAGATTGTTCAAATTGCTAAATATTACTGCAACAACAATCTAGATTTTAATATTCGTCTCCTCTTAAAGAAAGAGGAGGTGCCAAAATGTCAGCTAAGTTCTAACAGGCCTTTTTCATTAGGATGGAATAGTTGGGTTATTTCAAAAGATAATCCAATTGATAGAGCAGATACCAACATAGAGAAATCCAGAGTTTTATCTTTTATGCAAAAAAACAACCTTGCTAAAGAGATGGGCAAAAATGTATACCCTGAAGCTTAAATTTTCAACACTTGAAAAGAAGAAGGGAATTTTCAAAAAATTAGCTTCTTTTAAAAAGAAAAATCGTGTCGCACAGGACCTATCTCATATTTCCGAGTTTGAATGCAACCTCTATTCAAATGAAAGCGGTTATTTCTTTGTATTAAATTCCCAATTAACGCCCATCAAATCCGGGGATTCTATTCAAAATGAAGATTTTCATATCCAATTTGAGATAGAAGAGGCACCTTCGGTAAAGAGCTATGATCACATCTTACTAAAAGATTCTCTGGAACCTTTTAGTAAGCACACAAGTGATTTTAGCCAAGAAAATGATCCCCTAGCTTTTTTGTATGAAAATTTTAATTTTAAAACTGCTTCTTTGGCTTTTCCAGTCACTCGCTTGCTCTCAAACCAAGAAGAGGAAACTTCAAATAAACCCAATAAGAATAAACTCAAAGAAACACTCAAACCACCGAACAAATGGATCAGAAGGAAAATTCCATCTCATTGAAAATATTTTGACCACCCCGTAAAGGACCCAAACCCAATAAAGGCTTGCTTATATGATTTTACAAAAATTTAATTTTCTCTTTCTATTTATTCTTGCGCTTTCTTTGCCAGGTTGCTCTATCTTTTCTGACCCTAACAAATTGCAACTAACAACGTATGGAAGTTCTGAATTAAATCCAGATGTGAATGGACAACCTTCTCCTGTTGATCTGCTGATATTTCAATTGAAAAGTACTTCTACTTTTGAAGCGGCAGATTTCTTAGATCTTTATCAAAATTCTAAAAAAACCCTAGGGTCAGATTTAACAGCTCAGACAAGGCTTGTTATCAAACCGAATGAATGCGTGAAGAATGAACTCACCCTAGACGCACTTACTAATTTCATTGGTATTGTTGTGGCGTTTCAAAACATTGATAAAGCCCACTATAAACAAATTGCCGTTAGGGAGAAAATCCCAAATACAGGCCTTAACTTAAAACTTATCGCTGATGATTTCATAGTCTTAGAAAATCAAGCTTTGGTAGCAGAACAGAAATAAATCAGCAAGGAGGCGCGAAATGTACAACAAAGTTGTTTGGTCAGAGGGGATGTTTCTTTTTCCCCAACATTTTCAACAGCAGGATCGTTATTTTGATTTCCTAATTAGAAACACTCTCAAACTATCAAAATATTTTTGGGGGTTTGAAAAACTTGAAATTGATAATGAACTTTTGTTGGTTGGAAAAATCGCTCTTAAAAGCTGTTATGGCGCTTTTCAAGATGGAACCTTCATTAATGCACCTGACGTAGATCCTCTTCCAATCCCCTTACAAATATCACCCAATACAAAAAATTTAACTGTTTACCTGGGAATTCCTCTTTTTCGGACGGGAACGGCAGAAATCATTGATCCACATCAAAGCACTCTTCAATTGCCTCGTTATAAAAGCGCATCCCTAAAAATTATGAATAACACTTCGAATGATATAAACGATTTTAATAACATACAAGTTTGCAACCTTTCTTTATGTCTCTTTACCAATGAAGAAGAATTGAAGGATTACATTGCTTTGCCTATTGCCAAAATAAGTGAAGTTAGTAACACCAATCTTGTTAAGCTAGATGAAACTTTTCTTGCCACTTATCTCAACATTAAAACCAACGCGAAACTTTGTGCTTTTCTTACTGAAATTTTAGGACTGATTAGTCAAAAACGAGATAATCTTGCTAATCAACTTTCTCTTATGAATGATGAAAACCTTCTTGAAATTGAAGAGGTTCTTTTATTACAAATCTTGAATCAATACGAACAATATCTGCAAAATCTTGCAAACGAAGAAAGAGTTTCAGCTTTTGATTTTTATTCCTTATTGTCTGGGGCGTATGCCGCTTTTTCCACATATCTTTCAAAAAATAGAAAACCTGATTTTAGCTTTCTTTATTTTCATAATGATTTCAACAAAACCTTCGACCCTCTGCAGGAAAATCTAAGAGAGTATTTAAGTCATACAATTCAGCAAAAGGCTTTTTCTCTTTCCTTAAAAGAAGAGTCTCTAAATTTGTGGAGTGCCACAATTTTTGATAAAAACTTACTTGATGAAGCAGAATTTATTATTGCAGTCAGTGCCGATATTCCAACTGAAGAATTACGCCAACAACTTCCAAGTCAATTAAAGATTGGTTCTATTGAGGGCATTCACAATCTTGTAAATTATGCGATCCCTGGAGTTAACATTACCGCTTTGTCAGTAGTTCCCAGGCGTCTCCCTTTTTTTGCCGGTTACGTCTATTTCTTATTAGATAAAAGCCATTCTGAATGGCAAAACATTTTGGAATCAACCGGTGTAGCTTTTCACCTGAGCGGTAATTTTCCAAGTTTTAAAATAGAATTTTTGGCAAGTTATGAAGAACTTTAAATAAGAAAGGCTGTTTTTATGAAATTTTATTCCAAATCAAAAGAAATGCCTGATTCTTTTCACCCAGAGGGGATGCCTTTACCATCTTCCAATTTACTACTTTATTCGTCCATTCCCCTTTTAGGATTATTACTTTCTTGGAAAACAAAAGCTTTAAAAGGCAGCCAAGACAATTTTAGAACTCTGCTTATTGATGAGTTTAAAAAATTCATCAAAGAAATTAGTAAAGCCTATCCGGCTCGCACCATTTTAGCCTTACAATATTGTCTTTGCGCTGCCTTAGACGAAGCCATTATGAATACCCAAGAGGGACAAGAAAACTGGGCAGAAAACACTTTACTTAATATCTTTTACAAAGAAACCTTTGGAGGAGAAAGATTTTATCTCATTTTAGATAATATGCTCGAAAACCCTCAAGAAAATGCTCACATTTTAGAGATTTTACACCTTATATTGTCCTTAGGATTCAAAGGAAAAAACTTTAACAAAGATCCCCTAATTCTAAAGGCTGAACAACAAAATTTATCACAAGCGATTTTGCCCTATCTTTCTACTTCGTCTGTGCTTCTAAATACGCCCTCTCACTCTCAAAAAAACTCTCACACCAAAAGAACATCACTTTGGTTTTTTATATTTTTTTCATTTCTCCTTACATCCTTTTTTATTCTGTCACTTGATAAGAAATTAGACAACGCTATGCGGCCCTCTTTGATACTGCTTGAAGACATTTTTAAGAATGGTGAAAATCAATGAAAAAATCTTGGAATATCCCTGAAATCCTCAATTTAATTGGATTGTTCCTAGTTTGTACTTTTGTTTGGGTAAGTGGTTATTTCTCAAAAATAACCCTCTTATCTGCCTTTGCAAAAGCTTCAACGCGCCTTTACATAATTGGGCTTTTTCTTTTTTTCTGGCTCATTCGGTTTCTAATTATCAAGATTGTTTCCCATAAGACTAATCAAAAATTTCTTTATGCATTGGTAGAAGGAGATAGTTCGTCAGATCCATCTGTTCAAAAAGACAAAGCCGAACAAAAAAGTTTAAGAAAATCCATCTTTTTAATCATCTCCACTTTAAAAGCAAATTTATTCTTTAATCGCAGTTCTCAAAAATGTTTTGTAAAAACGCCCTGGTTCTTAGTTATGGGCCCAAAAAATTCGGGCAAATCATCTGCTATTCAGAATGCGGATTTAGATCCTCCCATTTTAGACGATTTTCTCCAAAGAACCTTATCAAGACTTCAAGAAACAAGTGAAACGAAATGGAGTTTCTTCAAAGAGGGCGTTTTTATTGAAATCATCCCATCACAAGAAAAAGAAGCATTACCTATTGCTTTGATTAAGCTGTTAAAAAAATACAGACATCATAAACCAGTAGAAGGAGTTATACTCACCTGTGATATTAATGAATTAATAACGATGGATGCAGAGACTAGAGATTTAACCATAAAACAAACGAAACAATCGCTTTCGCATTTACAAAAAAATCTGGGACTTAATTTATCTATTTACATACTGTTCACTAAATGTGACCTTATACAAGGATTTACTGAATATTTTTCAAGCGAAAATCACACAGAAAAAGCATTGGGATTTGAAATTAAATCTTCTCACCATGAGTATTTGTCCAATCAGTTTAAACACAACTATGATTCTTTTATTTCTCATCTTCAATCAAACCTCAGTCTTATCCTCAAAGAAAATATTTCGTTAGAGTTTTCCAAGAAAGTTATAAACTTTCCTCAACAAATAGCAGCTCTAAGAAATTCATTGGAATATTATGTAAGTGAACTTTTTCTGCCACAAAATACTCAAAAGACCTTTTTTCTTCATGGTGTTTATTTTTCAAGTGCCCTTCAAGAAGGAAAAGCGCAAGACTACTATCTATCGGAACTCACGAACGCATATAAATTAACGTATCAAGCGCCTTTAGAAACTGTTCATACGCATAATAAATCTTTCTTTCTGAGTGATTTTTTTGGAAAACATATTACTTTTAATGCGTCAGAAACTACTTATAATTCACAAACAAAAAGGCTTCTTAAAAAACTAAAAATTGCGAGCTATTGTGCCTTTATACTTTTAATGATTGGTTATGGAATTTTATCGTATAGACACTATGTGCATGAACTTAAGCAAATACAATATATAGAAAAAAACCTTTTCACTGAATTAGACTTAAACCCAAGTGCTTTAGAAAAAGGCGAAACTTGGGGAAGTTTTTCTTGGCTCTCAAGTCTAAATCTTTTGAAAAGCTCGGCTGATTCTCTAAATACTTCTCCATGGCCAAGTCCGAGTATGACCGATCATATTTTAAAGCTGCGTTCATCTCTTATGAATGCCTTTTACTACATTTTAGACTACCGTTTTCTGCCCTTATTCTTTTATGAAATTGAGGAACGTCTTCAAGAAGAAAAAGACCCAACCAGAAACCTGGAATTACTGAAAATATATCTATTATTTAACGCAAATGACCAGACTAGAAAAATTTCTTTAGAAAAACCGCTTAAAGAAATTATTCGGAAAATAGTGATAGAAAATAACAAAACTTCAGATAAAAGAACCCATGAATATATGCACTATCTAGATCTTGCCTTTAGACAATCTCTGCCCTATCTTCCTGTTAATTTTGAACTTATTGAAAGTAAACGTCAGACTCTGGATCACAGCAATCTGGTTAATCAGCTGTATCATAGATTGCAGTCATATGGAGAACAAAATTATCCCAACCCCTTTGTTCCTTTGCAAGTTTGTCCCAATTTCTATGAGGTTTTTATCCAAATAAAGAATGAGATCTTTAGTATCCCAGCGCTTTATACCCAGCAAGGCTTTCAAGAAGTTTTCCAAAAACAAAAAGAGCCTTTTCTAGAACAACTCCTTCAAGATGAACAAACGGTTGGTTTAAGAAGTAACGTCAGTGAAGCTTTAAAAAATACCTTAAGGGAGCAACTAGATGCTCTCTATGCTCAAAATTATTTCATAAATTGGCAAAACTTTTTAACTGAGCACACAATCATTCCAATTAATGATCTAAACCAACTTCTCAAAGTTTTAAAAACAATAGTCAGCAAAGACTCTCCTTTGATCAAAACCCTGACTATTTACCAAGATAACGTTTCTCAGATTGCGAATCTTTTGACATCTTCTCAAGCTGAAATATTTTCAAATATCAGTCAATTATTACAAGCAAAAGAGAATAATCCAGCTGTCATTCAAACTCTTCTAACTCAACTCAGTCAGCTTAATAGTTTACTAGCACCACTCCAGAGTGAAGCAGATATTCCAAAAGCAGCTTTTTCTCTTGTGCAAAACACTCTAGAAAAAAGTCTGGCTAATCACCCTTTGGAGTTGTTAAAGATAACGGCGTCTTCTCTAGCAGAACCGCTTAGCAGTTGGGTCAATAAAATTATTACAGATAGCTGGGAAGTTTTATTAAGCCTTGCAGACGAGCATATAAACAAGGCATGGCAAATTACCTTCAAAAAACCCTTTGAGGAAGAACTTGCCCCTCTCTATCCGTTCTCTGCAGAATCAACGCAAGATGCACCTCTTTCTGTCTTTAAAAAATTCTTTGGACCGAATGGAGCATTTGATCAATTTTATAAAACTTACCTGCATGTGTTTGACCAAGGAAAAACCATTCCTTTCGCAAAGACATCTTTAGAAATTCATAAACCCCTTATCCACACAATACATAAGCTTCAACAGTTGATGTTCGATGAAAAAGGGAATATGAACTTAGCCTTTTCGATAGAACCCCATACCCTTGATAAACGGCTCATCTCAATCACCTGGACCTTAGCCAACCAAAAGATTGAGTATCGTCATGGCCCCCTTTTCTCAACCAATATTCAGTGGTTTGTTCCCAACCAAAAGAACCTATGCACACTAAGTTGTACAGATTTTCAAGGAAAAATATTGACTGAGAAATATGATGGTCCTTGGTCAATCTTTAAAATGATTGATCACCAAAGCATAACGGAACCCAATATTCTAAATATTGCACTTGGGAATTATAAGGCGCAATTTTTAATCCAAGGAGCCTTATTTGAGGTTTTAAAAGATATTAAGGCTTTGCATTTACCCAATAGATTGGTGGAAAAAATAAAGTAAAAATAACTTGTAGAGATTTTCTAACGTTAATCTCCATTATTTTTTAAAAGTAAGGAGAAGAAAGATAGATCTTACAACTTTGCTTAATAAAATATGTGCATTACCTTTACGTCCTATCGGAAAATATCCTCATGCAATAACGAATAACATCCATGCTAAAATCTACAAAAATTCTTTTTAATAAAAATCCTATCGATAAACCAACAAATCTCCCTTCTACCCTTTGGCGTAAGTGGTCCGAAGAAATAAAAAGAGCGGAAGTTTTGATAAATATAGGAGTTTTTATTGTAGGACTCGGAACATTTATTGCAACACTATGGGTCACATGGGTTGCCATGAATTTTAATGAAAAACAGATGATAAGGACCGAGTATACAGAATTTCTAAGAAAAACTAACGATTACCTTAACGCTCAATGGGAACAAAATAGTAATCTATTGTCTTTTTTATATGCCGAAGCAGAATATGAACAAACTCTATTGGACCATACTAAATCTCCTGAGGAGATATTAAAATCCACTCAGTTTTATCGTAAAAATGATCAACAAATTCATATAACCCTTAAAAGAAATGAAGATCTTTTGGATGGTCTTACTAAGTTTGTGCCCGAAAAAGAAAGATTAAAATATCAAGACAACGTTATGCAAAATATTTTGGAACATAAAAATGTCTTTATTATAATAAAACATCTTAATCAGGCGCTTAATTACATGACGAATGATTCATTTGATTTTGCTGAAAAAGAACTCAACATGTTAATCAAAGAGTATATAAACTCACACAACATCAACATTAACGACCCTACTACTTATACCCATACCGTTTGTGGTGCTCGTTTAGCGACTTTTTATAACTTAAGAGCTCTTAATAGGATTAAAAAAACTCAGATTAAGAAAAATATAGATGGTGATACCTTAAATTATTGTAAATTGATGGAAGCCATCGCCATAGAAGACTGTAATCTTGCTGAAGCATTTAATCCAAAGAACTTTTATACTTATCTACATAAGGCCTATATTTATAGAGAGCTATACAAAAACACAAGTGACAACGTTTTAAGAAGTAATTATGTTTCCATAATTAAAGAAAATGCGTTTAAAGCTTATAAAATTGCACCCATGAATGCTTCTACTTTTATTAGTTTAGGCCATTACCAAATGCTCATTGATGAATATATGCAGGCCTTTTCTTATTTTAGAGAAGCATTGTTTCTTTATCCGAATAATGCAGTTATTTTATACAATCTTGCTAAGATTACATCTCATTTCGGTCATACCCTAAACAACAAAGAGCTTCTTATGGATTCATTTAATTATGCTGATAGAGCTAATCGAATAAAACCGGAAAATGTAAAAACTCTGATATTATTGATAAATACAGCTTTGCAAATCAAGGAATGTAAAAAAGCTCTCTCAACGTTTGATGACTTAAAAATTGCTTGTTCAAAAGATCCATCTTGCAAAAGAGAAAAAACTCTTGAAATCACTGATCAAATGCTCCGAAAAACATGTGGAAAATAGATTATCTTTATAATAGTGACTGGTGCTATCGCCGAATAACAAATTTCTGACAACATGCGACACCATCATTTTTGAAGTAAGTTTGCTAAAAGTTTAACAACTTTTTTATCCTTCCAGTCAATCATTCCAACAATACGTCCTATTTCAAAACCTTCTTTGTTGATGAAAACAGTTGTCGGCAGGCCTCTGATTTCAAAAGATCTATAAAGGCTTCCCCTTGCATCTAAGGCAATCGGTAATTTTTTAATAGAATGGCTTTTATAAAAGTTATCAACTTTTTCAAAAGTTTCCGTATCCCCGCCTGAGCACAAGGCAATATTCACAATCTCTCCAGTTGCCGCAAAAGAATCATAATGCGGCAATTCAGCAACACAAGGACCGCACCACGTTGCCCAAAAATGAAGCACCACAGGCTTTCCTTTATAATTGGCTAAGTTTGCCTCAGCTCCACCCTCGACCGCGGGGGTTTTATAAAGCTGAAAAGACGCATCGGGAACTTTTTTGGGCGAGCTGAGTGCTTGATACCCAATATCTAAAAGACTTAATGTATAGCCTTCTGCTTCTTGTTTTGAACCGGTTGCTAAAAGGCCAATGACCTTATAAGAAATGACGATTAGAATCGCAATGACGACGCCTACTGTAAAGCCATTTGGTTTCATTATTTATACCCTCTATATTTTTATACGACCTTTATTCATAACCGACATCGACTAAATACAAACCATGTGGTGGGGCAGTTGGACCTGCTAAGGTTCGATCTTTGGACTCTAGAATCCTTAAAAGATCCACAGGCGTCCATTTCCCTTCACCAATTTTTTTCAAAGTTCCCATCATAATTCGAACTTGATTATGAAGAAAAGAACGAGCCTTTATGGTTGCAATGATTCTCTCTTCTTCTTGTTTTATACCAAATTGTGTCAACGTTTTTAAAGCACTATTACTTTGGCAATCAGCTGATCTAAAAGAACTAAAATCATGACTACCAACCAGATGACTGGCTGCCTTTTTCATAACTTCAATATCAAGTTTTGGAATGACATGCCAAGCTCGAAAACGATCAAGCGCTAGGGGAGTCCGCCTATTTATAATATGGTAATGATAAGTGCGTGACGTCGCTGAAAAACGAGCATGGAAGTTAACGTCGCATTCTTTAATTTTTAAAATAACAATCCCTTTATCCCTAAGATGAGCATTCAAAGCATCTTTTAAACGAAAAGCGGGGTAATGCTTATTTAAATCAAAATGACCAATCTGACCTGTTGCATGCACACCTGTGTCCGTGCGCCCTGCTCCTTCAACCAAAGTCTTTTGTCCCATAACAAGTTCTAAAACATCTTCGATAGAGGCCTGGACGGTACTTAAGCCTTTCTGTCTTTGCCAACCATGAAAAAAACTACCGTCATATTCTATCCAAATCTTATACCGATAATAGGATTGAGGTGAATCTGATGATTTTATGTACATAATTTTAATTACAACAAAAAAATAAATAAAAATTAACTTAATTTTAATAATACCTCCCTTATTGTGTAAGTAAGGCAACAAGATTGTGCTGGTTTTTTTCAAATTTGGAAATAGAAAACAGCAAATCGATTTTACGGAGGTAATTATGTCAGAAAGCACACAACACAAACTAGACCGAGTCCGCCCCCCTCGCGTTCAAATCACATATGATGTGGAAATTGGTGATGCTGTTGAAATGAAAGAACTGCCTTTTGTTATGGGTGTTATGGCTGATTTATCAGGCATGCCAGCAGAAGAGCTTCCAAAAATAAAAGATCGTAAATTCGTTGAAATCGACAACGATAACATTAACGAAATTATGTCCTCAATTAAACCACGGTTGGCTCTAAGGGTTGATAACAAACTTACAAATGATGAATCACAATTAAGCGCAGAACTTTTTTTTAATAACATGGAAGATTTTGAACCGCTCAACGTTGTTAAACAAATCCCGGCTCTCGCTAAGTTGTACGAAGCACGTTCCTTACTAAAGGATCTTCTGACAAAGCTTGATGGAAATGATGCCCTTGATCATCTTCTTCAAGAAGTTATTACAAACACTGAAAAGCGTGACGCTCTTCAAAAAGAATTGGGCATCCCTGAAGCCCCTAAAGAATTGGGCACCTCTGAAGCCCCTGCTGAAGCTCCAAGCGCATAGACAGCTAAAAAGTAATAGCAGAGAACATTTAAAGGAGAAAGATAATGGCAGACGAAACTCAAGCAGCAGTTCCTCTCACTCTCGAAACTTTATTCCTTGAAGGAAAATTGGTTCGTGATGAAAGTCAAAAACCTTTTGCACGTGATCTTGTGCAAGAGTTTGTAAACCAACTTGTTCAACAAGGTAATACCATCAGTAAAGATGCTGCAGCCTTTTTGAATCAACGAATTCAACAAATCGATGAGCTTATTGGCGCACAATTAAATGAATTTATGCATCACCCCGCTTTCCAAAAACTTGAAGGCTCTTGGAGAGGTTTAAATTACCTAGTGCAAAATACAAATACGTCAGCACATTTAAAGCTACGTTTACTGAATATAAGCAAAGCAGAGCTATTACGTGATCTTGAAAAAGCTGTTGAGTTTGACCAAAGCCAACTTTTCAAGAAAGTCTATGAAGAAGAATATGGCACTTTTGGTGGACATCCTTATTCATGCTTGATTGGAGATTATCAGTTCACACGCCATCCACAAGACTTAGAACTACTTGAAAAAATATCAAACGTCGCTGCAGCTGCTCACACGCCATTCATCTCAGCTGCTGATCCAAAACTCTTTGACTTAGATAGCTTTGAACACTTAGGAGTTCCTCGCGACCTTTCAAAAGTTTTTGAAAGCTTAGAACTTGTCAAATGGAATAGCTTCCGCAATAGCGAAGATTCAAGATACGTAGCTCTTGTGCTTCCTCGGGTTTTGATGCGTCTTCCTTATGGGGCTAACACATGTCCTGTTGAAGGCCTAAACTTTGAAGAAAATGTTGTTGGAACAAACAGCAATCACTTCTGTTGGGGTAACGCCGCTTACATTCTTGGGCAACGTATTACCAATGCTTTCACTAATTTTGGCTGGACAGCAGCTATTAGAGGTGTTGAAGGTGGTGGTATTGTTGAAGGACTTCCAGCATACACCTTCAAGACAACAGATGGTGACATTGCCTTGAAATGCCCGACAGAAACAGCAATTACTGATCGCCGTGAAAAAGAACTTAGCGATTTAGGTTTTATTGGTCTGTGTCATTGCAAAGGAACTGATTTTGCGGCTTTCTTTGGCGGACAAACAACTCAAAAAGCAAGAGTCTATAACTTAGACGATGCCAATGCGAACTCAACCTTGTCAGCCCGTTTGCCTTATGTCTTGGCGGCTTCACGATTCGCTCACTACATCAAGGTTATCATGCGTGATAAAGTCGGCAGCTTCTTAACAAAAGCGAATGTTGAACTTTACTTAAACACTTGGATCGCTAACTACATTTTACTGAACGACGATGCTCCACAAAATGTAAAGGCGCGTTATCCTTTACGCGAAGCTCGTATCGATGTGTTCGATGTACCAGGTAAACCAGGAGCTTATAGAGCAGTTGTGTACCTGCGTCCTCACTTCCAAATGGAAGAGTTGACTGCATCTATCCGTTTGGTTGCAACATTACCACCACCTGCAAAATAAGAAACGAATACTTAAGGAAAATTGGCAGATTTCAGAAGTCTAAAGTCTGCCAATCATAAAAAGGAGACAAAAGATGCCACAAAATTATACGATTACTGAAATACCCGGTAAAAGCAGATTAAAACTTGCAACAACCGATACACAAACTCCTGATGATAAGGGCGTAAAATCGCCTGAATGGATGATCTTGATAGATGATCTTCTTACATCAAACGTAGATGGATTTAACGATCACTGTGAATTATTTGGTTGGTATGGAGAATCCAGTCGCTTAACAACAGGTGACGCTAGCAATCAGCTTTTTACTTCTGCGACCTTAAAACATACAGACCTTACCCTATTACTGCCAAACGGTGGCCATGGGGCGCAGCTTGAAAGCAAAATGAATCTTGGAATTCCACTTGCAAACATTGAAATTGTTCGCTTAGGAAACATTAAGAGCACAAAAGTTAAACTGCAAACAATTGCATACACAGACTGCCGAATTCAAACATTTCAACAACAATTGGACAGAATTGTTTTGAATTTAATTGTCTCTTCAAAAACAAACACTGTATATGTTTTTGATAATGATGGCACAAACAAAGGTCAAATGGTTAGCAAAGTCGATTACTCAAAGAACACAGCTGAGTAGTTAATTTTCCCCTTTGGGGCACTCTTTTGTCCTTCTTTTTTCTCTTTAGATGGGGATTTTTGTAATTGCAAAAATCCTCAACTCCTTAATGCAAATCTCCTTTCCATTCAATTAATAAATTTTTAATAAATTGGTAACTAAAATTTAACTAATAAAGGAGATATCCATGCGCGCAATTCAATCCGTTTATAATGAACCAAAAAATACTCTTGGATCAAAGCAGCTGTTATTTAATTTGCTGATTGATGATGACCCGGACGAGGCCTTTGAAGATGTATCAAAAAACCACCTTTCCTTTAATGAAGTCATTGATTCAATTATTAGTGAAATTTCAAAAGTACTCAACACTCGACTGACAGCAAAATTTGAAGACTATGAAGAATTAAAAGACGATCCTTTGAATTATGGCATTCCATCTCTGTACGGATTGACCGATTCTAATACTTTTGATGCAACCAGCCCTAATCAATGGGTAAAAATTTCAAAACTTTGCGAACGTGCAATTAGCGCATTTGAGCCGAGAATAACTGAAGTCGAAGTCACAATAGACGGTTTTACGCCATCCAAGCAAGCCTTGAATATTCTGATCAGAGGCAATGTTTATTTCAACAAAATTCGCGAAGAAGTCAGATTTCCTCTTGCGATTGAATGTGGAAATGCACGGTAAAGTCTTTTTTTAAAAATGGAATCCCATTAAAACTGAAGTATCTCTTGGTTCGCTCGCAGTGATGTTTTTTATCACCGCGAACGTAACCTATCTGCTCAAAACAGCTGTCTCCATTTTTTTAGAACGGGACATCATCGTCCAATTCTTGATATGATGTCGATTGAGTTTTATGGCCAACAGAAGATTCTGAACTTCCGTAAGACGCACTTTCATAATCGTCTCCCCCGCTTCCTGTACCTTTAGAGTCAAGCAAAGTCAATTCCCCGCGAAACCGAGATAGCAAAACCTCAGTACTATAACGTTCTTGCCCATTCTGGTCAGTCCATTTTCGGGTTTGTAATTGCCCTTCTACATAGATTTTTGAGCCTTTTTTCAAATATTTCTCGGCAACATCCGCAAGACGTTCATTCATGATGACAACTCTATGCCATTCTGTTTTATCTTTACGCTCCCCGGTATTCTTATCTTTCCATGTTTCGCTTGTCGCCACCGAAACATTCACAACTTTTAAACCGTCTGGCATAAAACGAACCTCTGGATCTCGACCAAGATTTCCCACCAAAATAACCTTGTTAACTGATCCCGCCATAATCTAAACCCCTGTAAAATTATTGTATTATGTTGTATCTTGCATATTTATAGCATGTTTTAAAAAACAGGAAGCCAAAAAAAGAGAAGAAATGAATATCCAAATTTCAAATACAGCGGCAAGCAGAATTGCCTATTTACTAGAACAAGAGAACTCAGATGAAGCTTTGCGCCTTCGCATTAGTGTTTTTGGTGGAGGATGTTCAGGCTTTCAATATAACTTTACTTTAGACAGCGCAATGAATACAGACGATCATCTGTTTGAAAAAAATGGAATTTATGTCGTTATCGATGAAGTCTCTTTAGCCCTTCTTCAAGGAAGTGAAATTGATTTCGTCGAAGAATTAGGTTCTTCTGCGTTTGTTATAAAAAACCCTAATGCAGCTTCTTCTTGTGGCTGCGGAAACTCTTTCTCGATATAAGGAAATAGCATTAATGAAGATTGTTACATGGAATGTGAATTCAATTCGAGCACGTCTGCCAATTGTAACATCTTGGTTGGCTTCTCATCAGCCTGATATTGTGCTGTTACAAGAACTTAAATGCGTTAATGAGGCTTTTCCTCTGCAAGAAATTGAAGATCTTGGTTATAACGTCGCCCTTCTCGGGCAAAAAACATTTAATGGAGTCGGCATCTTATCCAAATCACCCATTGAAGATATCACTTGCGGACTACCTTCTTTTACAAACGATGATCAAGCCAGATACATTGAAGCTGTTATTGGACCTGTCAGAGTTGCCTCTGTTTACGTTCCCAATGGCCAAGAGGTTGGCTCAGACAAATATACTTACAAACTCAAGTTTTTAGATCATTTACGCAGTCATCTTGAAGCGCTTTTGGCTTATGAAGAAATTTGCATTATTGGTGGAGATTTCAATATTGCCCCAACAGATAATGACGTTTATGATCCAAAGGAATGGGAAGAAGAAATCCTATGCTCCACAAAAGAACGCAACGCATTTAGAGGACTTTTAAATCTAGGCTACCAAGATGCTTTAAGATTATATCATCAAGGCGTAGGGCCTTTTACTTGGTGGGATTACAGAGCTGGAGCTTTTACAAACAATCAAGGTTTGCGCATCGATCATTTCCTTCTCTCGCCTGAAGCGAGTGACATTGTTATGGATTGCCAAGTCGATATCCTTCCAAGAGGACTAGACAAAGCATCCGATCATGCGCCAGTATGGTGCCAATTAAAAATATGAGGTTTTTATGTCCTTAAAAAATGAAGACGTTAAAAAAATTGCAAGTCTTTCTCGTATTAAAGTTGAAGAACAGGAATATGAGCATATTGTTGGGCAATTAAATTCCATTATGAGTTGGATTGATCAGTTAACAGCTGTTGATACAAGCAACATTGATATACAGTGCAGTGAAGATAGCTCTGTTATGTTTGAGCGTGCAGATATTGTAACAACAGGAGGAATTGTTGAAGACATTTTGGCAAATGCACCCTCCTCTCAACACAACCTGTTTTCCGTACCCAAAGTTGTAGAGTAATCACATGACAGACCTAACAAAATTAACTTTAACAGAAGCTCGCGAAGCTCTTTTAACAAAAAAATGCAGCGCCGTTGAACTGACCCAAAGCTTTATAGACCGCATGGAAAAGCATAGGGATTTAAATGTTTACATTACGGAGGCACCTGAAATTGCTCTGGCTCAAGCAAAAGATGCAGATAAACGTATTGCATCAAACCAAACCCGCCCTATGGAAGGTTTACCGCTCGGAATAAAAGATTTATTTTGCACAAAAAATATTCGCACCACGGCGGGTTCCAAAATTTTAAGTAATTTTGTACCAAAGTACGAATCAACCGTTTCTCAAAATCTTCTAGACGCCGGCGCTGTCTTTCTTGGTAAAACGAATATGGATGAATTTGCAATGGGTTCAGCAAATTTAACAAGTGCTTTTGGTCCCGTTATTAGCCCATGGAAAAGAAAAAACAATCCGAATAAACAGATGGTTCCCGGAGGATCGTCAGGCGGGTCAGCGGCAGCCGTTGCAGCTCGACTTGCCTTGGCCGCCACGGCTTCTGACACAGGTGGTTCTATCAGACAACCGGCAGCATTCACAGGATTGGTCGGAATAAAACCCACTTATGGTCTTTGTTCCCGTTATGGGATGGTTGCCTTTGCCTCGTCATTAGATCAGGCTGGACCTTTAACCCACACCGTAAGGGATGCTGCCTTAATGTTACAGAACATGGCAAGCTATGACGAAAAAGATGCAACGTCTTTAAGAACGGATATTCCAGATTATTTAACCAACTTGGGACCCACTACTAAGGGATTAAGAGTTGGAATCGCCAAAGAATACATGGAAAATCTGGATGACGAAACACAAGTTCTTTTACAACAAGGTATCGATTGGCTAAAAGAAGCCGGCGCTACGATTCATCACATAAGCCTTAAAACTACGCCTTATGCCTTGCCAACTTATTATATTCTAGCACCTGCCGAAGCATCATCTAACCTTGCCCGTTATGATGGAGTCAGGTATGGAGTCAGAGTTGATGGCAAAACATTAGATGAGCTTTATGAAAATACAAGACGTGAAGGTTTCGGTGAAGAGGTTCGCAGACGTATTATGATCGGAACCTATGTCCTTTCGGCAGGATATTACGATGCCTATTACCTCAAAGCGCAAAAGGTAAGAAAATTAATCACTCAAGATTTCGAAAATACATTTAAAGAAGTCGATGTGATTTTAACGCCGACAACGCCATCTGCAGCCTTTGCAATTGATGAAAAGCCATCAGATCCAATAACGATGTACTTGAATGATATTTTTACAGTTACAGTTAACTTAGCAGGGTTACCTGCTATTTCAATTCCTTCAAGTCTAAACCGAGAAGGATTGCCTCTTGGTTTACAGCTTATTGGGCCTCATTTATCAGAACAACTTTTGTTTAATGTCGCAGCCGTGATAGAAGAAGCCGCCGACTTTGCAACACAAATCAAATCCTTATGAGTCACACCATGTCAGAAACGAATAATTTAATAAAAGGTCGCACGGGTTTATGGGAAGTTGTTATTGGGCTTGAAGTTCACGCCCAAGTTGTATCCAACGCAAAACTCTTTAGTGGCAGCTCTACTGATTTTGGAGCAGATCCAAATACTCAGGTTAGTTTTTTAGATGCCGGTATGCCAGGAATGTTACCTGTCATTAATAGCATTTGCGTTGATCAAGCGATTAAAACAGGGATTGGTCTGAATGCAACCATAAATCACACATCTATTTTTGATCGAAAAAATTATTTCTATGCTGATCTACCTACAGGTTATCAGATTTCTCAATTTACTCATCCTATTGTTAGTGGCGGATATTTGGATATCGATCTTGAAGAAGGCAAAACCAAACGCATTGCTATTACCCGTATTCACTTAGAACAGGATGCGGGGAAAAGCATACATGATCTTCATCCAAGTTTTTCTTATATAGATTTGAATCGTGCCGGCATTGCTTTAATGGAAATTGTTTCCGAACCCGATATGCGTTCCCCTTCTGAAGCTATGGCTTACGTGAAAAAGCTTCGCTCCATTTTACGTTATCTTGGCAGTTGCGATGGCAATATGGAGCAGGGAAGCCTTAGGGCAGATGCAAATATTTCTTTGCGTCGTCCGGGGGAACCTCTGGGCACGCGCGCAGAAATTAAAAACGTAAACTCTGTACGTTTTCTAGGACAAGCTCTCGATTATGAAATCGCTCGTCAGCTCGAGATTTTAGAAGATGGAGGGGAAATTATTCAAGAAACCCGTCTTTTTGATCACAATAAATGTGAAACTCGTTCGATGCGTAGCAAAGAAGATGCGCATGATTATCGTTATTTCCCGGACCCAGATTTACGTCCATTGATTGTCTCAAAAGAAAGAATTGAAAAAATAAGGCAAAGCATGCCCGAGCTTCCCGATGTTAAGAAAGCGCGCTTCATGGAAGAATACGGCCTTACTAACTATGATGCAAGTGTTCTGGTCGCAGAACAAGAAATTGCGTTCTACTATGAAAGTGTTGTTCAATCTTCTCGCTCAAAAGACACCCTTCAGGCCGCTAAATTAATTGCGAACTGGCTAATTGGAGAAGTTTTTGGAGCGATGAATCGCCAGAATGTTGATATAAAATCCCTACCATTTAAAGAACAGAATTTAGCCGGGCTTATTGATTTAATTATTGATGGAACAATTTCCGGTAAAATTGCAAAAGATGTCTTTTCAAATATGTGGGAAACAGGAAAATCACCTCAAGATCTTGTCAAAGAACTTGGTTTACAACAGATTTCAGACCCATCTATAATCGAACAAGTGGTTGAAAAGATATTAGATGAGCAAGCAGAGAAAGTAGCAGAATATCGCTCTGGAAAACCACAATTATTTGGTTTTTTTGTAGGGTTAATAATGAAAGCGTTGCAAGGTAAAGCAAACCCAACTTTGGTTAATGAAATTCTTAAAAGAAAACTGTGACATAAGCGTCACAGCGCTCTTTTTTTTCCTTTCTTAATTTTGGACATCCCCTTGCTTCATTCCCTTATCTAATGCAGTGTGTGCTCAAACTAAAAAGAATAAATTTGGAGAATAAAAATGAAGCATGGCCCACATCCGTTAAAATTGTTGTCTCTTTTGACTGCCTGTGCGTTAGTTTACTCAGGCAATGCAGAGGCTGAAGGTCAAAGTCAAGCGCAAGCACCTACTTTGAAAATTAACGGTTTTACGTCTTTTGCCGGTTATGGCGCGTCCCAGCAACGCAAGGACAATGGAAAAGGTGGGACAGATCCCCAAGTAAACATCGGGGCTTCTGACCTTTACTTTACAGTTACCGGTAAAGCTTCAAACGGTATGGAATATAAATACCGTATCAATTTTGAAACCATTCCAGGTTCAGACGCCTATGTAAATAAAAATTATGTTGAACTTAACGGTGATTTTGGTACAACACAACTTGGTCAAGTCAGTGGACCGGAAGATGCGATGCCAGAAAGTGGTGCAAACCTTATTGGCGGCGCTAACGGTATCGACGGTACTTTAAACAGCGCGTATAATTACTCAGCTGGCGTTATCAAAGGCGTTAACTTTGTCGGTGAAACTAAAAAAGCAGCGAAAGTTGTTTTCTATAGCCCAGAAGTTCTAGGATTCCAACTTGGTGCAGCTTACACACCAAACACTTCACATATGGGTGAATCTAGTAAAAATAACGCAACTGTAGGTGCTAACCCTGGCGTTGGAAATAGTTCTGCTCTTTATCCAAATAGTAAAAATACAGGCCCGTATGGTATTCGCAACGTAACAGTCGGTTTGACTCATAAGGGATCTAATGGAAAATGGTCACATGCATTCGCTGTTGTTGGCGTTGTAGAAAAGAGCGTTTATACAGACTATTCAAACTTTGGCGACCAACGTCGCGTTCCACTTAGAAACGCGAAGTCTTATCAATTGTCTGCATCTGTTGGATATGATCAATGGAAAGTTGCTGCAGGGTGGATTGACAACGGTAAATCACGTTTACCAAGAGATGGCAGCTTATCTAACTATAGCAGCGCCGCGGGATCAAATGCAGGAAAGCTTTATCTTGGCAATTCCTATTTAGGAAACTCTGGTAAGGCATGGAACGTAGGAACAAGCTACACCGTAGGCGCTTATCAATTTGCTGCGGCCTTCCACCGTACTGATCGCATGTCAGATGCTACAAGTGGCACAAGTAGCGATATCATTGCTACATCAGTTGACTTAAGCGCATTACAAGGCCTTAAAGTTTATGGAGAAGTTGATTTTATTAAAACTCGCACAAACTTGGGCGCAAAGAATGTACAACAATCTTACATGACAAATGTCGAAGGCAAAGGAAATACTGCTATTGGTGATAACTCTGGCGCTGTATTTGTCCTAGGTACAAAAGTAAGCTTCTAAAGTACTTTTTTCTAAAAAAAGCAGGCGCAAATGATTGTGCCTGCTTTTTTTGTTGGAAAAGTATCCAGTATTGTATAAGTTAAAATCAAAAAAAATAGTTTTTAAGGAATATATTTTGTTACCTGCATTTTTTAATAAAATACTTGGCTTTTCTATACTTGCCTTATTGACTGCGTGCTCTGATAATTCTTTACAAGAAAACAAAGTGCCAGTCGATAAAGAAGATCAACGTAAACTTGGCTTTGGATCAATTGCTGGGGATGATTTTTTAACTTTTGGTCCTGGAAAAAAAGGAAAAAGCGGAGGAACATTTGCCTCTACCGTTAATCCTTATTTGTGGAGAGCAAGCCTAGAATCAATAAACTTTATGCCTCTTGCCTCAGCAGACGCATTTGGTGGGGTTATTGTTACGGATTGGTATGTTGATCCAAAAACTCCTAACGAAAAGTTAAAGATTACTATTTTCATAACAGATCAAGTTTTGAGAGCGGATGCATTAAAAGTCATTGTTTATAAACAAATCAAAATGAAAGATGGTAACTGGGCAAATAGCAATACCGATCCGGCAGTTGCAACCGAGCTTGAAAATATTATATTAACAAAGGCTCGTCAATTGCGTATACGCAGCGCAAATTAATTTGACTTTTTTGTTACGGTTTTAGAGCTTATGATTGCTCTTCCATCCCCTCTTTGGATCCATGAACCTGGGCTTATTAACTATCAAGAAGCCTTAGAGTTTATGGAAAACCAAGTTCGTTATATTAGACAGAAGAAATCACAAGAAATTATTTGGTGCGTTGAGCATCCTCCCATATTTACAGCCGGAACAAGCTCGAAAGCAGAGCATCTTCTTGATACCTTTGGATTTCCTGTTTATCAAACGGGCCGTGGAGGACAGTATACCTACCATGGGCCAGGACAGCTTGTCGTCTATGTAATGCTAGACCTTGAAAAAAGAAAAAAAGATATTCGTCTTTACATCAACACCTTAGAAAAATGGATCATTAAAACCCTATCTCATTTTAATGTAGAAGCTGAGCAAAAAGAAGGAAGAGTGGGTTTATGGGTCAAGGGAGAAAATGATCGAGAAGAAAAGATTGCTGCTATTGGAGTCAGAATTACCAAATGGGTAACATGGCACGGACTTTCCATAAACGTTTGTCCAAATCTAATTCATTTCCAAGGCATAATTCCTTGCGGCATTTCAGAGTACGGAGTTACATCCTTAGAAAAATTAGGAATTAAAGCAACTCTTGCAGAAATCCAAGCTCAGTTAAAAAGAAACTCTCCTTTCTAAGTACCAAAAAACCCAAGAATTGGCAAATTTAAAGATTTCTTATAAAAGCAAGTTAAAAAATATAGTTTTTGCAACATAAACTTAAATAAATCTTGTTGACCCTAAGCGAAAAGCCCTATTAGTATGTGGTTAGAAATCTGTTTTAACCTTTTTAGTTAGAAAGGCAATCTCCGTGAATAAAAGTGAACTCGTTGTAGCAGTTGCAGAATCCTCTCGTTTAACAAAAGCAGAGGCTGAGAGAGCAATTGATGCTACTTTCGAAGCAATTACTCAAGCTCTTAAGAAAAAAGAAGATGTACGTCTTATTGGATTTGGAACATTTACTGTTGCACAAAGAGCAGCAAGTGAAGGCCGCAATCCTCGCACAGGCGCAACCATAAAAATCCCAGAAAAGTGTTTACCAAAATTTAGAGCAGGTAAACAGTTAAAAGATGCTGTTGATGCATAACGCATTTTCTGGTATATAGAATCATATGCTTTAGAAGGCGTAAGATTCTATTGGGGCGATTAGCTCAGCGGTAGAGCGTCTCGTTTACACCGAGAGGGTCGGCAGTTCAATCCTGTCATCGCCCACCATATAGAAGTTATGTTATGCGTTTTATACTTATCCTTATCTTTTGTTTATTTTTGAGTGGTTGTGGGAAAAAGGGCCCGATAGAACCATTAGATCATGATAACTATCCAAGAACGTATCCTAAGTCTTGATTTACCCAGGTTTTCATCTTTTTAATCATTCTGGTTTCTCTCGTTATCTGGAGATAGTTGGGAAAGTTCAAACTCCCGTTTATGTCTATGATTCAAGTGTAATAATTCATCAGCATAAAAATCTTGAAAAACTAATTCAGTCTCTGAGAAAAAACATACAAATACGATACGCTATAAAAGCAAACAGCAATCAGGCCATTTTAAAACTTATTTGTGAACAAGGAAGTGGCGTTGAAGTTGTTTCCGGGGGGGAACTTCTAAAAGCCATTAAAGCCGGTATTTCCCCTAAGGAAATTATATTCTCCGGCATAGGTAAAACCGACGAAGAAATTACTCTCGCCATCCAAAATGAAATCGAGCAATTAAGTGTAGAATCATTAGAGGAATTGCACGTTGTTAAAAAAATTGCCTCTACTTTGCAAAAACCAATATCTATAGCTCTAAGGTTAAATCCAAATATAGAAGGCAAAACTCATAAAAAGATTACAACAGGGACAGATAAAAATAAATTTGGCATTCCTTTAGGACAGTTGATGGAAGCTATTTCGATTGCTCATTCTTCTTCCTATTTAAATTTTTTAGGGATATCCGTTCATATTGGATCTCAGATCCAAGACATTAATGCTTATCGACAAGTTTTCGGGCAATTAAAAACTTTAGTTTCCTCTCTATCTTTTGAAGGTTACCCTGTAAAACGTTTGGATCTTGGAGGGGGTTTTTATGTCCCCTATACCCTTTCGGGATCTCCGCAGTTTGATCTTCAATCCTATGGACAAGCCTTTAGCGAGGAACTAGGAAATCTAAATTGCGGATTTGTCATAGAGCCTGGGCGTTATTTTGTCGCTGAATCTGGACTTTTGCTAACCAAAATCTTATATATCAAACGTACACCCTCTCGAATTTTTGTAATCGTCGATGCCGGTATGAATGATATGATGAGAACTGCACTTTATGACATAGAGCACCCCATTGTATTATGTTCTGATAAAAAAAATGATACTGAACAAATGATTGTTGATGTGGTTGGTCCTGTTTGTGAATCGAGTGATTTCTTTGCATCGCAAATTTCTTTGCCTAAGAATCTCAAAGCCGGAGATATTTTAGCGATTACCCATACAGGTGCGTATGGATCTTCATTATCGTCTACTTATAACTCACGCCCCCTTATTCCAGAAGTTATGATTGATAAAGGCGTAATTTATCTGGTAAGAGAGTGTATAACACCTGAACATCTTTTGACCTTTGAAACCTTTAAAAAGCTAACGTAATGATCAAAAAACCACTCATTGGAATTCCTTTAGATAGCATAGACCCCACACAAGAAATTGAGGGGAAATGGTATTCAGATTTATCCTGGTACGGATTAAGACACCGCTATTGTGAAGCCATAACGCATGCAGGCGGAATCCCTCTACCCTTGCCTTATCACCCCGAACATCTAGATTATTATTGTAATCTTATAGATGGGCTTTTGTTAACGGGTGGTGGGTTTGATATCGAACCTGCTCTTTATGGCGCTGATTACCATCATCCTAAAGCCACTCCCCTTAGACCAAAACGAACTGCGTTTGAATCAGCAATTGCTAAGGCTATTTTAAAGGCTGATAAGCCTGTCCTGGGTATTTGTGCGGGGATGCAGCTTTTGAATGTCATACATGGTGGAACTTTGATACAAGACATTCCTGATGAAGCGCCCTCTTCCATCGAACATAAACAAAGCCAATGCAGAACTAAACATCAGCATGAAGTAAAAATCTTAAAAAACACTCTATTAAGCCAGCTTATTGAGGATGAAATTTTTCAAATCAATAGCATTCATCACCAAGCCGTTAAAAAGCTTTCTGATTCCTTTCAGATTAACGCTATGGCTCCAGATGGTTTAGTCGAAGGGATTGAAGCACCTAATTATCGTTTTTGCATTGGCGTACAATGGCACCCTGAGTTTCATGTAAGTTCAGCTGATATAGCTTTATTAAAAGGATTCATCAAAGCTTGTGAATAACTCTGTATCTCCCACCCAGGAACAACGAATTGCTAAATTTTTGGCTCGCGCGGGAGTGTGCTCGCGCCGTGATGCCGAACGCTTGATCGAAGAAAGACGCGTTAAGGTTGACGGTCACATTCTGACAACTCCTGCAACTCTTGTTACAGAAAAATCTCGCGTCGAAGTCGACGATACTCTTATACAAGAACCAGAAACCACCAAGGTCTGGTGTTATTATAAACCAGAAGGTTATGTCACAACCCATAAGGATCCAGAGGGGAGACCAACAGTCTTTGAAGATGTTGAACGTTATTCGCTTGGACGGGTTATTTCCGTTGGCCGTTTAGACCTTAATTCAGAAGGCTTATTATTACTAACAAATAATGGTGAATTTTCTCGTTTTGCCGAATTACCCAGTACAAAATGGCCGCGTTGTTACAAAGTAAGAGTTTTTGGAGAGATAAACCCTAAAGAGTTGGCCGCTCTTGAGAAAGGAGTGACTATTGATGGAATCCATTATGGTTCTATTGAAATAGATATGCCAAACCAAAGATCATCTTTGAATACGTGGCTGCATGTGACTTTGTATGAAGGCAAAAACCGGGAAATTCGAAAAGTCATGACTTATCTGGGCCTCAGGGTCAACCGCCTGATCCGCCTTTCTTATGGTCCTTATAAATTAGAGGATTTAAAGCCACACGAAATCCGAAAAGTCAAAAGTGTGGCTTATAAATAAATGAATCTAAACCGGCTTTTTGTGATCGGCATTAATCCCTTCACCGCCAGTAATCAAACCATCAACTTTAGCCGTGTCACGCATCACAACCTGTCCGCCCTCTTGCTCAAACCTGATAGAACCTTTCACATGAGCAGCGCCTTCTAAAGTAATAACTTGCTTTTTACTTTTGTCATTTGTCTTACGCATGGTGATGTTGTTAACTGTCGAATCTTTTATAGTCACATCGTTAGCTGAAATTGAGACATCTTCAAGGCTTGATTTTTTATCTAATAATAACGGTCCATTAATCATAGTTTGCCCTGTTACGGTCGTTCCCTGCAGCGAGACGGGACCATTGACCTCTAAATTATTTAACTTTGAATCTCTAGCATCAAGAGGGCCTTGAATATTTGTTTGCCCGTCAACCTTAACATCAACTAAGGATGCAGGCCCCATAACCTCTAAAGTTGGCAGCGTCACATTATTATACGAAGCAGGACCAAAAACGGTAGTTCCTTTATCTGTAGCAAGACCAGGTATATATTGACGAATAAAATTTGGGATATATTTAGCCCAAAATGGTTCATCTGCATACGCACTTGTCAAAGAAGCATACGTCATCAGTAAAGCAAAACTACTTTTTTTTATTAATCCGGCCAAAGCTATCCCCTTAAATACAAAAACCTCTATATCTAAAAGTGTATACTTAATAAACAACTATAACAATACCTGTTGTTCTACTCTTCCTCACCGCCAATTCTCTGAGCTAAAGCTGCCTCTAAATAGCAATCAATATCGCCATCTAAGACAGCTGCTGCATTGCCACGTTCCACGCCAGTGCGGTTATCTTTGACCATTTGATAAGGCTGCAGAACGTAAGAACGAATTTGATGTCCCCATCCAATATCTGTCTTTGATGCGGCTTGGTTATTAAGTTTCTCTTCACGCCTTCTCAGTTCTAATTCATAAAGTCTAGCTTTTAGCATAGACATAGCCTGGGCACGGTTCCTGTGCTGGGAACGATCACTTTGACATTGGACAACGATATTCGTTGGAGTATGGGTAATACGGATGGCGCTTTCTGTTTTATTGACATGTTGCCCCCCGGCACCAGATGCCCTATAGGTGTCAATACGTAAATCTTTTTCCTCGACTTCTACCTGAATTGAATCATCAATCACAGGATAGACCCAAACAGAGGCAAAGCTGGTGTGACGCCTGGCATTAGAATCAAAAGGCGAAATCCGAACAAGTCTATGGACACCGCTTTCGGTTTTCAGCCATCCATAGGCTTGATGTCCGATGACTTTAAAAGTGATTGATTTAATGCCCGCTTCTTCGCCAGCATTTTCATCTAGAATTTCTAACTTATAGTTATGAGCTTCTGCCCACCGGCTGTACATTCTTGCAAGCATTTCTGCCCAATCTTGAGCTTCTGTCCCGCCTGCCCCTGCATTGATTTCTATAAAGCAATCGTTTGAATCTGCCTCTCCAGAAAGAAGAGTCTCAAGCTGTAGACGGGCCGCATATGTTTTTAATTGCTCTAAGCTTGTTTCAGCCTCACTCAATACGGTAGCATCATCTTCCATTTCGGCTAGTTCAATCAGTTCAATGCTGTCTTTTAATGACTGTTCCAAACCTTGGATACGATTAACAGAAACTTGTAAAGATTCTCGTTCCTTCAAAATTCTTTGAGCAGCCGTTTGATCGTTCCAAAGATCAGGCGATTCAGCTTGCCCATTTAAATGCTCAAGTTTTTTTAAGGCTTGATCCCAGTCAAAGATGCCTCCGAAGAAGAACCAAAGATTGATTAACTAATTTTACTTGAGATTCAATTTCCGCACGCACTTTGTTTCTCTTTCACTATGTCTAATTTTCTTAACTTAAATGAATAACTCAGATTCTAATAGCTTTCAACCGCTAAAACCTTAAACAATTGTCCCATCTCTCCTGGAGAAATTAATCTGGCGGCCGCTGTTTTTATCTTGGCTGTGATTTCTTTATCAGCCCCCTTACATAATTTTTCCACCCAAGGTTCAAGGCCCAAGGATTGCAGGAATTCCCCTTGAGACGTCAATGAAATTTTCAAATTTCCCTTGTCCAAATAGCTCTTTAGTTCAGAAAAACTAACATGATGGCTCAAATCTTGTTCGCCTGGATTTTGTAAAATTGAAGCATATCTATGGAGATGAAGCGCTTGTAGCGTATCACCAATTCTCTCTTTCTCAAGATCGTCCCCATAATCAATAATAAGGGCTCCTCCCTTGTCTTTTAAAAGACGTACATTAATTTCCTGCATATACGCCAAATAGGCTTCGCAAGTTTCTTTTATCTCTCCTTCTGTAAGGAAACAGAACTGTCCATCCTTTTCACCAATCAATCGAGGACTCCATTCACCTTGGACCTTTACATACTGTTCAATTGGCAATGCATCAAAGAACTCGTTCGCAAAGAAAAAAGTCATTTTTCCCATCGGAATTTTTTGTAATTCATCAACCCAATGAACAAACTCTTCTTTCAAATGATTTCTTTGAATGCCCTTTAAAACAGGACTTGTTTCAAGTAAATAAACGCTTAGTCCTTGATAAAATTCAGGAAACTTAACAGCAGTGCGAAGGATATCCTGCATCATTGTCCCCCTCCCAGGCCCCAATTCTACCACTTGTACAAAACAAGGTCGCCCCAGCCTTTGCCACAAATCAATCATCCATAAGGCCAAAAGCTCACCAAAAGCCTGAGTCAATTCAGGGGCTGTTATATAATCCCCTTGCTTTCCAAGAACAGTCTGAGATTTGTAGTACCCATACAGGGGGTGATAAAGGGCAAGCTCCATGAATCGCTTTACAGTCATAGGGCCTTTTTGCTGAATCTCCTTAAGAATAAACGGATAAAATTGGTTCATGTTCTTTTAGGTAATGCCCAAAATATTCCGATCACGAAGAATGGTAACGCTAAAAGCTGACCTGTTGTAAGTGGTAAAGATAAAAAATTATAAACGACATCAGGTTCCCGAACATATTCAACTAAAAAGCGTGAAACGGCATAACCAATCAAGAATAGTCCTGTTATACGGCCCGGTGTTTTTGACAATTGGGTTCGATGCCAAACAAACCCAAGTATTAGAAAAAGGACTAACCCTTCTAGAGCTGCTTCGTACAGTTGGCTTGGATGACGGGGTAAAAAGCCACCCGCAGGAAACTCAACCGCCCAAGGAACGTCAGTGACTCTGCCGTATAATTCACCGTTGATAAAATTGGCAATGCGACCAAGACCTATACCAATCGGAACCGTTGCGGCCATTACATCGGCAAAACGAAGGGGGTTAATAGAGCGGCGTTTACAGTATACAAGAGTAGCGATAATCACCCCAACTAAACCACCATAGAAGGACATCCCTCCCCGCCAAGTCATTAAAATTTCCAACGGATGGCTAAAATAATATCCAGCTTCGTAAATAAAAATGTGTCCTAAACGGCCGCCCACTATAATGGCAATAACAATCCAGGTTACAAAATCATCAAAATCTTTTTCTTTTAAATCTGATGCATAATGCCTAGCCAAATAAAGAGCATAGCGCCACCCTGCTAAGATTCCGGCAATATACGCCACTCCATACCAATGAATCTTTATGGGACCAATGGAAAGAAGAACAGGATCAATGGCCAGAAAAGTAAAGGTGAGTAGGTTCATAAAGTTTTACTTCAATAAAGGTGACCATGTGCAATCGGACGCATCCTTTTTTGTTTTGACCTGCTGCGTGTACCTGCCTGTTAAATCAACTTTGTAAATTTGACTTTGTCCACTTGTGGCATGCTCTTTTGTGAAAATAAGATATCTTCCATTAGGGGACCAATCCGCACCTTCAACCAAATATCCTTCAGCAATCAAGCGCTCTCCTGTGCCTTCTGGACCAATCACACCAATATAAAACTGCCCGCCAATTTGTTTGGTGAAAGCAATCAAATCGCCACGCGGCGACCAAACAGGCTGGGAATACTTTCCCTTATCAAAGCTAATTCGCCTTACATTACCACCGTTGATATCCATTATATAAAGTTGCTCCCCTCCTTCTTTGTCTCTATCAGAGGTAAAAACAATATGTGTTCCATCAGGTGAAAAGCAAGGCGATGTATCAATAGACCTATGCTCTGTTAGCTGAACTAGTTTTTTGGTTTCAAGATCAAATTTGTAGATTGCACTTTTTCCGCCCTTCACTAAACTCATAACAACTGTTTTAGAATCTGGTGAAAACCGAGGAGCAAAGTTCATCTCCCCCAAGTTTCCAAGCGTTTCCTTGTTCTTTGTCTGCAAATTCAAAAGATAAACATGGGCCGAATTATTCATATAAGAAAGATAAGCAATCTTTTGACCATCTGGCGAATAACGAGGTGTTAAAACCAAACGGCTGCTATCTGTCAAAGCTTCTGAATTTTCGCCGTCTTGATCCATGCGCATGATACGTTTTCTAGAATTTTTACCTTTGCTGACAGTTTCTACGTACACAATGTGGGTATTAAAATAACCTGTTTCGTTCGTCACACGGCTGTAAACAGCATCAGCAATCATATGGGCAATTTTTCGCCACTTTTTCTTATCACTACTCATCGATAAGGCAATTAATTTTTGTCCAGCGATTACATCATATAATATAAAATCAACTGTAATCTTCCCGCCCCATTCCTCATTGATTTTACCAGTCAAAAGAAAACGTGACCCCAATAAACGCCAATCAGCAAATCGTGGCCCTTCTTTTGCGACAGACTCTTCTTTTTGAATGAATGACCCTTCTGGCGTTAACTCAAATAAACCTGAGCTTACCAAATCATTACCAACCACCTCAGCGATGTCAGAACCAATCCCCCTGACCTCAGAGTCTTCGCTGTAAAATTTAGTAATGGCGATAGGGTCAGGCCTTACTTCACCTTTCGTAATTTCTATTTTTAAAGCTTGTGCTGCTGTTGCAATCAAACAAACAAGAAAAATGACTATTGATTTCATGACTAATAATTACCTTAATTTTTTAAACCTATTAAAACATATCTTTGGGATTAAAGCTCATCTCAAGATCTTTCCACTGCTCGTATTTGTCCGCTGGAAGGGGAAGCGGGTTACATTGCGGATCCAGCACAGCCCTACGTGCATTTTCAGCTGCCGTTCTAAAGCCAGTATCTTCCACCATTCGATTTTTATCGACGATATCTGCTTTAGTGACCGTGCCGTCTTGTGCAATTTCCATCTTTATATCGACAACCATATCTTTTGCACCTTTTAGTCCGGCCGGCACCAACCAACATTTGCGAATCTTTTGACGAATTGCATCAATCTGGGTTGCTGTAATAACTTCGCCTACAGTTTCAGCGGGTGCGCCATCCTCAATAGTCGAACTGTCATCGTTTACATCCTTTAACAGATCATCCAAAGCAGACTTTGAATCTTTTTTATTTTTAGAATCAGGCTTTTTATCTTTTTCTGTTGAGGCTTTCTTTTTCTTCAAATTAATCTCAGCCTTTTCATCTGTTTTCTTTTTGTCTTTTTTCTTTGGATCTTTCTTAAGATCAGGCTTTTTTTCAATCTTATTTTCCAGTTTTTTTGGAGGTTCTTTTTTCTTCTCAGGCTCCTTCTTTTCGGGCTTTTTCTTTAAAATAGGGTCAACTTCCTCTTTTGAAAGTTCTGGTTCTTTTGATTTTGTAACTGGTTTTTCCTCTGGCTTTTTTTGCTCTTCTGGCGGCGGTGGAAGCAGCTCTTTTTTCGTGACGCGACTTTCCTCTGGCTCAGGAGCAGGAGGCTCCATTGGTTTTTCTAGTTTGGGAAGAGGCTTAGGTTCTTCAGCCTTTTGATTTAAAGGAGACAATTTTGGAGCCGCAGACTTATCCCCTATCTGAACGAAATCGACGACCATAGGTTGATCATCCTTTAAGGCTGCCTTAAAGGGATTGCCAATACTTACACCAAAAAGAATTAGAATAAGTAAGTGCAGAATGGCTGAGGCAATTACTGCATTTTTCATCAAAATTACCTAACAGCGCTTGCTTGCTTTTTTGTTGACTCTTTCATGCCCTTCACAGAAGAGGGCGTGTTCGCTGGAAGCTCAGCGATGAGTGAAACTTTAGAAAAGCCGCTCGCTGCAATGCCTCCCATGATTTCCATAATTTGACCATAAGCCAACTTTTTATCTCCCCTTACATATATTTTTGCATTCGGGTTATTGCCTGTAATAGCTCTTAAGCGACTCACTGCTTCCTCTAAAAGCATTTCTGTTTCCTGCAGGTACACTTTGCCGGTTGCATCAACCGAAATAATCAATGGTTCATCTTGATCATTAATTTGCGCTGCTTGTGTTTTAGGCAAATCTACGGGAACCCCAACCGTCATCATAGGAGCCGTGATCATGAAAATGACCAACAGAACCAACATAACGTCAACCAGGGGCGTTACATTAATATCGCTGTTGGGGCGAAAACTTCGACGACGCCTTCCGCCGCCACGGCCATTTGAATGTGAAGATAACTGCATACCCATTAAATGTGTTCTTCCAATTGACGTGAAATGATGGAACCAAATTCATTCGCAAATGCATCTAAACGATTAGCGTAACGATTGAGATCGCTAGAGATTTTGTTAAAGGCAATTGCTGCCGGAATGGCTGCCACCAGCCCAATCGCCGTCGCAAAAAGTGCCTCAGCAATACCAGGCGCAACGACAGCTAAGCTTGCGTTTTGCTGCGATGCAATGGGCCCAAAGCTATCCATAATCCCAAGTACGGTCCCAAACAAACCAACGATCACACCATTTGACCCCAGTGATGCTAAAAATCCCATGTGACGTTCTAAACTGTCCATTTCTCTGCTAACGGTTAGCTGCATCACACGATCAATTCGTTGCTCTAAAGTTCCTCTGGCTTCACTTGGACGAAGAGTGCCCTTTGAAATTGAACGGCGCCATTCTCGCATCGCTGAACAAAATACAGAGGACAATGGATCTAAAAGACGGTTATGAATACGGTCATATAAGTCATCCAAAGCACCGCCTGACCAAAAGGCTTCTTCAAACTGGTCTGCAGCTGCATTTAAGCGACGTAAACGGTACACTTTGTAGAAAATAATTGTCCAGGACCAAACTGAGGCAACAATTAAACCAAACATGACAAATTTGATAACAGGGCTCGCCCCCCAAAACAGACCCCACATGGATAGGTCATGAGTCACTGGAGACGTGCTCATATGCCCAAGGCTTGTGACAACATCACTATTATTGACAAGATTTGGAGTGGAAGCCATCATTTGATTGGCCGCAGCTTTTATCGGTGTATGATCCATAATAACTCTACTTTTTTAATACTGTCTCAACAAAAGGGGGAATCCGAATTGGTCGCCCCTGGACGGTAACGCACGCTAATGTTATATTAGCTTTTACCAAATGCTCAGTCCCTCTGACAATAGATTGTTTTAATTTTACTCGTGCCCCTGCTATTTCTTCAATATCCGTATATACATTTAAATCGTCTTCAAAATATGCAGGCTTTTTGTATTCTATCTCACAAGATTTTACTATAAACATTAGTTTTTTTTCTTGTATAAGCTGTGCATGGCTAATCCCTTTATGATAGAGTAGCATAGCGCGGGCGCGTTCTAAATACTTTAAATAATTGGCATGATAAACAAAGCCGCTCGCATCAGTATCTTCGATGAAAACTTTTAGTGTGTAAGGCTTATTTTCTGTGCTCATTCGCAAATCTTTTCTTCTTATAAGCTCGTTTATTGTCATTAGCCTTGTTTTATTTTTGCACAATCAAGATTCAACTCCACCTCCCCAAAAGGGAAATGTACTAAAGGTGGTGACAAGTTTTTCCATTTTACGCGACTTTGCTGAAAAAATCACCAAAGGCCTGACTCATATCGAAATTAAATCTATTGTTCCTTTTGAAGCTGACCCACATAGTTATCAACCGACTCCTTTGGATTCTAAAATTCTTTTTGAAGCTAATATCATTTTTATTAATGGCTTAGAATTCGAAAAAGGTATTGAAAAAATTATTGAAAGCTCCGGTTTCAAGGGAAATATTTACAAAGCCACTCAAAATGTTAAAGTACGACCAGATCTGGTTGATCCCCATACTTGGCATGATGTGCAAAATGCCATCCTGTATGTCAAAGAGCTAAGAGATGCTTTTTGCATAGAGGATTCAAAGCATAAAGAAACTTATCAAAAAAACGCAGCTGAGCTGATCAAAACCCTAGAAAACTTAGATGGCTGGATAAAAAAAGAATTTAAAAGCATTCCCGCGCAAAAACGAATCGTTGTAACCACCCATGACGCTTTTTGGTATTTTAGCAGGGCCTATGATATCCAGTTTTTGTCGCCGGTCGGCATCAGCACCGAAGCCGAAGCTTCAGCTCAAAATGTCGCAAAACTCATTAATTTTATTAATGAACATGATATCAAGGCCGTCTTTATAGAAAACCTTGCAAACTCCAAACTAATTGAACAAATTGCTAATGAGACCAAACGTTCGTTGCAAGGCACACTATACGCAGATTCGCTTTCAGCGCCAGATGGTCCGGCGCCTGATTTTGTGTCAATGATCAAGCATAATGTTCAAACTATTTGTAAGGCCTTTGAATCATGACTGAAAACAAAGAGGTAATGATTGACGCTGCCTGGAGGCTTTTAGAAGAAAAAGGGATTAATGGATTAACGCCAGAGGCATTAAGTGATGTCACCTTGATATCTGAAGTAAAGATTCGAAGGCTTTGCCCAACCTCTCTTTCCATTCTTTTATTGCTGTGGAGCGATGTTGTTTCTAAAACGCCTGTCGTTCATGGAACAGGTCTGAGTGCTCATGATATTTTATTTGAAAGCATTATGAACCATCTTGATGTGCTAAACCCACATAAAATCTCCGTTCGCCGCCTTGTGAATGAATTAAGTTTTGCTCCATGCTGGCTTATGGATCTAAAACCTTACGGCACTGAATGGTCAAGACAACGACTAAGCGAAGCTGGGGTTGATTCATCAGGCCTTATGGGAAGTATCAAAATTCAAATCTTTAATCTATTTTGCCTGTATATTCTAAAAACTTGGACGGATGATAACACTCCTGACCAAAGCATAACCTTAGCGGCAATTGATCAGGGACTTATAAAATTAGAAGAATGGCAGAGTGTTATTAAAGAAAAGCTGGCTTTTTAATTTATTCGTAGACGTCCTTGCGATGCAAAATAGCAACGACAATGACAGAATTTTTTTCAGGTTCAATGCGATAAATAATACGATAATGACTGACACGAAGCCGTCTGTGACCTTTAAGACTATAAACGAAGTGGTTTACCTAGACCAACCGGGTCTACCATCAAAGGTTCCTCTATAGCCCGTTTAATAAGTGTTTTTACAGAGGTTGAAAGGGCAGGAATATGTTTTCGTATAACTTCTTCTTCATAACGAATTTCGTATTTTATTTCCATACTTCGCCATGGGAATAAGTTTTTACGTCTTTTTGATCAAGTTTTTCAGCCATCTTGGATAGGTAAAAATCCTCGCGAATCTCTAAAGCTTTAAGCGTTAGTTCTTTAACTAAACTTGCCAAAGATTTGTGTTCTTGGTGCGCCAAATGGGCCAGCAATCCTGCCGTTACAGCTTCAAAGGTTACATTAATTCTTGGATTTTTAGTTGGCACAATACTCATCCTGTATTCGGTCGAATACAGGATGGGCGTAACACTTTTACATAGTCTCATCAAGAAAAAATCACCCCCCAACCAATTCCTTGTAGGCATCCTCATCCATCAAATTGTCCATTTCTGAAAGGTTTGAAGGGCGAAGTTTAAAAAACCAACCATCACTTTCAGCTGCCGTATTAATTAGACCGGGAACACCTTGAATAGCAGTGTTTATTTCAACAACTTGTCCACTTATAGGAGCGTAAACTTCACTGGCGGCCTTTACAGATTCAACCACAGCAGCTTCCTCGCCTTGAGTTAGATGCTTTCCTATAGTTGGTAAATCAACATAGACCACGTCACCCAATTGATGCTGGGCATGATCTGTAATGCCAACAACAACGACATCATTTTCAAAGAGGACCCATTCATGTTGATCTGTGTATTTTTTCATATTTATCCTCGATAATAATTCTGTTTTAAAAATGGCATTTTCGTAACCACAAAAGGATACCTTTGACCCCTCACCTCGACCTCTAAAGCTGTACCTAAAGTTGCCAATGACGACGGTACATAACCCATTGCAATCGGATATCCCAGGCTTGGGCTTGGAACGCCGCTTGTCACATAGCCAATCTTTTCCCCTCGATCATATATAGCTGCCCCTTCTCTCGCAATAGCCTTTGAAAGACCTTTAAGGCCGACTCTTTTCATTTCTGTGCCTTGAGCAAGTTCAGCTAAGATTTTTTCATCTTCTACGAAATCCCCCTCTCTTCGTCGGCGCTGACCGATGGACCACGCTAGACTTGCAGAAACTGGAGTTTGCGTTAAATCCATATCATGGCCATAAAGACATAAACCAGCCTCCAACCTTAAGGAATCTCTGGCTCCAAGGCCTATGTGCAAAACAGCAGAATCGGCGCATAAAGCATTTGCAACTTTCTCTGCAATTTCTGCTGGGACGATTAGCTCAAAACCGTCTTCTCCTGTATAACCACTGCAACTGATCAAAACTTCCTTATCCATCACTCGAAAAATTGATGTTGTCATAAATGTTAACGCTGTAGCCTCTGGGCATAAGGACTGCATCACGCTTCGCGATTTTGGACCCTGCAAAGCCAGGAGAGCAAAATCCTCTAACATTTCACATTTTAAAAAACGCTTTAGATAATCAAAGTCTTGATACTTGCAACCGGCATTAACAACCAATAAAAAATAATCATCAAAACGGCTGATGATTAAATCATCCATGATATAACCATCTTCGCTTAGCAGAAGCCCATATTTCATCTGACCTGGAAGCATCTCTTTGATATCAGCAGGAATGACTCTTTCCAAAACCCAAATATGCTCAGGGTCATCTTTAATCTTAATCACCCCCATATGTGACACATCAAACAACCCTGCCTCTTTACGAGTGTGGTTATGTTCTGTGATAATTCCAGATGGATATTGCAATGGCATTTCGTAACCTGCAAACGGAACCATCTTAGCGCCCTTTTCAAGATGCCATTTGTATAAAGGAGTCGTATTCAGGGCTTCCAAAAGCGCTGAGGAAGTAGACATAAAAAGCCTTAAATTTATCGGACCATTTGGACTATCTTAAGGTGAAGATTAGAAAAGGATCAAGTCTGTTTAGAACGTTCTCTGATCAATTAAAACAAAGACCCGACCCACGCCCAAAGAAATTTATGATATTCCGTCAAAAGCAATCCAAATTGCTTACGTGTCCACTGAATCGGCTCATCAACGGGATGCGAAATAATTGTAACACCAGGAAGAGCCCTAGAAAATTCAATCATGCTTCGCCATATATGATAGTTTGTAGTTACCAGACGTATAGATTTCACTTCTTCTTGCTTTGCCCATAAGGCTGTTTCGCTGGCATTTTCTACGGTATTTTGTGCATTATAGCCAAGATGTGTCTGGGGAAGTATAGGATGATCGGGTTTTATTTTTTGCAATTCAATAAGCTCGGGCATTTTAACTTTTGGGTTAACGCCTGAAATAAACAACTTTTTGGCAAGGCCCTGCTGCATTAAGGCAAAACCATATTGAACTCTTCCCTTTCCACCCGTTAAAACAACAATGGCATCAGTCGAAGTCGTTATATCTTTTGGTTCAGCTGGCAGCAGCATAAAAAACAAAACAAACCCAATGCCCCATACAGTAAAACATCCCAAAAAGGTAAAGGTTAAAAAACGAAAACGTTTCATCGATCCATGCGCGCCAGCGTCCTTAACACCGTAAATCTTGAAACCAACGTACTAAAAAGAGACACAATAAAAGGCAAAACAAAAATTGCGCCAACAACTGCAGGGGATGGCATATCTTTAAAAATCTCAGGAATGCCTAAATACTGCGCTAACCAGCTTAAAAAGTACAAAATCGGCAAAGCAAAAAAGATACCAATCAGCCCACCCTGGAAACAGGCTTTAAAAGCTTGAGCTTGGAACTGAGAGGCCACATAAGAGTTCTTGGCTCCCATCAATCTTAAGACATCAATATTCTCTTTATGAGCCGCTAAAGAGGATTTGGTAATGAGGCTGATCACAATAAAAATGGTACCTAAAATAAATCCAACGATAACGTAAGACAGCGTTTTAATAGCTTGACCTAACACTGTCAGCATGTGTTGCCAACGAGTATGAGCCTCAAATCGAATGCCACCTGATATGCTTTTTAAGTATTGCTTTATATTTTCATAATCAATCACAACATTGGGATCTATATCCAAATCGATTAAAATTGGCATTTGCAAATCTTTCAAAAGATCTGTCTGCCCAATCCAAGGCTGTAAAAGGGAAAGCAAGTGCTCAGCTTCAACGACTTCAGCACGCAAAACTCCCGGAATATTGCGAACGAAACTTAAAACTTGTTGAACGGGCGCTGAAAACTTGCCCATTTCTGTTGGTATTTTCTCCGAAGCTACAGGGTTTTCTGAATTGGCTGGAGCTCGTGTTTTTGGCATACCGGAAAATGACGTTTCAGAAAAAGGAATCTCAATTGTAATTTTATTATTAAGTCCGCCATACCAGCGCAGGAGCGTTCCCCCAACAGAAGAAGCGCAGGAAAACACCAACAGCAAAAGTAAAATTAAAAGACCAATAATCCAAGGCAGATATTGTCTTCCCGCTTCTTGAGTCATGGGAATATCTTGGATACCTTTTTTGAAAAATAGAGCCATCAGCTTAGGTCCTCAAATTTAATATTCACTTTTGCGATAAGAAGTCTGTACAGAGGGTTTATTCACCGTGATCTGCCCTTGGTACAATTGCAATTCTGGATATGGAAAATTAGAAATAATCTCTCTATCATGCGTAGCCAGAATAATGGTTGTACCGATTTTGTTTAATTCTTCAAAGAGCAGCATCAATTTATAAGCAGCAGCATCGTCCACATTTCCGGTTGGTTCATCCGCCAGTAAAAGAAGAGGACGCGTGATCACTGCTCGTGCGATCCCGACGCGCTGTTTTTGCCCGTCAGATAAGGTCTCTGGAATATAATCCATAAAATCACCCAAACCTACCCAATGCAACAATTCCTTAGCAAACCCGCGGGACTTTTTCGTATCAGCTCCTGTAATTTTCATGGCCAAGGCCACATTATCTAATGCTGTCAGATGCTTTAGCAAACGACAATCTTGAAACACCAGCCCCATTCTCTGACGAAAAGCAGGAAGTTCTGCTGAGGTCAAATTTGCAATGTTTTTTCCAAAAACATGTATTGTCCCCTCAGAAGGCTTAGCCCCTCTATAAATTAATTTCAGAAGTGAGCTTTTTCCAACGCCGCTAGGGCCCGTTAAAAAGTAAAAAGAACCTGAAAAGAAAGAGTAATTAAGATTATAAAATACAGGGCTTCCTTCCGGGTAGCAGAGACCTACCTGCTCAAATCTTACAATCTCTACACTATTACGACGTTGAAATGCCAAGAATAACCCCATACTACCGATTTTTTTCGATTTAAAGCTAGTCTAGTCTAATTTACCCGCTTAAATCAATTTTCTTCGCAGGAAAATAGAAAAGAAGATATGAACAAAATAGAAAGCATTAGAGTCACTTTTCTGTTGACTTTTATCAGCTGAAATCTTAATCTTCTACGAGTCAGTCCCCATCGTCTAGAGGCCTAGGACATCGCCCTTTCAAGGCGGCAGCACGGGTTCGAATCCCGTTGGGGACGCCATTATTTTTAGATTTTCCAATTTTAATTTGTTTTTTGAAGTACTTATAAAGAGTTCTAAACGGTTCCCAAAAAAAGGGCTGGAAAACTGTTATATGAATTACAACAATATTAATTAAAATTTTACTTTACTTTTTGGTAATATTAATATATATAAAACATTATTTTCATTATGATTAGCTAAGGAATTGCGTGTTTAGAGTTATAAAATTAACTTGCATTATTGTTATTTTATGGGGATTTACTACACATTTGGGGCACTGTAGTCAGGATAATGATGATTTCGATAAGACTAAAGGAAATAAACCCCTACTTAAAAGTAGCCCCGCGAGCATTGTACACTCGCTTTCACCTCCTGCAGCTGAACCCGCACCGACTTCTGTTATGGCAACTTTAAGGACTGCCTTTGGGTGTCCTGATACATATACACACTATAGCAGCATAAGATCCATCGTCGTTTCATGCTCTAACGAACAAATATTAGAAACTCCCTATTTTACAACAGGGCAATGGCTGCCTTTTGTAGAGTTCAGAACAAAAGAAAAAATGGACTTAAAAATAAAAGCAACGGACTGTCCAGTTACTTTAACGATTCGCTGTTTGTCAACCTTCCTTTCATTCAAAGTGATGAGGGAACATTTACACTCAAATTTTATGACAATCCCTCTTGAAGATTACAAAATTTGGGGAAAAGATAGTGCGAAAGAATTTACTTTAGAGCGTTCCGATCTTTTTGATAGGCTTGGAAATCCTAAGTACTTCTACTTGCATTTTTTCAGTTCAAGCCCAGATCTAGAAGACGTTAGGTGCGTAATGAGTTAAAAAAAGGAGAGAAAAACTCTCTCCTTAATTAAACCCGGAAAAGGAAATCTAATTCTTGTATTTAGAAGCAGAGTCTTTTAGATGATCCATTCCTTCGGCAAAGCGATCTTGCATCCTGCCATGAATATCACGATGGGATTTTACAACCACATTCGCAATACTTGCGGTATGATCAATGGCTTTCGTCATAGCTTCTTTAATTTTGCTAGCATGAGTTTCCCATTGATTTTCAACCTCTGGCTTTTTCGCCGACATCATTTCTCTTAAAGCTGAATTCATTTCTTCAAAAGTTTGTTTTACATACTGACTTTGAAGCTGCGCAATGCTTTTAATCACTTCCATTGCCATTTTGTTTGCGTCATTCATAGCGTCTAGATTTTTACGGTGATTTTCCATCATAGCTTCCCTATCAATTTTTGGTTTTCTTAATGATTCAGCAAATGTTTTAAACATCTCAGCCGCTGGATTTGTATGTGCATGAGAGGAATGATGATGATTTGCGCGATCAGATGAATGGTCACTGTCTTTGTGAGAAGAATGAGTAGAATCTTTATGTGCCGAATGATATGAATCTTCGCTTTTAGCTTCAGCTTTTTTGGCCTTAGTTTCTTTTGCCATTTGTCTTCCCTCAAGAAAATAAAATTTTACTAAAATTATTGAACACTTTCTAATTCTTGCCGTCAATAGCCAGTTTTAGACTGCTGACAAAGGAAGCCTTATTAGAACCTTCAGCCCTCCTAACAAAGAACTATGACGCAAATAAATTTGACCTCCGTGACTCAAAACAGCGTCTCTTGCAATACTAAGCCCAAGCCCAACCCCACCACTATCTAGATTTCTCGCCGAATCTAAGCGATAAAATGGCCTAAACACTTTTTCACGTTCTGCAATAGGAATCCCAGGTCCATCATCATCAATTGAGATCTGTAAATGACGTTCCTTGCTTTGAACACTGATTTCAACTTTATTTGCGTATCTTTTAGAGTTTAGCAATAAATTAGTTAAGCAACGGTTAAAAAGTCCTTCTTTAAGAGAAATATTTATATCCTTCGGACAGTCCAGATGAATTGAAAAACCCTCCGAATTAAGTTGATTTTGGATCTTATCCAGCATCTCAAAAAGATTAATTTTCTTTGCCTCCTCTTCGCCGGCCCCTCTAGCATACGTTAGAAAACCTTCGATCATTTGCTGCATGACAATAACATCTTGTTTTAAATCAATAAGCTCTTCGTTTGATTCAATTATAGCAAGCTGAAGACGCATACGCGTCAAAGGAGTCCGCAAATCATGTGAAACCCCCGCTAACATTTCGAGGCGTTCAGAAAGTTGACGCTTTAGGCGCTCTCTCATCAATAAAAAAGCTAGGCCTGCCTTACGCACCTCTGTCGCGCCTTCTGGCTTGAAATGGACGCTCTCCCCTCCTCGGCCGAACCTGTCAGCAGCCTCTGCCAGGCGCCGAATTGGCCGAATCTGATTTCGCATAAATAACGATGCAACAATAAATAATAATAAAGAAGAACCTGTCGTCCAAATAATCACCAAAGGCGTTGTGCGACTAAATAGACGTTTTCTGGAAAGGGTAACGTTTAATCGCCCTTTCTTTGTTTTTAAAGCAATATAGATATAGTCGCTGTCCATCTTAACAAAATAAGGAGATTTTAATTTTTGATTCAGCGCCGTTTCCAAAAATGAATACAGCCATGTTTGCTTATGAAGACCCGTTTTTTCTAAAGATTTGTTTGGCTCTAAGGACAAATCGAGATTAAGGTCACGCTTAGCCAGTTCTTTGACATGTTTAAAATTGTCCCCTCTTTCAATACAATCGATAACCAGTGTTATATCTCCGGCAATTGTATCTGATAAAAGCTTTAAAATTGTTTCTGTATGACGATCAAAGAAAATATACCCAAGAACAACCTGCACCAAAATTAATGGGGTTACCAAAATAATCAAAGAACGACCAAACAAGCTTTGCGGCAAAATTCGTTTGATTGTTTGGAAAGGATGTAAAAAGGGAAAAGAGAATTTTTGAAAAAGTGTTAATCGGGACATAAAGCATATCCAATATGACGGATTGTTTGTAAGGTACGCGGATTTCTAGGATCATCCCCTATTTTTTTGCGAAGACGCGTTATTTGAACGTCCACGGTTCTTTCACTAACCCGGTGTCCAATTCGCTGGGCCAGTTCATCCCTTGAAAAGGGGTGACCGGGACTTTGAGCCAAAGTCTTTAACAGGATCATTTCCGTGGATGTTAAGAACACCAGTTCATCTTTATTCTTTAAGCGTCCATTTTGAATATCAAAGGTATAATCGCCAAAATGAATTAACGGAGGGGAATCTAGGTCTGGAACTGAAGAACGACGAATTAATGACTTTAAACGAGCCAAAAGCTCTAAGGGTTCAAAGGGCTTTGTTAAATAATCATCAGCGCCAATATCGAACCCTGTTACCTTATCATCTAATTGATCGCGCGCCGTCAATAAAAGAATAGGCACTCTTGTTGTGGCTCGTAAGCTTTTTGTTAACTGAATCCCGTCTTCGCCCGGCATCATTATATCTAAAATTAAGGCATCAAAAACATGGCAAGCCATATGAGACCTGGCCTCAGCAGCATTTGCAGCGGCATTTACCCGAAACCCCTGATCGGAGAGAAATTTTACCAATAACGTCCGGATTCGGTTGTCATCATCCACAACCAAAAGATGCGGTAAAGAGGGTGTCTGGTATTGCATGTCTTAATTATACGCGACGCTTCTTTCTTTATAAACTAATAACGTGTGTATGGACCTACCCTTTAATACAAGGAAAAAATAACAAAACAATTCGGGATTAAAAACGGAAAGAACCATGTAAAAACACAATGTATTGCTATGATATAACCATGGATCCTGTGGTCGGGGCCACAGAAAAATTTATCTTTTTACTAAATACGTAAGTTTTCTTATGGCAAGCGAAGCGCGACCGTTGGATCCTCATGCCATGGACCCCACGGTCAAGTCGTTCTAGGATAGGGAGAGAAAAAAGCATCTTCAAGCACATTGCGCACATAATCCTTTAAATAATAAAATTTCTTTGAAAAAGACCGTTGCATAATGCGTAAATATTAAGGATTTGGTATAATCAGTAGCAGGGAGCAATTGTTTTAACGATAAAGATACCATGTCATTTTTAGTGTATGAAGCAGCACAAAGACTAGAGAAGAACAGTTTGATGAAGTTAAGTCGAGTCATCAATTGGCAAAGCCTAGGGTCAAAGTTAGGTAAATTAGGAAGATCCGGTTATGGTCCCAAAGGTTATAATCCTACTCAGCTGTTAAAAGCATTGATACTGCAAGCCTGGCATAATCTAAGTGATGAAGGATTGGAAGAAGCATTGAGAGTGAGGCTGGATTTTGTGGCAATCACGGGCTTTATTGACGTTCCGGATCATACAACTTTTTGTCGGTTGCGTAATTTACTAACTCAGTTAAAGCTATGGGATGGATTGTTAAGAGAAGTTAATCGTCAGCTTGAGGAGGCCGGTTTAAAAGTTAAAGAATCTCAAGGTGCAATTATTGATGCCACGATTATAGAGTCAGCGGCAAGACCGAGACGAGAGCTTGAAGCGATTGCTGTTGACCGAGAAGAAGAGCCAGTTGATTATAAGCTGAATGAGACAGAAAGCTTATCAAAAGATCCGGATGCAACTTGGCTTAAAAAGGGCAAAAGAAGCTATTTCGGCTATAAGGGTTTTGCGGTTGTTGACCAGGAAGATGGATACATAGATCAAGTTCATGTGACACCTGCCCATATTTCAGAAATGATAGAATTTAAAACCGTTATCAAAGACCGTAAAGACAAGAGGATTTATGGTGACAAAGGCTATGCTTCAAAAAGCAATAAAGAGTCTTTGAGAGATAAGGGAATCAAAAATGGGTTAATGGAAAAAGCAAAAAAGAACAAACCGTTAACCCATTGGCAAAAGAAGTTTAACCATTTAATTTCAAAGATTCGTTATCGGGTGGAACAGAGTTTTGGGACTTTAAAACGTCGTTTTCATTTTGCCAGAGCTTCTTATTTCACAACTGCTAAAATACACGGGCAAATGACTCTAAAAGCTATGGCTTTTAATCTTTTAAAGGGTTTAAACAAATCTGTTTTAAGATGTTAAACACTACCATTGTGTCTTTTGGTAGAAAGTAAGGGAAGGTAAAAGAGAAAAAAACAGAAAAAATTGAAAAATAATCAGACGATAAGGGCGGATTATGCCCTGATGCAGCCTAATTTACCTCTCATCCCTAAAAATCAACTTTTATGCAATGGTCTCGAAATTTTATTATTAAATTTGGCAACTTTCTGATTATTTTGTTTTTTTAAATATTGCAATTAGTCATTTAATTCATATATATTGCTTTCAAGCAATCTGCCATTATTCATAACTTATCCCGCCACAAAAGGAGTAAAAAGAACAATGAAATTCTCAAAAAAAGCAACACTTTTTGCTTTAACATTGTTAGCAAGTGCGCAAAGTTTATATGCCATGGACTCTGCAACGAGTACTCCGGAGAGAGCTGGAAAAGGAACAAGACCTTTATTACAACAGGGGAGCATGAGCTCACTTCCTGTATTTCGACCAGATACTACTTACACAGGACCTGGCGAATCATTTCATTTAAACGTAAAAAATGTCATAGACACTGGAAGGTCGCTAGTTGATACAACTGTAGCGCATGGCGATAGAACTGCGGTTGCACCCACACTTAAGTTAGTCAGAAAAGTTGTTGATGCGCTGGTAGCGCCACTTATTGAACCGAATTATGATGTTGTATGGGATCCAGATACAAATAGGAAAAGAAATCGTGCTGATGATGGATTAGTAGAAACCAGAGGTTTATCAACCGCAGACGTTGCAAGAATCACCCACAATGTTGATCAAATAATTAATAAAAGAAGTGCGCCCGGTATACCTGGACTAACCGCAGATAGGAAAATTAGAGATATTCATGGCCTTTATGCCCCAGCTGATTTTGGATTTTACTTAGGTTTAATTAAGGCTTTTTATCAGGGAGCAGGAATAGAAGATTTAAACATTTTGTCCCTACAGGTTACTGTACCAAGGGGTACATATGACCCCAGAAGAAGAGAAAGAACAATACAATCAACGGGAACAAGTGCTCATACCCATTTCCATATAGCAACTCCAGCTACTGGAGAGCTTGATATAGAATCTGGGAACACAGCCGTTTTAAGCTTTATCAATCAGCAACTCATGGCCAATAATAGACAAACATTGCCAGCGTTAACAGCTTTTGACTCTTTTAGAGATTTAATCGGACCAGGCAATTTAGAAGCTTTTCCATATGGTTCGATATCTAAACCAATCAGCCTTGATGCAGCCACAAGAGATGCGCCAACGATTATTGCTTTCGTTGAAAACGCAAACCGTGTTCTGGAGCAAGGTCGCACTTTAACTGCTAACATTGAGAGACTCCTTCCTCCCCCTGCAAAAAGAATGAGTGTTACTAATAGAAGAGGATCGGGAACTTATGGATCATTATCTCGTAAAGGATCAGGAATAAGTGCAACAGATGCAACTGAAGATTCATTATCCTCGGGTTTAGATGGCGTACGGACAACAGGATCTCTTGTCTTTCCAGCTATACACCAGACATTAAGAACGCAAATGAATGAATTAAAGCCCTTGGTAATTAGGGCTTTAAAAAAGCATGAAACAAGCATCACATCAGATACGCACCCGTTAGCACATCATGTCATAACAAATTCCGATGAAGCCGGTCAATATAATGGCACTCGCCAAGAACTCACTAGCCATCTTCAGACAAAACCTACAACTTTCCCAAATCTTATGGAAGAAGGGGATCTTGCGGTTCTTGAATCACTAGTAACATCGTTAGAAACACTCAAAACAGCACCGACTGCGGAGTAGCTGTTCACAAACAAAGAGAAGAAGATTAGGATATACCTAATCTTCTTTTTGCTGTTTTAAAAAAATACCATGCCCTTCTGCTCACGCTCCTTTATTAACTTTGAAATATTTTCTCATTTGGCCATTCTTAGCCTCAATCGCCCAAAGGCTTATAATGCTTTGGATTTTGAAACGATCCAAACCATTCACCAGCTTTTAAAGAACTGGCAAGAAGATCCGTCCATTCAATTGATTATCTTACGGTCAGAAATGGACAAAGTGTTCTGCGCTGGTGGGGATATCAAAGCTGTTTATCAAAATCAAAACGATACTGATTATGCACGCATATTTTTCCGGCTAGAATATGATTTAAATGCGATCCTTTATAATTATCCCAAACCAATCATTGCGCTTATCAATGGCTTGACTTTAGGCGGCGGCATGGGCCTTTCAATGCATGCAACCTACCGTGTAGTAAATGAAAATGCTTTGCTCGGAATGCCTGAAACAACTATTGGATTTTTTCCCGACGTGGGATCAGGATATTTCTATAATAAACTTCCAGCCCCCTTAGGGTTGTATTTAGCCCTAACAGGAACGTTAGTTGCCCCTGCAGAAGCGCTAATGACAGGACTAGCGTCCCATTATATTCCTTGTAGAAAATGGGGGGATTTAATAACTGATTTAAAAGAGTGCAGTGATAAAATCACAATAGAGAACTGCCTTGAGAGGTATCACGAACCCAAAGAGATTTCTTCTAGCTTTCCTTTTTTGGATGTTATTAATGAATGCTTTGATGCAAGATCTGTTGAAGAAATTTTTGAGTGTTTAAAAAAGCATCCCTCACAATTCGCCAAGGGTTGCTATGAAACTCTATTAACAAAATCCCCAACCAGCCTAAAAGTAACCTTTAGAAAATTTAAACAAAACAAGGGATGGTCGTTACAAGACGTATTAACGCAAGACTTTGCTTTAAGTCAAAATTTTATGAAACACCCGGACCCCATAGAGGGAATCAGGGCACAAGTCATTGACAAGGATAAATGCCCCAAATGGACCCCTTCATCCTTAAAAGAGGTCACTGAAGAGATGGTAGATAGTTTTTTCTACTCTCCCAAAGCTTGACGGTACAAATCAAGGAGCTCTTCTTGTTCAGCCAATTCTTCTTTTTTCATACGGCGCATCTTAAGCAGTTGGCGCATAACCTTAACGTCAAATCCTTCTGACTTCGCCTCAGCGAACACATCACGAATTGTTTCCAATAATTCAGCCTTATCTTGTTCAAGATTTTCGATCTTTTCCATAAAAGATTTAAGCTGTCCTGCGGAAATACCGCCAATATTCTGTTGTTCCATTTTTGGTCATCCTTACTATAGCTTTTTTTATGAACTTTAACGATTTCTAATTCCTATTTCAATCGTTTAAAAAATCTGTATGATGGATTTAAAATCAATAACTTTTACTCACCCTTTTCATGGATAGCACTTTACTTTTAAACCTTATACAAATAAATAAAATAAAAGATCAATCCGAGCTTTTAGACCTCATTCGCCTCGAGGGGTACGACGTTACTCAATCTACTCTCTCTCGCCAGCTCAAACGTCTTGGGATTACAAAGGTAGATGGTTTTTATAAGAAAAATCCTCTCAAAACCACAAGCACCTCGCCCATTCTTGACATCATCAACTCTCCACCCAATCTTTTATTGATAAAAACATTACCAGGAAATGCAGGAGCCGTTGCCTTTAATTTAGAACAATATGACTTTAGCGAAATTGCTGGCACCATTGCAGGCGACGACACGATTATGGTGGCTGTAACAGGTCCATCGTCACTTGAACCGTTAAAGGAAAAAATCAAAAAGAGTTTTGGTTAAGAGAGCTTTAAGAACCTTATACACCCAAGGTGTTTCAAAAAACTGGGCAGGCGTTTGAGGGTCAAGGAACGGAGTGTATATGAAATGCATGAGTACCGCAGACCCCGAAAAACAACGAACCCGGAATTTGAAACACAAGGGATGTACAAGCCACCTCTTTTATTCGTCATAATACAGGCAGCTATGTGCTTGAATTACTTAGCTTCCTCCTCATCAAAAAACGACTCAAGCTGACCATTCCAAATTCCCGCCCTCCAACCAGTCAAGATCTTGTGGGACCTTAGAGGCTTTGTTGAAAATGATTCAATATCAGTGCGTCCCGCAATCAAATGTGAGGGAATCCCCAGATCATTTGCCGTGCCATTCAAAATATCTTTAAGCTTAGAGGCGCGTGACCTAATACTTTCAGGAAGTGTTTTGGGATATATTTTCTTTAAGGCAGCTTTCATTTCCAGATACCGAGCTTGTCCTATTTCCCCTTCATCCTGGGTCAAATGGTATGCCTTTTCATATACTTCAAAAAACTCATCAAAAAGATTTCGCTTTAAAATCAATTGGCGACCCTTTTTAAATAAATCCTCGCATTCCTTTCTAGGTAACAAAGGACTCTGGCAAAGAGTTAGGATAATTTTATCCTCAATCAAACCGGTGCGATTTAACCCTTGCTCTCTAGCTTGTTCTTCACGCCAGGCGCATAAATCTTTTAGAATAGAAAGTTCTTTCCACCCGCGGAATTGATGCTTTACACGCTTCCAAACGTCCGCTGATTGAATAAAATAAGTTTCCTCTTTCGTTAAAATATCCAGCTCGTCCTGCATCCATTCAAATCGATTTTTTTCTTTTAGCTGCTGCAATAACAAAGGATAAAGCTGCCTCATATACAAAACGTCATTCAAGGCATATTTGAGTTGCTCTTTAGACAAGGGGCGTTTTAGCCAATCAGTATGTTGAGAAGACTTATCCACGCCAATTCCTAAAAGATTATCTACGAGTCGTTCATAGCCCATCCCCGCCCCAAGCCCTAAAAAGGTTGCAGCGATTTGCGTATCAAAAATAGGGGATGGTAATTCTTTAAATTTCATCCAAAAAATTTCCATATCTTGGCGTCCAGAATGAAAAACTTTCACAATCCCATGATGCCTTAGAATTGGTAATAAAGGTGAAAGAGATAGATTATTCGGTATAGGATCAATAACAACAGCCTCACTTAAGGAAGCGATTTGAATCAGTCCAAGTTCCGGCCAATAGGTTGTCTGGCGAACAAATTCAGTATCAATGCAGACAAATTCAGGTGAATCAGCAAGAAAAGACTGAGAAATCTCCTCTAAGTCTTGCTGAGTCGTAATAATTTTTGGTAACATACGCTTGTAAATTTCTGTGAGTCTTCCTTGACAAAATTACAACTTTTATGGCTCCTTTACGATAGTTTTTCTTTTAATTTATTAACTTTACGAGTTTTTTGAATGTCCTTAACGTCTTCTCCATACCGCACTCACACTTGTGGTCAGCTCCGTTTATCTGAAATTGACCAAACTGTAAAACTCTCAGGCTGGGTTCACCGCAAACGAGATCATGGTAATCTTGTGTTCATAGACCTTAGGGATCACTATGGTCTTACACAGTGCGTTATTAATAAAGATTCAGCTTGCTTTAAAATTGCCGAGGGTCTTCGCAATGAAACTGTCATTACCCTTAGCGGAAAAGTCGTTAAAAGAGACGATGTAGCTGTTAATTCTAAAATGCCAACAGGTGACATCGAAGTTGTTGCGACGGACATTATTGTACAATCGGCTGCGGAAACTCTGCCCTTACAAGTGAACAGCAACACTGAGTTTCCCGAAGAAACTCGCCTGACTTATCGTTTTTTGGATCTTCGCCGAGAAAAACTGCACAGCAACATTCTCTTGCGTTCGAAAATTATTGCTTCTATTCGCCGGCGTATGATTGAACAAGATTTTACAGAATTTCAAACGCCGATTTTAACGTCTTCTTCCCCTGAAGGCGCGCGTGACTTTTTGGTTCCAAGCCGCATGCATCCCGGGCAATTCTATGCCCTTCCCCAAGCCCCTCAGCAATTTAAGCAATTGTTGATGGTTTCAGGATTTGACCGATATTTCCAAATCGCTCCGTGCTTTAGAGATGAAGATGCCCGCGCCGACAGATCTCCAGGAGAATTTTACCAGCTCGACTTTGAAATGTCCTTTGTCACGCAAGATGATGTCTTTGCAGCAATTGAACCCGTTATCACTGGTGTTTTTAACGAATTTGCGAATGGGCGTTCTGTCAGCCCTTACCCGTATCCCCGCATCACATACCATGATGCGATGCTTAAATACGGCTGTGATAAACCAGATTTACGCAACCCATTGATCATTACAGACGTTAGTGAAGTATTTAAAGATTCTGAATTTGGCATTTTTTCAAAGGCTGTGGCCGCAGGCTCTGTTGTAAGAGCTATTCCAGCTCCCAAAGCCTCAGCTCAACCTCGTAGTTTTTTTGACAAACTCAACGGCTGGGCTCAAGAACAAGACATGCCAGGCCTTGGCCATGTCATTTTTGATAACCAAGGAGCCAAAGGTCCGATTGCAAAATTCTTGGACAAAGATCGTTTAGATAGACTTAAAAAATTAGCTAACCTTGAGGATGGGGATGCTATTTTCTTTGTTTGCGATAAAGAAGATAAAGCCGCAAAACTTGCAGGCCAAGTCCGCACAAAAATCGGTCAAGAGCTTGATTTAATTGAACAGAATTCTTTTAGATTCTGCTGGGTTGTTGATTTCCCAATGTTTGAACTGGACGAAGAAACTAAGAAAATTGACTTTTCCCATAACCCTTTCTCGATGCCACAAGGTGGATTAGAGGCCCTTGAAACACAAGACCCTTTAACCATAAAAGCTTATCAATACGACATCGTTTGTAACGGGATTGAACTGTCTAGTGGCGCGATTCGTAACCATTTACCAGAAGTCATGTACAAAGCCTTTTCAATTGCCGGCTATGCAAAAGAAGAAGTTGAAGAACGTTTCGGTGGATTATTAAATGCCTTTAAATATGGCGCCCCACCTCACGGCGGGTGTGCGCCTGGAATTGACAGAATTGTGATGCTATTGGCGGACGAACCTAACTTACGTGAAATCATTGCATTTCCACTAAATCAACAAGCCCAAGACCTTTTGATGCAGGCTCCTTCAGTGGTTCCGTCAGATCGCTTGAAAGAGTTGCATATTCAGATCAAACTGCCACCAAAAGTTACAGCGTCATAAATGTACCCAAAGAATTTCAAAAGACCTGTAGAAGAACGAGGGTCGAGGAGCGGAGTGTATACGAAATACATGAGTACTGAAGATTCCCAAAGTTCGACGCGCAGGTATTTTGAAAGACGAAGGGTATAAATGGAGAAGGTTCGCATCATTGGTTTAGATCCAGGATTACGTCACACAGGATGGGGAATTGTTGAAACAAACGGCAATTCTCTAACCCCTGTTGCAAGTGGAGTCATTGATACCCCAACAGACTTTGAATTAGCCCAAAGGCTGAGTCATTTGTATCAAGAGCTTTCTAAGATCATTCAAAGCTATTCCCCAGATGAAGCAGCCGTTGAAGAAACCTTTGTGAACAAAAACCCAACCTCCACTCTAAAACTGGGCATGGCCAGAGGTGTTGTGCTGTTGGCACCGGCAGCTCTTGGTTTAAGTGTGTTTGAATACTCAGCGAACAAGGTTAAAAAGTCCGTCGTTGGCGTTGGGCATGCCGATAAAGATCAAGTCTTGATGATGGTCAAAATGCTCCTTCCCACTCTATCAGCCACAGGCATCCGTGCTGATGCCGCTGATGCGCTGGCGGTTGCTATATGTCATGTTCATCACCGAAAGATTCATTCATTAACACATTTAAAGGCAATACTCTGATGAAAATTGAACAAGGCGACCTTTTTGGTAGCAAGACTTCTGCGGTTAAACCAACAGCTGCGACGCCCAAGACAACGTCTTACAAAAATCCCCCTAATACGACTCTTTTGGGGGGGTTAGATGAAGCAGCATTAAAAGTAGAAAGTGTATATTTGCTGCGCGTATTGGCCAATCAATACATACGCGCTTTTCCAAATGCTGAAGCTAAAAAGAAATTCATACATACAGTCAAAGCTGAAATGAAATTAAAGCAAGGAATCCTTGAACCTACATTGCTTCTTAGAGACAGCCTCTTGAAACGGAATATATAAACAAGTTTTGACCGTTTTTTAATCTTTTAAAAATTACACTAGAGAATCAGTAGAATCAATTGAGTTTCAAAAAATGACTGTTTTCTTAGGCATTAGCCAAGATCACCTTGAAAAAATAGCTGAGGCTATCAAAGAGGTTTTAAGTGATACAGTGCTTTTAGCTTTAAAAACAAAAGGGTTTCATTGGAATGTCACGGGCTCTGATTTCTGGCAGCTCCATGAAATGTTTGACAAACAGCACGCAGAACTGAGTGAAGGAGTTGTCCAACGCATTCGTCTCCATATCACAGCTTTGGAGGCAACGAAAAACTACGAAACCATTGATATGCTCACAGAACGTCTTTTGCACATGGTAAGTTTGCCCGGACGCTCCGCAACTATCTAATTAAAAAACCTTCGGTCTTGTATAAACGATTTGGCAGATTCCTTAATCTAAAGTATAAAGAACATACAGCCTGCACCCGTAGCTCAGCTGGATAGAGCGTTGCCCTCCGGAGGCAAAGGTCAGAGGTTCGAATCCTCTCGGGTGCGCCATCGAGAGAGTTGGCTTCTAAAAATCGGAAGGTTTGTCTTCTGAAAAAGGCGTAATTTTAACAAGCGTAATCTGATTGCGTTGTCTTCTTAAAATTTCAAATCGAAAACCATAGAACATAAAGGTTTGTCCCACTTGCGGGATCATTCGGACTTGATATAACAAAAGCCCGGCAACCGTTGCAGCCGGTTCATCCGGCAAATTCCAGTCAAATTGCCTATTAAGATCACGAATTGTTACGCTGCCATCGACAACATACGATCCATCTACTTGCGGTCTAACCCCTCTAACAGTGATATCATGTTCATCGGCGATATCGCCAACAATCTCTTCTAAGATATCCTCTAAAGTCACAATTCCCATCAAAACGCCGTACTCATCCACAACTAAAGAAAAATGCTCTCGGCGTTGACGAAAGGCCTGCAATTGGTCCAAAAGGTCCGTACTTTCCGGAACGAACCATGGCTTACTCGCAATATTTTTAATATTAAGGTCATCAATATCACCAGGATGGGACCTTACCGCACGAAGCAATGCCTTGGCATTAATAATTCCAATAATGTTATCCGGATCACCCTTCCACAAAGGAAGACGCGTGAAAGGGCACGATAAAACCTGATCAACGATTATGCTCAAAGGTTCGTCAGCATTCAGCATGGTCACATTTTTGCGATGAACCATAATTTCACCAACCTGAACGGAACCCAAATCGAGAATGCTTTTTAACATCGCTCTTTCATGCGCGACATCTTGGCCGGGCCCTTTGTGAAGATCAATGACACCTTTAAGTTCATCAAGAGAAGCATGGTCGGCATCTTGAGCTGCCGCTTTAATACCAAACAAACTTAATGTTTTTCTAGCAAAAGCATTGATTACCTGATTAAAAGGGCGAAAAATCTTAAACATAATACTTAAAAAGTGTGCCGAAGAAAGCAGAAGGCGTTCTGGGTTATATAAAGCAAGCATTTTTGGCATCACTTCTGCATAGACCAAAATCAAAGGCCCCATAATTAATGAAGCATAAGCAGGACCCTCTTGTCCCACCAAGTTAATCATTAAGGCGGTTGCTAGAGAAACAGCTCCTGTATTAATCATCGTATTACACATCAAAAGGACGCTGATAACAAGACCTAGCTTTTGCTGAAGATCTTTGATGATAACAGCACGTTTATCCCCCTCTTTAGCAAGGTGATGAAATTTGGCTTTTGAAGAAACAGTAATAGCTGTTTCACAAGCAGAAAAAAAAGCCCCCATAAATAAAAGAACGAGAATAACAAGCAGAAGAATAATAGTCATAATCTAGTGAATGAAACTTTCATCGTCGGGTCCTGGCATATCAATTTGTGTTCCAGAAATTTGATAGCGAATAGAAGGTCTTGAATGATTTTCATCTTTATCTTGCAAACGTTTCAATTTAATACTTTTTCTCACTCGCCGACCTTTATTAGAGGGACCAGCAGTGATGCGATTACTTGCTTGGTATGGATAGAGAGATAATTCTTCCGGATACACAGATTTTGCCTCTTGAAGAGTACCCTGAAGATGTTCCATAAGCACTTGAAACTGAGCAATTATCTTTAGAGCATTTTGGTTCAATCTTTCTGAGGATACAGTTTTAGTGTTGTTCTTTTTTTCTTCAGAGACCTGAGATGATCCTTGAGTTTCAAGGAAATGGTTTATCTCAACAAAAAGGTTATCGACAAGAGTTTGTGCTTCACCAAATGTTGAATCAAATCGGGTTTCGCAGCCCCTTTGAACTGCTTTTTGGCGTTCAGCCCAAGTTACAGCAAGACTGTGACGCAAATTTTTTGCAATTTTCTGGATAGATTTAACATCCTGAGTGTTTTCTTTAACATCTGCATAAACTTTGCTACAAAACAGATCCACTATTAAGAAAGAAAAAAGAATCGATATTTTTCTTTTCATTTCAACACTCTCCACACCCTATACTTAGCTTTGGGTATTTTGGAAACCTATAGCCCCCTAACTTTTTTTACTACATACACCCAGCTCTCAGGATTTTCATTGAGTATGCAGCCGCCCTATTTGTAGCATATTATAAAAAAATTTTCACCTTTTATTGCTGAGAAACAGGATTTTGTGCAGCAGCAGGTGCAGCGTGTGCACCCGTATTGGCAATGTGTGCCATTAGTTTTAATATTCGATGCGCTTCATTTTTCCCCTGCTCAATTTCAGTTAAAATCTGTATAAGGGTCTTTCCCTCCCAAGTGGACACCAACTCTACCAAATACGGCGTCGGACTGTGAGGGTCAAGATCTTTTAAGAATCCTGAGATATCTTTTAACGCTTTATAAGCATGCGAACGTTCGGATATGACAACCGTATCATCACCAGAGGGTACGCTAGAATCACCATCTTTTCCTCCTCCTTCTTTCAAAAAATCAAGAGCGGCGTCTGATCCTACATTCTTAAGCGATTGGCCAGAAAAAGAAATTTTGCTTTCTTCTTCTATAACTTGTGTCTCTCTTTTTTCAAGAGACGCTTTACAAATCCTTAAAATATCTTCTAAACAATTTCGAGTCCGTAAAAAATTAGGAGCCTGAGATCCACAACGATCTTCAAGAAACCCCCTTAATCTTTCAAGAGATTGACTTGCAATCTCCGCTTGATTGCACGTTGTTTTTAAAGAATCAAGACTTGTTAAATTCAAGCTTTTACGATACCTACTCAAAGTTACTTTACCATTTGCCTCAGCTTCTGCCAAAAGGGCTTTCCCCTCAGAGGAACGCTTCACAATTGTCTCAAGATTAATAGCAGCGGCCCAATCAGCAAGAGTAAAATGAGTTGTATCGAATTGAGAGTTGGTTAATGGAATAAACATCATTCTGTCGGCGACAGCTTCACTTAGCCATTCAAAAATTCTAAGCCTGTGCTCGAGGTCATCTCCATCTGGTACAGGATAAATAATAGGCCAAAACTTATTTGAAAAATCATAAAGTAAATCAAATCCGTTGATTGCTCCTTGAATTCCATCTAAAACTATCCATGACTCACAAAGCCACGCTAAAATTTGTATATCTTTTGATTGGTTTTGAAGAGTTGCTGCGCATAAACTTTCAACAAGCGCCCAATCAGCTTTTTTTATTTCTGTTTTCCAAATCCCTTGAGATAACGTATCATCATCTTCTTTTCTAGCATCCCTTATTTGATCATATATAGGTTCATACCTTAGATAGACTCCCACACCGTTTCCCTCTGGTAAAGGCTCAAGAAGACTTTTTTTATCAATTTCTTGACGGTTGTTCGCTAATGTAATCATCATCAAAAAGTCACAAAATAGTTTTGTTATCTCTATGACACAACACTATTTTCATCATCGCAAGATTAAAAATAGGATTTTCTTTCGAAAAAGCAACAATGTCGTTATGATAGATATGTTATTACATTCTGAAATTAAGGGTTTGAATGGAAGTTATTGTTTTTGCGATACTAGCGCTTTATTTATTCTTTAGACTTTGGGGAGTCTTAGGGGCACGAACAGGATATGAAAAGAAAGTGGATCCTTTTAAGGAAGTGAAAGCTACAGAAGAAGGCAATATTGTTGTCATGCCAAAAAGACCAAACTCTCCAAGGCAAGTTGAGCAAACTGAGTTTCCTTCCCCGGTTGCAAGTCAAGTTAATCGTCTAATGGAAATTGATAATCATTTTGATCCATCTGTTTTTATGAGAAACGCTCAAAGCGCTTTCATATCAATTATTAAAGCATTTACAGAAGCAAATCACATGACTTTGAAAAAGCTACTCAGTCCTTCTGTGTATGAACAATTTGCAACCGCTATTGAAGAACGGGAAAAAAAGAATTTACGTCAAGAAACTGAAATAGAAGATTTGCATGCAGAGATCTTAAACATCGATATACTAGACGATCGTGCACAAATTACAGTCTGCTTTGTCAGCCAACAAATGATGGCTACTATTAACCAAGAAAATCAAAGCCTTGATAATCCTGCACGCCTACAAATCCCCATGCGAGACATTTGGACCTTTGAGCGATTTTTTGGATCGACAAGCCCCATTTGGCTATTGATCCGAACTCGCACAGAAAATTCATAAGGCTTTTAAGAATTTAGAATGATCTTTCGATTGATTTTTCTTATTGGGGGCATTATTTTGTCGGCGTGTCAATCACCTAACGATCAATCTAATCTTGAATATATATCTACTTATTTTGGGGCATTACCAGGATGGGATAAGGATAAAACTTTAGAAGCTCTGCCTGCTATAGAGCGATCTTGTGAAGCTATTCTTAAAGCAGACCCCAATAAGGTTTACCGGACGCGTCCGGATGGAAACCCAGGTTATGCATTAGATTGGCACCCTTTCTGCAATGCCGTTAAAAGTTACTGCGCCTCTTCTAAGAAAAATGATGAAGCAGAGTGGAGAGCCCTTTTGGTTCATTACCTAATACCCTATAAACTTAGCTTAAATGGAAATTGTATTGGCAAGTTTACAGGATATTACGAGCCTCTTTTAAGAGGGGCAACGCGTCGTTATGGTTCCTATCAAACTCCTCTTTATAAATTACCAAAAGAAGGGACAGTGACTGTCAATATCCCCCGTAAAGACATTGTCGATGGAAAGCTGCAGGGAAACGGACTTGAACTTGTTTGGGTAGATGATTCTATTGATGCTTTTTTCTTGCAAATTCAAGGATCAGGTCGAGTCCTGCTTGATGATGGAAAGATGCTTCGCCTTGGTTACGCAGGTACAAACAAACATCCCTATTTTCCCATTGGCAAAACTCTTGTCAGAAATGGAGCCTTAAAGTTAGAAGAGGTTTCAATGCAAGGCATACGAAACTGGTTGATGATGCATCCTAAAGAAGCAGATGCCATCATGAATGAAAATGAATCATATGTGTTTTTCCGAATTCTAAACGAAGAAAATCCCATTGGATCCCAAGGCGTTCCCCTGACTCCCACTCGAAGCATGGCTATTGATCCAAAATTCATTTCCCTTGGCACCCCAATTTGGGTCAATCTTGCCCACCCGGACAAAGAACAAGGATCATTACAACACCTAATGATTGCCCAAGATACAGGGGGAGCCATTAAAGGAGGACTTAGAGGAGATTATTTCTGGGGCTTTGGTGGAAAATCTGCAGAATACGCCGGAAAAATGAATAGCGACGGTGAGTATTATGTTTTGCTGCCTAAAAATTTTGAATCGCAGAGTTGAATTAAATATCTAGAGTTGAATTAAATATCTAATGACAAAGCGAACTCTTTCTGACGAAGAAAAAAACTTGTGGAAAAATATCACAGAAACCATATCCCGCCTTCCTTCTAACAAAATTGTAAAACCAAGTCCTCATAGTCCACCAAAAGTCAAAGGGGGCGGAATTGATCCTTCATGGGTTTTTTCAAACCAAAAGAAACCTCACGAAGGCCTAAAAGTGAATAAGCTGACTTCAAGAGACATAAAAGATGTGTCTATCGAAGCAACTTTAGATTTGCATGGTTATACTCTAGAAAAAGCAATTAGCGCCCTGGAAAAATTTATTGTTATGAACCATGCGTGGGGACGCAGATGGGTACTGGTCATAACAGGAAAAGGCGGTCAAGGAATTTTAAAAGAATTTGTTCCCACTTGGATTTCACAAAACCCAACCTGGATTATTGGTTATACATACGCAGCTCCAAAGCATGGAGGGGATGGTGCCTTATATGTCCATCTTCGAAGACTTAGAAATTCATAGACTTCATAAAAAACTACTTAAAAAAACTAAGACCATAAAAGGCACTTGGTTTTTTTGTTCTTTTAGGGTATACATTAAAATAAGAACGGGAAGTAGCGCAGCCTGGTAGCGCGCCTGCTTTGGGAGCAGGATGTCGGAGGTTCGAATCCTCTCTTCCCGACCACCCTTTTATTAGGTTGAGTACATATGCTACGTGCTCGTCTTTACAAACCATCAAAAACCAGCATGCAATCTGGAAAAGAAAAAACCAAGATTTGGTTTTTAGATTTTTTGTTATCTCCTACTTTTTTTAAAGATAAAGTCACTGGTTGGACAGGTTCAACCAACACATTATCTCAAGTAAAATTGAAGTTTAAAACCATTGAAGAAGCTGTTCAATATGCACAGCATCATAAAATTGAGCTTCTTATTGAAGAGCCCAAACGATCAGTTTTTCACCCAAAAAATTATAGCGACAATTTCAGCTTTGATCGGGTCGTTTAAGCATTTTTGTATAAGAAAAGACTGGATTATTATTTCATCATGGTTAATATACGTATGTTATTTAATAATCATGCCTTTATTAATCGCCAAAATATAAGAATCTAAAAAAATGACTATCGCTGTTTTTTCTGTTTTTTAAAAGGAGTATCAATGAAGACTGTAAAATACAGCATTATAGCCATTATTTTGATTACAGGGACAATTTCTCTTTATTTTCATAATAAGGCATCCCCCTTAATTAATATTTCTTTTTTCAACAAACAAGAACTTGCCTCTGATGATATCGTGCGTTTGCTGGGATACACTGGTATTCGCATACAAAATGATCGTTTAGTGCCTGAAGATAACTGGCCCAAAGCAAAATTGACGTTAAAATCAAGGTCATTACAAGAAATAACCGATGCCGTTCAAGGTAATATCGATCCTGAAGTCGCTTGGAAAAGACCCAGCCACTTACAGCGTTGGGAGAAAATTTCTTCATTTTCCTTCTCTTCGGATCAACTAATCCAGATTAGAGACATTTGTTTCAATAAATTAGGCTTTTCACAAGAAGTTTTTCCTAAAGAAAAAAGCTATCAAGGTGTTTTTGTTCCTGGCGGCATTCTTCAACGGGTACGTTTTCGTCTCTCCTTTTTAAATAAACTTATTAATACTAATATTAATAAGCCTAAACAAATTTACACCTTAACAGGTGATCGATTTCTTCGCGAAGAAGCAGGAGAGACAAAGGAAGCTCTTTTGAACCCTAATAATGGTGAGATCCCTTTTCATCCGAACTGGATTGAACCATCTCAATTGCCCACTACAGAGGCAGAGATGGTGAAGCTTGTTTTTTCTCAATCCAAAAGTGCCGAAATAAAAGATGAAGATGTCGTTTCTATTCATTTTTCAGAAAAAGATTACAAGCCTTTTTCTGTAACTGAAAAAACGATAAGGCAGTGGTTAGAGCAAAATCATCCAGCATCCGGAACCTATCTTGTCATATCAAATCAGCCGTTCGTTCTTTATCATCAGCTTATTATCAAAAGAGTTCTGTTAGAAGCCAAAAGAACGGATATCCAGGTAGAATCTGTGGGTTCTGCCGAAGGTCTAGCGTCAGCGTCTGATTTGAAAAAGCAAGAGGAAGAAGTTGGCATTATCTTAGATAACTTAGCACGCATTTTCTATGAGCTTACAAAAATTAAAAAATTGAACGCCTCTTAAAATTAGCCCAGTAATTAACCATTTTCAATTGTTACCTTAAAATCAACATGGTAGTGACTATCATGAGGGAACCATGCTTTTCGTTGCATAAAAATTGAGAGAAGAGTTTTTTTAAAAGGGAATGAATTTTATTTTTAACACAAGCACCACCAAACATTCTGTCAGTGGTGCGGTCGAGAAGACTCGAACTTCCACGGGAGTTACCCCACAGCGACCTCAACGCTGCGCGTCTACCAATTCCGCCACGACCGCATTCATAAACGTCACTTTAGCAAAAGGCCTTATAGATATCAATCATAAAAGGAGCCGTTAAAAGAGCTCTCTTTTAGAAATTATAAGAATTAGCAAACTCAATGGGGTGAGGATGATGTTCTAAAGCATAAACTTCATCCCACTTCAAAGCACAATAACTTTGGATCAAATCTTTTGTAAAAACATCACCTTCTAAAAGATAATCGTGATCACTCTCTAATGCCGATAAAGATTCACGGAGAGAACCACTAACAGTGGGCAATTTTCTGGCGACTTCTTTTTCCTCAAATAAATCTTGAACCTTTGCATCACCGGGATGAATTTTGTTTCGAATCCCATCTAGTCCGGCCATAAGCATGGCACTAAATGCCAAATAAGAGTTAGCTGTTGGATCGGGAAAACGAACCTCAACCCGACGAGACTTTGAAGAAGCTCCCAAAGGAATTCTACAAGCTGCAGATCGATTTTGCGACGAATAAGCACAAATAACCGGGGCCTCAAATCCAGGAACCAAACGCTTGTAGCTATTCGTTGTTGGGTTTGTAAAGGCATTTAAGCTTTTAGCATGCTTCAAAATACCACCGATGTAATAAAGAGCTATATCGGATAATCCTGCATATCCTTCTCCTGCAAAAAGAGGACTATTACCCTGCCAAAGAGATTGGTGCACATGCATTCCCGATCCATTATCGCCATAGATTGGCTTTGGCATAAAACTAGCTGTTTTTCCATAACTATGCGCGACATTGCGGACAACGTATTTATAAACCTGCATTGTATCAGCGCATTTTATTAGAGTATTAAAACGTATGCCAATCTCATGCTGAGCAGCAGCCACTTCATGATGATGTTTCTCAACCTCAATCCCCATTTGGGCCATCGTCATAAGCATTTCAGCGCGTATTTCTTGTAAAGAATCAAGAGGTGCAACGGGAAAATAGCCACCCTTTTTTTGCGGACGATAGCCATGATTTCCATCATCCAGTAACTTAGCATTACTTAATAAGAATTCATCAGACGCAATTTCGTAAAATGATTGATGCCCATCAACTCCAAAACGAATCGCGTCAAAAATAAAAAATTCAGCCTCAGGCCCAAAAAAGGCTTTATCCGCAAATCCAGTTTTATTCAAATAAGCTTCCGCTTTTTTCCCAACCGCTCTCGGATCTTTAGAATACGGTTGATTTGTTATTGGATCATAGACATCACATGTAACGATGATCGTTGGCATAGAGCTGAAAGGATCAACAATAATATTTTTCAAATTCTCTCCAAGATCAGGAACTAATAAAGTATCAGAATGATTGACTGGACACCAACCAGAAATCGAAGAGCCATCGAAGTAAATTCCCCCTTTTAATAGATCTTCGTCGACTGCTGAAACTGGAAACGTTATGTGATGCCATGTACCCTTTAAGTCTGTAAATCTAAAGTCAACAAACTGCACTTCAGTTTCTTTCAAGTAGGCTAAAAATGCCTTCAAAGAATTTACGGCCAATCAATACTCCTAATAAGCTACAATTTAATCAAATTTAGATGGTAAACATCCTAAAGAAAACTGTCTACCCTTAAACAAAATAGAATTTTACAACAACATTCAAAAATCATATAAGTGTTACTTTATTTAGCTTCTGAATCAAGATGGGCTTGATAGTCACTTTCAAGTCTTTTCATTTCTTCTTCATCTAGCAAAAGAATACGTTTAGCCCTACGGGCTTCTTGATAGTAATGCGTTGTATCGTTAAGAAGTATCTTCATAGTTGTTGCAAAAATCGGGAATGCATCAAAGTATTCAAAATGAACAAAACGAGAGGTTGTATTATCTCTTTCTCCGGTTAGAAGCATTCTTTCATTCGTAACACCTTCATGATAGGACCTTGCCTCTTCTTCAGATCCAATTGCCTCCAAAGGGTTAAAATAAAACAAGGATCTGACTGTTGAATCAACCTCTAACACCATTTCTTTCCATTTATTTAATGATTCTCCTGTCAAGGTTGGCATTATATCTCTTGCCGCTTTAATAAAATTGCTTGCGTTTTTATAAGCAGAAAGGGCATATAAATAATCTATTGTTTCTTGTACGTCATTTCCTTGAAAACCTAATACGTCATAACCATCCGCAACTGCTAACCTATCATTTTCCTCACTTAATAATCGTTTCAATAGAACTTTTCCACTATTTACCACTTCAGGATCTGTTTCTTTATAAAGCAAATTTCCAAAAATTAAAAAATTGGATCTATTAAAATCCACTTTTTCAGGGTGCACTGGCAGCATTTGAGGAGTAACAATGACTTCGTAATGCTTCGTAGGTGTTTCCGTTTCGACCCAATCTTCATCCATTGCTAACGCTTGTTTCATCGTTATAGTTAGGATCAATATACATAGATAACGTAAACCTAAGACCTTTAAAAAAGTACACATAAAGGGTTCTCCTTAACGATAGCAAAAAAACACTTAACACTTTTAAAATACGGTTGAAAAAGTTACCAAAACATTAAGACACTGTCTTTTTTTGTATAAAAAAGCGAATATTTAATATAATTTTAAAATATTATTATTAAAATTACAAAATAAAAGATATTATTCAGAAGCCTTGCCATACCCACCCCTTATGGTGCATTTTACCAATTAAGTAATTAGACACGATGATAAATCATGAACTCATCAGAAAAGCAAACCCCTATGATGAAACAGTACTGGGATGTCAAAAACAGGCATCCAGATTATTTGTTGTTTTACCGCATGGGTGATTTCTTTGAATTATTTTATGAAGATGCAATTATTGCTGCGCGCGATCTTGAGATCACTCTAACGAAACGCGGCAAACAAGAAGGAGATGATATCCCTATGTGCGGTGTACCAGCTCACTCGCACGAACTTTACCTTGCTAAGTTGATTCAAAAAGGTCATAAAGTTGCCATTTGCGAACAATTGGAAAGCCCTGAAGAAGCTAAAAAGCGCGGCGCCAAGGGTCCGCTACAGCGCGATGTCGTTCGAATTGTGACCCCTGGAACCTTAACCGAAGACAGCCTTCTTCCAGCTAAACGCCACAACTTTTTAGTTGCCCTCTCGCCCATTCTTAAAACTCAGATAGGCGTTGCTACAATTGACGTATCAACTGGTTTTTTTAACGTTGAAACAACAACAGTAAAAAATTTAAGCGCAGTATTAAGTCGCATTGATCCTGCTGAAATTGTGCTTTCTGATCCTCTTTTAGAAGACCCCGAAATATTTGAAATCTTTACACCTTGGAAAAGACAATTAAGTCCCCTGCCCCAAGCACGATTTGACCTGGAAAATGGCCGCAAACGTCTTGAAACTTTATATAATGTCCAAACATTAGAAGCCTTTGGCGATTTAAATGATACTGAACTAATGGCTGCGGGCGCCCTTGTTGATTACCTTTATATTACGCAAAAACAAAGTTTACAGCATATTGAACGCCCACAAATCATAAGAGAACAAATGCTGCTTGCAATTGACCCAGCAACGCGAAGAAGCCTTGAATTAACCCAGGCGCAAAAGGGGGAATTTAAAGGAAGCTTACTTGATTGCATGGACCATACAGTAACAGCTTTTGGATCCCGTCTGTTGGCCCAGCATTTATCAGCGCCTCTTTTAAACGTTCAACATATAAGAAAACGCCTGGACCAAGTTGAATTTTTTGTAAACCATTCAGATTTAAGGGGCGAAGTTCGACATATCCTAAAGCTATGTCCGGATATGGAAAGGTGTTTATCACGCCTTGGTATGGGGCGTGGGGGTCCAAGGGACCTTGGCGCCATGAGGCAGGGACTTTTCCAAACCCAGGCCCTTTTAGACCTTTGGAAAAATACGGATACCCCTTTTTTAAAATGGACTGAAGCCTTAAAAGGACACAAAGATCTGCACGATGCCTTAAGCCAAGCTTTGTCAGAAGAATTACCTGTATTCATACGTGACGGTGGATTTATAAGAGAAGGTTATAGCCAAAATCTTGACCATTACCGAAATTTACGCGATCACAGCCGTGACTTAGTGAATCAGCTACAACAATCCTATGTTCAAAAAACAGGGGTTTCTAACCTTAAGATTAAGCATAATTTTATCTTAGGGTATCACATCGATATCAGCCCCAGTCATGCGTCAAAAATGACTTCTGAATTTATCCACAGGCAAACGCTCGCTTCTAGTGTTCGTTATACAACTGTAGAGTTAGTAGAGCTTGAAAAATCAATTGAAGCAGCTGCACAGGAAACATTAAATATCGAATTAGCAATTTTTGATGAGCTTTTGGAAAAAATCCGAAATCACTTTGAGCCTTTATTGAAACTATCAAAAGCATTAGCACATTTTGATGTGACCAGCTCGCTGGCAGAACTTGCCGTTCGGCAAAATTACAACAGACCCGAAATTGACAATAGTTTGATCTTTTCAATCAAAGAAGGGCGCCATCCAATTGTGGCACAGGCCCTGGGTAATGATTCACCCTTTGTGGCAAATGATTGTCAACTGCATGAAACCCGCAGAATCTTACTGTTAACAGGCCCTAATATGGCCGGTAAAAGTACTTATTTAAGACAAAATGCACTTATCGCCATTATGGCACAAATGGGATCGTTCGTACCGGCTGAAAAAGCACACATTGGCATTGTTGACCGTGTCTTTAGCAGGGTTGGAGCATCTGATGATTTGGCTTCAGGACGATCAACCTTTATGGTTGAAATGGTTGAAACGGCAACCATTCTGCATCAATCAACCAAACGATCCTTTGTAATTTTAGATGAAATCGGCAGAGGAACAGCAACTTATGACGGGCTTGCCATTGCCTGGGCCGTTATTGAGGCAATCTATAATACCAATCAATGCCGCACAATGTTTGCAACACATTATCATGAACTGACCAAACTCGCCGATGATTTGCCGCACATGGCATGCCTAACCATGAAAATTCAAGAATGGCAACAAAAGGTTATTTTTCTTCACCAAGTTGTTCCCGGATGTGCCGACAAGTCTTATGGTGTTCACGTGGCGGCCTTGGCGGGGATTCCGACTGCGGTTGTTGAAAGGGCTGGCAAATTATTATTGCATTTTGAAAAACAACAACCGTCTAATAAACGTCAATTAACTCTTCCCATAGCAACTATTTCTGCACCTTCATCTCAGAAAACTTCAAAAGTTGAAGGCATTTTAAAAGCGCAAGACGTTGATCAACTTACCCCAAGACAAGCTTTGGATTTGCTGTATCAGATGCGAGAAGCACTTTTGCAGGAAGAGGAATCTTTCGCGTCTGTAACTGAGTTAAAAGCAGCCTATTAAATTCGTTTATGATGAATTTTTCAGGGTCAGGAATTGTTTTAATACCTGCGTGAACTTTATACCCCCATTCGTTCATGGTGCTAACACCAAAAATATACAAATCGCTTTGAATAAATGCCCCAAGTCTTGGATGTTTTTTAAGTTCTTCATAAGCAGCCATTAAAGCAGCATCCGTATCCTTTTGAACTGCGTCATAAGAAACCATAAATTGAATATCAACAAAACTATAATCCCTGGAACAATTAACGACATGATTGACTTCAGAAAAAGGAATCGTCTGAAGTTCACCTGTACCATACCTTAAATGCACACAACGAAGCGAAATAGATTCAACAACTCCTGAAAATTGGCCAATAATGACGTAATCTCCAACTGCCATGTTTCCTTCAAACAAAGTCATAGCGCCATTAATAAGGTCTTTTACTAAAGTTTGAGACCCTAAGCTTATCGCCAATGTAATGACGCTAAAGCTGTAAATAATCGGCATGATGTTGATGTTAAATTCGCTTAAGATCAACAAAACAGTGATTGCGATCAAAATCCAATGAAGAGTGGAACGTATAATGGGTGCAATGGTTTGCACAACTGCCGTTGATTGGCTTTTCGACAATTTTCCTTTTGGGACCCGGCGTACGTAAAAATCGACAGTTTTATTGAGTCCATGCCAAAGCGATATAAAAATGACCAACACGATAAATATGCGAATAAGCGCCAATGCCAGAAACATTATGTTTTCATGCGTAAACCACGTATGGGCTGTTAATACAAAATCTTTAACAGACAAAAGGGTTACCAAGTCATTTCCTTCATTTTTTACCGTCTTTTTAAGGCCGCTAACAAGTTCTTGTCTTCTGGCGGGATCCTCTAGAATTTCCAACATGTTCTGTGCTTCGACCGTGCTTAAAATTTTTAAAGGTTGATCGCCGGGTTTTTCTTTTTCGGCAGCACTAGCAGCCACTGCTTGAACGACAGGTGATACAACAATAGGGTTTTGATTTTTAGATTGTTCGGAGGCGCTAATTCCTTGAACAAAAAATAAGAAAATAATCAGTAACCGAATGATCATCATGAGGAATCCTTTTGACATTTTATCTCTACATTGTGATTTGAAAATATATACAAATCAAGCCTTGTAAAAAGCAATTTTTCTTAAAATGATTTTATTAGCAACGCTAAAAATACGATCCATCCTACCCATTGGTTTGCTTTAAAACATTTAAGCGAACTTAAAGAACAAGTCGGGTCCCAACTTCTTAAAAGGTAAAACTCACAAACAAAAGCGAAGCCAATCAATATAAAATATAGAATTGACCATCCTTGGATTATGCCGGCACCGATCAAAAGAATTGCCATTAAAATCAGACAAACGTAGAGCAAGGATTTAGGGGATTTTTGAAACAAAATCGCTGTTGATTTTACGCCTATTTTCAAATCATCTTGAATGTCTTGAAAAGCGTAAATGGTGTCATAAATAAGGGTCCATAAAATCCCAACTCCGAAAAAAAACCATGGCAAGAAAGTGTAAAATGACCCATCCCCATGTGCCCAGGCAATTAGAACACCGCTATTAAAGGCAAATCCCAGGATTAATTGAGGCCAATGAGTAATTCGTTTCATCCATGGATAAATCAATAAAAGACAAAATGCGAATAGTGCTGCAATCTTTGCCTTAAAAGCTAAAAAATAAAAGACACCAAGACCCACAAAGCACAGACAAAAAAAACAAAGAATAGCCTGATTCCTGGTCACTGCCCCTGTGACAAGGGGACGAGACTGAGTACGCTCAACAGCTTTGTCAAACTCTTGGTCAACCAAATCATTAAGAACACACCCTGCGGCACGCATAGAACTAGCACCAACAAAAAAAAGAACAAAATCCGATATGCTAGGCGCCCCAACCAAAGCCAGTCCCCACCAACACGGAATCATCAAAAGCCAAATTCCAATGGGGCGATGAAAACGACAGAGTTGGAGAAAAGGATTGATTCGGGTTATAAACATATATTAACGCATTGAGAATACTTTATGACCCGACTTTATCTAAATAATACCCTTCACGCAAAGCAAGAATTAACACTAGATCCAGATCAAAGTCATTATTTAGCTAAAGTGCTTCGTTATCAAATTGACGATATGATTAAGATCTTTAATGAAAAAGACGGAGAATGGACTGCTCAGATTACTGAGATTACAAAAAAATCAGTCAGTATTAAGATTGACGAACAATTTTCAGTTGCCAGGCCCTGTCCACCGTTGTGGTTAGCTTTTTCTCCTTTAAAACACGAAGCGATGGGTTTTTTGATTGAAAAAGCAACTGAGCTTGGCGTTACTCAACTGCAACCCCTTATCACCGACAGATGTAATAATCACCGCTTAAATCTGGAACGTTTACAAAAAAATGCCATCGAGGCAGCTCAGCAATGCGAAAGGAACGATATTCCGCGTGTCCTAGAGCCCTTAGCTTTTGGAAAGTTTCTAAACGCCCTTCCTCCTATCCTTTGGTTTGCCCCCCTAGAACGCAGCGAAAGCGAATCTATAAAACAAACACTTGAAAAAGCAAATCATAAATTGCCTTGGGGATTTATTATTGGCCCTGAAGGTGGATTTAGCGTCAATGAAGCTAGGTCCATTAAAAATCACTCATCTGTCAAACCCATTCATTTGGGGCCGTTGATCTTACGCGCCGAAACTGCAGCGCTCAGCGCACTTGCCATCGCGCAAAGCTGCAGATAAAATTTCTTTTCTATCTCACAAATAATCTAAAAGAATTCCAATCTCTCTTTTCCTCTAAAGCTCTTTTTCTTCCCTCCTCCAAAGAAACTGACCTTGTTTGATCGTTTTGAAATTGAGCAATCAATTGAGCAACCACAGACCCTTCAATGATCAGACTCATTTCTCGGTTTTCTTTTAATGACGGAGGCGACAATTGAGCTGTTCCGATAAGAGCAGACTTATTATCAACAATAATGGCTCTTGCGTGCCCATATAAATCCAAAATTAAACGAACATCTGCACCCAATTCTTTCAATTGATCTTGAGCGAAAATATTAGGATCTTTATCATAACCTGTCGGATAGGGCATCATAAGTAATTCAACCTTAACTCTCTTTTCTATAATAAGTTTAGTTAAAGCATCCAAGACAACAGGGTCATTAAAATATTGCTGATAGAGTTTAATGCTTTTTTCTGCCGTATTCAAAAAACTTATGATTTTCTCTCTTTGTTGGTCAGGCCCAATAATGACCGATACAGGAACAGGAATGGTTAAAGGCTCATTACTTGCATCGTTTATAAACAAGGTTTGAATAGAATCAAATTCCTGTGGATAAGAATCCCTATTAAAACCCACAGCAAAATCACGGCAATGATCAAAAGTACACTCATCAAAGTTACCTGTTGTTAGTAAAAAACGCTTCTGGTCAATTAAAATATAGCGCGCGTGGTAATGCCCCTTTGAATGCTGATCTTTTAAATATTGAGGACGCCCGTAAATAATAACACCGGCTTCTATAAGTTTGGGTAAAATTGTTTCTTGACTATTGTCTCTATTAAAATCATGTTCATAAGGATTTTCTTCGAGCATAAGCTCAACTTTTACATTTCTTTGAGTACAACCGACAAGCGCTGCAGCTATATCCGGATCTTTCATCTGGTAAGCTGACATTTGGACGTTTCTTTCTGCCTGATTAATCTCATGGATGATAAGATCTTTAGCCCTTTGCAGCCCCTGCTCAGGGTAAACAATAAGGCAATCTGGCTCAATTGCTGCAAAACAAACTGTAAAATATGAAAAAAGAGCAACGAGAATCCAAGAAATTTGTTTATTGAGCTTTGTCATTTTATATCCTTTATTTTTTAGCCTCCATTATAAGGAATCTATTGTCTTCTTCCATAAAAATCTTAGGTTTCTGTAGGAATAGATATCTATTTATGATATTTATAGTAAATAGATATTAAAGTGATATTTCACACCCATGCAGCTGTTAAAGTTTTCAATATTATTTGCCCTATTTTTTTCAAGCGGATGCCGGGAAATGGCAAACAGAGATTCATTAAATCCCCTTCTTGGCGAACAAGACATGAAAACGATAACCTCAGTTCCAAGCCAGCCACAACCACAAAAACGTAAACCTAATCCAAAAATAGCAAAACCTATTCCTCCTGCATTTTTACAGCCAGTTTCAGTCACCGTTAGTGAATCTCAGCCTTTAAAAACTGTTTTTATTGAACTTGCAAAGCAAGCCGGTATTGACCTGCAGCTAGATCCAAATATTGCCAGTCATTTTGTGTTCTCAGCAAAATCCCAGCCGTTTATAAATGTTATAGAGAACATGTGTGAACTGGGAGGCCTTCGTTATAAAATCATAAGCAAAGCCGTTCGCATTGAAGTTGATACCCCATACGTCGAAAATTATAACGTTCAATTTTTAAATCTTGCCAGAAGCAGTCAAAATCGCATTTCGATTGCAACAGATGTTTTTTCTAATATGGGATCAAATACAAATCAGAACAAAACCCCAATTGATAATGGATCTAACAGCTCTGTCAACGTAGCTAGTACCAGTGATTTTTGGCTGGAATTGGAAAATAATTTAAAGATTATCTTAGGACATGGAAATATAAACCCTCTAACTATCTCTCCTCCTCCAACTCCTTCTTTAGGGCCAGCTCTTTTGTCATCTTCACTTCTTCCACCCCCCACTGCACCCACAGCAGTCGCCAACTATTCCCTTCATAAACAAGCAGGAATCGTTTCTGTTTTTGGAACTGCAAAACATCACAAGGAAGTCGAAAATTATTTAAAACATTTAAGAGCAGCCGCAAGCAGTCAGGTTTTAATTGAAGCCAAAATTGTTGAAGTGAATTTAAAGGAAGAATTTAAAAGCGGCATCAACTGGCAAAAAATTGGAACGCATGGGGATTGGCAATTTAACGCAAAATTTGGCGACCTTTCGCAAAATAGCCGTTTTCATGATCCAACTTCCCCAACAACTAATCTTGTCAGCATTGGTGCAACAGGAACTAATTTTTCAAGTATTCTACAAGCGTTACAGGAATTCGGAGCCTCTAGGACTCTCTCCAGTCCAAGATTAACCGTTATGAACAATCAAACAGCAATCTTAAAAGTTGCTCAAAACCAAGTCTATTTTCGTATTAATTACGACAAACAATTCAGCACAACCATTCAACAACAAAGTGTGAATATATCAAGCGACATTCAAACAGTGCCAATCGGTCTTGTTATGTCGGTTCAACCCTCGATTGATCCTGAAACAGGGGAAATTATCCTATTTTTAAGACCAACGATTTCACGTCTGAATCAAGCTGTTCGCGATCCTGCCGTTGATATCGCCTATAACGCTAATATAAGCGCCGGCACAAGTGCTTCTGAATTAATCAAGCCGCATCCATCTCTGGTTCCTGTCGTAGAGGTCCGTGAGATCGATTCTGTTCTACGCCTAAAAGACGGAGAAATTGCAATCTTAGGCGGATTAATGGAGATAAGATCCACACAAGATAATGCCAAGCTACCTTTTTTAGGAGATATTGCTTTGGTTAAAGAGTTATTTAATTCTTACAGTGAAGGCGACTTGGTGGTTGAATTGGTCATCCTTTTAAAGGCAACAATATTAGAAGATGCGGCTAATCCTGACAAGGCAGACGAACGCCTGTTACAAAGCTATGTTCGCGATCCACGGCCGTTGTAAATAAAATCAGAATGGAGTTTTTCTAGATCAATCGTTTTTTAGTAAAAAATTTCAATTAGATTTTAAACATATCCGATCTCTTGTATAATGGTAAATCACCGTCATCGCGTCTAAACTTGGGGATCATATTGGCCCGCATACGTGCTTTGCCAGCCTTGCCGAAGGCCCTAAAACTGTCATGATGCTAGGAATGATTTTGGGAAACTAGAACTTTTAACGGCCCTTGTGTTATTCATGCCATCCTTTGGGTGGAATTGAGGAAGAAAGATTTATAACCCTCCTTTTTTGACTAAAAATACGAGATATTCCTTTCCTAAATCAGCGATACTGTACATAAATCGATACTCATTTATTAATCCTTCATCGAATAAAAAACCAAGAAAACTATCAAAGGAGTAATTTGAATTACCATCACCTCTCAACCATTCCTCATAAAACTTTGAGAGATCCTCTTTACTGCAACTCTTAATGGTATTCAAATGACGTAGAATTTTTATTTGTTCGGGGTAAATAATTTTATCTATTCTAAAGAGTCGCATTACAAAGTTTGCATATGCTAAATGTTTAAATAAGACCTCACATGCTTGCTCAGTAGTTACCTCTTCCAATTCTTTACGGATAAGTTTTTCCTCATCAGTTACGAAAGCGCTCTGATAGGCGTTAATTAATTCAAAGTGTATAGAGCTAGATTGTGGATTAGTTGAAGGAGAAGTGAGACCTCTTGAAAGGATAATCCCATCACTCCCAATCTTTTCTATCCTATTAAAAACAGTATAAAAAGAAGAAAGTAGTTGTCTTAGCTCTTTCCGAAAATACCATATGACGATTAAAACTACCCAAGTCCAAGGTAACTTAAACACATACTCTAAAGTAATTTTTACCCAGTCTAAAATCTCTTCCATTTAAAATGGCGCCTCGTTAAATATTATAAACTTCTCTCCGATGGCCAATGTGTAACGCTAAAATATGGTATTTGTTTTCATATAACTCTGCAACGATTCGGTACGCTCCTACTCGAAAGGAATACAGGTGTCCCAATTTTCCAGATAACCTTTTGCCTAACTTTTGAGGCTTCTCGTTTGCAGAAATTAAACGCATTACAAAATCTTGTATTCTTTTTTTAACAGAAAGATCTAATTCTTTAAATTCTTTTCGGGCCCTTTCAGAAAATTCAAACTGCCATTTAACGGTCTTTATCATCTGTCAGCCCATTTTCGTTCATGACCTCTTCAAAACTATAAGTTTTTTTTCCTGATTTCAGATAATCTTCATAAGCTTCTAAAGCGATTTGATGTTCTTCTTCGTCTTCTAAATACTTCTCCAACGCCTCTTTCACATAAAAACTTTTACTGCGATGCGTTCGTAGTGCAAGAGAACTCAGACGATCTTCTAAACCCTTTGGTAGACGAACAGCTAGCATGATGTTTCCTTCCCTAAAATTATAACCATTATCAGAAGCATAACATGTAGTACATATATTTCAAGGATCTTTGTTCATATACATATTTGCGTAAAGCTTGATAGCAAAAGGGGCTATTTTCACTATTGATTCAATCATCTTGAAACGGTCATTGTAAGCTATCGTTCCCCCAAAACCTCCCCAATCCGCTCAATAGCCCAATCAAGATCCTTTTTTTCAATGGCAAGGGGTGGCGCAAAACGAATTACTGTTTCATGCGTTTCTTTGGAAAGGATGCCTTTTTTCATTAATTCTTCACACAATACCCTGGCTGATTTTAAGCGTGGATCAATATCAACCCCAATCCAAAGGCCTTTTCCTCGCACCTCTTTTACAAAAGGACTTTTAATCTGCCTTAAGGCTTTTAAAAAATAATCACCCAGTTCAGCACTGCGTTCAATCAAGCCTTCTTCTTCTAAAACCTTTATAGCCTCTAGCCCCACAACAGCTGCCAATGGGTTTCCGCCAAAGGTCGATCCATGGCTGCCATAATCAAAAACAGATAAAAGCTCTTTGCTCCCAACAACGGCTGAAATGGGTAAATACCCGCCGCCAAGTGCTTTGCCTAAAACGACTGCATCGGGCTTAACGTCTTCATGATCACACGCCAATACTTTACCAGTACGCCCCAAACCCGATTGAATTTCATCTAAGATAAGAAGCACATTGTGTTGTTTACAAATACCCTCTATTTCTTTCAGCCATCCCTCAGGAGGCATGATAATACCGGCTTCACCTTGAATAGGTTCAGTCAAAACCGCGCATGTATTGGGAGTAATAGACGACGCTAAAGCTTTTGCATCACCAAACGGCACAACTTTAAAGCCTGGCAAAAAAGGCCCAAAGCCGGATCGATAATCTTCCTCCGTTGAAAAGCTAATAACTCCAAGAGTACGTCCATGAAAGTTATTAGCTGTGACGATAATCTCAGCCTGATTCTCTGGGATTTTTTTATGCTGATATCCCCAACGCCTAGATGCCTTAAGAGCTGTTTCAACGGCTTCTACACCTGAATTCATGGGAAGTGACATCTCCATACCGACAAAGGTACAAAGGGCTTCTAAAAACCCTCCAAGCTTATCGTTATAATAAGCACGCGAACACATGGTTAATTGGCCAGCTTGCTGCGTCAAAACCTTTAAAATACGAGGATGACAATGCCCATGACTCACAGCCGAATAAGCCGACATCATATCTAGGTATTTGCGTCCCTTAATGTCCCAAAGCCAAGCACCCTCTCCTTTAGTTAAAACAACAGACAAAGGATGATAATTCTGTGCGCACCATTTGTTTTCCCGGGCAATATAAGTCGCTTCGTTTTTCATGATTCCTCAAGGACTTTTTGTATTAAATTCACAATTAAGGTCAACGTTTTGTTGTCTTGATCTTTGTTTGGATTAAATTCAGCAATTTCTAAAGCTAAGCAGTTTGGGTTTGACCTAAGCCCTTTTATTAATGGCAATAAATCTTTATCCATCAAACCATTTTTCTCGGTTGTTCCCGTACCCGGGGCAATTGAAGGGTCAAAGACATCAACATCAATACTGACCCCAAAATAAGGCGTCGTTCTCGTCACATGAGCATGTGCCTCTTGATAAGCTACATCTAGGCCAATTTTTTCTACATCTGATTGATAGAATATTTTGACATGATTTCTTTCTAAAAGCTGTGCCTCGCCTTTTTCGTAACTACGAATTCCAAGTAAAGCTAAATTCTCAGGATAAAGTTTTGGCACCACTTTCCCTAAATTCACCCACTCATAAATCCCCTTTCCAAGCAATACCGCCAGCGGCATACCATGAGGAGATTGAGATTCGCTTGTCTCAGGTGTATGCGCATCCATATGGGCATCAAACCACAAAAGCCCAAAATTACGCATCGGATTTGCTAAGCGGACTCCACTCCAAGTTCCAATGGCAATTGAATGATCGCCTCCTATCACAATGGGAAATAAGCCCTTTTGAATAACATCAACCACCATTTGACTTAAGCTTTGAGAAACCTCCGTCACTTGAGAAAAATGAAGAGAGAGATTTTCGTTGGAAATTTTCTTATTAATTTTCAACGAGTCCGGTTTGTGAAAATCCATATAAAAGATATCTGGGTCTTCTTGTATGAGGAGCTCTGATAAAACCTCGGCAGTTTTCCCCGCACCATTTGCCGCTCGCATATCCGGAGCCCCCCAACCATTTCCGACAAAAATGAGGGCTATTTTACGCTTCATACATAATCCAATAATTACTCGTCATAATCATTGGAGCATGATATCAGACAGGAAATCAAGCAGGAGAAATTTCTTCAGAATTGTTTTATTCATAGGAATGTTCTCTAACAACCAGTCACTGCTAATGCGGTCAAAGCACGCTTTTATATCTCCTTCAAAGATCCATTGAGCTGAGGTTTTCCGACAAAGTAAGAGATAGCATTGAGCAATAGCATCCGCTGGGGAACGCTTAGGCCTAAAACCATAACTGTTCTTGTCTGCTATTTCTTCTGCTATAGGTTCAAGAGCCAGCAACCATAAAGCCTGCATTGTTCTGTCCTTCATAGCGGGGATAGAGAGCGGCCTCTTCTGATTAGAGTTCTTTTTAGGAATTAAGATGCGTTTTAAAGGTAAAGGTTTATAACCTTTATTCTTTAAAACTAAAACCGCTTCCATCAATTTGAAAGTATTCATCCTTTTTATAATGGTAATGGCCGCACTGGGCGTATTATCAATATTTTGTATCTTGTTAAATGTGGCTTGTTGGATAGTCCAGTTCTGTATCTTTCTCGCTATATCAATCAAAAGAAAAGTGATTATTATAGACTTTTACAAACTGTTAGAACGGAAAATACTTGGGAAGAGTTTATTCTCTATATGCTTGAGGGCATTGAGAAAACCTCAAACCAAACAACCTATTTGATTCGCAATATTAAAGAGTTGATGCAAAGTCATAAAAATAAGATAAAAACTGATCTTCCTAAAATTTATAGCCAAGATTTACTAAATAATTTATTTAGACATCCATATACTAAAATTGAATTTTTATGTGAGGAATTAAGTATTGAACGTCGAACAGCTGGAAAATATTTAGATCAGCTTGTAAACATCGGTGTTCTTACCAAGCACAAAATTAAGAAAGATAATTTCTACTTAAACCACGCTTTGTTTAGTTTACTTTCTAACATTCAGCCTCTTCTGTAAGCAGCTACTTAAAGTGTTTTTAAAAATCATGTACATAAAATTCGATTTTGTGCACTTGATTAAAAAGTCATGTACATAAAGACGTCATTTTTCTGGCTCTCAGCTTTGATAACTAGAAAAATATCTTGCTATCGTGGGCATTTAGAAGTTTAGATAATATGAGAATAATTTCATAATACATAATTTGAGACACAATAAACTTCATTCTCACAAAGTATACTTTATGAGATTTAACCACATATTGACTTATAACGTTATCCGTTATATATTATGTTATGATTATTAGCTTCAAATGTTCAGAAACTGAGAAAATATGGAAAGGTGATTTTTCACGCCGCCTGCCAAAAGACATCCAGTTAACTGCTAGAAGAAAATTAAGAATGCTTAATAACGCTCATAGTATAAAAGATTTAATGATCCCTCCAGCTAATCGGCTAGAGGCCTTAAAAGGAGATTTAATAGGGCGTTATAGCATTCGAATAAATGATCAGTGGCGCATTTGTTTTTCATGGCAAGATAACAACGTCCATGACATTGAAATTGTAGATTATCATTAAGGAGGATTGCATGACACAAAAACTACCTAATATTCATCCAGGCCTAGTTTTGCTAGAAGAATTCATGTTTCCTTTTAAGCTGACTCAAAACCGTTTAGCTAAAGATTTAGGAGTTCCTCCTCGTCGTATTAATGAGATTATTCATGGAAAAAGGAGCATTACAGCAGATACTGCATTAAGGCTGTCCCATTATTTTGGAACTTCTGCAGAATTTTGGATGGGTCTCCAAGATGATTTTGAGCTAGAAGAAGCAAAATTTCATATAAAAACGAATATAAAGCCTTTCTCACAGAAAAGTACTCATTTTCTCTAAAAATCAGGTAATATTAGAACTGTAGGAAAGTCGAGATACTTTGCACAAGAAAAGATGAATTAAGGCTAACAAAAACTCCCGCCTTCTTTCAGCAAAAGAACTTCTTGATATTTATGGTGCACCTACTCTGAGCGACCTTGAACGGCAAGAATTCTGATTATCAAGTGCCAAGCTTATTGACCCCTCTCAGGGTATATTATTCCCCTCCATGGGATAAGGAAACCGAGGATGGAGTCTGAGGGTGACGAAGAACATGGAGGGGAAGTGGCGAAGGATTGAATTGAATTTTTATTGTGATAGGATTTTCTGGCGCACGGCGTAAAAGCAACGCGTCCCTTTTAGTGACTGGCATCGCCAGGGGCATTGACCCCCCTACTTTTTAGAAGAGAGAGGACGGCTAATGAAAGGCAAATGTGTCTAGGGTTAAGATTTGTCACCCTAGACAGGAAAGTTGTTTAAGAGCTTTTTGTTGCTTTATGATGGTGTCTGGGGTTCTGTCGCATCTGTTGAGCTACGCTAAAAATACGGGTACTGTTTGTTGCAAATAGGAAGCCCCCGATGTTGCAAATTTCTCCCGATCTCCTGAAATATTTTAAGCACTTTTGTTCTTCTCCAAGGATCATCATGCTGTTTGTTTACATGAAGTGTCGTTTTTCATTAAGCTATCGTGAACTTGAAGAAATGATGATTATAAGGGGAGCTAATATTGATCACTCAACTTTACAACGCTAGGTTAAACGTTTTACGCGATTGATTGATACTCGTGTTCGTTGCCGTAAGAAGCCTGTGAATGGGAGTTGGCGCATGGATGAGACCTACATTAAGCTGAACGGCAAGTGGGTTTATCTTTATCGAGCGGTTGATAAAAGTGGGAGCAATAAAGCTGCTCTTGATGCGTGTAATGATGGAATGGAAGCAGAAGAGATCATTGAAATCCGTCAAATCAAATACCTCAATAACATTGTTGAGCAAGATCACCGTTTCATTAAAAAGCGAACGCGGCCAACGTTGGGATTTAAGAACTTCCATTCAGCAGCTGCGACCATTACCGGCATAGAAAATATTCGCATAATTCAAAAAGGACAAGTTCAAAGTATCATCGATCAAATTAAAGAGAAACTTATTGAAAGATTATTCTACTTTTTAGGAAAATAAGATTTTAACCCAAACCTTATATCCCACACTTTTAAAGAAAAATGATTAGCAAGTATCATTTAAGAAATCGACCATTTTTGAGAACCTGCATTTTTGTTTTTAAAATTGTCATTTTAAAAAAGCGAGTAAGATCAGAAAACAACAGGAATTCTGGTCTTTACAGAGGATAAAAAGCAACCACACCTCAATTCTTGAAAACCTTTCTTGAAACTGATTCTTGAATGCAGTATACTTCAGTTAAGTTTTGAGAATGAAAACGGATTCAGAAAGAGCAACCCATGCCAACCATCAGTACATTTTATGGAATTTTGATCCAAATGTTTTGGGGTGATCATGCTCCTCCGCATTTTCATGCTTTATATGGTGAGTATGAGGTTATAAATATTCGAACGCTTGAAATCGTAAAAGGATTTATGCCACGAAGAGCCTTGGCTTTAATCTTGGAATGGGCATCATTGCACCGAGAAGAATTAATGGAGGATTGGAAGTTATGCGAAATGAAACAAATGCCAGTGAAGATAGAACTCTTGGAATAGTTCCTTCTGCTCCTTGGCGCGTTCATGAGGTTCGTCCGGTAGACTCTTATCGTCTCTACGTTAAGCTTATGGATGAGAGTGAAGGTTTTGTTGATTTATCGGAGCTTATCACAAGTGATAAGGCAGGTGTCTTTACAGCCCTTCGAGATCCTCATCTTTTTAAAAGCGTTTATCTTGATCATGGCGCTGTAACTTGGCCTGGAAGCTTAGATTTAGCTCCAGATGCCATGTATGAAATCATCAAAGATAAAGGTGAATGGGTTGTAAGATAAGATGTTAATAGGATATGCGCGTGTTTCGACTCAAGATCAGAATTTGGATTTACAGCAAGAAGCTTTAAAGCAGGCTGGGTGCGAGAAACTATACGAAGACAAAATCAGTGGTCTTAGAGCCGATAAACCAGGTCTTGAACAAGCCTTAGAGCAGCTCCGAGAAGGAGATACGTTTGTTGTTTGGAAATTAGACCGCTTGGGGAGAAGCGTTAAAAACCTCATAGAATTTACAAATCAGTTAGAAAAAAACAAAGTTCATTTTAAAAGCCTCACTGATCATATTGATACCAGCTCACCTACGGGGCGATTTTTCTTTCATATCATGGCCAGTCTTGCCCAAATGGAGAAAGAATTAATAGTTGAACGGACGCGTACTGGTTTAAGGGCTGCCAAACAACGCGGAAGAATTGGCGGCAGAAAAAGACGGATGACGGATAGCAAAATTGAATCAGCTAAAAAACTTTTAGCTGATGGTATACCACCTAAAGAAGTGGCAGGTAAACTCGGGATCTCAATCCCAACGCTTTACAGATGGATTCCAGCTACAAAAAATGTAATCTCAGAAAGGGTTTAAAGGGTTTCAAAAATCAATCAAAATTATATCTAAAAAATAGAGTGACATCCCAAAAAATAAAAAAATGATATAAATCCCCTGTTATCTGAAGAAAATAAAGCCTCTCCAGCCATTTTTAAATCCTTATGCTATGTAATTACACGTATCCTGGCTTACAGCGTACTTAGGACTACCCCCTCTTCCAGCGCTTTCTGATTAAAGCCATCTCCTACCAAAAACTCTAGGACAAGCCCCAATCACAAATAGTTCTTATCTTCGTAAAATCATTCAATCTTGCTTTGATCAAGCCATCATTAGCCTTAAAGCAGACGGCCACGAAGAAGAGGCCGATTCTCTCATGAAAGCAACGGTACATTGGCTTCGTCATACCGGAATTTCAGATGATGTAAAGCATAGACCTCGAGAACATGTTCATGATGACGCAGGACATGGGTCAGGTGCTATTACGGATCGATACATTGACGTCAATTTACAGAACGTCATCATTCCGCTAAACATAAGGTCATTCAAGACAAACATGAAATCCTATGACATTTTTCTACTGCTTCTAAGAAACAATTGCACCCGCCAGCTGTTTTTCCGGTTTCTCGACCAAGTCATAACCAAGACGTTTTGCTAGTTTTTCTAATTTTCCAACCAAATTAGCTTCATACTTTTTTTCGTAAGATTCTATTCCCTGTTCAACATAATCTTTGCCGAATTTGAGCAATCTATAAAATAAACAAGCTATTTTTCTTGCCGTTGCTGTAATCGCTTTTGGAGCTCCTGCTTTACTTTTTATACGTCTCATAAACGCACCCATGGCTGTTTGAGTTTTACCAGCAGCCAGAGCTGCTGTTCTAAATGCATTTGCAGCGCTATTTTTAATTTTTCTGGTTCTACTACTCAATACTTTTGCACCACTAATTTTATTGGTAGGACTTAAGCCTAACCATGATGTGAAATGCTTTTCCGTGTCCCATTTGCTCATATCTGTACCAATTTCTGATAGAATGGTTTGAACCGTCAGCTCATTCAAACCAGGGATTGCTGTAAAATCTACACCTGTAAGAACATATAACCTTTCTCTTAGATCAAAGGGAGGCGTATGCTTGGGTTTACGCTTCTTCTTAGTTTTTAAAGGTTCTCTATTCTCTTGTTTGCCGAAAGTTTGATAACAAGTCTCAATAACTTTATCAAGGGCTTGAATCTGGTTTTGGTAAAATTGATAAGATTCAAACTCTTGCCTCAATATAAATAGTTGTTCTTCGCGATAATTCCCCTGCAATGATTTGGCAATCACATCTTCACTGCTTTTGATTCCCTCATTTCGTAATTTAGCTAGCTCCACAGGGTCTCGTTCCCCTGCAAGAATGGCTGTAATAATAGCTGTTCCTGTAACGCCCGTAAGATCACTAATGACATTATGGAGTTGCATATTCATCTCTGTTAAAGCTTTTTGCATCCTTAGAACATGCGTTGATGCATTTTCAATCAAACGAGCTCGATGACGAATGTAGCTGCGCAACACGCATATTTGATCATTAGGACGAAATGAAGCTTTCAATAGCCCATAACTATGAAGTTTTTGAAGCCAGCTACAATCTTCAACGTCTGTCTTCTTTCGTCCAGGAACGCCTTTTACATGTTGAGCATTGATTAGATTGACCTCAAATCCCTCTTGCTCCAAGATTTGATAAACTGGAATCCAGTAAACACCTGTCGACTCCATTGCAACAGATCGAACTCTACATTTTTTCAGCCACGATGCCATCTTGTTGATGTCTTCTGTAAAACAACCAAATGACTTTATACGAACCTCATCTCTTTCCTTTGGTACACAAACGTAATGTATTTTTGAACCAATATCTATACCGGCAGCATCTGGATTGATCATGTCGAATCCTTCTATGCTGGGAGCTTTTTGATTTTTCTTGTTCATAATCATGACTCCTTTTATAGTGAGATCGGTGCCGGAGTTACTCTAGAGTTGGGGTGGTTAAAAAATATAATCTTCTAAACGAGGTATCTTTCGATCCATCAATGTAAAAACCATAAGCCCCAAGACCAGACTTATGCACGGGTAGATGACGCCATTGCGGAAACGGTCATAATTCTTAAAATAACCCCGGCGACCCTATAATAACAAACGACTGAGATTGTTTCTTTCATTTTAACCAAGATCCGCTAGGATTTTGTGATTGACTTATG
>CAIULA010000007.1 GCA_903899945.1 uncultured Alphaproteobacteria bacterium | reverse complement strand
GTTATAAATCGCTTATTGTGCGTCCCCGAAATTGCGTTAAAAAAAAGGCAGGTATGGCGTATGAGGTTAACTGGTCTTTTATCGAAGCCTGGATTCAGCCTCCGTTAAACAATTTAACGGCTAGTGAGGCCCAAAATAAACCGGAAACCATTCCTGTCCATCTTATTTTCTCATCATGGCTAAATAGCGCCCTTCCAGGCTTTTTCCATCCCAATTACGCCATTTTGATTGAGGACTGTAAAGAAGTTGCGATTTCTTAGAAGTGTTGTATAAAATTACCCTTCAAACAACCAAATATACTTTTGATTGTTTGAGGGGGTATAAGTTAAGAAGCTAAATGGCTACAATTATAAAACCTTAACTTGATGATTCTCTATCTTTTATAATAAATGCTTCCAGGGAATTCTGTTTCATCGATGGATTTAATGATATCTGGGTGCCTTACCTTCCATTGATCAAGGTCAGCTTTATGCCTCTCTAACATTTCTTGATCGCGAAGAAAAATACTCCTTATGCTTCCGTAGAATTTGTTGAAATCACGATAAAATCTGGATATTTCAACGGGAGTGTACCTAAGCTTTTTTTCGATAACTAATTGATTGCGAAGCATCTCATTTGTTTTGTCAAATTCTTTCATGCTTTCTGCTATGTATTCTACTGATGTTCTGCTCAGACTATTATGAGTCTGAAACTGAGGAATAGGGTCTGTTTTTATGATCTCATCCATTTGAGCTTTTATGGCATCCCATCTATCAACCTCATGTATTTGTTTCGCTACCGCAACTGCTTTTATCCTTGCCCATTCGGCCCCATCTATTGCGCCAGAGCTACTGGTAGCTGGCTTCGTTCCAATGTCTTCACTACTGGCGCTGCCACATCTATCGCCGCCTACGCGCTGCTTCCAATCAATGCTGTTCCCAAAAGAATTGTACAAATCAATTTTTTCATCGTAATCTCCTTAATTCATAAAAATTTACCTATACTTTACATATATAAAGATAGGGAAAGCGAATTAAAGAATAGTTAACATTAGTGATATTTTTTATAAAACATCAAAAAATGATTAAAATTTACCTCACCTCGATGACGCATTATTTATTGTTCTTGCAAGGAACCAAAGTCGAAGTTATAACCTGTCTTTGAAAAACAATTTTTATGCTGCTTTCAGATATTCTAAAGCTAGCTTTTTACCATCTTCAACGGCGGGCTGATCGAATGGGTCAACTTCTTGAAGCTGTGAGGCTGCAATGGTTTCTAAAATGAAATGCATCATCAAGGCACCCAGGTTTGTCACATCCAATTGTTTGATTTGAAGTTGTCTCAATGGGCAGCTTTGACTTCGCATGGTGTCAATGGTTGCGCGTTGCTCTGCGACCATTAGATCACCCATTTTCTTACCATTCAACGTCATAATTGCCGAATGCTCAAAACCAGAAAGCGCGAGGGCAGGGAGCGGAATCTGGTCCTCAAGCGTGATAAAAGTAAAAAATTTATCCTTAGGTCCGCCTAGATACAGTTGAAGTTGTGAATGCTGATCAACGGTTCCAAGCGCACGCACAGGGGTTGTTCCAGAGGCGTTGCCTTGTTTATTCTTCTTCCCCAAACTCTCAGCCCAAAGCTGGCAATACCAGCTGGCAAAAAGCTGAAGGCGATCGCAATAAACAAACATAACGCTTTGATTCATATTTTGTTTAGCAAAGACTGTCTGAATCGATGCACCAATTAAGGGTGCGCAATTCTCAAGTGTTGAGGCTTTTAACATCTCGACAGTTTCAAGTGCGCCTTGCCTAAAAGCTCTGCCATCCATACCTGCAATAAAAGCGGGCAGCATACCAACAACGGTAAAGGCTGAATAACGTCCCCCCACATCATTCGGATGATCAAGACAGGGAATCTCGTATTTTTTTGCAACTTCTCTGATAGCGTTATTTGAATTTTCGCTGACGATCAGAAACTGTTCTTTGACTTTGGTTTGATCCCACAACTGAATACAGGTAAGTAGCTGCATTAAGGTTTCAGCCGTATTGCCTGACTTTGAAATGGCGATAACACCTGTTTTTGATTTATCAAGCTTTTCTAAGGTTTTTGAAAATGTATAAGAATCAATATTATCTAAAAAATGAAGCCTTGGCGCAATGGTTGTGCGAAGGGCAGTAATGGCTTGACCTGCAAGGCTTGATCCGCCGGTTCCTAAGATAACAACATCATCAAATTTTTTAAAAGCTTTAGCTTTTTCTTCAATTTCAGTCAAATCGTCGTTTAATCGCTTTATTAAGGGCAATGTATTTGGCAAATTCTTTAAATAAACCAAAGTTTTTTCAGCTGTTTCTCTGATAGGTGAGAGTTTGTCGCTTGTCAAATTGGTCATGTGCAGTGCATCCATAAATTGAAAGGAAATCATATTAACTCTTAATTTTAACTGTGAGTAAAAGGTCCATCAGGTAATCCATTGATGAACTGATGGACGTACTGGTTATCGGTTTTATCCATTTCTTCGACGGTACCTGTCCAAATTAGTTTCCCTTTGAAAAGAAGACCAACTCGGTCAGCAATCTTGCGTAAGCTGTTAATGTCATGTGTGATGGAAACAGCGCTAGCGCCAAGATCACGAACGCAGCGGATGATTAAATCATTAATTGTCCCGCTAACAATAGGATCAAGGCCCGTTGTCGGTTCATCAAAAAAGATGACTTCTGGGTTCGTTGCAATCGCTCTGGCAAGTGCCGCTCGTTTTTGCATACCGCCTGAAAGTTCTGCCGGGAAAATATCCGCAACAGAAGGATCTAAATTAACGGCTTTTAGTTTTTCAATAGCAATTTTTCTAGCCTTTACTTTATCCATTCCCATACCCTGTACAAGACCAAAAGCAACATTTTCTGCAACGGTCATACTATCAAAAAGTGCGCCACCTTGAAATAGCATACCAAAATGCGTTAATACCTCTTGGCGCTGCGAGGAAGACAATGTTGTTATGTCTTGACCTTTGATCAAAATTTTTCCGCTGTCAGCACGCAAAAGGCCTAAAATACATTTAATGAGAACAGATTTACCTGTTCCAGATCCTCCGATGATAACAAAAGATTCTTTTTCACAAAGCTCAAAGCTAAGGCCGTCTAAAACTTTATTAGAACCAAAAGATTTGGTTAAGTTCTGAACGCTAATAAGGGGAGTATTGATCATAAAGTCTATTTCTCAAATAAGAGGGCTGTTAAGGCATAGTTCATAATTAAAATTAAAATAGAAGCAGAAACAACGGCATTGGTTGTAGCGCGCCCAACTCCTTCAGCTCCTCGAGTTGAATTATAGCCATGATAACATCCCATCAAGGTTATAATAATACCAAAAACCGAAGCTTTAATAAGGCCCGAAATAACGTCATCTGCGACTAGGTATTTCCAAGTTTGCTGAATGTAATTAGCTTGGTTGAATCCCAGTTTATAGACACCAACAATATATCCACCAAAAACACCAATAATGTCAGCCACAATCACCAACGCCGGCAGCATAGTAAAGCCGGCAAGGATGCGAGGAGCAACTAAATATTTAAAAGGATTGGTCGAAAGCGTCGTAAGGGCATCAATTTGTTCTGTAACGCGCATAGTAGCGATTTCAGCTGCCATAGCTGCGCCAACGCGTCCCGCAACCATAAGGCCCGCAAGTACAGGACCAAGTTCACGGGTCATAGACAAGACAACAACAGTTGCAACAGCACTTTCGGCTGAAAAACGTGAAAAGCCAGTGTAGCTTTGAAGGGCTAAAACCATACCGGTGAAAATTGCGGTTAAACCCACAACAGGAAGCGAGAAATAGCCAATTTGCATAAGCTGGGTTAAAAATTGCCGTCCATACCATGGCGGCTGTAAACCATGACGAATGCTATTTAAAAAGAATAAAGAAATTCGACCACAGTTGCCAAAAAATAGCAGAACTACATGTCCAATATTTTCTAATATGTTTAACACGATACCGACTCTAATCCCTGATGTTGTTTTTGTGTTGTATAAACTTTGCGCAACCGTTTTCCAAGTTTCAAAAGAAGCTCATAATTCGAATATTTCGTGGCGATTGCCCAATTATCTAACGTTATTTTATCTCCAAGCAAGGTCGCCCAATCTCCAACCGAAACATCTGGAATATCGGTTACATCAACATTGATAAGATCCATGGATACCTTTCCCACTATGGGAGCTTTTAAACCCTTTATAAGAACATAGCCCCCCTGATTATGTATCGCACATGGTACGCCATCTGCATATCCGATGGCAAGCGTTGCTAGTTTAGAAGGGCATTTTGTTTGATATGTTCTATTATACCCAACATATTCATTGGCTTTTACATCCTGAATTTGAAGGATCATGGCTTGTAATTCAACGCACGGCGTTAATTTTTCTGCGTTTTCAAAGCAAGAGTTATAGCCATATAAGGCAATCCCTGGGCGGACTAAGTCAAAATGATAGGAGGGATCTAAAAAAATACCACTTGAACTTACAAGGCTTATAGAAAAATTAGGATAATTTTTTTTGATGGAATTTACCCAAAGAAGCTGTTCAAGATTAGCAGGATTATCTTTTTCATCCGCAGAAGAAAGATGACTCATTATCAAACGGATATCAAGATAGTCAAGTTTACTTTGAAGAAGCTTGGTAAAATCTTCAAAGGGTATTGCTAGCCTTCTCATGCCAGTGTCAAAATGCAAAACAGCCGGCATTTTCTGACTTATTTCTTTACCATAGCTTTGCCATTCATGGACCGCTTCCAGGTCATTAAGAACGGGGATAAATTGGTGATGATGATAATAATCCTCCCAGCCTTTTAAATATGGACCATTGAGAACATAAATGTGTGTTTTTTGCTGAAATGTTGATAATGCATTTTTCAATGCAACAGCCTCATTGGTGTAGGCTACAAAAAAATGTCGGCATCCTTCATTATAAAGAATAGGGGCTATGCCTTCAATTCCAAGGCCATAGGAATCAGCTTTTAGAACGCCAGCACAGATGGATGAATTCACAAGACTGCGCAAATATCTATAATTTGATGCAATTGCATCAAGATCAATATTAAGAACGGAATACGTATTAAATGCGTTCATGAAGATTTTTTATCAAAAGAAATAATTTGCTCAGAAGGTTCCGTGAAAACAGAAATACCTAAATGATTATAGGCGTAATCAGTTAAGGTTCGCCCCCTTGGTGTTCGCTGAATAAAACCCTGTTGAAGCAGATAAGGCTCGACGACTTCTTCAAGAGTGTCGCGTTGTTCAGACAAAGCTGCAGCTAAAGTTTCAATTCCAACAGGGCCACCTTTGTAATAATCAGCGATGATTTTTAAATAGCGAATATCCTGAGCATCAAGGCCTAATGGATCAACATCGAGCCTATTAAGGGCGTTAGCAGCTAAGGTTTCTGTGACAACCGCTTCCTTCATCACGCTTGCAAAGTCGCGAACACGTCTAAGCAGACGACCAGCAATACGAGGGGTCCCTCTTGAACGACGAGCGATTTCATTGGACCCATCTTTATCAAGTGAGAAATTGAGAATCTTTGCAGCGCGTTCGACAATTAATGTCAGATCTTTTAATTCATAAAACTGAAGGCGCAGCGGGATGCCAAAGCGCTCTCTAAGGGGCTGAGTCAAAAGTCCCGCTCTTGTTGTAGCTCCCACGAGAGTGAAGGGGGGTAGATCAAGGCGAATAGAACGAGCAGCTGGACCCTCGCCAATCATAATATCCAATTTGTAATCTTCCATAGCCGGGTAAAGGACTTCTTCGACCGCCGGGTTTAGGCGATGGATTTCATCAATAAATAGGACATCATGAGGTTGTAGGTTAGTCAGAACAGCGGCCAAATCACCAGCTTTGGCAATAACTGGACCTGATGTTGATCTAAAACCAACGCCCATTTCTGCCGCAATAATTTGTGCTAAGGTTGTTTTGCCAAGACCGGGAGGGCCAAAGAGCAAGACGTGGTCCAAAGCCTCTTTTCTATTTTTAGCAGCTTGAATGAACACTTCAAGGTTGGCTCGAACTTGAGTTTGACCGGTAAATTCTTTGATAGTTTTTGGTCTAAGTGCTGGCTCTAGTATGTCTTTCTCGTGATCATGCTCGTTCATGTCTAAAAGTCGTTCAGACATCTTTTACCCTCTTGATGCTAATTTTTGCAAAGCTAATTTAATTAAGGTGGCAACAGGAGGCTCGGATCCAGCATCTTGAATGACTGCGGAAAGGGCTCCAGCTGCCTCAGTTTTAGAATAGCCTAGTCCCATTAACCCTGCCAGCGCATCTTGGATTGGGGACGATTTTTCAGGAAGAGACAGGGGTGCATTTTGAATAAAATCTAATTTTTTATCTTTGAGCTCTAGAACAATACGACCTGCAACCTTAGGCCCTACACCTTCGGCGCGTATAAGGGCGGTTTTGTCTTGATGGACAATAGCGCTTAAGAGCTCATCTGGGGTAAAAACAGATAAAATAGCAAGGGCAACTTTTATACCGACGCCCTGTACGCCCAAAAGCAAACGAAAACACATCCGCTCATTTTCATCATAAAATCCACAAAGTTGCTGATGATCTTGACGGATGATATGCTCAATCATCAAGGAGATTTTTTCACCAACTTTTGGTAGTTGTGCCAGTGTTTTGGCCGAAGCATGAATAAAATAGCCAACACCATTAACGTCAATAATTGCGCCATCCGATAGGATTGAGTCTAAGGTTCCGGAAAGTTTTGAAATCATGTTGGGTTCACTGTGGCATTGTATGTTCTAAAAATGGCATATCTGCTTGATGATAGACAATACTTAAATTACAAAGAAGTTTAGATAATGGTCTAAACTATTCTTTTTTCTGAAAAATTCTAGTTTTAAGTCAATATTTGAACATAATCTAAAATGCAAATTAATTAGAATATAATTAAATAATTGAAAAAAAAGGTTTCTTTCTTCTATGCGCAGAGAGTTTTTAGGTTTACTAATCCAAATTGGGTATAAGCATTAAGAGAAAAACCGTAAAATGAAAAAGAAATTACTGATGTTGACTGCTGGTTTCATCATAGCTGTTTGTTATTGCTGCAGTATAGCGTTAGCGTCTTCCGATCACACTAGAGAAGAGATTTTGGTGAATGGTGTTCGAGTAATGAAAGGATTCAGTCCAACTTCGGTTGATAAAGCGCAGCGTTCACCAGAAATTACAATACAAGTAAAAGATGAGGCCTATGATTCAAAAAGAAGGCTTTATTATTTTCCTAAAGATCCTTCATCCGCTCAAAAATTTTCTGAACCAAGAGTTATAGAGGAGTCTGGTGAATCTCTTATTTATTCTTTGAGTGATGGTGGGTATTTGAGAACTGTATTTGTTAGCGAGGATACTGTTGTAACTTCCTCTTTGTTTTATTTAGCGCCATGGGGAATAGCCGGGTTATTAGGAGGAGGTATTGTTGGTAGTAGGCTAAAACTTGAGGGAAAAGAAATGTTTGGTGCATTGGCTTTCGGAGCCTTTGGAGGAGGGATTTTCGGAGAATTTCTTAAAAGGAAATACGCGCTATCTTCAACAAATGCCGAAAGTATTTTAGGAATTAGAGATAGAAGAGCGCAAGTTGCTGAATCAGATGTTAATAACTTGCCGTGGCGTGTTCATGGGCGAATGCAAATGGGTTTTTCTGTTGGAGATTATGTAGTGGTACTCTAATAGGTCCTAATCATGTTTTAACTGCTGCTCATAATTTGTATGATTCTGACAAAAAAGAAGAAGTTGGGGCGGTGTCATTTTATCCTGGTAGTCATGGCACTAATATACCATGGGCAGCTGAAGGCGAGTCGTGGGTAATCCATCCAAGATATAAAGCCCCAAGAATGCCTTTTGAGCAAAAGCTTTATGATATGGCTGTCGTAAAAATTGTCGATGATTTAGGTCTTCGAACGGGGTATATTGGATACAGCGAGCTTGATTCAGTAGATGGTAATGTTACTGTTACAGGATATCCTGGATCTCCTGGAAGTGGTAGGTTCATGTATACAATGGATGGACCGTTAACAAAAGTAACCTCGGAAAGGGCTTTCTATGACATTGATACAAGTCCTGGAAACAGTGGTGGTGGTGTTTGGAAGCATGTTGATGGTGTGGGGGATTATTGCTTTGCGGTTCATGCCTACGGTATAGACTCTACAGATACTGAAGAGGCGGGAAGAAGATATAATAGTGCAACTTTAATAACCAAAGAGAAATATGACCTGATTAAAGCATGGACAAGTTGAAATCAGAGATAATTGTTTAAAAAAATATACACGTAAAGTAGAATACAAGGAAAGTTTTTTGGAACTCTAAAAACTTGATTGGAGAAAAAAATGAAAAAACAACATTTCAAAAAAATAATCAAAGTAAGCATGCTTGGCCTCTTGACGGCTGGCACGGTTATTGCAGCAGACGTTATATCGGAAAGAGAAGAAGGACGATTGAAAGGATGGCTACATACGCCGGGATATGTGCCTCCTCAAGAGCCAGATAAAAGTTCTCTAGTTGTCGAAGAAGAAGCGAGAAGCTTGTTATATGATCCCAAAAGGAAATTGTATTATTATCCAAAGAATAGCAATAGTAATCTTACAGAGAAAGCTAAAGCTCTGACCCAAAACGAAAAATAGATTTCAGAATGAATACTATGCAGATACTGAAATCCAACAAGGATTGAACCTGTTGGATTTCATGTTGACCTGTCTCTTACTTTTTCTAATCATATTTGGCTTTGATTGCATCTTTCTTTAAAAAATCTCGAAAAATTATTAAAAGAGGGTATATTGTGAGACGTTAAGAAATTTGACGTATTGAGCATGATGAAAGATACACCCTTCTGGAAACAAAAAACCCTCAGTCAAATGACCAAAGACGAATGGGAATCTTTGTGCGATGGCTGCGGTCTTTGCTGTATGGTTAAACTCCAAGACGAAGATACCGACGAGGTTTTTATAACCAACGTGGGATGTCGTTATCTAGATGTAAAAACATGCCGGTGCAAGGATTACAAAAACCGACAAAAAAACGTTAAGGATTGTATCGCATTAACTCCTGAGAAAGTCGAGACATTAGATTGGTTGCCTGAAACATGCGCTTATCGACTTGTTGATGAGGGCAAAGATTTATATAACTGGCATTATCTTATTTCAAAAGATAAACAAGCTGTCCATAATGCTGGCATTTCTAAAAAAGGCATGATTGTTCCTGAAGATTATGTGGATAACGTTGAAGAGTATGCTTTAGACTGTTTGGACCTAATTTTAGAGGGATCTGAATAGATTATGAAGCGCGAAGGGTGGATTTTATGTGACCAAGGCAAAACAGGGACTTATCGTCAATGCCTTGCTTTGGCTAATGTTATTGAATCTGCGTTTTCGATTCCGTTTATTCATAAAGAAATTTCATTAAAAGGACTATGGCGTTATCTACCTCCGCATTTTGCTGATTTTCAAACAAAACCTGAATTTTTGCAAAAAGACGCATCTTCTTTGAAACCGCCTTACCCTTCTGTCATTATTGCAGCCGGTCGTCAGGCGGTAACGGCGGCTATGACTTTTAGAGGCCATTCTTTTATCATTATGCTGCAAAATCCACATATTAAGTCCACATATTTTGATCTTGTTATTCCGCCGTTTCATGACGAAGTAAACGGGGAAAATGTTTTCTCGACCTTGGGTGCTCTTCACCCAATAAGGCCAGAAACTCTTTTGATGATCCGTCAGGATACAGAAACTTTAACAAAATATCAGTCCTATCCCGAAAAACGCATTACAGTTTTGGTTGGTGGAGATACTAAATATTATCGGTACACAGCAGAATTTATCGAATCTATGATTAGACGTTTACGGTATATAATGATAGAGCATCCTACCTATAAAGGAGGCAGTTTACTCATCACCCCCTCAAGACGCACAAGACCTGAATTGATTTCAATATTGCAAGAAGGATTAAAAGATCTTCCCTGTCAGATTTGGGATGGGATGACTGACAATCCTTATCTTAGTTATCTTGCCCTTGCCGACGCGTTGGTTGTGACAGGCGATTCAATTAGCATGATGTCAGAGGCATGTTTGATGGGAAAACCTGTTTACATTGCTGAGGTTCCGATTAAAAATGAACGTTTTAAAAAGTTCAGACAAAGCTTATACGATAACAAGCACGCTCAGTCTTTTTATCAGGTTCTTGCTGTTGAAGGTTTTAAACCTCTTGATGAGTTAAAACGAACGCAGGAGGTTGTGGTTAGAAAGTTAAAGCCGCTATTTAAATAATCTTATAAAAAATATACAAATATTTTCAAGCTATTTATTTTTTATCTTGTTGACGCTTCCACATGGCTGCATAGATTCCGTTTTCTTTGAGAAGAGTTTGATGGTTGCCTTTTTCCACAATTTTTCCTTTTTCAAGGACAATAATTTCATCAGCATCAATAATTGTTGATAAACGATGTGCTATAATTAAAGTCGTTTTGTTTTTGGATATTTCGCGTAAATTTTCCTGAATTTCTTTTTCAGTTCTGGTGTCCAGGGCAGAAGTTGCTTCATCAAACAAAAAGATTTTTGGGCGCTTTAAAAGCGTTCTGGCAATGGCAACACGTTGTTTTTCACCGCCTGATAATTTTAGTCCTCTTTCCCCAACTGTTGTATCATATCCTTCGGGTAAGGATTCGATAAAATCATGAATCTTAGCTTGTTTTGCGGCCTCTACGATCTCTGCTTTTGTTGCATCCATGCGTCCATAAAGAATGTTATAGCCAATTGTATCATTAAACAAGACAGTGTCTTGAGGGACAATGCCAATCGAACGACGAAGGCTTTGTTGGGTGACGGACTTTATATCTTGATCGTCAATTAAGATTTTACCTTTTATAACGTCATAAAATCTAAATAAAATACGTGATATGGTTGATTTTCCAGCGCCACTAGATCCTACAACCGCAAGAGTCTTTCCAGCTGGAATCGTAAAGGAAATATCCTTTAAAATAGAGCGATTTTCCTGATAGGAAAAAGACACATTTTCAAAGCAAATTTCTCCCCCGATAACATTAATAGGTTTTGCATCTGGCACATCTTTAATTTCTTCAGGTTCTTCCATAACAGAGAACATCGATTCTAAATTAACCAGAGCCAGTTTAATTTCCCGGTAAGCAAAACCTAGGTTGAAAAGGGGAATATATAGCTGAATTAAAAAAGTATTTACAGCCACCAGGTCACCAACTGTCATTGTTTTTTGGATAACTTGCTGCGAAGCTAAGATCATGACGGCAATGAGTCCAACTGAAATGATAAAAACTTGACCTATGTTTAAATAGGAAAGACTAATTTTGCTTTGAACAGCGGCTTTTTCATAAAGCCTCAAAGATTGATCAAAGCGCTCTTTTTCATGATATTCGTTATTAAAATATTTAACGGTTTCATAATTTAAAAGGCTATCAATGGCCTTGGTTTGTGACTGGGAATCATTTTCGTTCATTTTTCGAACATAGCTTATGCGCCATTCAGAAAGTTTGAGTGTGAAAATAATGTAAATAGCCATTGTCAAAAGGGTGATAATTGCAAAATAAAAATCGTACATAATCCACAAAAATGTGCTGACCAATAGGATTTCAGCAATAATGGGCAGAATGCTGAATGATAAAAACGTCAATAATGTTTCAATGGATTTGGTGCCGCGTTCAATAGCACGCGTTAGTCCGCCTGTTTGACGTTCAAGATGAAAACGCAAGCTTAAATGATGAAGATGGTCAAAAATTTTTAAACCAACTTGCCTTAAGGAACGCTGAGCTACCTTTGCAAAAGTAGCATCTCTAATTTCGGAAAATGTTGAGGAAATAAGACGCATAAATCCATATAAAACCATCAACCCAACAGGGACAGCTGCATTTGTTGGGTTGTTTAAGAAATCAATTGCATATTTGAAAATAATGGGCACATACAAAACAGCAACTTTGGAAAGGACAAGAGCGCTTAAAGCCAGAACCAGACGAAGTTTAGCATCGGGCATATTTTCTGGCAAAAGATAGGGCCAAAGCTTTTTAAAAGTAGAGAATTTTGGTGAAGATATCATCGTGGTTGCTTTTGTTTCTGCTATAGAAAAGAATGGAATATAATCCCAGAATTTGGTATAGACATCTTAACACTCAGAAAAGGTTTTATCCATGGCAATTGGGTTTAGACCCCGAATTTTAAGTGAGAAAGCATCTCCTAGGCGCCGTCATATTTATGAGGGCAGCTCAAAGGTTCTATTTGAAGGGCCTGAGCCTGGGACTTATGTTCTTTACTTTAAAGATAATCATCATAAAAAGAGCGATCTTGCTGTGACAGGTAAGGGAGTTATCAATAATCGTTTGTCCGAATTATTGATGCTTCGTTTAGGTGAAATTGGAATTGAAACACATTTTATTCGCCGTTTGAATATGCGAGAGCAATTGGTCCGCGCGGCCGAAGTTTTGCCTTTTGATGTGGTTATGCACAATGTCGCAACCGGTGACTTTGCGAAGAGATTAGGTTTAGATGAGGGGATGTTATTGCCAGAACCTATCCCTGAGCTTCATGTAAGAACCAAAGGTCCTCTCGATTCAGTGATTTCAGCACGCCATATTACGGGCCTTGGTTGGGCAGATACGGATGAGGTTGAAACGCTTTTAAATATTACCCAACGAATTAATGATTTTTTGTGCGGGCAGTTCTTAGCTTTAGGCATAAGGCTGATGCGATATTCGTTATCTTTCGGACGTATTTACCTTTCTGATTTTATGGGCGATACGCAGATTATTTTGATTGATGAAATTACGCCTGATAATTGTCATCTTTTGGATCTTAAGACAGGGGAAAGATTAGATCTTAATAAAGATTTAGCGGAGGACGTTTATGATGAGCAGAAAGCCGCCAAGATTTATCAAGAAATCGCTAGACGTTTTGGATTACTTGACGCCGGTGGTCCACCTGATTTATTAACGATTAGCTTTTAACGTAAGAGTAAAAATTATTTATGCCTATGCCAATCCAAGAAATTGAATCCCTTCTGCGCCAGTCCTTTCCAGATGCGAAAATTGATATAAAAGACCTTGCTGGAGATAATGATCATTTCCAGGCTACGATAGTTTCCAAAGAATTTGAGGGAAAGTCGCGCATTCAGCAACATCAAATGGTTTATCAGTCACTGCAAGGTAGAATGGGAGCAGAGCTCCATGCCCTTGCGTTAAAAACAGAAGTTCCCTCAGAAAATTGAAAGGAAAAGAATAATGGAATCAGTTCATGACCTGATCAAAAATGATGTAACAACCAACCAGATTGTTCTTTATATGAAGGGCACAAATCAAATGCCACAATGTGGTTTCTCGGCTGTTGTTGTACAGATTTTAAACACACTTGGGGTTCCTTTTAAAGACGTTAATGTTTTAGAAGATATCGAAGTTCGTCAAGCCATCAAAGACTATAGTAATTGGCCTACAATCCCCCAGCTTTATGTTATGGGTGAATTTATTGGTGGGTGCGATATCGTCCGAGAAATGTATCAATCCGGCGAACTACAAGAGTTATTAAAGGAAAAAGGTATCTTTTCTAAGTAGTGCTTATTTCTTATGATTCTTTGCAAGAAGTTGCATCCCTTTTTCAAAAAATTGGTATTGAAAATCCATGGAGAGAAGTCAGGCTTTTGCTAAGTTATGTAACGGGTAAAAACTATGAACAAATTTTCTTTGAAAAAGAATTCTTATTAAGCCCTGATCAAAATGTTGAATTTGAAAAGCTCGTAACAAGAAGGGCAAACCATGAGCCCCTTTCCAAGATTATCGGTTATAGAGAGTTTTGGGGGCTTAATTTTAAGGTAACCAAAGACACCCTTGATCCGCGTCCTGATAGCGAAACTTTAATGGAAGCCGCCTTAAATGCGTTTCCTAATAAAGGGCTTCCATTAAACTGTCTTGATCTTGGGACAGGCACCGGGTGTTTGCTTTTAAGTGTTTTATCCGAATATCAAAATTCTACAGGCCTTGGGGTTGATATAAGTGAAGATGCCCTTAATGTTGCAAGGGAAAATGCACTCAATTTAGGACTTACGGGGCGTTCGAGCTTTTGTCTTTCGAATTGGATAGAAAATGTGGGGGGAGTGTTTGATCTGATAGTTAGTAATCCGCCTTATATTGGTCTCAATGAACCATTACAAGAAAATGTAAAAGATTTTGATCCTCACTTGGCCCTTTATGCAGGCCAAGATGGACTTGAAGCTTACCAAATACTATTTTCTCAAATTGAAAAACTGTGCCACTCCCAAACCAAAATTTTTATGGAAATAGGGAAGGGGCAAAGGGAATCAGTCACCTTGATTGCCAAGGAAAACGGATTTACCTTACAAAATGTTTATAAAGACCTTGCTAGGATAGAGAGAGTTTTGGGATTTTGTTTAGAGCAAAATTGATATAAAAGAGGCCTCCTACATAACCCCTGTTCGTCATACTCGGGCTTGATCCGAGTATCCCCAGGGGTGGGTCCTCGTGTCACGCACGAGGATGACGCTGAGTATAAAATTACGTCCATCCCCTTAAAACATCACGTCACAGGCGCTGTGCTTGGGCGGTTAGCTGGATGATCTGGAACATCACTCTGCTTATTTACATCAGGACCCGCTTTGTCTTTACCGCCTTGCACTGATTCGGGTTTGCTAGGAGCAATAGGACTTTGTGTGTTGCCAGCAGAAGCTTCATCAGTTTTTGATTGTTGATCTTCTTTTGGTTTGTTTTGATCCGGTTCATCTTCTAGCTTGATCGTGAAATAATGAGGTTCTTCGTTTCTCATCACAAGCAATAGAATATTCTTACGTTTTGCTTTCTTAGCGGCTTCAACATTATCAATTAAATCTTTTGGCGTTAAGATCTCTTTTTGGTTAATCTCAACTATAATATCACCAGGGCGCATCCGTGCATCAAGGGCTGGACTGGTATTGGAAATGTTCGTTACAAGAACGCCCTTCATATCTTTTTGTTTTGATTTTTCTTTGATGTCGTTTGGTATTGGTGAAATTTTCATGCCCAAAACTTCAACGGTTTGTTCCGGCGAGATAGAAGACTTCTTATCTCCCATCTCTATTTTACCTTTTTGAAGAGCATCTTCGAATTCACCAACTGTAATATCCAAAGTGATTTCTTCACCTTTGCGCCATACTTTGATCTTGCAAGTTTTTCCTATGGTTGTTTCACCAACAAGCCTTGATAGACGATTGTTTTCGCTAATTTGCTTACCATCGAATTCAAGGATCACGTCACCACTTAAGATACCCGCTTTCTGTGCCGGACCGTCTGGCGTTACACTTCCAACAATGGCTCCTTTTACTTTTAAGCCCAAGCTTTCAGCCATATCATCATTCAAGTGTTGAATGCGCACCCCAAGCCAGCCGCGTTTTGTCCGACCAAATTCAATTAATTGGTTGATTGTTTTTTGTGCAATACCGGACGGGATAGCAAAACCAATACCAACATTGCCGCCGCTTAGCGAGAAGATGGCAGTGTTGATACCAATAACTTTACCTTCCATATTCAAGAGGCACCCACCAGAGTTACCCATGTTAATTTGAGCACTGTGTTGGATAAAGTCATCAACGTAGTCACTGACTTGATTTTTGGTTGGAATAGCAAGCTCGCGTCCTTTTGTGGAAATAATTCCGGCTGTGACCGTGCTTCCAAGACCAAATGGATTTCCAATTGCAAGGACCCACTCTCCGACCTTTGAAATGTCAGAATTTCCCCATTCCAATGCGGGTAAAGTTCGTTTATTTTCAGGAAGACTTTCCGTATTGACCTTCAAAACAGCGAGATCTGTTCGGTCATCATAGGCATGAACGGTTGCTTCTAGCTCAGTTTTATCATTTAAGAAAATACTAATTTTCTTAGCATCGGCAATAACATGATAGTTTGTCACAATATATGCTTTTTGAGCATCTGATCTGATGATAAATCCGGAACCTAATGATTGAACCTTTCTAGGGCGTTCCATTTGATCAAAAAAGTCTTTGAAAAATTCTTCAAAGGGAGACCCTGGCGCAAATTGTGGAGAATCTCCACCTTTATTTTTTGGATCCAAAACTTGTGTGGTTGCAACGTTTACAACCGCAGGTAACGTTGCCTCTGCTATTGAAGAAAATCCCTTAGAAATATCAAAAAACGCCCCAGGACCCGGTAGTGTTGGCTGTGGTTGAATTGGCTGACAAAGGATCGGTTTGTTATTGATATCAGTAGTCGGGACTGCTGTAGTTGGTACTGCATTACCAGGAGCTGCTTGAACAACAACGGCTTCTTTTTGTTGTTTTGCTGCGTTTGCATGCACCGCAGATGCTGGGGCTAAGCTCAAGCATAAAAGTGATGTTTTAATAATGCTGCTTAACTTCGTGTTTTTAGACGACATAACTGAAAACTCCATTAATGAGCTAAATGTTTAGGAGGGGTTGAGAAAAAATGAAAAAGAGGACTATCTGCTGAAAGGACTACCGAAGTGTTTTCCTTCATAGATTCTTTATACATTTCCATTGTGCGGTAAAAATTGTAAAATTCTGGAGATTTGCCAAAAGCTTCGGTTGCAATTTTTGTTGCAGCCGCATCTCCTTCACCGCGATTGATTTGTGCTGTTTTTTGAGCTTGTGCAAGTAATATCGTTCTTTCTTTTTCTGCTCGTGATTTAATACCCTGCGCAATTTCAGCACCTTTTGCACGGTTTTCTTTCGCAAAACGATCAAGTTCCGAATTCATACGAGCAAAAACAGCGTTTCTGTTTTCTGTAGGAAGTTCTGTTTTTATGATACGAACATCTATAATTGTAAGTCCCAAAGGTTTTGACATATTGCGAACTTCTTCTTCAATTTGTCTCATGATTGCAGACCTTTCAGCGCTAAGCATAGTTCTAAGGGGTATTTTACCTAGAACGTTACGCACCGAACTGCTGATCAATGTTTCCAGACGCATTTGTGCCCCTACTTCAGAGGAAGGTTTGACGGTTCTAAAGAATAACAGGGGATCTGTGATGCTATATCTTGTGTAGGTATCAACAACAAGACGCTTTTGGTCTTCGGTTGTGATATGAACCGGCGGAAGATCATAATCTAAAACACGCTTTTCATAAAAAATGACTTCTTCAATAAAAGGTAATTTAAATTTTAAGCCGGGTGTTGTGTGAACTTTTTTGGCTTCTCCAAAAAGAAGGACAATCGCTTGGCTTGTTTGATCAACTATGAATACGCTTGATCCAAGAAAACCAACAATCACAAATACAAAAGCTAAGACAAAGAAAGGAAGTTTAGATGTCATGGTTGCGACTCCCCTTTAGCTTGAGGGTTGTTTTTATCCTCACGTTGAAGATTAAGATAAGGGACAATGCCATGACCTGTTTTTCCATCCACAATTGTTTTTTGAGCATTTTTTAGAACTTGCTGCATTGTATCTAAATAGAGTCGTTTCTGCGCAACTTCTGGGTGCAGATTATAAGCGGCCAATGCAACGCTAAATCTAGCGGCTTCACCCTCGGCAATAGCAACAACTTGCTGTTGATAAGCTTCTGCGTCTTGCAGAATTTTTTCAGCCTCGCCTCGTGCTCTTGGTAGAATATCATTGCGATAGGCTTCAGCTTCGTTTCTTAAACGGTCTGCATCCACCAGAGAAGCCTGCATATCGTTAAAGGCCTGAATAACTTGAACGGGTGGCTCCACGCGTTGAAGTTGTATGCTGACGATTTGCACACCCATCTTGTACATATCTAGAATCTTTTGAAGTAATTCTTGAGCCTGCATCCCAATATTTTCGCGTCCGGCAGTTAATGCTTGACGAGCAGGGGTTTGACCTAAGATTTCTCGAATTGCGCTTTCAGCTGCAACTTTAATCGTTCCTTCTGGATCACGTACAGTAAATATGAAATCTGCAACATCTTTTATTTTCCACAAAACAGTATAGTTTGTGTGAATCATGTTTTCGTCGCCGGTAAGGATTAGAGTTTGCTCTAACGCCTCTTGAGAGGATTTGCTAGCATCTTCTCTCAGTCCTCCGTCAATTTTATTGAGGACTGCCATCTTAACTCTAATTTCGCTCTCAATTGGATTTGGTAAGCGGTAATGGAGACCGGGTTGCGCAATACGCACCATTTCACCAAAACGTAGAATAACAGCGACTTCTCCTCCACCATCTTGAACTTTATAAATGCCTGTGCTTAACCAGAGTAAAACTCCAATTAAAACAAAGCTCATAATGCCAAATTTTGGAGAAAAGGAGGGAAAAGAAGGGCCGGCTTTGTTGCCGCCGCCGCTATTTCCAAATTTTTTACGTTTTAAAGAATCTTGGAATTTTTCAATAAGGTCATCAATCGGATTGCCCCGATTTGAGTGACGATCTTGGTACGTATTTTTTTCTTTTCCAAATGAACTTTTCCCCTTATGAAGTTGAAAAGGTTCCTTGGGACCTGAAGGCTTTGCTGGTTTTGAAGGTGTATTATCTGACCAGGGATCTTCGGGAGTATCATCATTATTCAAAGACATAGAAATTCGAAAACCTTGAGTAATTGTATTTTTAACTGTAATCCTAATAACTATAGCTTATGGCATAGAAGACCTCAATAGCAATGGGGCAAAGGAGCCTTGTTTGAAAGAAGAAAAAATTAAAATTCTCCTAAAAAGCGTATTTTACCCGGGTCAAGAGGGAAATATCGTGGATAAAGGACTGATTTCTGGTTTGGCGATTAAGGATTCAGAGGTTTATATCTCTATTGAGCCTTCTGATTTAAGCGCGGATCAATTGATTGATCTTAAGAAAGAAATTGAAAAGACCCTCCTTTTTTCAGAAGAGGTTACATCTGTTCATATTTCTGTAACGCAGCACCTCAAAACGAAAGAAGTTAAAGCTTCTTCTCGTATACCGGGCGTTTCTTATATTGTTGCCATTGCGTCTGGCAAAGGCGGTGTTGGTAAATCAACAACAGCAGTCAATCTTGCAATCGCTTTGAATCAATTGGGATACAAGGTTGGCTTGTTGGATGCTGATGTTTATGGGCCTTCGATACCTAAAATGTTACATTTAAAGGAAAAACCCGGTGTAACGACAGATAAAAAGCTAATTCCTTTAAGAGCCTATGGGATTAGCTGTATGTCCCTTGGTCTTATGGTTCCGGAAGAATCTCCTTTGATTTGGAGAGGACCAATGGTTCAGGGCGCCTTGCAGCAAATGCTATATGATGTGGCGTGGACCTATCACGAAGGATTATTGGATATTCTTTTAATTGATATGCCGCCTGGAACTGGAGATGCCCATTTAACAATTGCCCAAAGGGCCGAATTAAATGGCGCTGTAATTGTCTCAACGCCTCAAGATATTGCATTAATTGATGCCCGAAAAGGCCTTCATATGTTTGAAAAAGTCGCCGTCCCTGTTTTAGGAATCATTGAGAATATGAGCCAGTTTTGCTGCCCAAAATGTGGTGAAATTAGTGAAATTTTTGGCCATGGAGGCGCCCGCTTTGAAGCTGAGAAATTAAACGTTCCCTTTTTAGGTGAAATTCCAATTGAGCTTTTGATAAGGCTCGGAGGAGATGAGGGGGTGCCAATCGCTGCAAGATCTGCAGACTCTTCTGCTAGTAAGCAATACAGGCAAATTGCTAAGAGTATCTATGATGGACTAGAAAAATCCATGCGAAAAGCCCCACTTATAAAGTCAGACTGATGATAATTAAAAATATCTTATTCCTCAGGGGATTAAAGTAGTAACCTGACCTGGAAAAAGAAAACTAATACATCCGCCCCAAAGGCAAAAAGTTTTTGCACTGTTGTTTGCAGCCGGCATTCCATCGATGGTAACCGTAGGACACGGTGGCACCCAAGGGGCGAAAGTTAGTGGAATGCAAGGCGCCACCTGTACAGCTCCTAATGTAGCTGCCATGATGGCAAGAACCATAGGGTTCATTTTGCTTTGACACATGATAAAAGGAAGAATGTTCAAAAACGGCATATGATCCATTATGGTTGCTGCAGGCATAATAAAGGTTATATCCCTATGCATTGGAATTGTGATAAAGGGCATTGGCGCCATACCAAAAGAGCACCTCGTTAAGGCCAACCCAGTTGCTTGCATTCCCATAATTTATCTCCTTAATATACTATTTATAGGTTATAAACAGTTATACAATTTCGCCTGATGGTTTAAAATTCGTTGGATAAACCAATGCCCTTCCTTTGTGATCATAGGTTGTTGTTTGAAGAGGCTTTCCATCAGGATAAAAAAACTGATCTTCTTTGACCAGTTGACCTTTTTCGTAATGGCAAACTCGGCAAACCCCGCCACCTTGGCTTTTTGGGAAAAAAGTGGTTGAAGGGCCGTCTAGATATCCTTTTTTATAATATGATACTTGGCTCTTGTCTCCATATTGATCATAAAATATAAACATCCCCTCAAGTTCATCATCAAGAAGATTAGCATCAAATCTTTTGACATTGTTTTGATAATAACTGGTCATAGGACCTGTTTTTTTATTAGTTTTATAATGAAAAGTGGTTTCTATGTTTCCATCGTAATAGTACTGAGTGGCAAGGCCTTCTAGTTTATCGTCTATGAAATTAACACGCATAACAAGATTACCATTAGCGTCATGAGTTAAAGCTTCTCCGTTTTTTTTGCCATTTTTGTAATGGATAACCATTTTACCGCTTTCATAATGAAACTCATAAAGGCCGTTGTCCGGAATTTCTCTAATTTTTTTGCCATTTTTTGTTATAAAAAATTCTTCTTCGTCTTCTAATCTTTCTCTTTCATCCTCTTCTCTGTCTTTTCTATCTTCTGCGGCATCAGCCAAGCGCTCTCTTTCATCTTCTTCTCTGTCTTTTCTATCTTCTTCCTCGTCATCATCTTCTGTGTGTTGTGATATAGAGTCTTCATGATCTGATACTCGATCATTTGTTAACGTAGAGTCGTTATGTAGCGAATCGTTCATCGGTTTTCTCGTGCTTCTTAGTTAATTTTAGTAAGGACGCCTTTAACCATGCACATCACGCCTGCTTGATATTGGCCCATAACACCCCCTTTTACTTGTGCCATTACGCCCCCTTTAAGTTCAGTTGTTAATCCGCCTTTGGATTGAAGCATCATCCCACCTTCAATTTGCATCATCATGCCGGCTTTGTTTTGCATCATCATGCCGGCTTTGTTTTGCATTTCCATTCCTGCTTCATTTTTCATCATCATGCCAGCCTTGTTTTGGATAATCATGCCGGCTTTACTTTGGATATCGACCCCTGCCTTGTTTTGGATCATTAGTCCGGCTTTGTTTTGAATATCTGCCCCAGCTTTATTTTGAATCATCGCGCCGGCTTTGCTTTGAATATCTGTTCCAGCTTTATTCTGGATCATTAGTCCGGCTTTGTTTTGAATATCTGCCCCAGCTTTGCTTTGGATCATTTTTCCTGCGGTTACTTTTATATTATCACCGGCTTTAAGTTCTATGTTTTTAAGGGCTGAAAAAGTAATGTTTTTGGTACTTTCTACTTTGATATTGCCGTTAATTTTGATTTTCATGTCACCCTTATCCAGGGTAATGGTGTAATTTCCCGAAGTAATTTCTACGGAATAATTTCCTTTTACTATCTTTATTTTTTTATTGCCATTATCGATATGCAAAGAATGGGTTGTACCGCTTCCCGAAAGTGTTACAAACTTACTACCTTTTTTAATAAGCAGCGTGTCATTGGATTTGTTAATTTTCTCATCTCTTGAGTTTTCAATGACGGTGACCACATCTTTTTGTGCATGCGTATAAATTTCTTCTGCTCCGGCTTTGTCTTCAAACCTGAGTTCATTAAAACCAGATGCATGCTTTGAAGAGTTTGTTTTGAATGTGCTTTTTGTGGGGCTAGAAGTTGTATATTCTGGAGGAGTGTTTTTTCCATTATAGACGCAACCAATCACAAGTGGTCTGTCAGGGTCTCCTTCAATAAAAGTTACAACCACCTCCATGCCGATACGTGGCGTTACAAGTCCGCCCCATCCGCCTCCTGCCCAATTTTGGGCGACCCTTACCCAGCAAGAACTATTTTCATTGAGTCCATTTCTAATATCCCAATGAAAATGGATTTTGATACGTCCGTATTTATCACAAAAAACTTCTTCTCCGCTGGGTCCGGTAACAATTGCTGTTTGATTACTATAAATTCTTCTTTTCTTTGTAATACGGGGCGCTCTGAAAGGTGTCGTTACTGGAAATGCTAAAAACTCATTTTCGTATATCCTAGCCAATGATGGGGTGTCTTTAGCATTATGTTCTTGATCTGAAAGATTCTCGGGCAATGTTTTTTGATAAATAGAATGTTTGATTTGATAAAGCATATATCCCTGATTAAAATCACCCCTCGGATGGTGTCTGAGCGTAAAAGTTTTACCAGCAGCAAAATCCACAACTGTACTTTTACCGTTTGCTAAGGTTTTCTCCCATTCTTGCTCTTGGATGCGGTGATTTGCTAAACTCTCGCCTCTACCCATATCGTCAAATTGTCCTGGAAATTCGTATACTGTTCCCCCTAAACCATCACCTGGCGCTTGGGGAAGAAGCTTTGTTCCAGGCGTCAAATAATTAAAATCTCCGGTTTTAAATCTTTTGGTGACAATTTGTTTTTGATAATTAAATTGAAAGATTTTATTGAGATAATGCTGATTGATTTGGCTTAAAGATAAGTCGATACTATGTTTAAGTGGCTTGGCTGACTGATTACCGTCAGCCAAAACCATCTGATGGCCATGTTTTGAGTGAGTGAAGAAATAAAAAATACCTTCCTCTTCCATCAGCCTACAGACGAAATCAAAAGCACTTTCTCCATATTGGACACAAAATTCTCTGACACTCTGGCCGCATCTTGAAACCTGATTGTTAATTTCAATCACACCATTTTCCTTAAGAACACTTTTTATGATGTTAATAGCTGACATGTTTTGAAAGATTCTGTGATCGCAGGTGAATTTAGCAAGCCAAAATTTAGGATAAATTGTGATTTGATAATAGGCCCTAAAATCCCTATTTTTATCGCCAATAGTCTGAAGCTGTTCAACTTTTCCTGCAACTCCGGAAAAATATCTTGTGTTTTCGTGTGTGTCTAAACTTGCAATAATCTCCTTACCTAGGAGGCTTTCAAAATCGATGTCTTTTTTACTAGAATGAAGCTGCAAAGCAAATTCAAAAGGCATTGAAAGCCCTTCAAACCCTTCTAAACGATCTAAAATAACTGTATTAACATCTAAAGGGGTATTTATTTTTAAACTGAGCTCTGATTGTTCAAGAACTGTTTCCACAATTATATTTTTTCTTAAATATTTCCAAAAAATTAACATTATTTTGCGATGATGATGGTGAGTTGTCGAGTGAAAAGATAAAATTTGTTATTGATTGAAGATAATAATTTTTTCTGACACAATTAATATAAGAGTGTAAAAAATAGATATAAGGAACAGTGTTATGGGTAAAAATTTATGCGTTTATTGTGGTGCTTCAGAAAAATCTGATGATATCTATAGGCAAGCCGCCATTAATTTAGGAACTTTAATAGGAAAAAATAAACATGGTCTTGTTTATGGTGGGGGAAGACTTGGATTGATGGGGCTTGTTGCAAACTCTGTTCTTGAAAATGGAGGAAAAGTTATTGGGTTCACAACACAGCTTCTTGACGAGAGAGAAGGGGCGCATCCTGGTTTAACAGAACTTCATATTGTAGACAGCATGCACACGCGAAAACTCAAAATGTCAGAGCTTGCCGATGCGTTTCTTATTTTACCTGGTGGATTCGGTACCTTGGATGAGTTATTTGAAATTATAACCTGGCGCCAACTGAATATTCATAAAAAACCCATCATTATTTTAAATATTAATGGATACTGGGGCCCCCTGGTTAATCTTATGCAGCAAATTATTAAAGAGCATTTCGCACATCCTGAGCATATAGATTACATTACTGTACTTGAGAAACCTGAGCAGGTTTTTGATGTTCTAAAATAGCTATGGTTTGTTCATAAATAGCATTTAAAGGAATGCCGTTCATTTCACTGCCACCAAAGTCTTGGGCTTTTATGACAATAACTTCTCTGCCGTTGGGTGTTGATTTTAGGGGGTCAGTTGGTCCCCACATCGACAATGTTGGTTTGTTGGAGGATGCAAGAATGTGCCCTACACCTCCATCATTAACAACATTTACATCGGCTAAAGCCCCAAGTGCAATTGTCAAATAAACTGAATTTTCAGTTGTGTTTTGTAAGGGAAAGATAGCGCTAGGCATAAGCTTTTCTACGTCTTTTTTCCATTCAGGTTCACCCGGCCCTAAAATAAACAAGGGTTGAATGCTTTTTTGCTCTAATTTTTTGGCCAACCCAATAAATCTTTCAAGTGGCCAACATTTAAATCTTCCTCCTGCCCCCGGAGCCAATAAGACAATTCTCTTCTTTCCAAGAAAATCTTTGACAAGATCGCTTGCAATGGTCATCCATTTTTCAGGAATTTCTATATCGTAGATGGGTTCTGCTTTTTTTCCCGTTGCAACCGTTAAAAGATCAAGTAATCGATCGACCAATAACAATGGTTTTTTGTAAGAAGAGTTCGGTTTTTTATCTGAAAAACTCCAATTAAAAGCCGAGGAAACGAAAAGCTTATGTGGAATGCGCTTTAACATGAGCGCAGGAATAATTTTTTTTTCAGTATCAATGATGATATCAAAACTTTGATTTGGAAAAGTTTGTTCCCATGGTTTTTGCCATATATGCGACCATTTCTCACCAAAACATGTTTGATCAATAATCTTATGGATACAAGGCGCAACAAGGGGATAGAGGGCCGTTTTAAAAATGGTTTTATGACGTCCCGCAAGCCAAGTCACATGAGCGTCTGGAAATGCAAAAGGTAATGCACGAATAAAAGGCATTTTCATCATGCCATCTCCAATCAATTCACCATTACTGTAAATAAGAACAGATTTAATAGGAAAATTGTCAGACGCCATAAATACGCTTTGCTCTTGTTAATGATACCGCTGAGAGTTAGATACCATAATTTGGATAACAATTAAAGTGCGAGAAGAAGAGGGATAAAGAAGATTACAACTTCTTTTTGATGGTATTCTCACCTATACCCAAGGTGTTTCAAAAGCCGAGCAGGCGTTTGAGGATCAAGGAACGGAGTGTATATGAAATACATGAGTACCGCAGATCCCGAAAAATAACGAACTCGGAATTTGAAACACGAGGGGTATATCTTAATAAAAACCAAATCATTAGGAAAAGCAAAATTGCCCTTTGCCCTTCTTTTTCGCAGAATACATGGCTCGGTCCGCACGTACAATTAAAGTGTCATAAGATTTGCCATGCTCCGGGAATAAAGAAATTCCTATGCTGGCATGAATTCTCAAATGTCTACCTTTATAACTATAAGGGGTTCCAAGACGATAGGAAAGTCTGTGAGCTATGCTTTCAATGTCTGTTTTATTCTCGACGTCATTTAAAATAATACCAAACTCATCACCACCTAAACGAGCAACAGTATCTGTTTTCTTTACACAATTGCGAAGACGAAGGGCCACTTGACATAAAAGCCAATCTCCGGCTTTATGATCATTTGTATCATTCACAGCCTTAAAACCATCAAGATCCATAAACATCAAAGCAAATGAAAATTGATTTTGAATGCTACTGTTTATGCTTTCTTGGGTTCTTTCTTTGAAAAGTTGACGATTGGGAAGGCCAGTTAAAGGATCATAATAAGCCATGAAAGCAAGTTCGACAGAGGTATTTTTCTGATTTTTATTTTCATGTGCAAGAGATTCTGCATGTTTTAGAAATTTATGAAGGCGAAAAGCTAAAATTGGACTTTCTGTATCCCCTACATAAAAATCATCAATCGAATATTGGATTAATTTTTCAATATCTTTATTAGAAGATGCCCTAATAAACACGGGGATGCTTAAAAGAGTAGGATTGTTTATACGCTGTAAAAGAAATAGGGAGGCTTCGTCTTTAAAAAAATCAAGATCAAGGCATACAGCATCAATCTTTTTAAACCGAGCCAAATGAGAAAATGTAGAAAGGTCAGAGTGATAAATTAATTCACTAGCTACGTGAAAATTTAATGGAAAACAGGACTCGGATGCTTTGGTTAAAATAACCACATTAATGCAAGAATCATTTTCTGGTTGAAGCTGCAAAGGGATTGCATTGGGATATAAAGACGACATCATTAAAAAAGTAAAAGAGAATGGCTTCAACCATTCTCTTAAAAACTACTCTTCGGTTTCTTCTTCTTCGTTTTGCTCTCCTTCAAGAGCGCCCTCTGTAACGCCGTCGTCAGCAGCTACAACCGCGCTTGGAAGAATTTCTTGAGAAGACCCTTTTAATGCAGGGGATGCGAGTGCGGAAGAAATCAAGAGAGCAACTGCACTGATTGCCCAAGCTACACAGACTTTAAAAGCCATTTTAAAACTCCTTTTTAATTCAACTTTGATTATCATACCGATTACAGGTTAGGGTGTCTAGAAGCTAAAATATATTTATTAATCATTTTTTAATTGCTTGTTCAATATCTCTTTTTGAGATAATTCTTTTTAATTTTTAAAAATTAGAGGTGCAGATGCATTTAAATCTGTTATTTTAAAGAAGCTAGTAGGATTATTAAAATAATTATAATTGTGTTTTTAGGGTAATATATGCATCTAACTTCTCATTTTTCTGGCCGATCCGACTCAATGCATCTTGCTGACTTAAGGAAGTTTCTAAAAGACAATCAATGTGAAGGCATGATTGTGCCTAGAGCCAATTGTTTTCAAGGAGAAGATGTAGCGCCTTTTGAAGAAAGACTTGCTTGGTTAACAGGGTTTACTGGCTCAGCTGGATTTGCAATTGTTCTTTTGGAAAAGGCATGTTTGTTTGTAGATGGGCGCTATACGTTGCAAGCACAAAAACAAGTTGATCTTGCTGTCTTTGAAACACGAGGATTTAGTCAATCTGAGGTTAGAAAATGGTTAGAACAACATCTTCCACCCAACGGAGTTATTCTCTACGATTCTTGGCTTCACACAATTCAGCAATTCAAGGAATGGAAACTTTTAATATCAGAAACAGGGGGAATCCTTCGAGCTTGCGAAGAAAACCCTATTGATAAAGTGTGGAAAGATAAGCCAACTGCACTCCTTAAACCTGTTGTTTCCCATCCTTTAGAGTGGAGTGGACAGGAAAGCATAGAAAAACGTCAGAGGATTTGTCGAATTTTAAATCAAGCTAAGGTAGGAAATCTTATTCTAACTTCTCCTGATTCGATTGCTTGGCTTTTAAATATTCGTGGAGGTGATGTTCGTCATACACCTATTTTCCATGCTTTTGTTATTTTAAGAGCCGATGCTTCAGTTGATGTCTACGTCAATTTAAAAAAAGTAACCGATTCTATAAGAGAATATAGTGGGTCAACCGTTCGTTGGCATGCTGGAGAAACTTTTATAGAAGATTTGGCGTATTTGGAAGGAAGCATTCTCCTTGATCCCAAGCAAACACCTCAGAAGATTCTTGAGACTCTAGGGCCAGGAATTAAGGTCATTTATGGCGATGATCCTTGTGTTATTATGAGGGCCATTAAAAATACTGTTGAATTAGGGGGGGCTCATACCGCCCATCAACGGGATGGAGTGGCAATGGTTAATTTTCTTGCATGGTTAGATCAGAACGTATTGAGCATGGACATAACCGAAATCGATGCAGCAAAGTACTTAGAATCTGAACGGAGAAAACAGCTCAATTTTCAAGATTTGAGCTTTCCAAGTATTTCTTCGGCAGGGCCTAATGCAGCCATCGTACATTATCAACCAACGCCAGAGACAAATTCTCTTTTAAAAAGAAATTCTTTGTATTTAATAGATTCAGGAGGACAGTATCTAGAGGGAACAACGGATGTCACCCGGACAGTTGCTATAGGTGAGCCAACTGAGGAGCAAAAAGACCGTTACACTCGTGTTCTCAAAGGACATATTGCTTTGGCGTCGGCGGTTTTTCCAGTTGGTACGACGGGGACTCAATTAGACGTGCTTGCACGTCTTTATTTATGGAAAGCAGGTCTTGATTTTGATCATGGAACAGGTCATGGCGTGGGCAGTTATTTGAATGTTCATGAGGGACCACATCGAATTAGCAAAATTGCTAATTCTGTGGCTTTACAACCTGGAATGATTGTGTCTAATGAACCTGGATATTACAAAGCGGGAGAGTACGGCATAAGACTTGAAAACTTGATTACAGTTATAAAGTTGCGTGCCATAGGGGAGAGAGAAATGCTAACCTTTGAAAATCTAACGCTTATTCCCTATGACAAAAAGTTAATTAATATCAAGAGCCTTTCTTTAGAAGAAAAAGATTGGCTAGATGCATATCACCAAAAGGTATGGGATAGTTTGTCTTCAAATATAAAACCTGAAGCAATTGAATGGCTCCGAGAGGCCACAACTCCTCTCGATTCCTAACAGATGAATTCGTTCTTAACTCTTTTTCGTACGTTTTGCCATTATGATAAGTGCAATCAGAGCAATGCTAGCAATAACTGAGCTGACCATAAAAGTAACATGCTCATTGTAACATTGTGCGATTGTCCCACCTATTGTGCTAGCAAATACCAAAGAAACAGCGCTGATCAGATAAAAGAATCCAAAGCCAGTTCCCCGGAGGTCTGGAGGGACAGTATCTGCGACAAGTATAGTAAGCATACTTTGGGTAATACCAATTTGTACCCCCCAAACAGCAACCCCTGCCATCATTACAAGAAGGTTAGGGGCCCAACCCAAAAGAATATCGGCAAGGATAAGGACAATAAATCCAACACCCAAAAGAATTCTACGATCTACTCTATCTGAAAGCCAACAAATAGGGAAAGAGAAAAGAGAGTTTGTGCCATTATAGAGAATGAGGATAAGTGGAGTATAACTCTCAGATAAACCAAAATTTTGATGGGCATGTAGAATAAGAAAGGCTTCACTAACACGGGAAAGCATGAAAATTCCTGCAACAATCATCAAAAGCCAATATGGTCTGCCTAAGCGAATAACATCATTCCATCGAATAGGGTGACGTACAGGCTTATTTGTTCTGACATCGATTTCATCTGGAGATCGTGGGGGTTCTTTAACGGCAATAATAAGAATAATAAACGCTAAAACAGCAGGGATTGTTGCAATCCAAAATACATGCTGAAAGTTTTGTCCCGTCCATAGCATGGCTCCAACGCCAATAATACCCCCAAAAAAGGAACCGGCTGTAGCAAGGCTTTGTCTAAGTCCATAACAAGTTCCTCTGATTTCAGCAGGAGAGATATCCCCTACCAAGGCGTCTCTAGGCGTTGATTGAATTCCATTTCCAACTCTATCTAATAAACGCGCTGTAAATACAGCGCCGAAGGAAGATGAGATGGCTAGAATTGGACGTGCTAGGGTTGCAAGGGCAAACCCCCAAATCATGACAGATTTCCGCCTTCGTAAATAGTCACTGAAAACTCCAGAAAAAACCTTGGTTCCGTAGGCACAAGCTTCAACAGCTCCTTCTAAAAAACCAATCCAGCCTGTAGCAACTCCTAAAATTGTCTTAAGGTAAACAGCTGAAAGACCAAAAACAATAACGGACGATGTATTAATTAAAAAGGTAGCAAAACCCAAAGCCCAAATAGATTTAGGAATAGAAGGAGTTGTATTAGCAGAAGAATCGCTGAAAATTTTATTAGGCATAATAGTGTAATTTAAACCAAAAATTAAAAGAAAAACCGTATGATTTTCATTATATTGAACAACCTTAGTATGGAAATATCAGATGTCTGAACTTGAGAGTAAGAAAGTGCTGATTACCGGATCAACAAGCGGTATCGGGCTAGCTATCGCAAAAACATTTGCTAAGCAAAACTCCACAGTAATTCTCAATGGGTTTGGTACTATAGATGAAATAAAGACGATTATTGATGATTTGTCAAGGCAAACTTCTGCGAAAGTCTTTCATTATGGCGCTGACCTTACAGATCCGTTAGCAATTGAAGAAATGATGAAAAAAATTCAAGCAGAAATTGGATCTATTGATATTTTAATTAATAATGCAGGTGTGCAGCATGTTGAAGCAATTGAGACATTTCCAGTTAACAAATGGGATCAAATTATAGCCATTAACCTTTCGGCTTATTTTCACACCACTCGTCATGCTGTTGGCTCTATGAAAGAAAAAGGGTGGGGGAGGGTTATCAACATTGCATCTACCCACGGTTTGGTAGGTTCACCTTATAAATCAGCATATGTAGCAGCAAAACATGGTGTTGTTGGGCTTACAAAAGTTGTGGCTTTGGAAACCGGAGGACTGGGAGTAACCTGTAATGCTGTCTGTCCAGGATGGGTTTTAACGCCACTTGTAGATGCGCAAATCAAAGAAAAGGCTGAACATAGTAAACAGAACTACGAAGAGGCTACACGTGATTTTTTGGCGGAAAAACATCCGTCTTTAGCGTTTGTGGAAGCTGAGCATATTGCTCAAATGTGTTTGTTTTTATGTTCTGATGCGGCATCTCAAATGACTGGCTCTATCTTAGCAATCGATGGAGGGTGGACGGCTAGATAAAGATAGATTTTGGACAAATCTATCTTTATCATTTTCTTATTTAACAATTCCTAATGCTAATATTGTATCAGCATACGACTCATCTTCAATAAACTTGACTATACAATCAATTTGGTTTTTATATATTTCGTTAAACTGAAATTGATTGTAGTCAAACATTGTAGTTGTAATTTTTTCTAAATTAAGCTGATTAAACATCCACTCAACTTCATTTCTAGTATATTCTCGATGATGACCTTCGAAAGGGATATCGCACATAAACTGGTCCTTAATGGACATCATGTTAGGTTTGCCTTCTGCGAAATCTTTACGAGCCCAGTACCTTACCAAGTTTGGAGTATCAATAGCTAAAACACCACCTTTCTCGACTTTTTTCTTCAGGCCTTCTAAAAATAACCTAGGAGTGTGAGGAATATGTTCAATTACTGCCATAGAAATAACAGCTTGATATTGAGGCAATTTTTCAATTTTTTCCCACTCGTTTTCCCGTGAAGTCGAAATAACTTTTACACCTTCCTTTTTCATGAGTTCAGTATAGCATTCAAGCGCCTCCCCATAATTTGAGTATCGATCAACTGCAGTTACCTGATAGCCCAAGCGTTGAAGAGCTAAAGCAAAAGATCCAAAATATGACCCTACTTCAAGCAAAGTGCCTTTATTAAAATCATAGCTTCTCACTAATATTTCGTGTAAATTTGCTATTCTGACGACGTTCATGTATAGATATTTTTCAAAAAAATCTCTGTCAAGATGAACATTATTGCTTCCCATCTCTGCAGATATGTATGTCGGTAACAAGTTAATTAGGTCTTTTGAAGTCTGATAAATTATTTTTTCATGATGTGATGTCCAAGTTTTTTCTGCTTTTGGTATCACATAAGACTGTCGAGTGTATTTAAGATTTACAGGAAGTTTATCTCTCAGTTCTTTCGGTTTATCCGAATATAAAACTTCCCTGCAGTATTGTGCTGCCTTTAATGGTTGCTTGAGCCCCAAAAGGATCACATCTTTTTTCTCGTTAGCAAGGTCCAAAGTTCTCACTTCTTCAAATATAGGTCTTTCAACTATAAATTCAGTTTTATTAACACAAGATACATTTCTAATTCCAATACATGTTTTTTCATTTAAATTATTAGAATAAGGAAGAGAAATAGACTTGGTTTCTCCATTTCTTAAAATAATTTCTGTGGAAAGAGGATTGTTGTTTTTTTTGTCCAATAAAAATATTCCTATTTCCCCTTTAAGAATTTTTAAATTTGCCACAAAACAGAGGCTTTTTACTGATGTTCTTTTTTCCGGGGAGAGTCTAAGAATTTCGGACCATTGGGAAGTAGAGGCCGTAACATGTAAATTCTCATTTTTTTCTTCGCAAATAGAAGAGTTAAGCTTTCTAATATGTACTTTATTTAATAAAATTTTATTTAGGCACGGTCTTTTTTTTAAAAAAGAATAAGTTTTTTGTAAATATACAAACACTGAAAAAATTCCTTGAATTACTTCTTGATCCCAACCAATATCCAACTAGGGTAGATCCAAAATAATTTAGAAAAAGATTTTTCTAATTCTGGATATATTTCAGCTATTGCTTCACACACACCTCTAGGGGCAGAACAATTCTCTAAAACTACCTTGTCCGGACAAAAATCATGCCACATTACTAACCCACCTGATTTTGTCACGTCTAAAGCTTTGAAAGTATCATTAATAACAACTTCCTTACTATGTCCTCCATCAATCAAGCAAGAATCAAAGAAATCTTTTGGATAATTAGAAGTATCCCATTCTTGAGAGTCACAATATATTTGGCATACTCTTTTTCCTAGACCTGCTTCCAAATAAAATCGTCCAATCATCCCATAAGAATCAGTTCTGTGATACATGAGAGGTTTTCCATCTGGATCAGCAAATATCTTAGTATTGCGTTGATCAGCTAAAGAATCTAAGTTCTCAAATTTTTCTCCATATGCCCATCCTTCATTGCTTCCTTTTTCTCCTTCCCATAAATTCATTGTCCAAACAGTAGCTCTGCATTCATTTAAACATAAAATGACTCCTTCGCCCTTCCATGTACCAAACTCTAGATGTCTTAGGGGGCTAAAGTTTCTGTAAATGTACTTTAATATCACCGCATCGTGAGTTTCCATTTTCCATTCCGTCAAAGGAACTTTGTAATATTCAATAGGAAATTTCAATATTTCGTTAAAATTCATTTCTTTCGATAAATCGATCGTATTAACTTTTGTAATTTTTTCATTTAAAAATTCATAAGTTCCATGCCATGAGTTATCTGTTTCCTGAATTTCTACAGACGGCAAGTTACATTTTGATGAACGAAAAAAATTTTTAACTTTTGAAAACAATGGATCCCTCCTGATTTTATAGAGCCTTAATATTGCTCAGCATACTACGGCATGAAGTATAATTTTCACTTAGCAAAAAGCATATATATTAGCTAAAAAATGCATCTATTTTTGATAGGATGAACAGTATCATTTTATTCATTGCTCCACAATCTCTTAGTGATAGGTGATTTTATAGCTATATGGCCTTGAAATTATGAAAAACAAATTCCTTGTTGTGGCTTTTAGTTAATTCCTATCCATTTCACTTTATTATTAAGAATCAATACGTTTTTTACAAGCCAACTCGTGACTTTCTGCTAAAAATATCGCATACTGGGGCCATGAGTGTAGATATTTTTTTTCCTATCGCCGAAGTTTCACTAAATCCCTTTCTTATGTTAGGACTAGGGCTTGTGGGTGGTTTTGCCTCGGGGATGCTTGGGATTGGAAGTGGTGTTGTTATAACTCCGGCTTTAATGATGGTTGGAGTTCCGCCTCTGATTGCTGTCGCATCACAATTAAATAATTCGATTGGTACAAACTTTATTGGTTTTTTGGGTTACTGGCGTAAACGAGATGTGGATTTTGGGTTAGCGGGCTATTTATTCGTAGGCGGTATAGGAGGCGCTTTTGCTGAGTTATATTTACTCGACTGGCTCCATCAAGATGGCGTTGCTTATAAACGCATGGCAATTGTATACGCTGTGGTTTTAAGTGTTCTCGGAATTGCCATGTTGATGCAAAATGTTAAAGCTCTGACAAAAACCAAATCTAATGATAAAGCTGTTATGATGCGTCATTGGATGATTTATATACCTTTCCATCGAATTTTCACGCGATCAAGAACAGAAATGAGTGTCCTTGTTCCTTTAGGGGTGGGAGTCATGACAGGCATGCTTACCTCAACTCTTGGCGGTGGAAATAGTTTATTTATGATGCCGATTGTTGGTTATTTGATAGGCCGTACTTCACCTGTTGTTGCTGGCACAACTTTATTGGCTGGATTTGCGATCACTGTAGCTGTCACACTTGTTCATGGTTTAAAGAGCGAACCATTTGATATTTTTCTTGTATTTATTTTGTTGTTTGGAAGCACTATTGGTTCGCAAATAGGAGTCAGATCAAGCTATTCTTTGCCCAGGCCTTATTTGGGTTTACTTGGAGGGGTGGTTATATTATTGATAGGATCTAAGTTTATCTATGATCTTTTCAAACTCGACGTAGGAACTGACGTTATGGCAACAATTGCAACTCACAACGACTCCTTGGCTGAGGGTGTTATATCTGCTGTCAATCCATGGACAAAGGCCTTTTTATACTTTTTTCAACACGCACCATTTCTATATGTGTTATCAGGAATTTTAGGGGTTATTTTTACTTCCATGTTTATTGAAAAACTTCTTCACCGCATGGCATACTCTCGGCGAAGAAAAGCTTAATTGAAACAGGGGTAAACTTATGCGTTTTACTTCCTTGTTTAAGGTATCTGTTATTGTTATATTTATCGCTTTAACGGGCTGGGGATTTACAAAACAGTCATCTTTACATCACGAAGATGCTTATGTAAATGTCTACGATTGGTATGGCATGCTCTCAAACGACATTTTACGTCAGTTTGAAAAGGAAACGGGTATTCATGTCAGGTATGATCTATATGATAATAACGAAGTTCTAGAAGCTAAGCTTCTTGCGAGTAATTCAGGTTATGATGTTGTGTTCCCTTCGGCAAGTCCCTATGTTGCTCGTCAGATTGCGGCTGGCGTGTACCAACCTCTCAATAAATCCCTACTGAATATTCAAGATCTTGACCCTCTTATTGTGCAGAAAATGCAAATAATTGATTCAGATATGACCTATGCAATCCCCTATTATTGGGGAACAATAGGTATTGCGTTTGATGTGGATCGGATTAATGATCTACTTCCTGGGACTCCTCAAGATAGTTATGATCTCCTTTTCAATCCAGAAAATCTAAAGCGCTTGGCTCCTTATGGTATTAGTTTTCTAGAAGAAGCGACAGATGTCTTTCCTTTGATTCTTAACTATATTGGAAAAGATCGTGATAGTATAGCTACTGAGGATTTAGAGAGTGCGTATCAACATCTTTTAAAGCTTCGCCCTTATATTCGAAGATTTGCCTCCTCAAGATTTGTTAATGATATCGTTATGGGAGACTCTTGTATCGCACAAGGTTGGTCAGGGGAGGCACATGAGGCCATTCGCGAGGCAAAACAACTGGGAAGAAATATCAAATATATTATCCCAAAAGAAGGTTCTACGTTGTGGATTGACTGTATTGCTATCCCCGTTGGAGCTCCTCATCCCAAAAACGCTCATATTTTTATAAACTTTCTTTTAAAGCCTGATATTAGCGCTAAAATCACAAATAATACTTTAATGCCAACAACTGTTCAGGGAAGCTTGAAGTTGATAAATGAAAATATTCGAAATGATCTTAGTATTTATCCTTCAAAAGAAATTATGTTAAAACTGCACTTAGATAAGCCTCAAAAAGACGCAAAGAGTATGGAATATGATAAACTGCGTACTCGCACATGGGCTAAAGTACGATTAAATCGATGATTAAGGATGTGAAATGTTACCTTTAACACAACCCGTGCGCAAATTAGAGCCTTGGCAAGATCCAAATGAGAAGCCCTATATTCAAATTGAGAATATTAGTAAAAGCTACGGTGCGATACAGGCTGTTAAAGGCGTTAGTTTATCGATTTACAAAGGTGAGCTTTTTTCATTACTCGGTGGATCAGGATGCGGGAAAACAACATTGCTTCGTATGCTTGCTGGGTTTGAAACGCCGACAGCAGGAAGAATTTTAATTGACGGCATTGATGTTACGAATTGGGCTCCTTATCAACGTCCCGTCAATATGATGTTTCAATCTTATGCTCTTTTCCCGCACATGACAGTTTATCAAAATATTGCTTTTGGCTTAAAACAGGAAAAACTCAGTAAGACTCAGATTCATGAAAGAGTACAATGGGGGCTTGATTTGGTACAAATGCTTAGTTTTGCTCATCGTAAACCTCATCAGTTATCGGGAGGCCAAAGACAGCGTGTGGCGCTGGTTCGAAGTCTTGTTAAACAGCCAAAGTTGTTACTGCTTGACGAACCCTTAGCAGCATTGGATAAAAAACTGAGGGAACAAACTCAGTTTGAGCTTGTTAATATTCAAGAAAGTGTGGGAATTACCTTCGTTTTGGTAACGCATGATCAGGAAGAAGCAATGACCATGTCAACCAGAATGGCAGTCATGGAAGAGGGTAGAATTCGTCAAATTGGGGTTCCTCATGATGTGTATGAATTCCCAAGCTCGCGCTATGTTGCAGAATTCATAGGAACCAATAATATCATTGAAGGGTTGGTCGTTGAAGATGAGCCTGATCATGTCCTTATCGAATCCCAAGAAGCTGGATGCTTTGTGTACGCAACGCATGCTGCTTCGATGCCGATAGGGACTCATGTAGCCATTGCTATTCGTCCTGAGAAAGTCATGATTTCTGCAACGCCGCCTGCAGGTAATAGAAACTGTACGAAAGGAGTTGTGAGAGAAATCGCTTATTTGGGCGATATGTCAATTTATTACGTAGAACTTGAATCGGGAAAAGTAATTCAGTCTTCTTTGCCAAACCTTTTGCGTCTTTCAGAAAGGGACGTCAAATGGGACGACGAGGTGTATTTGTTTTGGCGGGCAGAGAATGGCGTGGTGCTTGCAACATGATAAGCGATGGATTTTTAAACTATTCATGGCAACAAGGGCAAGAAAAGCTTAATACTCTTTACACAAAGGGTAAGAACTCGCAACGTAAACTTGTTGTGTTTTTGCCTTATTTGTGGCTTTTTCTTTTCTTTCTTATCCCTTTCTTTCTTATTCTTAAGATAAGCTTTTCATCATCTTTAATAGGTATGCCCCCTTTTTCATCTATTTTCGAATGGGTGGGCGATAATTTGTTGCAAATACGTTTTAATTTTCAAAATTATCTCTCTTTTATCCAAGACTCTTTCTATAGAGAAGCTTTTACCTCTTCTTTAAAAATTGCCGGATCTTCTACATTATGTTGTTTAATTTTAGGATACATGATGGCTTACGGCATCAGTCGTGCAAATCCAAAATGGCGAACGGTTTTATTGCTTTTGGTGGTTCTTCCTTTTTGGACATCCTTTTTAATTCGTGTTTACGCTTGGATGACTCTTTTAAGCACCCAAGGTCTTATTAATAGTTTTTTAATCAAAATAGGAATGATTAATTTTCCCTTACAGTTATTAAATAACTCTTACGCTGTTTGTATTGGAATTGTTTATTGTTATTTGCCGTTTATGGTATTACCTGTCTACACAACTCTTGAAAAACTAGATCCGGTTTATGTTGAAGCAGCGTTTGATTTAGGTTGTACTCCTTGGCGTACGTTTTGGAAGGTTACCGTTTCTTTGTCAAAACCTGGAATTATTGCTGGGTGTATTTTGGTTTTTATTCCAGCAATTGGTGAGTTTGTTATCCCTGAAATTTTAGGTGGTCCTGATACAATTATGATTGGGCGCGCTTTGTGGTGGGAGTTCTTTAACAACAGAGATTGGCCACTTGCTTGTGCTTTAGCTGTTGCAATGGTGTTATTATTTGTAGCACCCATTATGTTTTTTCAAAGACAGCAAGCACTTGCCTTAGAGCGGGGAGAATAACCCATGCGTAAAATGTCTTATAGTGGAACAGTAAGTTTGATAATAGGCTATGCATTTTTATATTTGCCTATTTTATTTTTGATTATTTTTTCTTTTAACGAATCTCGTCTTCCTGGAGTTTGGGTTGGATTTTCAACGAAATGGTATCATCTTTTGTTTGATAACGAAGAGCTTTTAGCTGCTGTTTTAACCAGTTTTCAAATTGCTTCCATGAGTGCTACAAGCGCAGTGATTTTAGGAACTTTGGCTGCAGTATCTATGGTGCGTTTTGGTTTCTTTCGGGGACGAACTCTTTTTAGCGGTATGATTTCAGCACCACTTGTTATGCCTGAGGTGATCACAGGTTTAGCCCTTTTATTGATGTGCGTTACTTTTGAAAGATTAATAGGATGGCCATCGGAACGAGGGATGATGACAGTCACGATCGCCCATACAACCCTTGCAATGGCTTACGTTTACCTAATTGTTCAAGCTCGATTACAGGATTTTGATCGCTCTCTGGAAGAAGCCGCTCAAGATTTAGGTGCAAAGCCAATTGTGGTATTTTTTAAAATTACTCTGCCGTTGATTGCTCCCTCTTTACTAGCCGGGTGGTTACTTGCCTTTGCTTTATCTCTAGATGATGTTGTACTTGCAAGCTTTTTGTCAGGGCCTGGCGCTACAACCTTACCTATTTTAATTTTCTCAAGCTTACGTTTGGGAATCACTCCTGAAATTAATGCGCTTGCTGCGATTGTTGTTGGAATCGTCAGTATTGGGGTTACAATTGCAGGATTTGTGATGGTCAGGAAGAAGAGGTAAGCGGTGACGATGGATTTATCATTTCCCCGTGTTTTACAAGTTCTTCCCTCTTTGGTAAGTGGAGGCGTTGAAAGAGCCTCTGTAGATATGGTAGCAGGAATAAAAAAAGCTTACCCGGATGTTGAGACTTTTGTGGCATCTGGTGGCGGAATTTTGGTTGATAAGATTTTTCTTCTTGGTGGAAAACATTTTGAGATTCCATTAGATAGTAAGACCCCATGGTCATTGGTTCGCAGTGCACTTTCTTTGAAAAATCTTATAAAAAAGAAAGATATTCAAATTGTCCATGCTCGTTCAAGAGCACCCGCTTGGAGTACACTTTGGGCAGCACGCCAGGCCAAAGTTTCTTTCATCACTACTTATCACGGCATTTATAATAGCACTAATGCTTTTAAATCCTTTTATAATTCTATTATGGCTCGAGGTGATAAGGTCATTGCCATTTCAGAGTATGTTGCTCAGCATGTTAAACAAAGTTATCCACATTTGTCTTCCCACGTAACAGTGATTTATGAAGGGGTTGATACGGCATATTTTGATCCTGTTGAAATTTCTGAAGAATCAATAAGGACTCTGCGGGCTAAATGGGCAATCCCCGAAGGTCTTAAAGTCATCTTACTGCCAGGGCGTCTTACTAGGTGGAAGGGACAGAAAGTACTAATAGAAGCTCTGCATCAAATGGATACATCAAACTTGTTTGCAGTTATCCTAGGAGATGCTCAAGGAAGGGAAGGCTATCATCAGGAATTAAAAAACCAAGCCATTGGGTTGCCAATTAAATTTATCCGCGATTATCATGACATGCCAACCGCTTATGCATTAGCTGACGTTGTATTGTCTTGCTCAACCGATCCTGAGGCTTTTGGGCGCGTTACTGCCGAAGCTTTGGCGATGGGCAGGCCTTATATTGGAACCAATCATGGAGCTACGCCTGAAATGTGTATTCATGGGAAAACGGGATTTTTAGTCCCACCAGGAAATTCACAAACTCTAGCCGCCATGATTTCATATGTATTATCCTTAACCGATAAAAAAAAAGATACTTTGTCGGTAAATGCAAGGCAACACATTTGTCACAATTTTTCTCTTGAACAGATGATGAGTCGTACTCTTGCTTTATATAAGGCGGCTGTTTAGGATAAATTCTAATATTTCAGAGAAAATGGTTGATTACTATCAATGAAACTTGATCTAACATCTTTCGACCGTGCAGTTTTTCAATTAAACCAAAGTATTTCGTATTATGAGTCAGATCTTGCTAAACAAGACAAAGGTGTAAAGCTGCAGTTTAGAATGGCGTGTATCCAAGCATTTGAATATACATATGAGCTTAGTTATAAAATGCTAAAAAGATATTTGGAGATGTCAGAGCCAACTTCTGAGATTATAGACTCTATGTCATTTCCTGAATTAATTAGAACAGGTTCAGAGCGTGGTCTGTTGAAAAGCGATTGGAGCTGCTGGAAACAATATAGAGAGGTTCGTAATATAACAGCTCATACTTATAACGACTCAAAGGCTGAAGCTGCGTTTTCCATCATTCCTGATTTTTTGATAGAGGCAGAATATCTGCTTCAAAAATTAAAAGAGAGAGTTGCTAATGTATAAGGGCATTAATGTTCCATCGGATCATGCCAATATCATTACATCAATCTTAAAACTTTTGCCGTTAAAGAGCCATGTGTGGGTCTTTGGGTCGCGTTTAAAACCGACAATAAAACCGTTTGCTGATCTGGATTTAGCTATCGATTGTAATCAAAAACCTTTGAGTTTTGCGTTGATGGCAGATTTACGAAGAGCTTTTGAAGAATCTTCTTTACCATACAAAGTTGATATTGTTGATATGAATACAATTAATTCAGATTTTTTAAATATAATTAATCAAAATAAAGTTCCTTGGGATTTTAACATCAATTTAACAACTGACAAATAAATCCCCATGCAAAATAAAGTTCTCATCATTAAACTAGGTGCTTTAGGAGACATAGTACAGGCATCATCTGCCTTTGCAGCTTTGCGTCAATTTCACGAAAAAGATCGTCTTACTCTTTTAACAACAGCTCCCTATCAAGAAATGACCGCAAAAATGGGATACTTTGATGAAATAATATTAGACGATCGTTTTAAATTATTTCAATTAAACAAACTTTTTAATTTTAGAAAGTATTTAAGAAGCCAGGGTTTTCAAAAAATCTATGATCTTCAAAATGTAGATCGGACTCAGCTTTATTCTTGTCTTATTGGAAGAAAAAGCGAATGGGTAGCCCCTTGTAAAAAAGATTGCTCCCTTCATCCTCAAGAGCGTTTTGAACGCCTTTTCTCGTGTTTGGATATTCCGTTTAAAGAGGATCTTAGTCTAAGTCATTTGGCGGAACCGAATGATTTTAATATTCCAAACTCTTACGTTCTCCTTATCCCGGGTGCCTCCTTAGCGCATGGAGGAAGGAAAAGATGGCCAGAGAAAAAATATGCAGAACTTGCATCCTACTTGATTGGGAAAAAGATTCAGCCAGTTTTAATTGGTGGCCCTTTAGAAAACTTTGATCTAATTAAAAATAAAGTTCCTGAAATTATTGATCTTTGCGGTAAAACAACTTTTTATCAAATTATTGGCCTTGCAGGAAAAGCATTGTGCGCGGTTGGTAATGATACAGGGCCAACCCTTCTTGCAGCAAGTGGTGGTTGTAGGACTCTAACATTTTATGCAAGTTGCAACCCGCCGAATTTAGGTGGGGCAAGGGGTTCAGATCATATCGGACTTTATGAGCCGCATTTAAAAGATCTCGACATAAGTACCGTTATTAAAGCTTTAGAAGAATTTTTGCCTTTATAAGAAAAATTCTTCACTTTAAACTAAGAACCTGTATTCATATTTTAGGAGTATTCTTATGCCAGGGAAAACACACAACGTTACATTGATTCCAGGGGATGGCATTGGACCAGAGGTTACCTCTGCCACTTGTAAAATCATTGAGGCAGCAGGAGTTGATATAAGATGGGATGTTTGTGATGCAGGAGCTGAGGTTTTTAAAAAAGGCCTAGAAACAGGTATTCCGACAGAGACAATAGATTCGATCTTTAAAAATAAGATTGCCTTAAAGGGACCTCTTGAAACCCCCGTGGGATTTGGTGAGAAAAGCGCTAATGTGACTTTGCGCAAAATGTTTGAAACCTACGGCAATATACGTCCAATTAAAGAGATTCCCGGGGTTAGAACTCCTTATTATGGCCGCGGTATTGACCTTGTGATCGTAAGAGAGAATATCGAAGATTTATATGCTGGCATCGAACACATGCAAACACCAAATGTTGCCCAATGCTTAAAACTAATCTCACGCAAGGGATGCGAGAAAATTGTCCGTCTTGCTTTTGAATTTGCCCGTTCCGAAGGGCGCAAAATAGTTCATTGCGCGACCAAAGCTAATATTATGAAACTGAGCGAGGGGCTTTTAAAAAGAACCTTTGAAGAAATTTCAGGTGATTATCCGGACATCGAAGCCCATCATATTATTGTGGATAATTGTGCGCATCAATTGGTTAAAAAACCCGAACAATTTGATGTGATTGTAACAACCAATATGAATGGCGATATCTTAAGCGATTTGGGATCGGCCTTGATTGGCGGTTTGGGATTTGCGCCAGGGGCTAATATTGGCGATGATTTTGCCATTTTTGAGGCTGTTCATGGGTCCGCTCCTAAATATGCAGGTAAAAATGTAATTAATCCGACAGCTGTTTTACTATCAGGCGTAATGATGCTGCGTTATTTGGGCGAATTTAAAGCTGCTGAATCAATTGAACATGCCCTTTATATTACCTTGGCAGAGGATCGTATTCTGACTCGTGATGTGATGGGGGATATGGGTGCTGCTTCAACAACCGCTTTTACAGATGCAATTATAAAAAATCTTGAAAAGCCTTTTGATACGCAAAAAAAGCGTACCTATAACCCTATTCAATTACCGAAAGTTTCAAAAGATCCGGCACCTCTTAAACCAAAAGACAGAGCTGTAAAAGGAATTGATGTTTTTATTGAACTAGATAAACCTTTTGAAGTCCTTGGAAAAAATTTGGAACAACTAGCTACTTCTACGCCTTTTGAATTTAAAATCCTTTCATGCCGTGGGGTGAAAATTTACCCTTGTCTTTCTTTAAAAGAACCTGATTTGGTCGATCACGTTTGTGCCCGTTTTCTACTTAAAGACTCAGCTCAACAAGCAACCAATGAAATGGTCTTGGACCTTTTGCAAAAATTATCCAAAGAATGCCGTTGGGTTCATTTAGAAAAACTGAATACATTTGATGGTAAAACAGGTTATTCAAAAACCCACGGTGAGGGGTAACCAGTTGAGGTGTTTTCGAGATTCAGATGCTGAAAAACTTATGAATACGCAGATCCTACGGGCCTAAGCCCGTAGTTATTCAGTTTTAAAACATAGTTATATTTCTATTTCCATCAGCAAATTCAATTTTACTTGTTGGGCATAGGTTATCTTTGCAGACCCAAGGAGACATAGCTCCTTTAAAATTATTTTTCTTGCAATATTTTACGCAAGCCTCTTTGTCATTTAGACTGACTGAAAGCGATGTAACTGATTTTTTCTCGACTTCGTATTGTTTTTCATCGTAAGTATTTTTGCCTACTTTACGTGTTACGATTTTTTCTTCAGTTATACACCGGCAATAGTATGTTGCTTGACAACTTTGAGCGGTAATGAATAAGCCAATTATTGCAAAATTAATAAGTAAAAAATATTTTTTTAACATGATATCTCCTTAAATTTGTGTAAGAATAACCTTGGATATGTCTTTATTATATGAGCTAATATATTAAATTTTTGTTAACAAAATTATTT
>CAIULA010000006.1 GCA_903899945.1 uncultured Alphaproteobacteria bacterium | reverse complement strand
GTATAGGAGGTGATTCTATTATTAGTATTCAATTAGTATCCAAGGCGCGTCAGAAGGGGATAAGGTTTAGCGTTAAAGATGTATTTAATTATCCAACAGTAGAAGGTCTTGCTCGTTTATCGGAAGAAAAAGAGGACTCTCAGATATTACAAGCCCAACAGGGATTGGTTTATGGAGAGGTTCCTCTAACACCCATACAGCACTGGTTCTTTGATCAAAAACTAGCGAATCCTCATCATTATAATCAAGCTATTTTATTACAAACAAATAATACTTTAAATTCATCTCTTCTTAAACACGCATTTCATCAATTGATTTTACATCATGATGCTTTACATATGGTTTATAGTGAACGAGAAAATGGGTGGTATCAAGAATGTAGCTCTATAACTGGACATGATATCTTCGAAGAAATAGACCTTTCTTCCTATCAAGATTCTTATTTAACTGAAGAAATAACAAAGATATGTGAGAAAACACAAGAGAGTCTCAACATAAATGTAGGTAACTTATTAAAGGCAATATTAATAAATTGTGGGGACTCCCAACGATTATTAATCGTTGTACATCATTTAGTTATGGATGGTGTTTCCTGGAGAGTATTACTAGAAGATTTAGAAAATCTTTATAACCAAGGGATGCAGCAGCAACCCTCAATGTTACCTTTAAAAACCCATTCTTATCAACAGTGGTCTATTGTACAGCATGAGTATGCAAAATCAAAAATACTTCAGGCAGAAGAAGAGTATTGGCAACAGATTGAGGAGAGGGTCAAATCTTTATCTAGTAATACTATTCTTGCCAAAAAGAATTATGGAAAAGTAAGAACAATACAATCGGCTTTAAACGAAAAACTGACACGCCTTTTATTACAAGAAGTTCCTCATGCTTATAAAACAGAGATTAATGATACGTTGCTAACGGCTTTAGTATTGGCTATTGCAGAATACACAGGAGAGCAAGAGATTAGTCTATGTTTAGAGGGGCACGGAAGAGAAGAAATAGTTCATGGTATTGATGTCTCTAGAACGGTTGGATGGTTTACATCAATTTTTCCAGTTTATTTAGATATCCGAGAAGCCCGGCATATTATTGATGCCTTAAAAATTGTAAAAGAAACCTTACGAAAAGTACCTCATAAAGGAATTGGGTATGGTATTTTAAAGTACTTAAAGCAATCCAATAAAATGAATGAAATTCCCAGTATTAGTTTTAATTATCTAGGACAATGGGATTTTCAAGAAAAGCATTTATGGAAGAGGGCTAAAGAGTCTGTTGGTATCACTACAAATCCAGAGAATAAAAATCCATACTTTTTAGATATTAATGCGGAAATTCGAGAGGGAATTTTACAAGTTTATTGGACTTTTAATGATCAAGTTTATTCCCTAGAAGACATTGAGAAGATTGGAAACTGCTTTATAAAATCTTTACAAGATATTATCGAATATTGTTGCCAAGAGGGTATTTTTGGGTATACACCTTCAGATTTTAGTTTAACAGCAATAACCCAGGAATTTTTAGATCTTAATTTTGAAAAAGAGGTTTTGTTAGAAGATATTTACCCCCTATCTCCTCTGCAAGCTGGACTTTTGTTTCAGGCTCTTTTTGAGCCAGATTCAAATGCTTATTTTGTTCAAAGTGTATTAGAGCTTGAAGGAAAAGTTAATAAGCAGGCTTTACAACAAGCATGGCAAAAAGTAAGTGATCATCACCCGATATTAAGGACTGGGTTTATTTGGGAGGGATTAGATCAACCCTTACAGTATGTTTTGCAAAAATCAAAAATCAACTTTGACATGGAAGATTGGAGTAATTTGACAAAACAGGAGCAGGAAGAATCTCTAGCTAGATATATTGAAATAGATCGTCAGCAGGGTTTTGACCTAAAACAAGCTCCTCTCTTTCGTATCAAATTAATAGAGTGTTCAAATGATCATTTTTATATGATTTGGGATTTTCATCACATATTATCTGATGGTTGGAGTAATCCTTTAATATTAGAAGATGTTTTAAGAGCATATAAAGACATCATTGTTGGAAAAGAGGCTGTACTTAAATATAGATTACCTTATAGAAACTATATAGCCTGGCTAAAGAAGCAAGATCATGAACTCGCCCGTAAATATTGGCAAAGCACATTGGCTTCAATTGAAGAACCTACCCGTATAAGCTTTAAAGGTGTAAAAGAAGAAGCAATTCAAGAAAAACACTACGCTACCTATCAAACAGAGCTTCCTGTTGAAATAGTTAAAGCTGCGCAAAATTTAGCAAATGATACTCAAGTAACACTCAATACTGTTATACAAGGTTTTATAGGGCTTCTTTTGCAGCACTACAGTCAAAAGACTGAAATAATAATGGGGGTAACAGTATCAGGTCGAACCATTGAGCTTGCTGGAATAGAAGAAATGGTTGGTCTCTTTATCAATACCTTGCCATTAAAAATTACATGTAAAAATAAGGATACAGTTGAAAATTATTTGCAGTATGTCCAGAGACAAACGCAGCAGTTAAATGACTATCTGTATACTTCTTTATCACAAATCTATGGTTGGACTTCTCATCATGAGGGACTATTTGATGTTTTGTTTGTATTTGAAAATTATCCGATTGAAAATATAAAAAATCTGTCTCATCCGTTTCGAATTACCAATATTAAAGGATATGAAAGAACAGAATACCCTTTAACAATTATTGTTACCCAGGAAAAAGGAATTAATTTTATCTTTCACTATCAAACTGAGTATTTTGATGAAATAGTTCTCGGAAGGGTAGTGGAGCACTTAAAAACATTATTAAAAAATATAAAAACAAAAAAAGATTTAGTATCTTCATTAACTTATCTGTCAGAACAAGAGCATAGACAATTAATTGAGACCTGGAATGCAACACAAAATGCTTCTCCGCAAGAAAAAACAATCCTTCAGATTTTCGAAAATCAAGTTAAAGAAAGACCTGATAGTATAGCTGTTGTCTACGAAGATCAGTGTTTAAGTTACGAAGAACTTAACAAAAAAGCAAATCAGCTCGCACATTGTCTAACAGAAAAAGGAGTAGGGCCAGATGTAATTGTTGGTCTTGCTTGTGATCGATCTATTGAAATGATTATCGGAATTCTTGGAATCTTAAAGGCAGGGGGAGCTTATATGCCATTAGACCTTTCTTACCCTAAAGAAAGGATCAGTTATATTTTACAAGATGCAAATATTTCGCTTCTATTAGTTCAACCCCACTTGATAGAAAAGCTACCGCAAACGAGTACAAAAATTTTTAGTCTTAATTTAATGGAATTTGAAGACTTTTCTTACACAAATTTAGGATTAATCCCTAAACCTAATCATATTGCTTATGTCATTTATACTTCAGGTTCCACTGGGAACCCTAAAGGGGTTTTAAGTACTCATCAAGGAATGATTAACCGTCTTTTATGGATGCAATCTTATTGTAATGTTTTACCTTTGGATACAATCCTTCAAAAAACGCCCTATACATTTGATGTTTCAGTATGGGAGCTTTTACTTGCTTTTATCAGTGGAGCAAAAGTTATATTTGCAAAGCCTGAAGAACATAAAGATCCAAAGTATCTTCAATACGTTATAAGAAAACAAAATATAACGTTGCTGCATTTTGTACCTTCAATGTTAGAAGCTTTTTTGTCTTATGAAAAGGAAGGTTACGAATTATCGTCTTTAAAAACCGTTATTACCAGCGGAGAGGCTTTATCCTTTAATTTAAAAACTCAATTTCATAATAATTTTCCAAATATTGAGCTTTATAATTTTTACGGTCCTACGGAAGCATCAATTGATGTAACATATTGGGATTGTAATTCTGAAGACCATATGGGAATTATCCCCATAGGTCATCCGATCTGGAACACATCTTTATATATTTTGTCTCCTACATTTAGTTTAGTTCCTATAGGTGTAGTTGGTGAATTATATATAGGGGGAGATGGGTTAGCTCGAGGTTATTTAAATCGTCCTCGATTAACTGCAGAAAGATT
>CAIULA010000005.1 GCA_903899945.1 uncultured Alphaproteobacteria bacterium | reverse complement strand
TGACCAAGCTTGTTTAAGAAAATTAACCTCTAACCTCCCTTCCAGCTCAAAAACCATTTGTATAAAATAGGCATCTGAATCCGGTGCATATAAATTCTGAAATAAAAATCCCCCCTGCATCGGACTTAAGGGATAAAGTGCGACAACATTCGTTTTTTCTTCTCGTATATTCTTCGCCAAATTATGCATTATTTGCACTCCCTATTTTTTTAAGCAGCTTATCTAATTGTGCTCCTTGTAATTTGACGTATGGAAAATCTGAAGGACTAAACCCAAAATTTTTTTCTTCCAAGCAGTACTCTACTATTTTTTCTAAGCGTTCTTTAAATGCATAAGAAAGCTTTTCAATTGTTTCTGTTTGGAAATGAAGGGTGCTATAAAACCAATCAAAACTGAGTTGCCCGAAACTAATCTCTCCATTAATAACCAACAGATGTGGCTGGGGGTTTTCTAAATCTATATTAAACCCAGTATCTTCACTCTTATAAAAAAATACTGCATCATTTGTTTCCGCATTGGACCATTGTCCTAAATAATTAAAAACAATATCTCCTTGAACATATGGAACAGCTTGTTGAACTTGGCTTAATATTCCATAACTCACCCCTTTGTGAGGTATATTTCTCAAATGTTCTTTAATATATTTTATACAGTGATCAAGATTAATAGGATCAGATAAAGATAAAATGATAGGATGTATACTCGTGAACCAACCTAAAGTCCGTGTCAAATCAAGAGATTCACCCAAATCTTCCCGACCATGCCCTTCCAAATCCAGACATAATTGATATTTTCCAAAACAATCTCCTACAGCCAGAATAAGAGCCAACAGAAGCAAATCATTAGGTTGAGTACCATAAGAATGATGCGCCTCCTGCAGAAATTGTTTTGTCGTACGTTCAGCAAACTCAATTTTTAATTTTTTTACATTCTTTAAAGGAGCGCAGCCAGAATAAGTATAATCGACTGGCAATCTGGGTACATTATGCAACTGTTGTTGGTAATATTCAGTTTCTTGTGAAGACATAAAGCGTGATAAAGATTGACTCCAATCTAAGTAACTGTGTGTTTTTGCTTCTAGAATTTTCCCTGAATAAGCACGATTTAAATCTTCTAATAAAATGCGCCAAGACACTCCATCTACCACTAAATGATGAATAATCCAAAGTAACCTTTTTTCATTCTCAAACCAAATTAGTTGGCTTGTTGGCCCCTTCTCTATATTTAAACTGGATTGAAAGGAAGAATAAATATCATCTAAATTCTTTTCTGAATAATTTGGAACTATTTGCCAAGGAATTGGAGATGCTTCAGTATAATACTGCTCCCAGTCTGCTCCGCTTCTTTTATAACGCAATCTAAACCCATCATGATGTTCATAAACCATGCTTAAAGCACTCCTTAACCTTTCCAAATCAACAGGTACTTTAGATTGGATCCACATAGCTTGATTATAATGATGAGGATTCACTAGTTTTTGATCAAAGAACCAGTGCTGTATGGGTGTTAGAGGAACCTCTCCATAAACCAATCCCTGTTGGGCTTGTAATATCCGAGAGTCCTCTTTTTCTTCCGATAAACGAGCAAGACCTTCTACTGTTGGATAATTAAATACATCTTTAACGCTAAACCTTATCCCCTTCTGACGCGCCTTGGATACTAATTGAATACTAATAATAGAATCACCTCCTATAC
>CAIULA010000004.1 GCA_903899945.1 uncultured Alphaproteobacteria bacterium | reverse complement strand
TTTGGCTCTCCTTTTTTGAAGCTCAATAGAAAGTCCTTGTTTCTTAGAGTCAAAAAAGATTGTATGGAAGAAATAAGGTGATCTCTTGTGTTAAGAAGAATGAAAAATGTTAAGCCAACATCTTTAGGAAAACAATGAAAAAGGTTTTATATTTTTAGACATAAAGAATCCCAAAGTTTATTTATATGCTAAATATTAAACTTGTTTGGGTCAAATCTGGATAGTGCTAATGAAGAAGAATCTTCGGCTGATGATTTCGTGCAAAAGGATTTAAATTATATGAAATTAAAGGATTTTCAGCATGTACGTGTAAGAGCATGAAATTTCTATGCTCACTCACATTGTATGCTCTCATTACCTTTATTTTTTCTTCCATGGATCACCAGGAAGCAAAGCTATCAAACTTTCTTGCACAGCAGCATAAGCCTCTGCATGACTGTAGCTTTTACCTGGTGACAGAAGAGGAACAATATCATCCATAAATATCTTGTCCTTTAACTTATGATCTATATTTTTTTCAAATTGTGTGATAGGAAAATTTAGCTCTGCAAGTTTATACTGAGCCGCTTAAGACAAAGTTTTCTTCTGCAAAGCGGGCAAGAAGGAGGAAAAATAAGACTCTGGCGTAATAATTTGTCCTTTAATGCCTAACTCCTTTTCAGCTTCGTTTAAGGCTAAAGTCTCCCTTTCTAAGGTTTTAGGATCATCTATAGTCCAACATACTTGATAAAGATGCCATTCTCCTTGACTGTCTCGTGCAAAGAAATCAACCTCACGACGCGATTCAGTTAGATAGTAAAAAACCTCATGCCTGGATCTTCTGAGATCTAAATAAATCAAATTTTCGAAATGATGACCAAAATCTTTTGAAACACTTGTGGTATAAGCTTTTACCAAACCTGTGTCTACAGCATAGAGCTTTCTGAGATTTGTTTGAGTTTTTCGTAAAGATTCAGAATAAAGGGGAACTGCAAAAGCAAGATAAGCATCTTCAATATAATCAAGGTAATCATAGACTGTAGTCTTACCGACAGAAAACCCCTGACTTTTCAAATCATTAAAGAATTTATTCACTGAGAACCCACAGCCTACGTTCTTAATGAGGGTTTTAATCATATATCGAACTAGTGAAATGTTAGTAATTTTATACCGCTCTATAATATCTCGAAAGATTACAACAGATACGTAATCTTGTAATATTTGGGTGCGATCAGAAGTATCCAAGAATGTTGTTTCTGGAAACCCACCTTGATCAAGATATATTCTGAGCCATCCTCTTAACTGATCTAGGCTTTTTTTCCCCAATAAGGGAGAGTTATCTAGTTGAGGTATTAGTTTTGCCCTCAAAAATTCTTTAAAACTAAAAGGCCAAATTTCAGTTGCTATAGACCGACCTCGAAGAGATGTCGCAATCTCTTTACTGAGTAACTTTGCAGAAGAACCCGTTAGATATATCTTCACATTTTTTGTATCAGAATATCTTCTGATAACTAGCTGCCAGTCTTCTATGTTTTGAACTTCATCAAAGAATAGGTAGCAAGCATTATCGTGATTCTCTGGATAAAGTGTATAAAAGCTATCGATCAGCTCTCCAAACTGCTGCCCTGTCATTGGATACAAGCGATCATCTTCAAAATTGAGATAAAGGATTCGTGAAATTGGGACTTCTCTTAAAAGTTTCTGTATCGTTTGAAACATTAAATAAGTTTTACCGGTACGTCTCATTCCAATAGCAACCATAATTTTATTGGGAATATCAGAAAAACTTGCTTCTCTGAGGATTCCACCGGTGAAAGTTTTCATCTTTGCATGAAATTCTTCTAATAAGGTCTGGAGTAATATAGTCATCTTCATCAGAAATCTATCTCTTTATATAGATACAAATTATCAATTATCCTTACTTATGTAAAGGGATAAAAATCTAGGGCTTTAAAACCCCATTTTTCAATCTGATAGGGTATAAACCTCTATATTCCTAAAATTCGCATCTGCGTCTTTAGAAGCCTCTATAATCTCTTTAGAAAATCTTAAGTTAATATAATCAGCATAAAATTTGGACTTAGCTTTTAGCTTGAGTGTATTGTTATCTAACTCCTCAAACTCAACCTCTTGAAACCAACTAGAAAAAACGTGAGGGCTGATTCTGTTGGATAAGTTTTGGAGAATGTTTGCAAGTTTTTGATTGTTGTGAGCTAATTCCAAAAAGTTTGGTTTGCAAATTTTGGTGTAATTGTCATGGATGGTATCTGTTTCTTCCGAGGTATTTTTAAGACAATGTAAATAATAAGCTATGGGAGAGCGTATTTTATTGCCGGCTTCAATTTCTCGTTTTATCTTTTTTAAAACAGTTGCTACTTTTTCATGTCCATGGCTTTCAAGATGTTTTTCAATCAAGTTTTTTTCTAAGTGCAGAAACTCAGCGTCAGAAAACAAGTTTTGATTTGTAATTTCAGAACCAGATGTTGCCTTTAAGGGTACGCTTTCAGGACATGAACGCTTTTTAACTTCAAAAGCAATGGCAATCACTTTTTTCTTTTGTTTGATATACTGGCAAGTTACTAAAAGATCTGAGTATTGATTGATTTCCGCAATTGCCGGTTGTAAGACTTTCGCATTTAGAAGAAAAAACGACGAATAGGCTTTAGAGTCTTGAATCCCTAAAAAGTGTTTAAGTTGCTCAAGACTTATGGGCTCCAATAGAGCATTTTTGATTTTGTTGGAGCAGAGGTGTTCACCTAAGATATTCCCATAAGGCTATCGCATGTATATCAATGCTGTCAGTACGCCAACACCTGTTATTATTGTCAGCCGTTTGCAATCTTCATCTTTTTTCCCTATTTCAATAAGCGCATCATCAATTTCTTTACGAGAACGTTCAATTTCTCTTAAGGATGATAGAATAGCTTCAATACTTTTTTGAACAGGATCTGGCAACCGTTTCTTTGCGGATTCTATATCTTCAAAAAAACGAGCTTCACTGCTTATTTTCACACCATACATTTTCAGTAACCCACGAATTGTCCCTTTAAGTTCACGGGCTATATTGAGCAAATGACGACGACTTCCTAAGAGAAACTTAACCTCACGGGCTTCATCTGATTTGACAGAAACTTCTTTATAAAGGCCAACACAATGTCTCTTTTAAAGAAACGTCACATCCGGCATAATACATTCGAGCTACTCCTTTATTATTAAAAAGGGTTGTTTTCATTAGGAGTGTTTATTCAGTTAAACACATACCTCGGGCTTATTGAGGATATTGGTAAAACGGTAAACCTCATGCCAGAATGATGGAGTAGCTCACTTTTCTTGGCAATACCTTACGTTGCTTATATTTTTTGATTTAAATACATCTGGCGAAGAGAATCGCAATAATTGTTTGCTACGAGGTTAATGCCTCTCACGAGTTATCTATTGTGATTTCCTTCATATGTATTTTTTAGGATTTTAAATAAATATAATTTTTAAAATCCTTATGATTAAATAATAAACTTTTAACCTTGCAACACTTAGTAGAGTTGGCGAAGAGAACAACAATATGTGTCGCCCGAGGTTTGTTCCTCACCGAAGCTGTCTTGTTTATCCTCTTCATAAAGAGTTGGACTCTTAAGCTTAAAATACCATGATCAAAAAACTGCCTTGTTTTATTGATCACAAAAATCTTTTTTATCAATTAAGATGCGATGCATTATCATTGCTAATTTACGAGCAACGGCTATAAACGCTTTTTTGTTTCCTTTCTTTTTTGCTAATTTAAGCCCCCACGATTTAAGTTTTAAAGGCGCTTTAACATTTACTAATAATGACTGAGCCACCTCATAGAGCATGGAGCGGCGCTCTTTTGATCCTACTTTTGATATGGATCCCTGTCGGTTAACTTCACCCGATGCATATTTGTCTAGGGGTTAATCCTAAATAAGCGCCTACGCTTTCGGAGCATTTAAACCGTTCAGGGTAATCTAATGTCACTTTGAACGTCATGGCGGTAATAATACCAACCCCGGGAATCGTCATCAAACGCTTGCAATCTTCATCTTTTTTCCCCATTGCAATCAATTTGTTGTCTAATTTTTTAAGGGCTTTTTGATTTTTTTCAATGCACGATAAAAGGGCTGCAAGGGGGGATTTAACAAGATCACGTATTTTATCACAAAATTGACTTTGTGTACCGATTTTAATGCCATAGATTTTAAGAAGACCCCGTACGGTTCCCATAAGTTTAAATTTTGCCCTCACAAGCTGACGACGGCTGCCAAGAACCAGCTTGAGTTCACACATTTCATCAGATTTGATTTGAACTTTTTTATAAAGGCCAGCACGAAGCATTTGGGCAATACCTCGTGCATCATTACGATCATTCTTATTGATGCGTGACGATAAAGCCGTTGCCATATGACGCGCATCTACACAAATAACAGGTAAATTTTGCTGTGCTAACCCTTTGCAAAGGGGAATAGAAAGTTGGCCGCTTTCAATGCCAATATGTTTAAAAGTACTCCTTACATTTTTAAGATAGGTTGATAAATCATCAACGTTTGTGGGGACACTTTTTTCTGCAACAATGGCACCCTCTCCATCGATAATGCTAACAAATGTTTCGTTAAGGGAGACGTCTAACCCTGCATAGTACATGACTGTAACTCCTTATGTTTAAAATGTTGGATGATCTGCATCGCTGGGCGATTGTACGGCGCGAGTAAAAAATGTGCGTACAACGCCCAACTATGCAGTTCTCATCCGAGGCAATTACAGTATGTTTGATCAAGATATAGAGGATTCGACGCCTTTTTATAAGCTTGCCGTGGCAGTATTCTTTTGTTTTCAAGAAAGACTTCCTTGTTAACGAACCTAAGCTTGAGTGATTGTTTGTCTGATTGAGAGGGAGAGACTTGACCTTTATCCATTAGAAAACCTTATCTTTTATTTTTAATCATGAGTACAGCGCTTTTTGTGGCTATCGATTAGGCATCAAAAAAGCATTAACTATATTTAATATATT
>CAIULA010000003.1 GCA_903899945.1 uncultured Alphaproteobacteria bacterium | reverse complement strand
TGAGCTCATAGAGAAAACTAGATTAGCTACAAACGTTTTTGACTTTTTAGTTTTCTCTTCTTATGATTTGAAAGGCCAGAAGGCAATAATAATGGCAAGAATAATAACTAACAAAAGCACGAGCCCATAAAAGAAAAGCTTTGCTTTCTTATCATGATGAAGAGCTTCAGGTGCCGATTGTACTTTTTTGTTTTTTTTCATCTTATTTAAACAGGGCCCTATTACACCCGTCATACCAAGCAGTATCGGAAAAGATCCAGAGGCTCTTTCAAGATTTTTAAAATGATGAACACCCCACAGGAAAGCACCGGTTACAGGTAAAATAATAACCCATAAACCATAATGACCAAAAAATTCTGTGAGATAAACCAAACCAAAAGATGTACTGACGTACATAAGAGCATGAGCCAAAGCGAACCCAAAGACAATCATCGTAAATCGTTTAGAGATGTGAAAGTTTTTTACGAATATCGCCATGGCAGGCATACTGTCCAAAGGAAAGATTAAGATTAGAGATTGCAACACAAAGATAAAGTAGGGGTTGGGAGCCTTAAGAATGAGCATAGGCAACAGGACAGAGAGTCCTCCAAAGGTTATCGCTTTTAAAGCCAGTAATTTTAAAGGATAAATCTTAAAACTCAGCATAGCCCACAGAATGCTCGCAAACAGCCCAACAACAGACAAGAAAAAGTTGTGAAAGATAATATCTTCCGAAGTATATCCATACACAGCTTTCAATGTTGGGTTCATGTAAATAAAGGCTAAATAAAAGCAAATAGGCCAGCCACACTTGATAAAAAAATAAGCCAATAAGGTTTTCTTATTGATTGTTTGATTTTTAATAAATTTACCGAATCGAGAAAGTTTTTCTGATTTCTTAAGATTGTCTTCTCTTTCTTCTTTAGTTTTTCTTGTGTTCTTCCTTTTCATATCTAGGAATTGGGGTGTTTCTCTTAACCTCGTTCTGGCAACAGACCCTACAATCGCAATGACCGCTCCAACCCAAAAAGCAATCCGCCAATTCAATCCCATTGTAATAACAAGAGAAGCCACACCGAGGGCCAACATTCCTCCTATATCAGGCATCACATTAAGAAAAGAAACAACAGGATATTGAAAAGGCGGTTTTGTTATTTCTGTTACGTAAATTTGAGCCCCTGCAATCTCTCCCATAGAGGAGAATCCTTGTAAAATTCTGCATAAGATGACAATCCAAGCTGCTGAGATTCCAATCTCAGCATAGGTGGGAAGATTTGCCATCAGAACACAAGACATAGCCATCATTGTTGTCGTAATAACAACCGTTGGCTTTCGGCCAAAAGTATCCCCTATATGACCAAAGATTAGAGCGCCAAAGGGTCTTAGAACAAACGTTGAACAAAAAGTTAAAGCTGTTAGAAGAGCGGCAGTATGAGGTTCGGTCTTGGGGAAAAATAACTCATTCAAAAGAACAGCCATATGCACATAAAGCATAAGATCAAAGTACTCTAGGAGCGTACCTATTTGCAAAAGACCGATCGCTTCTTTTTGTTCCCTTTTCAAGGAAGAGAAAAAAGACATTCTTTAAACTCCTTAAGCCATAAAAGATCCATGGAGAAAGCTACCTCAAAAAACCTTTTCATGATAGGTGAAAATTTTATTGTTAAACTGATTCTAATACCCTCTTCTAATGATAGCTGCTTGAATAGAGCGTCAATGAAAGAGTAGAATAAATACATTAGCGATAAAGTTTAAGGATTCTTTCCTATGCTCGCCATTATTGACTCGTATCGTTCAGGTCTTTTCAATCGTCACAATTTTCTCCCCAACCTTTTAGCTGGTACCATGGTGGGTATTGTTGCTTTGCCACTTGCAATGGCCTTTGCTATTGCTTCAGGCGTTCGGCCTGAACAAGGAATTTATACAGCCATCATTGCTGCAGTTATGGTTGCTATTTTTGGTGGCAGCCGTGTTCAAATAGCGGGCCCAACTGGTGCCTTTATTATTATTCTTTCAGCTGTAACAACTAAATACGGTGTGTCTGGGCTTCAACTTGCGACTTTTATGGCTGGTTTTATCTTGGTAATTATGGGGGTGTCAAAATTAGGCAGTGTTATTAAATTTATCCCCTACCCTGTTATTATCGGTTTCACAAGCGCCATTGCAATTGTTATTTTTGCAAATCAATGGAAAGATTTTTTTGGTCTAACCTCAACGGTTCCAATGCCGCTTCATTTTCACGAGAAAGTCATTATTTTAATATCTAGCTTTCCGAGTTTTCATAAAACCACAACCGCTTTGGCTACCTTAAGTCTCTTTATGATGGTTATACTACCAAGAATAAAGATGTTAGAGAGAATTCCAGCTCCTCTTGTGGCAATGATTGTGGTTACAACCGTACAATTTATTTTCCAGTTTGAAGGTGTTAGCACTATTGGCAGTGCATTTGAGGCGATTCCAAGTTATTTGCCCTCTTTTCAAATGCCTGATTTTTCTTATCAGCATATTATTGAATTAATAGGACCCTCTTTCACCATTGCTATGCTTGCTGCTATTGAATCCTTATTATCAGCAGTTGTTGCAGATGGTATGGCCGGAACGCGTCATCACTCCAACCAAGAGCTCATTGGTCAAGGCCTTGCCAATATTTTGTGTCCTTTATTCGGCGGATTCGCAGCGACCGGGGCTATTGCCAGGACAGCAACTAACATCCGTAGCGGTGGAAATAGCCCAATTGCTGCAATTACACACTCTATCGTTTTATTGTTAATTATTTTATTTCTTGCACCGTTAATATCCTATATACCGCTTTGTTGTTTGGCTGCGATTTTGTTTATTATCTCTTACAATATGAGTGAAGTGCATCATTTCATCTCTATTTTGAAAAACGCACCGTACAGTGATGTTAGTGTTTTAGTTATCACTTTTCTGTTAACATTATTTACAGATTTGGTTATAGCTGTAAACGTTGGTGTTATTTTATCTGTCTTACTTTTTGTAAGAAGAATGAGCCAATCCATACAGGTTTCCGTTGAAACGGAAGATTCCTTGCAATCAGAATTTTCAAAAGAAAAGATTGCACCTTTACCCAAAGATATCCTTATTTATACCATCCAAGGGCCGTTTTTCTTTGGGGCTGCCGAAATGTTGCAGCAAACGCTTCTCTCTATTCATCAAAACCCTAAAACGATTGTGTTTCGTCTTAAAAATGTTCCATTTATGGATATTACTGGCTTAAAGACTTTTTATGAAATTATTCAAAACTACAAAAAACATAATATTACTGTTTATTTATGCGAGGCGAATGAGCGAGTTACCAAGAAACTAATAAGAGCCGGTTTTTTAAACATACTTGCAAAAGATCATATATTTTCATCGTGCCTAGCTATTTTTAAGGAGCATAGAGATTAGGCTTAAAAACCAGCGATCATATCTTTAGTCTTTAAATCTTACGAGTAATTAATAATTCGACATCATACGCAAAAAATAAATTCGATTAAATTATGCGAAAAAATAGAAAATGTGTTTTTCTTGAAAGATAATTTTTTGTAATAAGTTGACGCATACCATAGAAGGAGCAGAATCAGAGACAGGTCTTGGATCTCGGCATCCCACCCATAAACCAAAGATATTTCAGAGAAAAAACATGTTACTTCTTCTTTAACTCATTTGCTTTTTTCGTAAATAATGCTCTGATTTTGCGCCTTAGCCCTTGTTTTAGACGCAATAACCAATAGGCTACTAAAACAATTCAGTAGAGAGGGTTTTTGAAAGGAGAGAGACTGAATCGTAATACCCTGAACATGATTTCTTTTTCGCCTCATCTTCAGTGCTTCTCCTTTCAAATCCGTTAATAAACTAAACCTTATTAACGGCTTCTTTGAGTTCTTTGCCAGCTCTGAAGACGGGCCTGTTAGAGGCCTTTATCTTAATAGTCTCTCCTGTTCTTGGATTACGGCCATCCCTAGCTGCACTTTTAGTAATAGCAAAGGTTCCAAAACCAATCAGTCTAACGTCTTCTCCCTTTTGAAGAGCCTCTTTGATTCCCTCTAAAACAGCCTCAACGGCTTTCTGTGAATCAACTTTTGTAAGCTTTGTCTCAGCTGCTACGAAATTGACAAGCTCTGTTTTTCCGGTTGCCATAAATAAATCCTTTTTTCTTTTAAGATAAATGTTTGATTGATTTCGCCACTATACTCAAGGAGATCCTTATAAAGCAAGAAACATGAGAAATAGAGAGCCTAACTTTGGCTTATTGTTACAAGATGAATTGGAACGCCGCTAAGGCAAGGTTTATATACAAACCGGTTGCAACAAGCTACTTTTGATGATGAACAAACCTTGGAGACTTATGATTTGACTCTTTATCCTCCGCTTTTGCAGCACCTGATTAAAAAATTGCAGAAAGGCCACTTACCTCAAAGAATTTCACCATATTCTAATTGTTAATCGAACCGATTCTGTAACATTATGCGCCTCCTTGAAACAATGGAAATAATGCTAGGTTTTCGGGCTTTGCAAATTGTGCCAACAGAATTTTTTTACCATTTTTTATTAGCTGAAGAGCTTTTTTACAGATTCTGTTTCAACAGCCTTTAAAAATAAGGCTGGGAAAAGTTTCACAAGTGGCGTTTATGCCTGTTCAATGTTTGTGTGTTACTGTCTTTACCAAGGGTTTAAAGATCATGGTTCTCTAAAATTTTAGACAGTTTTTTAGAAAAATATCCCTATATCCGTCACTCTTCAAGCCCCTCTTACGCAAAGTCAAAGGTAACATGGATCCCTAGGCTTAATTTTAGGTAATAATTTCATTTTTAGCAATTTATTATTAGATTTTTAAATTAATATCGATTTATTTATAGGTAATGGGACTTACAACTGATTATGGAAAAAAGAAATTCAATAAAGTTTTATGTGGTTAGAACAAAGTAATTAGATATTCTTTAATTACGTCTAAAAATCAGCCAAAAGCTTGTAAGCTCATAATTTTCTAAATCTTCTGAATAAGCTCATCTCTCACCCGAAGCTTTATAAACGTGATAACTGACACCTTAAAATTCTAGACATTAAGGCCACATTACAATAAAGCTACATTTGTTTAAACAAAAACTAATTTTCTACAGAATTTGTGTAAAATTATCTTTATTTCCTCGGGTTCTTTTTTTGTTCATGCCTTGGTATAGAGCATTCTTTTGATATTTTTATTAACTCTAATCTTTCTTCTTCTTTCTTAAAATACGATAAGACTGTATGGCCTCTTATGTTTGTATGATTAATACTAGCTCCATTTTGAATTAACAATTTAGCTATTTCTAAGTTACGAGTGTGCATCAATGCTGTCTCTTCATCTTTATCAAGTGCATTTACGTCTGCTCCAAGATTTATTAAACGTACCAAAAAAGGCAAATTATTCCATATACAAGCATACATTAGTGGTGTAAGTTTTGCTCTGCCGCGTACTTCAATATTAGCACCACGATTAAGTAAAAGATTAGCTATTTCAAAAAAATTTCGATCAAGGGCAACTAATAAAGAAGTCCAGCCATATTCTCCATCTTCTATATTCACATCTATTGCTCGATGTGCATCTAACAATCTAAGAGCATTGTATTTAACTTCATCATCAGCCATTTCTTGAGTCATACACCCACCATGCCGATCAAGATCTTCTGAATGCATTAGTATTTCTAATAACCTTCTTCCTAGCTGACGTGAGTTTTCCTGATTTTCTGCTGCAATCAGATAAAAACTTGTTAGTAATAAAATAGAGAGAATGTAGAGTAAAATTTTTTTTATCATATGTTAGCCTCTTCATACCTTGCTTCTACAAAAAATTTTCAAATGACAACAATGATTTTGACTTTACACTATTCTAAATTTTTAATTTTTTCGATCAAAAATTGAAGTTGATTGAGAGATATATCGTTTATAGTTTTTTAAATCATGGTCTATAGCAAATAGAAAAAGGCAACTAGCAAAAATTTGAGAAAAATATATAAGGCATTAAATCAATAATGGGATCGTTTAGGGATGAGTTTGCTAAGGGGTGGTGTTTGCTAATCTAATGTAGCTTTTTCGGTCATAGAGAAGGATCCAGAAGAAGAGACACAGATTTACGGAACGGTCTTTTTTAGACATATTCTGTGTTTTAAAAAGAACTGATTTGCACCACATTCTAAACGATGATATGTTTTGTGTTGCTTTACAGGAGTAAGATAGGAAACAAGATCTTGAAAAAAATTGGTGCACCTGTCCACGATGCATGTCCTTCAGATTATTTTTTCTGATCCTTTTATCTTTGCCCCAAAAGTTTTTTTGTGGTTCAATTTAATTTGACAAAACAAGCAATATAAAAGTTCAAAGACAGTTGTGCTCACATTGACATTATTGAGCATGCCAATAAACATCACCGTTTGTTCAGGACACAATCCAACATTCATATAAAGATCAAACGTACCAAACCATCTGGCCGTATACTTTGCCAAAATCCTGGCAAAATAGTAATGGGCAACATCAATACGACGGCTGTCTATGATTGATATAGGGTCAACTTTGACAGAAAGAATCTCCTTTTTAAGTAAAGTTTTGTGGAGATTTTCTAGCGCGCATATTACATGGAACATTTCACTTTCAGAGCTCAATTGAATAAAGGAAGCGATGCATAACTCAGTAATTTCTTTAAGTTTGGAATAGTATTGAATCTCATAATCTGAAGCTTCGTCAGCATAATTTAAAAGAATAAGACGTTCTACTTCTTGCTCAATTAAATGAGTTAAACCAATTCTGGAGTGGCTTTTCTCTCTTCTGCCCATTGTTTTATTTCTTCATAGGCAGAACTTGGAAGACTTAATGCTGAGTGGCCATTAGAAAGAAGGCGACCTGAGGATTCAGTAGTTACATATTTAGAAACCTCCTGCGCAAGCTTTAAGACCTCAGATAATGGCCTAGATCTTGCCTATAAAGGACTGAAGAAGGTCACAAAAAATGAAAAAAACGAATGAATCCCACAATATAGGGGCTTCTTTTGATGAATTTTTGCAAGAAGAAGAGACTTTAAATGAAACCACAGCACTCTCTCATAAGCATGTTTTAGCGTGGCAAATTGAACAAGAGATGAAGAGTCAACATGTAACCCAAGTCGAAATGGCCAAGAGAATGCAAACAAGCCCTACTGCTGTTCATCGTTTATTAGATCCCAATAACCCGGGCATCACTTTGGACACAATTGCTCGGGCCGTTAGTGCTTTAGGGATGAAGTTGAATATTTCTATCACTTCATCAAGTTTATGATTTATTCATTATAAACTTCCCCAAAATCATTTTTATAAAACATGAGAATTTGGGAATTTCTTCCAAAACTTTACACAAATGGGAATATGAATGGCAAAGAGACAGAGAGCAGCTCAATAATCGTTCCATTCTTATTTTAGATGAAGCCGGAATGGTCGACAGTAAACGGTTAAATTCGCTTTTGAAGCAATCCCAAGAGAAAGAATTTAAAATCGTCCTTGTAGGTGATCCTGAAGAGCTTTCGCCCATAGAAGCCAGGACTCCTACAAGAGCCATTATGGAACAGGTTGGCTTTGCTGAACTTTCCAATGTTGTTAGACAAAAAGAAAGCTGGCAATAAGAAGTTACGAAATTCTTAGCTACAAGATAGACGGAGAAAGCTTTAGAAGCCTATCATCAAAATAATCATATCCACTACGGCACAAATGCTAAAGAAAAGCTGATTCAAGATTGGGCTGCTGATTTAAAACAAGATAGGGGAAAAATAAGCTCTTCCAAGCTGATTTGGGCTTATACCAACAGAGATGTGAAAGAACTCAATCGATTAGCCCGAACTGAAGCCAGAAAAACTGGACAACTCTTAGGACATGATCAAGTTCTTACTATTACCAAAGCCTTAAACCTAGAAACCCTAGATAAAGTGGATGTTATCGGTGAGAAAGGTACTTATAAAGCCCCCAGAATTGTTAGAGAAGACAGAGCATTCTCTCTTGGTGACCAAGTTGTCTTTCTCAAAAATGACCACGGATTGGATATCAGAAATGGCCAACTTGGTAAAATCACTGAAAAAACTTTAGGAAGAGATCCAGGAGTTAGTTATTAAAAAACACTTATAACAGAAAACACCAAGAATAGAATACATTAGCTTCCAAGACGACAGATTGCCTGTGATCTCTCTCACCTAATGTTGTCCTCAATGAGTTTTAAACATTTATTTAGCTTTTCGTTTTTAGAATGGAATTATAAGATTCTAGTTACCTAGACAGTTTATGAAGCGCATCTATTTCTCTCTTCTTGATAAACAAAAAAGTCTTTGAACTCTATATTTATACCTGTATAATGGCTACAAATAAATAACTTCATATTGGGAAAATAGAAATGAAGAAAATTACTTTTATAGCAATACTCTTGGCTTTTTTTTAAACTTTAACGAAATATCGGCAAGCACTAAATTAGATGCACCTATTTTTGATGACGATGTAACCCTACCCTATTTTAATGCAAGAAAACCCAATATTCTTTTAGAAGTTAAAATAGCCCCTTCAAACGGTTCTGGGCCTGCTATTACAGCAGATACAGGAGATAGACTTGAAGGTGACATTCCAAATACATTAAATGCTCTTTATGCAATGTTTCCAGATCTGCGTGAGAAGGTTAGTGCGCTTTTAAAAGATGACTATTATTTAATGATTTCTGAGACTTTATCAGAACGAGGCAGCCGAGAGAAAGTAACAAGCTTTATTGGTGCTTATGCAGGTCAAATTAAATAAAGAAAGCTAAAAAGACATGAGCCAAAAGAAATTTATCTCTATTTTGGGAATCGCATTTTGGCTCTTCTGCTTTCCAACAACTTACGGGACAACCATTGATAATCCTCAAACTTTTACCAACAAAACTTATTCTTATTATACAAGTAATAATTTAGACGAGTTTTTTAGGTGGGTTCAAAGTATTAATTTATCGGGTATGAATCCAGCATTTAAAGATAAGACTCCTTTTTTTAAAACCCCTTCGACTATATTAGATACAGAAGCAGCATATTACACAAAATGGAAAAGCGAATACTATGGGGAATTTGGCGCTATCAATCAACGAAAACCCTTTCTGTTAGCAGGTGAGTTTTATCCTGCTGTTCAAGTTTTACAGTCAACAGCCTTATCATTTTATGAACTATCTCCTGTTATTAGAACTGGTATTATAATTTCTGGAAAATTAGGAAACCCCATAGCTGAAAATATCCTTATGTTAGAAGGAATTGATAAAGATTTAACAACATTACTAGAAGGATCAGACGGTGATGATGGTGCTCTAGTGCGTCTTCTACAAACACCTTTTGTTTGGAATAGCATAGAAGCCATGAATTTTCTAAAAGACCCTGCTAGACATGATAGAGTTCTTGCTTTCATCAATGGCGATAACCCATTCGTTTATCTGAATGGTTATTTTATTCTAACCGATATTTTAGGAGTCACCCCTCAGAATGATTGGTTAGAAAAGGCCAAAGCTTTAGGCTCTGGACTTGCAGCTTTACGACTCCATCCAAGAGGAGTACCTATAGACTTATCTACTATCCCAGCAACTGTTGCAGAAAACTTAGCTCTTCAAAATGCTCGTCTCTATAGATATGGAATTGAAGGAACATTCGATAGAGCACAAGCAAGAACATTTTATGAAGAAGCATTAAATTATACACCTCTCGATCCTTTCCTTCATCTTGAAATAGCAGACTTTTATAAAGATCTTTTTATAGTCGATGCTTGTCCCGAGGTTGGATTAGACAATCCTGAAATTATACAAAGAACTCTATTCCACTATAAAGAGGCTCATGATAAAGGAGATGGAGACGCTGCTTTAGATACAGTTAAATTTTTATCCCATCTGGAAGAGAAAGGCATTCTTATTCCTCCTTCTAATGCCTGGGGATTGCCCCATGATGATATCCCAGAAGCTCTAACCTTATTGTACGAAGCAGCTTATCAAAGAAGAGACGAGCCAATTCTCTTGGATCAAATAAAAAAGCTGAGGAAGAGAACGGATACAGTAATAGATGAGTTCAAATTGAAAGTTATTCGCAATCTTAATTTCCGACAGAGCATCATTAGGTTTGGAGAGTAGTGTATGATTATGTGCCGAATTTCCAAAATCCTTTACAGTTTTTGCTTCTTCTTAATTATCCAAGAAGCTATCACGGCCGATTTAGGAATAGAATGCACAGTCTTTGATGTTGGACAAGGAAGTGGTGCTGTTATTAAAGATAAGCATCGAGGCGTTTCTTTTATTGTGGATGCGGGTAATAGTGGGAAAGAAGAAGAAACAAACTCATTATTAAGACGATTTAATGGCGCTGTCTTTGGAAAACCAGGAGCAAGACAACGCGTAGCTGGGGTTATCCTCTCTTACTCCGATGGTGATCATGTAAAACTCCTTGCTCGTGCGCTTGATGCTAACAGCCGTGCGATAAAAGATCAAAATAGGGATCCAAAACTAGCTATGACAGCTTACTTAGGGTCTCCTTTTACAGGATATTTAGAAGGAAGCGGAAAACCTTGCCTTGATGCATTAAAAGCTGTAAATGCAAAAATCAAACCTCTATCTCACGTTATGACTTCGGAAAAAGCATATAAAGTAGAAAGAAAAGAAGAAGTTACACAACCTCCTCGCCCTTTTTTTATGAATGCTTTGATACCTGAATTCTCAGACGCCGACAGAGACCTTTCATTAATTATAGTAGCAGCAAATGCTTTACATGGAGGAAAATCAAAATTCTTAGGAACAGAAAATAATCCTGGCGAATTAGATGAATCAATATCGGATGCAGATACAATTCTTAATGAAGGTACAAATAATAATGGAGCTATAGTAAAACTCAGCTACAAAGGGCAGAGAGTGACTTTCCCTGGTGATATTGATGGAGACCATGGAACTGATAAAATAATCACCCATATCCCAAGAGCAGCGCCTACTTTTTTAGAAACAGACGTCTCTTTAGCTTTGCATCATGGAGCTGATAGAGGAAGAACGAACAATATTGCTTGGTTATTAAAAAACAATGCCAAGAAAATTATTATTAGTGCCGGAGATAGGGGAGGAGATTTTATCCATCCACGCTTTAGTGTCCTTTATAACATGGCTGCAAGTTTAAGGTTAAAAGCTCGTGTAGCCCCACACTTAATTCAATGCGGCGACCCGATTGGTGGTTCGATTAAAGACTTGCCTGGCCTAAATGAACATTTTTGTCTAGAAGATGGCACAGATATAATGATTAAGAAAACTAATGATATTGAATGGCTTTTAATGAGCACAACTCTCCCTATCTATACCACAAAAACAAATGGAGATATTCAAGTACTGTTATTGCCGGATGGAACTTTAAGAGTTAAAGGAATCTAGAAACTTTATTTGAAGAACATATGACGTGTTAGATACACCTCAGACTAAGCCAATTTGTTATCTATCGCTTTTTTATGTATTTTAGAAAATTCTTCCGGATTCCATGCTGCCGCTAAATGATATTGTTCTAGGTTCGCACAACGATAGCTATTGTATCCTCTTCTACCAAAAGTTTCGTCGTCTGTAAAAAAAGTTTTAAGAGTATCAGCAACCTTGTGAGATTCATAGCAAATGGCAATGCCAGCATTGGGATCATATACACATTCCTCTGCTTTAATTCCTGACTTACATATACCGATAGCGTGTCCAGGAATATGTTCATCAATCCCTACGTTAACATTTAAAGCCAATCGATACACTCCAGGTCCAATTTTCTCAATCAATTTAGATATTTGATTTAATAAATGATTGAAATCGTCACCTGCCATAGCTCCTAGGAAATCCCCACCAATTATAGGCTTAAGCTCTAAACCTAATGAGACAGGTCCACCTCTGATGCTATCATCATGGTAGCACTTGAGAGAGTATAGTAACCCATCTGGGAAATTATCAGAACTTAGTCCATGGCGAAATTTTAAAATATGATTAGATCCAGCTTCTTTCAATTCAGAATGAAATAAAATGTGCGGTGTTTCAGAACCGGACCGCAAGATCGTGGCTGCCCAATAATCTACGAGCGCTGCGCACACGCCCTTTCCTCCTTCTTTTATAAGCAGAGACTGATCATGTTCTAGGTAAACATCACATTCTAACCATTCAGCTATACGGACTGCTGTTTCTGAAATTCCAGGTCTTGCATCTGCCATGACAATCTTTCCATCACTTCTTGCACATATTACGTATTTTTAAATGTCTGGTGGGTTACATCCCCCCCCGACTTGCTGCGCTAAGTAAGAAACATACTTTTCACCATACGACACCCCGTCTGCCTACGGGCGGAGGGGGGGCGGCATTTTAAGAAACTATTTTTTAGATTTCAAAACAATTCATTGTATATTTTATGGCGTGCAATAAAAAAGAGAAAAGTAGCGGGAGTTTCATCGATGTAGATTTCCAGCTCTGTCAAGTTGTTGAAGATATGTAAGGAATTAAGCTGATAGCGAGTTATTTTTCAATTTTTAAACACAATAAGACTATTAAGTTACTTCATTCCAGGTATGAAAAGCTTCCGTTATTTTCTATTTTCAGCTGAAAGTACAGTCGGTGATCAATTGGCAAAGTCCAGGGTCAAAGTTAGGGAAATTAGGACTAGTGTTGACATCTTTGCATTTGGGTCTACAAGGGTTATTTGCTCTTGAGTCAAAATCTCTAATTATGTGATTGAATTTTTATGCTTTTGCATCACATATACAAAAATTTTAATTAAAAAAAATGACAGCAATTTAATGTAATATATTTTATTGAAATCTTCCTTGATAATGAGGATGTTTAAGATAATCTAGCCTTTGCAGTAGCATAGGGTTTTCTCCTTTTAAAAAAGCAATTAGAATATTAGTATACAATCGTCTCACTTCATCAGGAGTTAAAAGCCCTTCCCGTTTCTGAAAAAGAAGATTCTGCTCGATTGGAAGTGGAAATTATAAGCAGCTGTACCAAATTTCTCTTACTCTTGTTTAGATTGCCTATGCCCCTTATTTTCGCTACGGCTTTGGACATTGAGCTTTTCAGAAGGAATACAAAGATACACGTAAAGTACAGAAATAAGGTTTTTCGTATGCTCATAGGATATATGCGTGTCTCTTCTGAAGGGGAGCGCCAAGTTACTGATCTTCGTAGTTCGCATTTGACCCGTTTCTGTAATTTAACCCAATATCCAATTAAACAGTAACTGGATCAAAATCCAGAGAAGGCTGCTTTTATAAAACGTTATGTACCGGATTTAAAAGATGTTCTTGCATATAAATTCATGAACCTTGGCGTAATTCTTCGGTGTAACCAACCGAATACCTGCTTCCAATTGTGGAGAAGGGTGGAGCAATTAAACATGCACGCAACCAGATTAGTTCGCGCCGGTAAAGCCAAGGGTTTAAAGAGAAAGCAAATGTTACCTTAGAAAAACTAGCAAGCCGGAGAAGAATAACGCGTGTTTCAACAAAAAATAGAAAAAACAATATCCCATAAGCAACTTGAACTTAAGTTTTTAGCCTCTTTAATCAGCTACAAACTTAAGGGCTATTGAATTCACACAATAACGCTTTCCTGTTGGATCTGGGCCATCATCAAAGACGTGACCTAGATGCGATTCACAACGAGCACATATTACCTCTGTTCGGGGTTTTGTCATAAATAATTTGGTCTTATCGTCAGGATCAATACGCAGCGTCACAGCACCTTTAAGAGGTTCGAAAAAACTAGGCCATCCACTCCCGGAAGCATACTTTGCCTGTGATTCAAACAAAGGATGATCGCCACCGCAAGCGGCACAGTAATAAACACCATCTTCATAAAACAAATTATATTTTCCGGATTCTGGATATTCCGTGCCTCGAAGGCGACAAACAGCAAAAGTTTCATCATCCAGTCGTTCTCGCCAAAATGCGTCACTTTGATTTTTATAGTTGACCATCATACAAACAACCTAGACGTATAGTTTATGTGCGCATTATGCAATAGTTAATCAATCAATTGGAACCAAGGAAATTAAAAATGGCAAATTTTTTAGTGATAGCAGCATCAAGCGCAATAGGCCAAGCGACAGTTCGAATGTTAGAAGCTGATGGCCACCGTGTATTTAAAACTGCCCGCACAAATGAGAGAATTCACCCCGACATACTTCTTGACGCATCTGATTTTAATGCCGTTGATGATGTGTTCAAAAGAGCTGTTGATCTATTTGGAGCAATCGATGGTGTTGTAAATTTTGCAGGCTCATTGCTTCTCAAGCCAGCCCATTTGACCACAGCAGAAAACTATGATGATGTTATAAAAAGCTCGCTCGCAACAGCATTCGCAACAGTCAGAAGCGCAGGAAAGTATATGAAGGGTGGATCCGTTGTCTTAATGTCATCTGCTGCTCACGCCATTGGTCTTGCTAATCATGAAGCTATTGCAGCTGCCAAAGCAGGCGTTGTCGGTCTTGCCTTATCAGCAGCTGCGACTTACGCTGATGCTAATTTAAGATTTAATGTTGTATGTCCTGGGCTAACGGAAACACCGTTAACGGAGCGTATAACGAAAAATGACGCGGCATTAGCCTATTCCCTTGCTATGCATCCCTTAAAGCGCGTCGGACAGCCCGATGATATTGCCCGAGCAATTACATTTTTACTTAATCCTGACAATAGCTGGATTACCGGGCAGGTTTTAAGTGTTGACGGCGGACTCTCTAAATTAAAAACAAAAATGTCATGAAAACATTACGTACCATTTTATGGGATCATTTATCACATGACTTACCAAGTCTGTCTGATTTAGATATTAAAAATGATAGCATATGGTAAATTATTAATTACCGTACCCTGTTTCAACCCTCAATTTTCTAAAAACAAATTTCTATTTCATTAAATTTGTAAATTTAAAAACGTCTTAAAAGGTGACAACATCGAGGAGGAATAAAATGACATGGAATATACACCCAGGAGAAATTTTAAGAGAAGAATTTATGAAACCTTTGGGTTTGAGTTCTCGTAAACTTGCAAATTTATTAGACGTTCTAGCTCCTCGTATTAATGATATCACTTTAGAAAGAATAGGAATAACTGCCGAAACCGCCATAAGGCTTGCTCACTATTTTAACACAACACCTAAGTTTTGGATGAATATGCAGGTAGCATATGAACTAAGAAAAGCTGAATTTGAATTAAAGATAGACCTTACTAAGTTACCTTCTCAACCCACGCAGCACTGAAGCTAAATTCATTACCCGGAAATGCTTGGTTTTTATTATTGATCCTGGGTAGCATTATTTCTGCTTGGGCAATTTTTATAGCCGGTTTAAGTTAAGATAAGCGGACTCAAAACTTAAAAAGTGTTGATGGTCTGCTCTTTTATAAGAAAGTAAAAAATCCAGCCATTGTTTTCCACAAAAAATGGGGAAAACTTGTTGAGAACTTCCTTTTTTATCTAATCAGCCCAATGATTAACAAAAGATTAACCTGTTTGCTTAAAAAACAGGCACTACACTTCTTAATCAATTTGCTTTTATAATGTTATAATCAACCACTCTATTCCTTTGTTGGATTGAAATCATTTTTTGAGGATTTTACCTACGAAGACTCAATCTTTGATTCCCTACCCAAAAAAAGATTGGTTTTGCTCTAAAAAACAAACAACTAGCCGGCTTTTACTATATATTCCCGACTTGTTCTCAATAGCATTTATATGTTTCTACAGTTCTTTCAGAAATTTGCAATTTCTTTATCTGTTTTCCCTCAAAATCTAGGTAAAAACACTCTACGCAATTTTAGCGTAATCGTTTTTCCTTACGCCTATCTCGCAAATAGTTAAATAAGCTAACAAATACTATTTTCAAAATACAGAAAAGGGAGGCTCGGGAAGAACCTCTCTTCTCAGTCCTAAGAAAGGTTGCAGCCAATCTTAGGTTGGTTATCAAAACGGTAAAACCAAGGAGATTTTAAAATGTTTAGACTTAAACATCAACACATAACAAACATAATGCTATCTGCAAATCTGTTCATCAATATGCAATCCCTAGCAACTGCGGCTGATTTTGATCAAAATTTAGAACCATATGGTCGAGTCCAATGCCTTATAACAAGGTCTAGAGAAATTGTAGAGATAGATTGTAAAAAAACTAAAGTTGATTCAGAAGATACAGAGATACGCCATCTTCGAGAACAAAAACGATCTATACAAAATCAATATCTTGAATTTTTCAAAGAAGAAAAAAAGGACTATAAAAAAGCACTAAGCAGTTTAGATGTATGGTTTTGTGAAAGAGTAAATAATCGCTTAGAATTTATCGATCGTAGACCCATTACCGATAGGAGATTGAATGAGTTTTTTACAAATTGCAAATCACTCAAAATGGATTTAATGATGGTCAAGCTAGGTATGATGAGTGAATCAATACTTCTAAACTTTCATCAAGAACTTATAGGATAAAAACATCAGTTACTGTCAAGCAGATTAATCAGAAAAAACCATTTAGAATAAATAGCCACTCTCGGTTATTTGAGAGCGGCTATTTTAATGTGTTTTTAGATCTTTAAGTTACAAAACTTCTTCCTTTCAAACGAAAAACTCCATTTTCAGAACGTGAATTGCGTTTAGAAACAAAAAAAATTAATTAAATATACGTAATTATTACGGCTACATCATAGGGACTTTTTAAGGTAGTTAGTAAGATGCTTAGCTGGAAACTTAATTCTAGAATAAGCCATAGTAAAAGAAAGGTGATTTAAAATGTTGGTCCTGTTATATCCAACGCATCCAGACCTCCTTGAGTATGATGAAAAAGTAATTCGCTATAATCAAGCTAAAGCTGAATCAATAGCAAGGATTTGTAATGTTCTTTTTGAGAAGCTTAAAGTGACAACCTTTGAGTATTGTCATTTTTTTGACAATGGGACATGTCTTTATGTTTCCACAAATCCTGAATGGCACGAACATTATATAAGGGATTATATCCGTCAACCTTTTATCAAAGGACATCTACAACAGATATTTAATGAAAAAACTCGTTTTCATAGATGGGATGTGAGCCCTCATTTGCCAAAGGAAGAGAACCTTGCACAATTCATTTCTGACAGAAGAAGATTTGGCTTATGGCACGACTTTACCCTTTATGAACATCATGATCATTCTTTAGAGGCTTGGAGTTTTTCGACGAGTGAGTCGAATTATGCGCTCGTCAACTTCTATCACAATAATCTTGACATCATCACGCGATTTATCATGTACTTTCGTCAAGAAGCTACAGAAGTTATTACAATTTCATCTTCTGATAAAATGATTAATGTTGCAAAAGAAAGCTTGTTTTTAAGATCTGATCAAGCAGAAATTAAGATAAATGGCGCTAAAGAGTCTATTATTGAACTGTTTCCTATAAAGAAATATTCTTGGGATATCTTTGGTAGACAGGTTTCTTTAACGCGAAGAGAATTAGAATGTATGTGTCATTTGTCTTGTGGACTTGGGAAGAAAGAAGTCGCTCGCCAAATGGGCGGTATTAAAGCTCGAACAGTTGATACTCATGAAAATAATATTAAAAACAAAACTGGTATTTATAGACCTGATCTTCTTAAAAAAACCTTTTCCAAAAGCATTTTGGCAAACTTATGTACAGGGGACAAATTAAAGTGAAGCTTTCTAATTTACAACAAAGAAAAATGTATGATGTAAAAAGCCAGAAAAGTACTTACTCTTCTAATCAAGATGCTTTAGGATTTGGTAAATCAATAGCTCCACAAATAAAACATGTTTGTCAGTACCTTCACTGTTTTGGTATTACAATGTTTACCTATAGCCGTATTTTTAGGACCGGGGAACGTTTATATTTATGTAATAACCAAGAATGGTTTGAGCATTACATAAAAAATGATTATCAAGATGACGCAGATCATTTAGAGCACTATATTCCAGCTGATGGCGTTAAGACTGCCTTATGGAATGGGTTTAAAATGGATAAGGTGTTTTCAGCGGCCTATGATCAATTTGATTTATGGCATGGGTTTTCAATTTATGAGAAACAAAACGACTATGTCGATTTTTTCGACTTTGCAGCTCATAAAGATAATCACCAAATGGTCCAGTTTTATTTTAATAATTTAGATCAGTTGGAAAAGTTTGTTCGAGATTTCAAGGAAGTTTCTTTAAAATGGGTCGAAATGTCAAAACCCAATCACTTACTGATCCCAAAGAATCTGATATCCTTTGAGCAGATTCAAAGAAACTCCTTTATAACTGCTGGTTCTCTCGAAGATTTTTTACAAAATAGCAATACTGAATGCGGCTACCAGAGCCATAAAACTAACTCTAATTTAAATGTTTTAAAAAATATAATAAAAAAAGATTGGGAATTCATGCGTTTTAACGCGATCAATTAAGGAAAACTCATCCTCTCATTTAACCTCACAACTCCTAAATAGGTAAAATATTTTACCATCGTATGCACTTATAATTTTGGATAATATGAGAATGATCTTATAATACATTACTTGAGACACAACAAGCCTCAATCTCACAAAGTATACTTCTTGAGGCAATTTTGATAGAGAAGATAAGAAAATTAAATTAGCCTCGGTCAGAGAAATTATTTAATTTCAATCTAATTATTTCATGGACTAATCATATATAATAAGATTGTACTCTTTATATATCCGATAATTATGGAGTATGATCTTGGGCCAACACATCAAGAGATACTTGTCCCTTGCTCTTCCCAAAAGACAATCATGCTTCTTATGGGGAGCTAGAAAAACTGGAAAATCAACTTTTCTAAAAGAGCATTTTCAAGATTCTCCTTATATTGACTTGTTGCAAGCGGATGTGTACCAGGCTTATTTCAGGCCCCCTCATCTTCTGCGGCAAGAAATAATTGCTCACCCTCCTAAGCACCCGATCATCATTGATGAAGTACAGAAAGTACCTGCTTTGCTCGATGAAGTCCATAGCCTTATTGAATCTCAAAAAGATTACAATTTATTCTCTGCGGTTCGAGTGCCTATCGCCTTAAGTCTTCAGAGGGTAATTTATTAGGAGGAAGAGCATGGCGTTATATGTTTGTTCCTTTTTGTTATCCTGAATTAAAGAAGCTAGATTGGGCTCTTATTTTCAATCATGGGCTCATTCCTAGTCATTATTTCTCAGAAGTTCCACAAAAAAGCTTAGCTTCGTACTTATTTGATTACCTTATAACAGAAATGCAATTTGAAGCTAATTTAAGAAAACGCGATTCTTTTACCAGATTTCTGGAAGTCTTAGGGTTTTGCCGTGGGGAAATGATCAATTACTCTAATATAGCCCGTGACTGCGGAGTTGATAGAAAAACAGTTCGTACTTATTTTGAAATCCTTGAAGATATGTATTTGGGGTATTTTCTGCATCCCTATCGAGCACGCATTAACAGGCAAACAATTCAAGAAACTCCTAAATTCTATTTATTTGACACAGGGATAGCGAATTACTTAAAACGCTATGAATTTAGAGAAATGTGAGGAGAAGATGCACGAAAAGGCTTTGAACATTATATATTTCTTGAACTCATGGCCTATAAGCTTCTTATGGAAAAACGAGATACCATAAATTATTGGCGTACGAAAGAAGGATATGAAGTTGATTTTATTGTTCAAGATCAAGCATTTGAAGTTAAAATCTCCTCTCCTATAGAAAAGAGACACCTAAAGGGATTATTACTTTTTGGAGAAAGCTATGGCGTAAAATTAAATGTGATTTCTTTAGAATCACGCAAACGCATTATGAAAATTGATAATCAAGAAATCACTGTATGGCCTGTTCAAGAGTTCTTGGATGAACTTTGGTCTTCTAATATTTGGAAATAAAAAAGCTGTTGTCGTGGTGCCTTATGGACTGTGGAAAAAAGGAGTCACTATCGCTCCAATTTTACTTTAAGCTTTCCTCAAATTTTCTCCTGACTGCAAAAGGTGAAAGAAATTTTGGAAACGACACACCCTCATGAAGCGTGCGTACCGTTAATGCTGGACGTGTTAAATAATTTCTTGAGGGGTTCCCTGTCTCACTATCTTTCCAGCTTGTAGGACAAAAATACGATCTAATTTTTTAAGGGAGGAAGGCCTGTGAGAAATCAAGAGAATTGTCCTATTTTGTTGTAAGAAAGCATCCAAAATTTTATCTTCTGCTAAAAAGTCTAAAGCTGAAGTTGCTTCATCAAGAATAATAATAGGAGAGTTTTTCAAGTACGCTCGTGCAAGAGCAACCCTTTGTCGTTGTCCTCCTGAAAGCTTCAAACCATCTTCACCAATAATCGTTTCGTATTCTGATTTTAAATCGATAACAAAGGGATGACACAAACATGCCTTAGAGGCCTCTATAACTTCCTCAAAAGTTGCCTCAGGATTTCCATAATGAATGTTCTCAAAAATGGATCGATGAAATAGCGTGGCATGTTGAGGAACATAGGCAATTTGTTCTTTTAAAAACTCTCCATCCAAATCCTCTACGTCATAGCCTCCCACAAAGATTTTTCCCACATCTGGAGTTAACAACCGAAAAAGCAAATGAATCAGCGTTGTCTTTCCTGCCCCAGAGGGACCCATAATCCCGACTTTCTCACCAGCTGCAATTGTTAAATTAAAATCATGGTAAATTTTTTTGTCTTGGTCATAGCCAAAATCCACAGAGTCAAAAGAAATTGTCCCAGGCAGAGGTTCGCTTAATTTTTTAAAACTATGATGAGAATCTTCAGGGGAACTTATCAAGAGATCAAAAGATTGTTTGGCTATGCCGAGATTTTTAACAAAAGACAAAAATTGAACAGCTGCCATCCACGTTGATCGCCTAACATAAAAACATGTTGCCGTAATAAAGGCAAAATCTCCTAAAGTGATAAGACCACGCTGCCAACCAATAACCAAAAAAACAAAGAGGGAAGACAACAAAAGAAAGGAAATCCCCCCTCTCCAGGAATCTGCTTTAAAAGTTATCCACTCAGCATTTTTTGCTTTTTGTAAAGTTTCTTTTTGAAAATTTTCAAATAAACTCTGATCTAGGGAGTGAGAAGAGAAAGTTTTAACAATCAACGTATTTTTGAATAGATCGCCAATAAATCCCATCTGCTTGCTTTCTGCAAGAGCATAATCATGTGAAGTTTGAAGAGTTGGTTTCAGAAAAATAAATGTAATTATATTCATTCCTAAGTACCAAAATAGGAAAAGACATGAAAACAAGCTGCTAACATGATTAATTAAGACTAACGATACAAAAAATGTGATTGTAATCGGATATAGACCATAAAGAAAACTAATCAATAATTGTTCAAATCCGTCCACAAGGCTCTTTAAAGAGGACACAATTCTTGCCGAGTGATGGGATTGAAAAAAACTGTAAGGATGAGACTCAATAATTTCTGTTGTGACTTTCCTGATTTCCTCTTTTAACTTTGGGATTGTTTCAATGCAAAGATAACTAGCTATTCGCAAAGATCCTTCGACGCAAATCATTAGAAAAACATACACAAAAATGGAGTCAATCAAAAACGACTGAGCATCTTCTGGAAAAATTACCATCTTATCAAGACAGATCTTAATCAGGTAGGGCGCATAAGTTTCAGCCGAACACCAAATGATAGGCATCAGTATAAATAGTAAAAATCTCTTCTTTTCGGATTTGATAAACTTCCAGTAAAAAGAAAAAAGAGTTTGATGGGAAGTTTTCATTTTTGCCTTACTGGCTTTTCTGAATGATTTTTATTGCGGCCACAACTTCTTGGATATCGCTTTCTTTAATATCAAGATGTACGATAATTCGAATTGTGTTTTTATCCAAAGCAAATACCCGAATTCCTTTTTCTTTAAGAAGGCGCTCGAAATCAAAAGCATCTAAAACAGGATGGTTCACCTCCATGCATATAATATTGCTTTCAATAGGCTTTACTTTGAAAAAAGAAAAGGGTTTTAAAAGCTCTCCTAGTTGTTTTGCTAGACCATGAATTTCTTTGAGTTTTTGCACGTTATGATCTAATGCATAAAGACATCCTGCGGCTAAAATACCAGCTTGGTGCATCCCTCCTCCTTGCTGAAACTTATAATACCAAGCTTCCTCTATAAAATCTTTTGATCCAGCCAGAACGGCTCCCATAGGAGCGCCCAGACTTTTGGAAAAATCGATCCAAACAGCATCAAATAAATGAGAATATATTTTTGCAGAAATTCCCGTCTCCACAACAGCGCTCAGTAAACGAGCGCCATCCAAATGAGTATAAGCATGATGCTTATGCGCAAGCTCACAAACATCTTTCATCGTTTCAAAGGGCCAAATTGCACCACCCCCAAAGTTTGTCGTTTGCTCTATCGAAACAACGCGTGGGACAGATACATTATATCCTTTATCTTGAACCAAAATAGGCTCAATTTGAGAAGCTGTAAATATTCCTCTTTCCCCATCAATTGGATAAGAAACGGCTTGAGCCAGCCCCGCTATCATTCCAGATGATTTATGCAAAGGATGAGCTGATTTATCCAAAATAATCATATCGCCTGGTCTTTTACATAAAACCCTGTAAGAAATCCCGTTGCACATTGTACCAGAAGGCAAAAAAGTTGCGCTTTCTTTCCCCAAAAGATCACAAACCCTTTCTAAAAGATGATTCACTGTTGGATCTTCACCAGCCACCTCGTTGCCAACCTTAGCCTGGCACATAAAAGCACGCATTTCTTGACTAGGGTTCGTGTTCGTATCGCTGAATAAATCGATTTTAAAAACCTGCTTCATTCTTTTCCTAACTTTTTTGATAAGGTTGTTTCCAATAGAACGTCTTGAATAATTTGAACAGCTTTCAGTATGTCTTTTTCGCTAATAGGGCGATGAACAACAGCTCTAATCTTTGAAGGTAACCATGGAAAAAGGAGAAGCCCTTTCTCTTGACATCGTTTGAGAAAATTTTGACAATTACTACCAGGCTTTGTTAATGAAAACTGCACCATATTGGTTCCAGAAGGAGAGGTTTCTAACTTTAACTCTGAAATACTAGCTAGTTTTTCAGCAAGCAGTGCAGCTAATACGTGATCTTGCTTTAAAGAGGAGATGTTGTTTTGAAGAGCATAGAGAGCGGCGCTTGCATAAAATCCCATCTGATGGACTCCGCTTCCAAGCCAAGATCGATAACGTTTAGCCTTTTCTATCGTCTCTTTTTTGCCCATCAGCATAGATCCAAAGGGTGCTCCAAGGCCTTTTGAAAAGCAAACACTCAAAGTATTTGCCTGCCGCGCATATTCCGAAAAAGGTATTAAAGTCTCAACGTGAGCATTAAAAAGCCGAGCTCCATCTAAATGAAGCAACATACCTTTTTGCATTGTATAAGTCTTTAGCTTCTTTATATCCTCAAAAGGAAAAATTTTTCCTGCCCACCCATTAATCGTATTCTCAATTGAAACTAATTTTACTTGAGCAAAATGATGATACCGTGGTTTTGAATCAAGAGCCTTTTCAACTTCTTCAGGAGTTAAAATACCATTTTCTGTGTGACGAGTATTGAGAACAACCTGACAAACAGAAGCAGCGGCAGCGCTATCAAAAAAATTAATATGATAAGAGTAATCTGTAACGACTTCATCTCCTGGTGAAGTTTGGCTTAAGAGTGCCAAGCGATTTCCAAGCATTCCGCTTGTTACAAAGAGCGCTTCTTCAACTTGAAAAAGATCTTTGCAATAGTCTTGAAGTCTATTAACGCTTTTGTCTTCACCATAAGCATCGTCTCCAACCTCAGCATTAAAAATTGCTTCCCTCATAAAAGGTGTCGGCTTTGTTACAGTATCACTTCGTAAATCAATCATGTTGGTTATCAAAAATGATTATAAGGATTGGTTTGATCATAGTTAATATGATCGTTCGTGTGACTCACCCTAAGGTTAAGTGGACTTAAATAAGCTTTTAAACTTTCTTCATTAAGAGAATGCATTTTTAAAAACATAATACACCTGCTCTTGAAAAGTTTTCTTTACTGTATAACCCAATCATTTTAATTCCCTTGTTGACGTAGATATAAAGAAAGGGGTTCCAAAAGGTGTTTCCAGAGCCTGGCATACAAAATCCCTTGTGCATCACCGCCGTTGTGGGCATGGTGAGCCTCGTTTAGTAAAAAAACACGTCTTACGCTCTCTTTGGCTTTTTTGGAGTCTTCAAGAAAAGGAAATGTAGTGTTTTCTAAAAGGGTTTCCCATTTTTTAAGAGTTTCTCTATAAGCCCCTGGTGTTTCTTGAAACAATGCCCAAAGCCCATTTGTTAAGATTTTCTCAGTTTCTTTCTGGCAGGTCCACATCCCAAAAGGTCGAGGTTCGATAGAAGGAATCAAAGGAGGGATATATCTCTTTGTTTTCCAGCGTGTCACTAAAGCAAATCTTTCGTGACAAGACTCATTTTTTCCACTGCCATGCCATAAACAAGAATCAAAAAGGATGAGATCACCAGTCTTTACCGGCAATTTTCTTCTTCCTTCTTTTTTCAAAGGGATTTCGTCTTTAAACTCAGGATCCCAAAAATCAATGGCTGGCTCTATAGAACCTTTGTGACTACTGACAATAACTTCCATTGGCCCTGACTCTAAAGGCGCATCTGTCAGCGCTAACCAAGCTGAAAATTGATAAGGGGATTCTGGAGAATAAGCAATATCTTGATGAAAAGATAATGTTTCTGGAGAAAAAGGCGTTTTAGAAATAACATTTAGCTTGATAAGCCCACAAACATCTTCCGTTAACTCTTCTAAGAAGGTCTTTAAGCTATCGACTAATCCTTCCAAACCTTCTGTTACAGGTGAAGGTGATACCCATCTGCTGGCCACTTGAAGATAGTCTTGATACGTGCACGATAAATCTTGAGCGCATTGATAAAGACGAAACCGAATTGTCTTTACCCAATCTTCCATAAGATGTCTATCTTGGAACGATTCTATTGTGACATAACCCTCTTCTTTTAAAAGACTTGCTGGACATTCCCTCATAAAGCAATTCCTTTTAAAATGCTCAAAACAGGAGAAATTTTATGAACGTCTGTTAACTTAAATCCTGAAGAAAATAATAAATCCTGCCATTCTGCCAATGACCTAACCTTGCCGCCTGTTTCTGCCAACATGTTCAGGTCAAACAATCCTCCCATAGGGGTACCCTTTTCAAGGACCATCTCGAAAATATAAATGGATCCTTTTTGGGTCAGCTGTTCTTTACAAGTTTTCAGCCGGAATATGACTTCTTCGTCCGGAAAATAGTGCAAAAAACGCGGGAATAAAATTGCATCAGCCTTTTTTAGAGACTCGGTATTCTCAAGAACTTTTAAATGCTTATATCTTTCCAAAAGAAGAGGCAAAATTGTCAAAGAACAACGACCAAAGCCTAAAAGGAAGGTATGATCCTCCCAAAAGGGAAAGTCTGCGATGGAGTTAAAATCTTTTTCTGCGTACCCCTCTAGAGCCCTATTGTAAATTTTGATCCAATGATCATCTGTTTCCTCTTCTTTAAAAGAAGGGCGATGGGTTTCGTCAGCTTTCCCGAGAAGTGCGGGTAAATTTTCCCAAACTTTATTAACCTTCCCCCACATCAATCCGGCTGCAGATAAAAAAGAAGCCTCTGTAGGTTTTAAAAGGTTTCCTTTTTCGGTTAATTCCCAAGTTTCGAAATCAACTGGCATCACAACACCCAATTCCCACAACGCTCTTAAAAGGCGCTTAAGTTTAGAAGAAGGGACATTTGTTCTCTCAGAAATCTGTTTTAGGCCACCCGGTAAGGCGTCGGGAATTTTTAAGGAAATACTTGTATAAAGAGTCCATGTTTTCCAAAAGCTAACCATATCTGCAGACAAGTCATTGCTGTGATTGTGAACATCTCGAATAATCTTAACAATTTCTCCTACTTCGTTAATCAACAGGAGTCTTTCGTTATTATCTTCTGCATAGGCCAATCCGTTATAAAAAGGTTCAATACTGAGATAGCGGTCTTTATAGATAAAATCACCCGTCTTGTTGATATGTCCCCATCCTCTATCATCTTTAGCGCGCGCAAACCCTTTGTGAAAAACATCCAACTGATGAAAGTATTTGGAGTGAATAAATCTCCCTTCCCTATTGATCTGTGTGTGCCCTTTCAATTCATCACAAATCACCGCAATTCCATCCTTGAAATCACCGGCATAGGCATAGCGATTCGGATATAAGGGAGTGCCTTTTTTATCAATATGAAAATAAAATCCTTGAAAATCTCGAACGACGCAAATCTCTTCTTGAAAATTCCCAACCCAGGCATATTTTTCTGGATAAACAGCGGTTCCATCGGTGTGAATGTGAAACCATCCTTCAGAGGATTCAACGGCAGCTTTATTATTATAAAAACCAAACGTTCTTTTAAATCGGAACTCATAAGCCGGAGTTCCGTCTAGATCAATGTGATAAGCGCCATCATCGCCCAAAACAGGAGCAAAACCAGGTTCATGGTATTTCAAAACCTTAAGAAATGTCCTGCCGTATAATGGACTTTCTCCCTTAAGATGATAGGTCTCACAATGCGAAACTGAAGTTGCTGATAAAGATACTGTCATGATGTTATCAGATCTTCTGTCATTGGCTTTCTCATGTTGCATCCAATGCATAAAGCATAATTTTTGTAGGTTTTTTGAAGATCTTGATAAGCTTCACTTTGCCAAATACCTGCTAGGGTTGTGTCATGAAGATTGCCGAATTCTCCTAAGCTTTGCCTTTCTTTATCGGGCGCACAACAGGGACTAAATCTGCCTTCCGTATTAACCCAAGCCTCTTTTCCTAAAAAAGGACAAACCGCTTCTGGATAAATATCAACCACAGCATCTTCATCAAGAAACCCTATGTTCTCCAATAAAATGGGTTTACCGTTGGGTAAAAGATGATTTTTTACAATCTCAAAAACCCTTCGAACCGCTCCATTCCACCTTTGAATGGCTTCAGGGTTTCTTCTCATCGAAAGGTTTTTAATCTCTTTAAAATGGGCCCAAAGATGATGCCCCTTAATTCGGTCTACCCCTAAATCAATGCCAAGCTTAACAATCTCTGGGAGCTCATTAACATTTGTTTCTAAGAAAGTTAATTGAAGGGTCACACGGCTGCGATTCCCTCCCTCAGCAGCATAGGCGTCTCTGATTTTAATGAAAGTCTTAACGTTTTCTAAAACCTTTTCCCAGCGTGACCCTATCATTATCTTTTCTTGGGTTTCTTTTGTAGCTCCATTCCAAGAAAACTTAACATCAGAGGTAATAGGAACCAAAAGTTTGCTCCATTCCGCAGCGCTTTTACGGGGGAAAGTTCCGTTGGTTGTTAGATTCAGCTTTATTTGATACTCATGGCATAGCCGAATGATCTCTTCAAAATGCTTATACAAAAGAGGTTCTCCCATGGTAGAGGGAATAATTTCCCTTAACGGGGATCCTTTGGCATCCTCAAGAATTTGCCGAATTAAATCAACACTCATTCGTCTTCTAGGAGCACCCGCCGCAACGCGGTCAGAGTTGACTGTGCTGTGAGGCGAAAACCCCTCACACATAATACAACGGAGATTGCAGTCATCAGGGTTTGTATCAAATGTAATCCGCCATGGCCCAGGTTTTGTTATTAACATAAGGACCTTCCTTCTTTTTTGAAGCAAAGATTTTTGTAAAGAATCTCAATCTCTTGAGCATGGGATTCGATGTCAGGGATATCCTCCCCCGCAGAATAAAGATAGCGATGACTCTTGAGTTTTTGAAAAAGATCAGGTTTATCAAGCAATCGTTGCATTTGAAATGCTAAGCTTTCTGAATCTCTAAAAGTAAACAAAAGCCCATTAATTTCATGATGAACATATTCTTTCATCCCTCCCCTATCGGCCGTTATAACCGGAACGCCGGCTTGCTGGGCTTCATGAATAACCAGTGGAGAATTTTCAACCCAAATAGAGGGGACAACAATCACGTCAACATGATTGAAAACCTCTGAAACAATGTCGTCATTAGAATATTCAGGACACCATTCAATTGAGTTTTGAATGGATATAGGAAGCGAGGTAACCATTTGTCTTAGTCCTGGAGTTACATCAGATCGCGTCCTTCCCCAAATCCTAAGTTTGCAATCGCCTTTAAGCTTACTAAACGCTTCAATTAAAAGATGAATTCCTTTTTGGGGTGTATGCGTCCCTATATAGCCAAAAACAAAGGTATCCTCTTTAACCTGTTTTCTTCCTTGAAGTCTCTCTAGATCAAAACCATAATCCAGATACGTTATTTTAGATGAGGAGATGTCTAGGTCTTTTCGAAACCGTTCTAAAAGATACCGGGAGGGTGCAATAAAAAGATCAACATGCTGGATCATTTCTTTTAAATGAAGTCGGCGCCTTTTGATCCAGTCTGTCCAATAAGTTTCATCGACTTTTTGCTCTAACGGTCCACCAGAGAAATATCCTGAGTAACATTTTTCAGCGCACTTTTGATCTTCTTGCCCATCACAATGTTGCCAAGGCTCTAAAGAATTTCTTTGAATAAATTGTCCCCGCGGACAAATCAACCAATAATCATGCAAGGTAAAAACCATTGGAATTCCCCTGATTTGAGCTTTTTCTAAAAGAGAGGTGGATAAGTGATTCAAATGCCCTATATGGACAATATCCGGTTTTAATTTTTGTAAAAGTGCATCAAAAACAGAATCAATTTCTTCATGACGATAGCGATATCTCTGACGCAATAGGGGAATATTGACAATATGTTTTGTAAGGAATGATCGTTCTTCTCTAATATGATAATCGGGTAAAAATGGGTTTTCTTCTCTAGTAAAAACATGCACCTCATGGGACTTTGCAAGAGATTGACAAAGAGTTTGGCTATAAACCTCAGATCCTGCGTTATAAGCGGGAGGATATCCATGAATGACTTTTAAGATTTTCATGCTGCTGATTTACTTTGAAGAATATTCTGAAATCTTAAATGCTTGTCAAGAGAGAGCAAAAACTGATCAATGGCTTCTTCAAAAGAAAATTGTGGCGTCCAGCCCAACAATTCTTTGGCCCGAGAAGGATTGCCATAAAAACGGCTAACATCAAATGAACGTGGAGGTACTTCTTTTATTGAAGAAAAGCTTTTAGCCCTATCGGTAATAATAGAGGCTGCTTCTCTTAAGGTTATCCCTCTGCCCGTTGTAAAATGTATGGACGGAAGATTCTGAGGGTTTTTTGTCAAAATACCAATAACAGCGATAATGCCTCTGACAACATCATCAACAAAGGTAAAATCAAAGGTGTTTTCTGCACCTTCTACGTAAAGATTTTCTCCCAGTAATGCTGCCCTGCAAAAAGCAGGTATAACGCGATCTTCATGATCAAAAGGACTTCCAAAGACATTTGAAAAACGAAGAACTGAGGTTACTAATCCCTCTTCGCGAGCGTCTTTGACTATCTTTTCAGCGGCAACTTTAGAATGTGCATACACATTCATCGGTCTTAAAACAGTATCCTCAGCCACGGGAAGAAGATCTTGCTGACCGTAAACCTCTCTACTGCTGGAATATACCACCCAAGGCTTTAAGGGACTATTTAGTGCAGCTTCAATAACATTCTCAGTCCCCTTAACATTCTGCTTCCAACACAACTCAGGGTCCCTTTCACCTGAAATGACACGGGAAGTTCCTGCAAGATGAATAATCCCAATGCACCCCTCAATAGCTTGTCTGACAGAGTCTTTATCGCGTATATCACCGGAGCCAGGATGATCTTGCTCAAAACACACATCGAAGGGTTTAAAACCAAAACCGAGTTGATTCAAACACACCGTCAGAGCCGTTCCAATCAATCCTTTAGAACCCGTCACTAAAAGAGTATTCATCTTTCCCCTATTTCTACAGTGAGAAAATCCTTGTACGCGGGAATGTAACGATCTTTAAGAAGAGAAAAAAGAGGAATTAGATTTGTTTTTTCAATAAAACCCCTTAAAAAAGAGTTTTTTGAGATTCATTTTTGGAAGTTTTGAATGTCCCTATTTGTATCTGACATCAAAACCCATTTAATGCATTTTGTTCATCTTTTTGTATAACCCATTGATGAACACTAATCGGAGATGGGTTTTCTTGCGACTACAAAACAGTTGAAAAAGCCACCAACTGCTAAGAAATTTATTCTGTTATACTTCCAAGACTAATCAAAACGGATATAGAAAATAATAATAGTTATTATTTACATAGGCAGCTAAACGACAGAGGATGTCATCTACAATATCTGCATCCGGCCTTTGAGCATAAAGGCCTAACAATTGAGAGGTGTCATCCCTTCTAAATATCTTAGCTTTGAAACCAAAACGGGGGAACAAATGCATAATTGCTGAAGGGTCAAACCATTCACGTTTAGTCAGATAAAAATCTGTAAGTATTTTTTCTGCAAATTAATCGTCTATATCAATCTCGTAATAAGGGATTGGGTATTGAGCTGTCATAACTTGTGCAAATGATCTAAATTTCGAACCTACTTGCCACCGCTCATGAAAATTTACTTCTACAAACCTTGCTCTATTTGAAACAATAGGCCTTGGATGAATAACAGCATGGCTTCTTACAGGAGCAATACATACTATCTCCATACCATATTGGATAAGCGTCGTAACTTGCTTTAAATGTTGCTCACCTACAAAACAAAATAATATTGCGTCATGATTGTTTTTATTATTATTGATAAAAGACATAACATGTTGTTCCATCCATGTATCTCGTCTCTCAAGATGGTAAGCTTCTCCTCTCTCTCGCAAATGGTCAATTTGTCTAAAATAGTCCAAGTCATGACCTTTGACTTCAATATCATGGATTTGACTGAATCTTAACAAGGCTTTTAGTTTCCACTCTTCCTCAATATTTTCCCATGCTTGTAAGGGGCTTTTTAGGCCTTTACCATCTGTTTGTATAGGCGTATTTAAAAAACTATTAATAGCCCCCCAATCCTTACCTTTAATCTGCTGCAACCCCTCATTAATAGTTCGACCTGGAAAATGCTCCATGTAAAAAGTAGGTTTTCTGCCCTTTTTTATAAAAGCATTCACAATTTGGATAACAACAGCGGTATCACCAATATAATGATGCCATTCTCCGATCAATATAACTTTCGCTTCTTCTATACGAGCAAGAAAGGTCTGAAAATCCATTTTAGCTATGCTTCCATTTTATCTATTATCTAGACTATTAACAAAACTCAATTCATCTGATCCGCTAAACACATAATGATCTAGAAGAACACATATCAGAGTTCAAGGTCTTTAGGCTCCAGTACCCTCACATGCCTATTAGCTCCTACATATGCATATACTATGGGACCCCCAGATGCCCCATTAATAGCCCATTTAGGAGCTTGCGGGTTGCGCTTACGTTCTAGATCAGTCTTATAACCACTATAAGTGAACTGTTGTCGCACATTTGGAACTCCAGGGACATCATCATAGATGATAGTTGGGTTTTGAGGAGCATTTGCTTTATAAACAACCATATTTGGTGCTTCATGGGGCATCAAAAAAGTTTGTGGATTTTTTACTTTGAGCATTTTTTCTGTTTCTTCTTCCACTAACCACACACCAGCTAATGCAGATTGAGGGTGAACTCTCTGTTCATGTGTGAGTGCTTTATAGTTTTTGGAATAAAACAACTGAACGGTAGGTTTTCCACCGCTTTGCTGTAAAGCATCTACAAGAGGTTCAAGGCCAGCGATAATATGATTTTTATCACCATTTTCTATATGAGCCAAAGCAATCCAATCACTGTTCCAAAATACCAACCCAACACAAGGATTTATCCCGACAGTATACAATCCTGTTGAAGGATTATTTGCGTTATTTCTTGCGATAATGCCGACTTCGTTTTGGCGTACTTCATAACAAGAATCAATATTAGCAGACATATTACCCTCTGTGTATTAATGTACTTATAAGTTTGAAACAGTTACTCTAAAAATGGCAGACTGACTAAGAGCAATTTTGTAGATTTCTTGAACAAACGTTTTCGTTAGATAGCCTATAATTTGCCCTTAGCGTTAAACAGTTTATTTTTTCAGCTTTTTCCCTTACTCTCTTTAAGGATTCCAACCACTGAATAATATGGCCTCTACTATATGGGAAGAAATTGCGACATAAATAGATTCTTACCGTCTTAATCAAAACGGATATAGCAAATCATACAAGAGATGGGGGGCTGGAAAAGTATGCAAGCGTTACGGCATATCTCGTCCAACTTTACGTAAATGGTTAAAACGGTATAAAGAAAAGGGTTTGGAAGGTTTAGAGGATAATAGCCGTAAACCTCTCAATAGCCCTTCTAAAAAGATCTTTCCTGAGCAAGAAGTAATAATCCTTAATTTGCGTCAGGAACGTAAACTGGTAGTTAGGCGCATTCAAAGTGAACTTAAATGACATCATGACCTTTCTCTATTTCTAGCGACCATTCATAAGATTCTAAAGAAACATCAGACTCCTTATTTACAAAAGAAACGTGCTTATCGTAAACAAGCTAAGCGTTATAATTGCAAATTTCCTGGTCAACGAGTGCAAATGGATGTTTGCAAGATTGCCAATGGGCTTTATCAATACACAGCTATTGATGATTGCATCCGCTACAAGGTCATAGCTCTTTATAAAAGGCGTACAGCCAAAAACACTTTAGATTTTATAGAAAACCAAGTCTTTTACCGTTTACCTTTTCCTACTCAACGAATCCAAACAGATAGAGGCCAAGAGTTTATGGCCTATGAAGTCCAAGAAAAGCTTTTAGAATGGGGAATTAAGTTCCGACCCATTAGGCCTGCTTCTCCACACCTTAATGGCAAAGTAGAAAGAACTCAGCGAACAGACTTAGATGAATTTTACTCAGCTGTAGATATTAAAGATCCTAATTTGGAAGAATTACTATCTGATTGGGAATTTTACTATAACTGGCATAGACCTCATAGCTCTCTTGAGGGAAAGACTCCACAAGAAAAACATATAGAACTTTTATACAAAACTCCTTTTTGGGAGGATGTAGGTAAAATGTTTGACTTTAAAAATGTATTTGGACGAAAAACACCAAAAGCCTTTAAAAGCACATGTTCTTTATTAAGTAGCTCACGTGGTTTTTCTTGTAAGCAGTAAATGCAGAAATAATTTTGGGGGACTACCACTTTCTTTGAAATTCCCCGACTACATGCGCATCCGTTAGGTTAAGGTAAATGGGAGTCGTTGTTAAGCGATCATGACCCAATATTTTCTGAGCAGCTGCTAATGATAATCCTTTTTACAAAGCCGCTGTCGCAAAAGTATGCCTTAAAACATGGGGTGTTAAATTTTGACGAATCTGTGCCTTATTAGCAATTTTCTTAACAATCTTTTGAACTTGCCTTGCTCCAACAAACCATTTTTCATGCAAGGCAAAATAATGCTCTAGTAAAGCTTGAATTCGACGAGATAGGGGGACACCTCTCTTTTTGGTTTTCTTACCATGAGGGCCACCCTTGCCAGAAATACGAAGAGACTTTTCCTTCCAAAGGATATGCTAAGAGGTGTCAATGAACAAAGTTCAGAAACACGCAGACCTGTATTCAAAAGAATCCATACGAGGAGTTTTTCTTCAGTGGTTTTTTCACAAGCGTGACAAAGTTTGTCTACTTCTTCATTTCTTAAGGGTTCACGAATAAATTGATAAGCCATTTTTCAACTTGTTTTTTTACGAGTTCGCTTTTAGTCAAAAATAAGGATTATCGCTATCTATGTGTTTTTCAAAAAAGTAATTTGGTCATAAAAGCAAAGTTTTTTATGGAATTTAACGGGAAAGGATGCAAAAGAGAGAATCTAAACCAAAAACAGAAAATTCATCTTTATGTACGGAAAACGACCTTTAAAAATTCTTTTCACAAATAAGACAAGTTGACGTGACGCTTTTAACTCTTTATAAGTATAAATGCTTAATTTTAGCATAATTACGTTTATGAGTGCGTTTTTTAGAATTTTACATTTTTTAAGCTTTCAATAATAAATCAAAAAATAAACAGAGATAACTTATGAAAAAAATATCTACTCTTTTGGCATTATTAATATTGATTCTTATTAGTTTTGTTAACCTCGTAAGAGCTGACTGCGAACTAGTAGAAGGCTGGGTTCGTTACCACATAACTCCTTTTTCAAATATACAGTCCATAGTTCAAACAGGACTAGATCCACAGTATGGTGGCGACCCTTCAAAAAAGGGAATGTCATATATGTACGATCAAAACCCCAATAAAGACAGACGTTACAGCGATAAATTTAAACGAGGATCTAAAGGTTATGTACATGTTAGCAAGACATGGGAATCAACCAAGCAATATGTAACGCATATGATTGTGCTATGGGGTAAGCAAAATAAATTATCCTTTAAATCGGATAAATCGCATCAATTGGTGGATTTTGTTGATTCTATACCAGATAACCTAAGTGATGCTTTTTTAGAATCAATGCCAGTTATACTTAAAACAGATATTAATAGGTATGAGCTTTCCATCGATCAGGACGATCTCAATGGTGGTTTAAAAACTTTACGAAATATCCCGCCGCATAAAATATTTATTGCAGTCATCAATAAAAATAAAAGAGAAGAGCTAAACCAACCGGATGATGCTCTCTATCAAAGAGAAAGTTTTTGGTTGCCGATTTCTGAGTGGGATTCGGTGCTGTATGAGCCAGCATATCCAGAAGAAGATAATAATGTAATTAAAATCAATTCTCAAACCGCTCAACAAATGTTGTTAGATCGTATTGTCATGTACGCCCGGCGTTCAATAAATAAGTCAGAAGCTGCCTCTACACTGGGAGTTTGTTCTAAAACATTAACGAAATTTCTACAAGGTTGTCAGACAGTAAGAGAGAGCACAAAAAGAAAAATCATTTCTAATTTTGCTAGAAATTTTTCATATTTTACAAGGTATGATCATCACTGGATTAATTAAAAGACTTCTTTCGTTTATGCAGCATCCCATTTACTAAACTGAGAGTATAAACCTCATCTTTAGATCAATTACTTTTCATAGTAATTAGATTATGGGATTTATGGTTTGTTGGTCCAAAATAGTAATGTCGTGTATTTTGCCTTGTTTCATTTGAAAATGCACATGTAAAGAAGCAGAAAAACAGGCTTTAATTCTTTCCTGCTTCTTTTAAGTTTCTCAATTACAGACCTACTGTTAAGTTTATCATTAAAACCCACACGAACTGCTTATGGCGTTGCGCAAATTGGTGGTGAGGCTAATCCTTTGTATGTACCTCGTACTGGGTTCTCTTTATTTAATGAAAGATCTAGAAGAAATAAATCACGTATATGGTAGAAGTATTAAAGATACTGTCATAGACTTTACCAGGAAGCGATTATAACGAACCATACTTTTTTGGTTCCAACTGAATAAGCGAATCAAATTTCTCCTAGGGTCTGTTTTTAGAAGATCGATTATTGTTTAGCAGCATACTAATTAGGAAAAAAGACTAAGAGTGGGGCGTTTATAAGAAACGTCGTTGTAGGTAGTAGAGTCGTTTACGATTTTAATTCTAAAAAATAGTTAGCAGAAATGTTTTTTGTTTGTAAAATACCGATCGCATAAATAATCTTTATTGATTTTAAATTTTTTTTAATAAAAATAATTACACATTACAATTTTCTACCACATAATCTTTAACAAATGGATGAGAAGACCCATAAATAGCCGTGAATACAATTAAACTTCGCTGCAGACATTCTTTTATAATTTGTAGCGACTGACTGTCTTGATAAACAGCCTCTTGAAATACCCCCTTTTGTTCGATATTTTTATAATCTTTCTCATCTAAGAATAAATGGCAGAATAGCTTCATTTGCCTAAAGAAATCAGAAAAATGCCCAAGGGATCTTTTAAAATCTCCTTGTTTATATTTGATAAAGGCAGCATGATAAAAGCACGTTATGTACATCAAATCAGAAAAATTTGTATACGCCTTTCTTTTCACATTGAAAGTAAAGCAACAATCTTTATAAGCTTCTTCAAATTCCCCTAACCTTATTTGTGCTTCGATTTTAAAAGCTCTAGCCAGCATGGCATCATTATCATCTTCTCCTGTGAGTTTTTCAGCTATTTCAATAGTCTCGGAAAGACTTTCTTTAGCTTTTTTTAACTCTTTGTTTCTGAGTAATACTTCGCCTCTTCCTAATGACACCAAGATTTTCAATAAATTATGGGAACAATTATCAAGTGAATTATCAATAATATATTGTACCTCTTGAAAACCATACATATCAGCCTCTATGTATCTGCCAAGACGTGAATAAACCTCCCCCAAAGTTCTTTTACTTCTTGCAATGTAACAAGATAATTTTTTTTCTTTTTTCGAGTTTATATTAGCAAACCTCTGCAATCCATCAATAATTTCTAGAGACTGAAAAGCATATTTTTGAGCTTCATTTGTTTTATCGAAATGGAGAAAATGATTACTATAAAGAATTGCCAGGGTGGAATATATTCTTGATTTTAATTCCCTCTTTTCTTGAGTATCTGGGTTGGAAACCTTCTTTAATGCTAACTTAAGATAGTATTGAGCCTTGTCAAAATTATTTTTGTGAAAATAGGCAAACCCCATACCTTGCATATTCTTAGCTATAATCATTTCATAATTAGGTAATTTTTCACATAGATCTATGCTTTTCTGATGATAAATGATAGCTTCATCCATGTCTCCCAGATCCACACATATGTCTCCTAAATCCTTTAACAATAGAAGCAAAAAAGATTTTGTAACATTTTTATGAATAACATTCATTTGATAAGCTTCAGAAAAATATTTTTTAGCAAACTTTACATTACGAGAGCACTTTAAATGCACATAGCCCATTAGAAGGAGAAGCTTGTTTTTGTATTTTTCCCGGATTTCTTCTTTTAATTTTATTTCATCAAGATTTTTCATAAGAAACTCTAAGTGTGGGATGAGTAACAGAACAGTCTTATAATTTTTTTCAACATGAAAATCGTAAAATGATTGGAATATACGAAGCATTTTATCGAAAAATATATATTTTTCTTCCTCATTTAATAGATCAAGCAAATAAGCTTGCCCCATAGTTTGTGTGCTACGATGCAAGGAAAATAAGGATAGTTCTCCTTCCTTAACTGAAGGTAACTCACTTGTTACAAGGGAGTATTTTTTAAGTGCATGAGTAAAATCCTCAATTATCACTGTATTTCCATGAAATTCCAATAAATTCTTGGGAATATTTTGAGAGTCTATAAGACAAATAAATAATAAAAGATCTTTAAAGGCTAAGTTACTATCTATTAGTTTTTGAAGAGATAACTTGATAATTCCATAACGTGTTTTATTATATCCGCTCACTTCTTCTAAAAGGGTTTCTTGTACTTTCTCAAAGGCCTTACTATAAGTTACTATTCTTTCTAAATATTGCTCATAACTAATCTGTGAATCCTTTATATAATAAGCAGCAACGGTAACATCTAAAGGAAAAGGAGGAATATTTTTCAAAAAAGTTATGGCCCTTTCCTTTTCTCCTTCTGATAGCCTACTTGGTTCTTTATCATACATAATTTTACTAAACAAAATTAACGCTTCTTCTGCATTTAACTCTTCAACTTGGATCACATTTTCTGGCTTTATATAGCTTGAATTTTGGATATTACTATCTCTTGTTGTCAGAATTACCTTTCCAGTTCCCCAAACTTCCGAATTATAAGGGAAAAATGGTTTGACATCTAAAATGGCGTTGACATTATCATAAATCAGCAACCAATCTTGCTGACGTTTTAAATATTTTTGGGGCTGTCCCAGATAACAAGAAATAATGTTATAAGGGAAGCATGAGAAAGAGCCGATTAAGTAAAAATATCCAAGGAAAGCTAATAGAGCATTTTGTAGCCGGTACGACAGCTCGGTGTGCAGCTGAGATTATAGGGAT
>CAIULA010000002.1 GCA_903899945.1 uncultured Alphaproteobacteria bacterium | reverse complement strand
TGGCTTAAAGTATCTCCTGGCTGGCTCTTGTTTGGTGAAGATTCGCAAATTCCTAATAATATTAGTCAAGATAATTTAATTCAGATTGAACCAGATCTGTTTGAATATATCTTGACGAAAAGCACGATGTTGCTTGAGCTAACAAAAGATCCTAAAGAATTAGTGCACTTTATTATGGATAGTGTGAATGATGCCACTCACATTAAAGCAGATAAGGAAGAGCTGATGAAAATTATTGATATTTCTGTAAATTCTGCCATGCGTTTTAATGGAATTAAAAATGATAGAAAAACTAAAGTTAATTCATAGTAATCAAGAAAAAGAAAGCGCCGTTTCTTTATATCCAAGTGTCATTGATGCTTTATTTGAGCATCGCCGCTATGTTAAAAATATTTTTTTGCAAATTAAAGGGCATTATGAAGTAGCTTATTTTGGCATCAATATCATTAATCCTTCAAATGAACTTGTTTCATTTTCTTCCATGCCACACATTGAATACAATCTGATTCAGCAAGGACTGTGGAAGTATGATCCTTGCTTCTCTTCAAAAAAATTGAGCAAAAACACCTTGATTTTCTGGGATGATATCAGTGAGGACAATCTGTTTTTAGAGCAAATCAAAGAGATAAAGCTAACCTCTAATCATTTTAAATTGGGGATGACTTTGTCTAGGGAAATAAATGGCTTTAACTTCCTGTATTCTTATGCAACAAGCTCAAATAAAAACAATTTAAAAGAATATTATAGCGCACAGATTTTTGGGTTAATCGATATCGGTGATTATTTCTGTAATTCTGTTCTAAATGTATATTCAGAATATTGTGGCAGTTACTCTGTGCCTCAGTTAAATCAATTAAATTCAAAAGCTCCCGTTTCAAGTCTGCGATCTGGGCTTAAACTTGTTGTGAATAATTTATAATCATGGGTAATATTATGGACTCATATACAGTAATACAGTTAGGCAACCCCCTACTTAGAATGGTGTCTGAACCAATTTCAGAAGATCTTTTTGGTTCTGAAAAACTAAAAAAAATGGAATCCATTCTCTTTAAAATATTAGAAGAAAAGCAAGGCCTAGGGCTTGCTGCTCCTCAAATTGCTATCAATAAGCGTGCAATAGTATTTGGCATGAAACAACACCCTATATACACTGACTTAGCGCCTATACCTTTTACAGTTTTATTTAATCCCTCATTTGAGCCTCTTTCTGATGTGATAGAAGAAGGATACGAAGGTTGTTTAAGTGTGGGGCAGTTAAGAGGGAAAGTTCCTCGTTACAAAACTATAGGTTATCGCGGCTATGATGCCAATGGTAATTTAATTGAAAGGGAAGTATCCGACCTTCATGCACGTGTAGTACAGCATGAGTTTGATCATTTAGATGGGGTAATCTTTTTGGATAAAGTTACCGATCACAGCTCTCTCGGTTTTCATGAAGAATTAATACGATCAGGGGCTCTTCCTTCAAAAAAGGCTGATTAATGCTTTCTGTATCCAAAAGAACAATTATTGGTGGGGCAATAGGCAATGCGCTAGAAATGTATGACTATGTGATTTGGGGCTTATTTTCCGTTTATCTTTCCAAAGAATTTTTGCCGCCAAACGCCAAATTGTCTGATATCTTCTTCTTGTTTCTACTTACCTACATATTGCGTCCTATCGGCAGTTTGGTAGGAGGAATACTGGCCGATCAGGCTGGTAGGAAAAAAATCCTTACGCTGAGTATCTTTTTAATGGGAATCTGCACAAGTATTGTTGGGATTTTACCTTCATATGCACAGATAGGGGTTAGTTCAGTTTTTCTTTTACTGTTTATCCGGCTAATCCAAGTATTTGCCGTAGGTAGTGAGTATATTAGTTCCATTGCTTTATTAATTGAAAGTTGTGATAAACAAAAGCGAGGTTATTTTGGTTCTTGGGCTGCATTTGGAGTTAATGCTGGTGTATTAATTTCTTCTTTATTTGGTTCCTTAATCCTTTATTTGATGGATTTGCATGTGCTACCTGAATGGGGATGGCGATTTGCATTTATGTTGGCTTTTCTGACAATGCTTATAGGATTCTGGATCAGGAATTCTTTACCAGAAAGTCTTGAGTTCATTGCAGAGAATGCTCGAACTGAAAAAAGATCGTTTTTTGATGTACTGTATGAGGCTTTAGCTGTTTTTAAATCACAGACATTTGATACATTTGTCGTATTTTCTTTAGTTTGTTTTGGGGTTTCTACCACCATATTGATATTTATCTACGCACCTATACACATGAGTACGGTTAACCACCTACATAATACACACTCTTTTATTATTAACTCATCAAGCCTAACACTACTTGTCTTGCTTATTCCCTTATTTGGTTTGATTTCAGACCATTTAGGTCGAACAAAAACTATTCTTATGGGATGTATAACATTGTCCCTTCTAAGTTTGCCTTATTTTTCCGTACTGTCATCAGGGAATTTTTATCAGATTCTTATGGCGCACACGATGATGGCGATTCCTTGCGCCAGTATTTTTGCAGTTACTCCTGTG
>CAIULA010000001.1 GCA_903899945.1 uncultured Alphaproteobacteria bacterium | reverse complement strand
TGGGATTACCTTCAAAAAATGATGAAAGGATTAAAAAACTATATTTAAAGAATTAAGCCCAATAGGAAAAGATTGTGCATGCCGCTATGCTTCATATCTACCAGCTTTTTTCCAGCAAGAGTAAAAAATATTGAATATACTGAGCAAGCGTTAAAAGAAGTCCTGAATAAGGGGGTAGATATAAATAATTGGAGTTCTGAATTAGTGATACAAAAAGCTCGTACAAAATATCCAAATATTGATAATAATCCAGGGAAAGTCGAATTTATTTATACAAAAAGCATAAGATTGCAATTCATATTAAATCAATCCTCAATAGAGAATATAATAACATATTGTCATGATAATTTTGAAACAGCAAAAGTTATTATAGAAAACGCTAATAAAATCTCTGATATGTTAAAAAATAATGAATTATCCGTTGATGATGTTCTAAAATGTAACAATACTAAGCTAATTCAAGATTTAGTAAAGGGGCGAATTACTAATGAAGTATTTAAGGAGTTAGTAAATATTACCAAGCAACTTGGGATTGTTGTGAATACTTCTCATGTCGAGAGTAATCTAAGTAAGAGCGTAAGTAAAGATAAATCTACTACTGCGCATAGTAAAGAAGTTTTGGAGCGCAGAAATAGTGAACCACCCCGTTGTAGAAAATGAAATAGAAGAATTGGGTCTGTTGGGCATTATGGACCATTGGTGATTTTTAAGGTTTTGTCGCATCTGAGAGTTGTGTTGTATTTAGAACATCATCAACGGATAATGTAATGATTTTCTTAGGATCCCCTGAAGAAATACGGAAAATAATTTATACAACTAATGCTGTGGAATCCGTTAATAGTCAACTCCGAAAAGTTACAAAAAATAAACGTGTTTTCCAAATGATAATGCTGTTTTAAAAGCTTATATTTAGCAATTGATTACATGACCAAAAAATGGTCTATGCCTATCCCAAATTGGAATGCCGGCTATGGCTCATTTTTTAATAAAATTTGAAGAAAGAATCTAGTCCTTTGGAACAGTTTACACACTTAATTGGGAAGACTACAAAATGACAAAAAAGAAATAGAACCTGAAAACTCTAGGTCAAAGGGGCGGCCCTTTGTACCTAAAAGGGTTAGGACTTGAGAAGCCGGTTGAGCTCGGCAATAGAGCGTCCAGTGACTTTAGAGATAAAAGCGATATCAGAACCAGCATTAAGCATATTTTTAGCTACCTCATATTTTCCCTCGTTTCTGCCAATCTGCTTGCCTTTAGCTTCCCCAATCTGCATGCCTTGGACCATGCCTTTTTGCATCCCTTCATCAATATATTTATCAGCAATAGTTCTCATAAGTCCCTCTTGATCTTCTTTTTTTAAGTAGCTAGCTATAATTTTAGCAAGCTCCACTTGTTTATCTTCAGATACCTTAGCATCACTATACCATAATAACCACTTAATGTAAATGTAGCCATTTTCTTTATCTATTTCAATACTGCTTTCAAACTTCTCAAGTAGACTTTGCCAAAGATTTAAGATATCACGAGCTTTGAGATGTTTAAGCATATACTCCATCATACCAAGATGCTTCTTTTTCTCTATCTCGTTATCACTTTGTTTTTGCAAATCAACAAGTAAATACTCATCACCCATCAATTCCTTAGCAGTCTTGCCATCTTCAAATAACTCCCAAAAGTTTCTCGGAGCATTATAGGGCTTATCATTTGCATATACCACTATAGGACATATTAGAGGGAGTTTATTATCTTTTTCTGATGTCGCATTACTTTTAGCTTTATTATTTTTATTGGCGTCCTTATGCCTTGCGCATAGAAGAAGCATATATTGCCAAAGTCTGAAAGCAATCCAGTAATCGCTACTAGATTGATGCTCTATCAGAACGTATACGTAAGCTTTATCATTATCTACATTATCAGTAGCACTATCTGTGCTATTCTTGCCATCTATGTTCTGTTTTAAAGAAACAGAGTACACAACATCGCTAAGTCTTTTGCGTAAATCCTCAGTAACAAAACTTTCCTTTTCTATTTTAACGCTACCTAGATCAATCTTGCTCTTAAACGTCACTGGCAAATAATGATCTAGGAACTCACGAGCAGCTACAGGCTC